>DNNE01000190.1:17474-26184 GCA_003487805.1 Blastocatellia bacterium | reverse complement strand
GACTGGAGCGCAAGCGTCCTCGCTTGCTTGAGATGTTAACGCGGCGCTGCAACCGGGACGGTTGCGCTCCAGTCGGTATCACGATCCGCCGCCCGCAATTGTTGATGACAAATAACGACGCACGTCAGGAAATTATCCATTCGATTCGTGCTCATCTGGCAGAGAGTGCGCGCGTTGCGCCGGCCCACGCTGAGACAGTCTTCGCCAGAGATCAGAACGTCAAGGTTGCAAGCGAGGCCGATCCTTCACCAGTCAAAATGTTCTGCGAGCGGCTCGAATCAGTCGGCGGCCACTGCACGGTTGTGCATGATGAACTCGAAGCTGCTCGCGCTTTAACTCAAATTATTTCGGAATTGCAGAGTCGCGTGCCGGCAAAACGCATTGCCCTCTCAGACGCGCCGCTCGTGGCAGAGTTGGCGCGAGACCTGCCGGTCGAAGAGTTGCAAATCTGCCCGCCCGTATCTGAGCTGTTCAGTTATGATGTCGGCGTCACGATGGCCCAGGCAGCAATTGCTGAGACCGGAACATTGGTCCTTGAGTCTGAAAAAGAGCGGCACCGTCTGGTGTCTTTGTTGCCGCCGGTCCATGTGGCGATGGTCAGGTCAGACGATATTTGTTTGACGATTGGTGATGCGCTAAAACAATTGCGCGGCCGTGAGGAAGAGATGAGCCGCGCCATAACCTTCATCACCGGACCGTCGCGCACGGCGGACATCGAATTAACACTTACAGTTGGTGTTCACGGGCCGAAAGAGCTTTACGTGATCGTTTTGGATTGAATCATCGTTTAGACGCCGGACTTGTCCGGCATGGGTTCAAGGGCCGCACAAGTGCGGCCTCTAAACGTCATCATGAATTAGATAGTCCTCGAGAGAAACAATCATGCGCAAAACACTTTATGTATTGCTTGCCCTGGCGTTAATAGCCACCGCCGCCGGCTGCAACCGTTCGAAAACGAATGGGAAGAAGTTGACCATCGCGGTCATCCCGAAAGGGACTTCGCACGAATTTTGGAAGAGCATTCACGCCGGCGCTATCAAAGCCCAGCGCGAACTCTCAACCAACGGCGCTGAAATTGAAATCATCTGGAAAGGTCCTTTGCGCGAAGACGATCGCGACCAACAGATTCAGGTCGTCGAAGGTTTTACTTCGCAGGGTGTGAACGGCATAGTGTTGGCGCCGCTGGACAATCGTGCGCTGGCACGACCCGTTGAAGAAGCGAAGAGCGCGGGCGTGCCGACTGTGATCATCGATTCGGCGCTTGAATCAAACTCGATTGTCAGCTTCGTCGCAACGGACAATCGCAAAGGCGGAATGCTGGGCGCGGATCGCCTGGGAGAACTGCTCGGTGGAAAAGGCAAAGTCATTCTGCTTCGTTATGCCGAAGGTTCGGCGAGCACGGAAGAGCGCGAAGCCGGCTTTCTTCAGGAGATGAAGCAGAAGTATCCAAACATCGAATTGATTTCCACAACTGAATATGCGGGCGCAACCCGTGAAAAGGCGAAAAGCGCTTCGGAGAATTTGCTTAACCGGTTCGGCGACGACGTGCAGGGAATTTTTTGTCCTAACGAATCAACGACCGCCGGGATGCTTTCCGCATTACAGGATATCGGCAAAGCCGGCAAAGTAATGTTCGTTGGCTTCGACACGAGCCAGACGTTTGTCGACGCCATGCGGGCGAAGCAGTTGCACGGCATCGTGGTCCAGAATCCTTTTAATATGGGTTACCTCGGCGTGCGGACGATGGTTGAGCAGCTGCAGGGAAAGCTCGTCGAAAAACGAATTGATACCGGTGTCACAATGATTACGCCGGACAATCTTGAGGCGGCGGAGACCCAGGCGTTGCTGCATCCTCCGTTGGACCAGTATCTGAAATGAGCACTTGCGCTCTTTCAATTCGATAGCCACTGAATAACGATTGATGTCAATCACAATCACGAACATAGTCGTCCGCGATATTCGCTTTCCCACTTCGCTGACGCTCGACGGATCCGACGCAGTCAATACGGATCCGGATTACTCAGCGACCTATGTCGTTTTGGAAACAGACAATCCCGGCCTGCGCGGTTACGGCTTAACGTTTACCAACGGCCGCGGCAACGAAATATCTGTCGCGGCAGTGCATGCTCTGAAACATCATCTACTGGGACGGACGCTCGAGTCGATAACGGCGGACTTCGCCGGCTTCTGGTTGCGCATAGCCTCTGACACTCAGGTGCGTTGGTTGGGACCTGAGAAAGGTGTGATTCATCTCGCGACCGGCGCGCTGGTCAACGCAGTTTGGGATCTATACGCGCGCAGTGAAGGGAAGCCTTTGTGGAAACTGCTCGTCGACATGTCGCCCGAACAGATCGTCTCGTGTATTCCATTCCGTCATATCACTGATGCGTTAACTCCGCAGGAAGCAACCGAGATTCTGCGACGAAACGAAGCAACCAAAGCTGCGCGCGAAGAAGAGATGCGCGCCGTCGGTTATCCGGCCTACACCACGTCCGCAGGATGGCTCGGATATTCGGACGACAAGGTGCGGCTACTGGTGCGCCAGGGGCTGGCCGAGGGATGGTCGCATTTCAAAATGAAAGTCGGCCGCGACCTTGATGATGATATTCGGCGCGCGGCGATCATCCGCGAAGAGATTGGCCCGGATCGCACTTTGATGATGGATGCGAACCAGATTTGGGACGTGGATCAGGCGATCGAGTGGATGAAACCGCTGGCGCAATTCAATCCCTGGTGGATTGAAGAGCCGACCTCGCCCGACGATGTTTTGGGCCACGCGAAGATTGCGAAAGCAGTTGCGCCGATTGGTGTTGCCACCGGCGAGGCGTGCCAGAATCGCGTCATCTTCAAACAGCTTTTGCAGGCGAAGGCGATCAGCTTTTGCCAGATCGACAGTTGCCGCCTCGCGGGTGTGAATGAAGCGCTCTCCGTAATTCTGATGGCCGAAAAATTCGGCGTGCCGGTTTGTCCGCACGCGGGCGGCGTGGGACTCTGTGAATACGTTCAGCACCTTTCCCTCTTTGATTACATCGCGGTGAGCGCATCGCTTGAGAATCGCATCACGGAATATGTCGATCATCTGCACGAACATTTTGTTTATCCGGTGACGATGAAAGACGGTCGCTACCTGCCGCCAATGGATCCTGGATACAGCATTGAGATGAAACCGGAGTCGCTTGATTACTATGAGTTTCCAGACGGAGAAGCATGGAGGCGATGAGATGGCCTGGCGGAGTGTGGCGTCGACAAAAATCCGGTACGGAACCGCTTGCGCCAGCAAGCGGGTTAAGCTGAAATTTGAGAGCACCCGCTCGCTTGCGCGAGCGGTTCTGTACCAGTCGCGCGCTTCTCAGCCAAGCCTGTACAAAGCCTGTACAAAGGGAGGAATGATGAGAAAACAGCACCATCTGCTGATCAAATCGATAACTGTGATTCTATGTTGCTTCGGGTGGGTCGCGGCGCAGCCAAGCGCCGCCGACTGCACCGAAGTGAAGACGCAACTCAAGCAGGCGGAGACCAGGCTCAAGGATTGGCCACAGTTAGCGCGTTATCATGATGCGAATGCGAAGGAGACGCCGGCGATGAAGACTGAGGCGCGGGTCGTCTTTATGGGCGATTCCATTACTGACTCGTGGCAAAATCCGAAGTTCGGTGGCTTCTTCCCGGGCAAGCCTTACGTCGATCGCGGCATCAGCGGTCAGACAACTCCGCAGATGCTCCTGCGATTCCGCGCGGATGTGATCGCCCTGCACCCCAGGGTCGTCGTCATCCTGGCCGGCACCAACGATCTCGCGGGCAACACCGGCCCAATGTCTTTTGAAGCCATTGAAGACAATTTGATTTCAATGGCCGAACTCGCGAAGACGAATTCGATTAAAGTGGTGCTGGCTTCCATTCTTCCGATCAGCGACTATGAGCAGCGAGACGGCAAGCCGATAATTCGCACCCTCCAAAGACCACCCGAAAAAATCAAAGCATTGAACGAATGGATGAAGGCTTACGCCGCAAAGAACAAGTTGACCTACCTCGATTATTATTCAGCCATGATTGACGAGAAAGGTTTCCTGAAAGATGAGCTGAGCGAGGACGGACTTCATCCGAACGAGAAGGGTTACGCGATCATGAGTCCGCTGGCTGAAGCAGCGATCGCGCGGGCCCTTAAGAATGGAAAGTAACTCGGTTTCCCTCTGAGAGGGTAAAACTTTTGAACTGAGCAACTGACTTTGTGTCCTTTCGTGATTCCTGGTTAGTGTGGTTTCGTGGTTTGGTTCTCGTTATTCATCTGTAAAGCACACCACGAAAGACGACGAACTAAACCAATCGACACGCTGTAAAGTAAATGCCGACAACTCTAGCTGACATCGCGCGCGCCCTGGGTGTTTCCAAGATGACCGTGTCGCGCGCCATCAACAATCATCCGGAGATTAGCCCGGAGACGCGGGCGCGTATTCTCGATGCCGCGCAGCGAATGAACTATCGCCCGAATCAGTTTGCCCGTGCGCTCACCACTAATCGGTCGTATTTGCTTGGTGTGGTGGTGCCGGACCTGATGCACTCTTACTTTGCCGAGATTTGCCGCGGCATCGAAACGGTCGCCAAACCACTCGGTTATCAAAACCTGATCTGTAGCACTGATGAAGACACCGCCAACGAAGAGACGGAAGTCGAAGCCCTGCTTCCGCGAACGGATGGTTTGATTCTCGCGTCGTCGGCTTCTCCGTCTGAGACCAAATTTTACCGGCGCCTGGTTCGCGAACGAGCAAAGATGGTCCTCATCGATCGTCAGCTTGAAGGAATCAAGTGTCCGACCGTCACGACCGATGACGTTAAGGTCGGAGAGTTGGCCACCGAGCATCTTCTGAATCTGGGCCACGCCCGCGTGGGCCACCTGAAGGGAACTGTAGCGTCTACAGCTTCCCTGCGCTTCGAAGGTTACCAGAAAGCGCTCGCTAAAAGCCGCATACCTTTCGACGCCGCACTGGTGCGCGAGTGCGGTTTCACCGAGAGCGATGGCTACCGGGCAACGCGCGAGTGGCTGAGCAATGGTGATTTGCCGTCGGCGATTTTTGCCGCTAATGATCCGGCGGCAATCGGCGCGATGAGCGCGATCACTGAAGCAGGCCTGCGGATTCCGGAAGACATTGCGATTGTGGGTGGCGGCAACATCCACTATGGCGATATGTTGAGCGTGCCGTTAACAACGATAGCCTGGTCAACCTCGGAGATGGGCCAGGCGGCCGCCCGCCTCCTGATAGATCTTGTTGAAGGCAAGCGAGGCTCAAAAGAGCAACACATCATTGTCGAGCCTGAGCTGGTGATCCGCGCCTCGTGCGGGGCAAGACTTACCGTTCCTGTCTAGTACACCCGTCTCCACTTGGCAAACCATTTCTTCCGCCAAGATTATTCTCCCCACTGCTGGAAAAAGTGCTTGACAAGTTTAGTTGTGCAGCGATATTGTCCGCACTCCGAACAAAAGGACCTATCGGATGCGCAAGATCAATACTCGAGATTTCCGCATAGCAACGCGCACAACGTCCCGAGATATCAATCGACGGATTACGCTGAATCTTATTCGCGAGCACCAACCGATTTCCCGAGCTGACCTGGCGCGGCGAATGAATGTCACCCGCGGCATCGTGAGCGTGCTCGTCCAGGAACTGATGGACCAGGACGTTATCTACGAGGGAGTCACCGGCGAAACGCTGCGCGGCCGCAAGCCTACCTTCCTGCATATCAGAACGCACGACCGTTTGGCGATTGCAGTCGATGTCCGGTTCAGCAAGACGTACCTGATGCTTTGTGATTTTGCGGGTCGGCAACTCGCATTGGAAACCTACGACACGATCTTTTCGCCTTCCGCCTTCGTCAAGGATCTGGCTCTGCGAGTTCGCAGAATGGCCAAGAACAAGGCATTTCGCGCGGGTTGCGAGGGGATTGGCATAGTCGTCCCCGGAATGGTGGACCAACGCACCGGAAGAATTCTGAAGGCTCCGGCACTTGGTTGGACAGGCGTTGATATTCGCGATCGGATCGTCGCTATGACCGGACTTCCGGTGCAAATTGAGAATTCGGCACGAGCGTGCGCCTTGGCACAGTTGTGGCTGGAGCGCGGGGACAGCCGGACGCACAGCTTTGCCTACGTTACGATTTCGGACGGCGTCGGCGTTGGAGTCGTAATCAATGGCGAGTTGTTGCGAGGTCATGACTATCTGGCGGGTGAGTTTGGCCACTTGCCGCTAAATGTCGATGGCCCCCGCTGTATGTGCGGAGCAAGAGGTTGTTGGGAAGCGTACACGTCGAACCTCGCGATCCTGTCTCGTTATTTTGGTTGGGATTTGTCTGAACTTAGTCCAAAAGCGCTGCGCGACTCGGGAAAACATCCGTTCAGCATATTGGAGTTAATCGAGCTGGCGCGGGCCGGCGATGCTAAGGCAGTCGGAGCCCTTGAAGCGAGCGCTCGTTTTCTTGGGCTCGGTTTAGCCACCATCGTCAAGGCCATCAATCCGGATTGCATTTATCTATCCGGCGAGATCATGAACGGATGGGACATGATCGAACCTATCGTTCGCAAAGGTCTGAGTGAAAGAGCGCTAACGGAGGCGGGCGCGCGCACACCTTTGCGACTTACCGCTGCGCAAGACTATCCGAGATTAAAGGGAGCCGCAGCGCTGATCGCCGCGCCGACATTTGCCGCTCCCCGGGTAGCGTAAATTTTGCACCTATAGAAGCGAGTGAGGCTGCTCATAATCGCTTCCGCATTAACCTGAACAAGGGGTCGGCTCTTGCGGGCAATCGTCGCGGTTGACGGTGAAGGCTGCCCGTATTCTCGAATCCAAAGGAGATAAGTTATGCGAAGCACACAGAACACAGGGCGGCGCCCTTCGAGCATCACGATTGTCGGAGTGATTTTCTTGATCATGGTTTGCACGGCGATCAGCTCTTCAGGTCAAACCAATTTCGGGCGCATCTCCGGCACCGTTAAAGACGGTAACGGCAGTGCGGTCCCAAACGCCAATGTCACAATCACGAATGCGGCCACCAACCTCATCCGCACAGCCACTACAGACGAGGACGGATTTTACACCGCCACGAATCTACCAGTCGGTACTTACACGATTCTGGTGGTTCGCGATGGTTTTAAGAAAACTCAACAAGCCGGCGTTGTGCTCGCAGCTGACGCGCGCTTGACGCAAGACATGACCCTGGAGATTGGACAGTTGACCGAGACAGTGCAGATTAGCAGCAGCGTTGGCGAGACTGTGAATACTACCTCGGGCGAGGTAGCGCGCGTGGTGGACCAAAGGCAGGTGCAGAATCTGGCCCTGAACGGACGCAACTACATGCAGCTAGTGACGCTAATCCCGGGTGCCGTAATCCTTGACGAGGATCAGCTGGCACTCACAACAAGCTTGAGCATCAGCCAGGCGGCAGTGAACGGCAATCGACCCAACTACAACAGCCTCTCGGTTGATGGCGGCTTCAACATGGATTCAGGTAGCAACAACAGTCAGGTCAACAACGTCGGTATTGACTTTGTGCAGGAAGTCAAAATTGAGACTTCGAACTTTTCCGCTGAATACGGGCGCAACGCCGGAGCCGCAATTAATATCGTCACGCGTGGTGGCGGTAACTCTTATCACGGCACCGCGTTTGAGTTTCTCCGCAACGACAAGCTGGACGCGCGCAATTTCTCCTCGCCGGTCAAAGCGAAACTGCGCTTCAATAATTTCGGGTGGAACTTCAACGGACCAATTAAGAAAGACAAGCTCTTCTTTTTTGTGGGTCAGGAATACAAGCGCATCCGGCAGGATACGGCTCCGGTAAAACGGAGTCTGCCGACCAGCGCGGAAAGACTAGGCGACTTCAGCGCTCGCAGTGGAACGCTCAATGTTCCTACTGGCTACACGGCGATCAATCCCGCAACCGGTGCGACCGTTGCTGCCGGTCAACCAATTCCAAATCGTAATCTGGCGAATCTGCGACTCAACGGCGCGCCTGTCGGTCTTACCACTGATGGAAAGGCAATCGCCTCAGTGTACAGCACCATGCAAAAACTGGCCGTGGCCTACGCCGACACGCCGACGGCCAACAACGCCACGTTCCAGCAACCGGGTCCGTTCGACTGGCGCGAGGACAACGCGCGGATTGATTACCGCTTCAACGAAAAGCACAGTTTGTATGGCCGCTATTTCCATGACTATTACAACTTGATCGATCCGTACGGCACCTTCATTACTTCACAGTTGCCAACGATCCCCTCGAACCGCCTGCGCCCTGGGTACAGCGCTCAGGTGTCTTACACCTGGTTAATCCACCCCACCTTAATTAACGAAGCTAAGATCAACTCGACTTGGAATAGCCAGCATATTCCACCAGCCGGCGTGTTCTGGAAGCGCGAGACTTATGGATTTGGCTACACACAGCTCTTCTCTGGCGGGGTTTACGATAATGGCATCCCAAATGTTACTTTCGCCGGCGGCGCCGCCTATTCGAATTTTAGTGGTCCAGCCGCCTCGTTGGTATCGCCCACAGTTGATATCGCCATTAGCGACAATTTGACCATGATTCGTGGCAAGCACTCCTTAAAGATGGGAGCGCTGATAATCCGGAATCGGAAAGACCAGAATGGGCGATCGGGGTACACCGGCAACCTCGCCTTCAACACGAACAGTAGCAAATCGACGGGCAATACTTTCGCCGACGCGCTGCT
>DNNE01000190.1:0-17163 GCA_003487805.1 Blastocatellia bacterium | reverse complement strand
GCTGGGAAACTTTCGCACCTACAATGAAGCCGATAACGATCCCATGGGCTTCTTCCGTTTCAGTCAGTACGAGGCCTATGCCACCGACAGCTGGAAAGTCACTCGGAATTTCAGCCTCGAAATCGGCGCGCGTCTCTATCACTTTGGACCGACGTACACTCAAGCGAACAACATGACCAATTTCGATCCGAACCGCTACGACCCCAGCCAAGCGGTGACGATTCTGAGTAACGGCAATATCGACCCGACCAAGGGCGGCAATCGATTCAACGGACTGGTGCGCGCGGGCTCTGGTATTCCGGCAGATGAGATAGGACGAGTAAGCACTAGTGCTGCTGCGGTGGCGCTGGTTCCCGCGGGAGCGGCTCGTGGTTTTTACAACCCGGCCAGCAAATTAGCGCCGCGCTTTGGCTTTGCATACGATCCCTGGGGCGATGGCAAGACTTCAATTCGCGGCGGCTTTGGCATGTTCTACGATAAAGTCGAAGGCAACCTGATTTTTGGGCAGATCAATTTGCCGCCATTTATTAACACTCCTCAATTTGAAAACGGCAACCTTTCGAATATCTCGGGCGGCACACCTTCCGCGCTAGCTCCTTTGGCGGGCATCAGTGCAATTGATCCAAACCTGAAGATTGCCTACTCAATGAACTACAGTGCCGGCGTGCAACGGCAGTTGCCTCACGGCTTTTTCGTGGAGGCGAACTACGTCGGTAACCAGGGAAGGCATTTGATCCGGCAGCCGGATCTAAACGCCATTCCGTTCGACGCACTGGTTGCGAACCAACCCCCCGGACCTAACGCCAACCTCAACACCTTGCGTCGCTACAAGGGATATACCTCGATTGCATATCGCCTTTCGGATGCCACCTCGACCTACAACGGGCTTCAGTTGTACGCGGTCAAACGTAAAGGCAACCTGGAACTGACAGCCGCCTACACCTGGTCCAGAAGTTTGACTGATACCAGCGGCAACGGTGACGGCCTGGACGTTGGCGAAGATCCCTTCAATCGTCACTACAACTACGGTCCGGCAACTTTTGATCGACGGCACATCTTTGTCGCGACCTACGATTATCAGATACCGCTTCTCCGCAATAAGAAAGGCGTGGAAGGAGCAATACTCTCCGGCTGGGAAGTTAGCGGCATCACCCGCTTCCAAAGCGGCGCGTACTTTACGCCGACCGCGAGCACAGCGATCGGCACCCGTCGCGCTGACTACATTGGCGGTCCGGTGTTGTTGTCCAATCCAGGCCCGGACGGCTGGGTCAACCCGGCGGCGTTTGGCCCCGCGCCTTTGGGCCGTCGCGGCAATGCCCCGGTGGGGATTGTCCAGGGCCCGAGTCTGCAAACCTGGGACTTCTCGATGCGCAAACAATTTCGTCTGACGGAGCGATTTAACTTGCGGTTCCAGGCGGATATGTTCAATGCCTTCAATCGGGCAAATTTTAGGAGCCCGGATGTCGGCTTTGGTTCGTGTGTGACGACGACGACTAGTGCGTGTGGGCCCTCGAACGGAGCCTTCGGCAAGATTTCGACCACCGGACCGGCTCGTAACATTCAGTTCGGTCTGAAACTCAACTTCTGATCTCTTTGGAAGAGTTGGGATGTCCGTCTGCTTACTCATGCTCTTCGTTTTTCGGCGACGAAAAATGAAGGGCGTGAGTGCTGCGGGCGGTGTGCAAGCAGGTTACAGCGAAAGGAATCCAAGACTATTTGGAACCGCCACGACATGAGACCCGTTCTGGTTTGCATTTTTCTTCTCGCGCTTCTCGGTAGCACGCAAGCTCAGCAAATTGATCTAATTGCTAACCCTGACGGCCGAAAGACGATCAGCCTTGATGGGCAATGGCGAACCATTATCGATCCTTATGAATCCGGCTACTATGACTATCGTTATCAACCCAGTGCCAATGGCTATTTCAAAGACGCGAAGCCCAGGAGCAAAAGCGATCTGATCGAATATGATTTCGACACTTCCGAATTACTGAAGGTACCAGGTGACTGGAACACACAGAAAGAGCGCCTGCTGCTCTACGAAGGCACAATTTGGTACAAGAAATCTTTTGATTATCAACGAAAAGAGAACACTCGTGTCTTCGTTTATTTTGGCGGGGCTAATTACCTCGCGGATGTTTATCTCAATGGCCAGAAGCTTGGACGCCACGAAGGCGGATTCACACCGTTCAATTTTGAAATCACCAACCTGGTTCGAGACGCTAACAATTCCCTGATTGTTAAGGTCGACAACAAGCGACGCCGCGATGCGGTCCCGACCCTGATCACTGATTGGTGGAATTACGGTGGGCTAACTCGCCAGGTGCAGCTGGTTGAGACGCCGACCACCTTCGTACAGGACTATTTTATTCAGTTACAGAAAGGATCGCGGCAACGGATCGCCGGCTGGGTGAAGCTTAACGGCGATAAGATTTCCCAAAAAATATCCATCCGAATTCCGGAAGCGCGAATCAGTAAGTCGTTCTCTACAGATGCGAATGGGTTTGCGCGTATCGAGTTCGACGCGAATCTCACCCTTTGGTCGCCCGACAATCCCAAGCTTTATGAAGTCGTGGTCGAAACTGAAACTGATCGCGTGCAAGATGAGATCGGTTTTCGCACCCTTGAAACCAAAGGCACCGAGATTCTGCTCAACGGTCGACCCATCTTTCTTCGTGGAGTTTGCATTCATGAAGAAGCGCCGTTTCGGGGGGGGCGTGCATACAGTCGCGAGGATGCGTTGACTTTGCTCAGCTGGGCCAAAGAGTTGGGCGCAAACTTTGTGCGCCTCGCCCATTATCCTCACAACGAGTTCATGTTGCGCGAAGCTGACCGAATGGGAATCATGGTCTGGTCCGAGATTCCAGTCTATTGGACCATTCTTTGGGAAAACCCGGCGACACTCGAAAACGCTCAGAACCAATTGTCGGAAATGATCGCTCGGGACAAGAACAGAGTGGCAGTGATTATCTGGTCCGTGGCCAATGAGACTCCTGTTGGTGACGCCCGTCTGGCGTTCCTCAAAAAGCTGATCGAGCGCGCCAGAAGCCTCGACTCAACTCGGATGATCTCGGCGGCGATGGAGCGGCACTATGTTGATGACAAAACGCAGATGATAGACGACCCGCTCGGAGAATTTGTCGACGTGTTCGGTTGTAACGAGTATGTGGGCTGGTACGACGGTCTGCCAGAGAAGGCCGATGGGCTCACGTGGAAAATGAAGTATCAGAAGCCGCTCATCATGACGGAATTTGGCGGCGAAGCGCCCTACGGAAACCATGGTGATGCACTGACGAGATGGACAGAGGAATATCAGGAAAACGTTTATCAGCATCAGCTGGGCATGCTGAAGAGAATTCCATTCCTGCGGGGCACCTGTCCCTGGATCCTTATGGACTTTCGCTCTCCGCGCAGGCCTCTGCCAGGAGTTCAGGACTTTTACAATCGAAAAGGACTAATCTCTGATCAGGGACAGAAGAAAAAGGCGTTCTACATAATGCAGAGCTATTATCGCGAGTTGCAAAAAGGATCGCAGAACTAGCCTTTGTTAACAGCGCGGTTGCCAGGAAAAGATAGATGAGGACAAAGACTTCGATCCTGTTTCCGATTTATTGGCGCCGACAACAAACCAATCGTTGAGCCCGGCGAGTTTGATGTCATGATTGGCGGACTGAAAGAGCAGTTCACTCTGAAGTGAGCTATGAGCCCTGAGAGAGATGATTTCGTTTTCGCTCCAGAGGAGCGAGATGTTTATAGCAGAAAGCGCAAACCGAAATATCTCGCTCCTTTAGGAGCGAAACCGGCACGGCGCAGAGAAATGCGATTGCGCTCCTACGGAGCTTATCAATAAAGAAGGGAGCTGGTAGCTATAAACATCTCGCTCCTCTGGAGCGAAAAGGAACGATGTTCTCTTGCACTTCAAACTGAATTCGAAAAACCGGTTTGCAGGCACCCCTTTCTAACATGATTCCGATGTTGTCTCGACTCAGAGAAAAACTCTTGCACGCAAAGAATTTCACAGTACTGATCTGTCTGTTCCTGCTGCTAATAGCCGGACCCGTCGTGGCAGCGCCGCGCATCAAGGTCCTCAAACTCGCAATAACTAATCCGTCCGATGAAACTCGTTTGGCCGAGGACATTGTTATCAGCGTCGCCGAATTGAAGCGAGTCGCGCCGGATTTCAAAGCCGGCGATGCAATCGTTACGGCCAGCGAGGCGTCAACGCTGGACGAAGATGCGAGAACGCTGCAAACAATTGAGCTGCCTTCACAAGCAGACGATCTGGACGGCGATAACAAGTATGACGAACTCGCTTTTCAGATCGACCTGAAACCAAAGCAGACACGGATTGTCACGATCGCTTACGGCGAGACGGCGACGATGCAACGCTTGCGTAGCGATTATCCAAAACGGACCGACGCAAAATTCACGATGAAATTTGATGGGCTCGGTTGGGAGTCCGAAGCGACCGCCTGGCGAATATATTTCGACAAGCGCAACGCGATCGATGTCTGGGGCAAGCGCCGTCCGGGTTTGTACCTGGAAATGTTTGGCGCTCCCGAATACGTCTATCACTGGGAATCGCCGCTCGGCCGCGACATTTATCGCATTGGAGACGCGATCGGAATCGGCGCGGTCGCTGCTCTCGTCGATGGCAAGGCGGTAAGAGTTTCCGAAGTTGCGGAACGAAAATGGCGCATCGTCAGCGCTGGTCCAGTGCGTGCGGTCGTCGAACTTACTTACAAAGGATGGAAAGTCGGCGGGCGTGAAGTCAATCTTGTTAGCCGCATGACGCAATGGGCCGGCGAACGTGGCTTTGATCATCGCGTCACGGCCGAGGGCGCTGATGGACTGACGCTGGTGACTGGAATTGTGCGACAGCCTGATCTGCAGGAAAAGGTTTTCACTCCAACGGCGACTGATCCGGCGTTCATTCGCGCATGGTGGGGACCTCAAGTAGAAGAAGAAGGTCCGCCGGCGACTGCGATTCACATGCTGCCGAATCAGAATTTAGGTTTGGCGATCATCGCGCTGGGCAAGGACAGCAAATCGATCGCCGACGATCCGCTTAACCTGCTGGTGCAACCACAGTTTGAAACTGGAAAAGCAGATTGGTACGTCACCGGTGTTTGGGATCAGGAGAACACCGACGATCTCACGATAAATGCTGATTCGGCGGATTCGAGATTTCGTTACGGGTCGTTAACTGCGCCCATCGCGACGCCGCGAACCGCGGAACAGTTCGCTAACTTCGTTCAAGCAACCAGCCGTCGGCTGACGCAACCGGCTCGAGTCAAAGTAATCTCAACAAGTGCGGCGCCGCAGTCCGCTCCGCCGGACACTCTGCAACCGGCGAAGAAGAAATCTTATGCAGAAGCGATTGATTTATTGAAACAGTCGGCCCAGCGGGACGTGGCCAAATGGGAGCCGGTTGTTTTGCGCACTCCGGCCGAAGAAGTTACGCGTGATAAAGGCGATGGCTTCTTCACTGAAGGCGATAACAAAACGGGCGAATGGAAAGGGCAGAAAGGTTTTTTCTGGACGGGCGAATTCTGGGCGGCAGAACTCTGGCAACTCTACGCGAAGACGAAAGATGAACGCTTTCGCCGTTGGGCGGAATCCTGGAACGCGCGCTTTCTTGGAAAAGAATCGACTGAGAATCACGATACGGGCTTCATAAACTATTACTCGTCGGTGCTCGGTTACCGGCAAACGAAAGATGCAAAGTATCGCGAGGCTGGACTGCGAGCGGCCGCGCGTTTGAAAGAGCTTTACAATCCAAAGACGGAACTCGTGGCCGCCTGGAGCGTCAACGGTGATGACACGATCATCGATACGATGATGAATCTGCAAATCTGGTGGTGGGCTTCACGCGAGACCAATGATCCACAGTGGCGCGAACTTGGATTGAAACATGCGCTCCGATCAGCCGAGTGGCTTGTTCGTCGCGACGGGTCAGTGGCTCAATCAGTTCATTACAATCCCGGCGACAATCGTCAGGAGTTTTTCTCGTCGCAAGGCGCAAACAGCAATTTGAAATTCCCGAACAATGCGAAACCAGGTGAAAGAGTGTTCACACATACTCACCAGGGTTTCGCTGCTGACACTACGTGGTCGCGCGGCGTAGCCTGGGCGCTATACGGTTTCACTGTCGCTTACGGTGAAACAAAAGATGCGCGGATGCTCGCTACGGCTGAGAAGGTCGCTGCTTACGTTTTAGATCATCTGCCGGAGGACGGCGTACCCTGGTATGACTTTGTGGATGAAGGCGTACACTTTCGTAACCGAGACGCATCGGCTGGGGCGCTGATCGCGGGTGGGCTGTTGCACCTCTCGGAGTTAACGCAGGATCAAACGCGAGCCGCGAACTATCGTCGTGAAGGCGAACGCATCGTTCAGTCGCTCATCGATCGATATTTGACACCAGTGTACGCGGACGATAAAACGCCGCCGGGAGTTCTGCGTCACGGCTCAAGCACGCGACCGGGCGACGGCATGCTGGTTTACGGCAATTATTATTTACTCGAAGATCTTCTGTGGCTGGACGAGCACGGAATACATTGAATCATTGATCCATTGATCCAATGAGTCAATGAATCAATGAATCAATGAATCAATTCTTGACAGGGACGCACAACGAAAGGTAACAAGAAATGAGCACACAAATGAAGGAAGACAAACAATTAATTTTTCGCAATACGAACGCCCGGAAAGGCCGCACGATTTCGATCACGCCTGAGAACAGCGCGATGAAGCATCTGGTTTATGGCCGCATTATCCTGGATAGCGAGTCCCCGCACGTAAGCTTTTCAACCGGCGAGTTGGAGTCCGGTCTGATCTGTCTTTCTGGTCAGTGCACCATAACCTGTGATGGCGTGGCGAACCAGATTGATCAATACGATTCAATTTACTTGCCGCGTGACAGTCAGATCGAAGTCACGACTGAGAGCGCCGTGGACCTCGTCGAATGTTCAGCGCAGGTCGAAAAGAAGTATCCCCTGCAGGTGGTGCGTTACGCGGATGTCGAAAAGGACAGCTCGCTGAGATTCAAGACGGGCGGCGCCTCGAATTCGCGCACCGTGAATATCACGCTGGGAAAAAATGTGGAAGCGGGACGGATTCTCGCCGGCTTTACTACTTCAGAGCCGGGCCATTGGACCAGTTGGCCGCCGCACGAACACGCGGCGATTCTCGAAGAGCTATACGTTTATTACGATATGCCGGCGCCTGCTTTCGGTGTGCAATTCGTCTACACGAATCCAGACGAACCGGAATTCATCGGTGTCGTCCGTGACGGCGATGCCGTGGTCATGCCGAAGGGTTTCCACCCGAATGTTTCGGTGCCCGGGCATCCGATCAATTTCGTGTGGATGATGGCCGCGCATAAAGAAGTCGAAGATCGTCAATTCGGCGTCGTGACCGTTCAGCCAGGATTTGATCAGGGCGGCAGCGGTTTGGAAGCGAGCCGGAAGTAGGCGATTCGTAGCGGCGCAATGATGGGCTTGGTTATGGAGTGCGGCGACTAGTCGCCGCTTTGAAAGCGCTGACAAGTCAGCGCACTCCAAGGAAGCTTCTCGTTGTTGTAAACATTTCGTGTCTGACGGCACGAATAGCGGTCCGAGGGAGATAGAGCAATGTATGTGACTTGTCATCGCCTCATGATAATCGTGGTCGTTATCCTGGGTTCAGCCGTCGCGGTCTTCGCTCAACGCAAACCGAGCGAGCCCACTCGTCCATTCGTCGTAATGTCGTCGCAGTCTCTCGATGATTTAGAAAAGACGCTCAAACCTGAAAACAAAACATCTGAACTTATCGACAGTGCCGGAATGCAACTGCGCGTCGCGGTCCAGCACGAAAAAAACAAAACGGGGGCCGCAGCCGAATTGCACGATGCTTCGGATGACGTCTATTACGTGCTCGATGGCGGGGCCACGCTGGTGCTGGGAGGAAAATTAGACTCTCCAAAAGAAACTGATCCGGGCGAATGGCGCAGCCCGCGGATCATCGACGGCAAGACTATCGAAATCAAAAAGGGCGATCTCGTGGTTGTGCCGCGCGGCACACCGCATCAGCGCAGCACCGAGAACAAAGACTTCACCATGATCCTGATTAAGATCTACGCTGAGCCGCTAAAAAAGAAACCGTAGATTTCATCAAACAAGTCTTTTCTGGTCTCACCACTTGCTGGACGTGTTTGATTAAACATTTGTACAAAGTCTGTACGCCTTGAAGGTTAAGCAGGCAAAACGTTTATGGCTTACGCTCCACTCGATCTGACCGGCAAAGTTGCTGTCGTTATCGGCGGCACATCGGGCATTGGCCGCGCAATCGCGCACGGGCTGGCCGAAGCCGGCGCTGACGTGGTCGCGACATCACGGCGAGCAGAACAGGTTGAAGCGGCGGCGAAAGAAATCGAGGACCGCGGCCGGCGAACGCTGCGAATAACTTCAGACGTTTCGGACAAATCATCGCTCGAGAAGATGCGCGATCAGACAATCGCTGAGTTCGGAAAAGTCGACATCCTCGTGAACTCTGCCGGACGCACGAAACGCGCCCCGACGATCGATTTTGCTGGAGCTGACTGGAACGAAATCTTTGATACGAACCTGACTGGAACGTTGCGAGCTTGCCAGGTCTTCGGCCGGCATATGATCGATCGAGGCTATGGCCGGATCATTAACATCGCGTCGCTGTCGACGTTCGTCGCGCTGTTTGAAGTTGCGGCTTATTCAGCAAGCAAAGCTGCGGTCGCTTCGCTCACGAAATCGCTGGCGATTGAATGGGCGCCACATGGTGTCTGTGTCAACGCGATCGCGCCCGGCGTTTTTCGCACAGCACTTAATCAAAAGCTTCTGGATGAAACCGATCGAGGCCGCGAGTTCCTGTTGCGGACGCCGATGAAGCGCTTTGGAGATGTTGAAGAACTGGCTGGCGCGGCGGTGTTCCTGGCCTCGGACGCGGCGAGTTTTGTTACCGGCGAAATCCTCGTCGTGGACGGCGGATTTCTCGCGAGCGGGGTGAATCAGTAATGACTGTTTCGAGCGAAGTCATTTCGTGTGGATTCGTGGTATTGGCTTAGCGACGTTGGAAATGCTTAACCACGAAAACACACGAATTCATTTCCCGTAGATTCGTAGTTGTCGTTTCAGCCGGTTCGGATTCAAAGAATATGGAACCTCTCAGCAAATCGTTGAAATCAACTGCCCTGCCGAAATCGCAATCAAATGTTTCGCCGCCCCAGGTTGCCGGAGCCAGCGCCACCGGCGCGGTCGCGGCGACTTTTGAAAGTATCGACACCCGCATAGGCAATTACCGTTGGGTGATCTGCGCGTTACTCTTCTTCGCGACCACGATCAATTACGTCGATCGTCAGGTCCTTGGCATTCTCGCGACCGATGAAGCTTTCAAGCACACCATCGGTTGGAGCGAGGCGCAGTACGGCTATGTCAATACGGCATTTCAAGCTGCTTATGCGATCGGGCTGCTCGTCGTGGGAAATCTGATGGACAGGTTCGGAACGCGGAAAGGTTTCTCACTCGCCATAATCTTCTGGTCGGTCGCGGCCATGGGTCACGCTCTGGCGCGTTCGGCGTTTGGCTTTGGCACGGCGCGCTTTGCTCTGGGTCTGGGCGAAGCGGGAAACTTTCCTGCTTCAATCAAGACGATTGCCGAATGGTTTCCCAAGAAGGAGCGCGCGCTCGCGACTGGCATTTTTAACAGCGGCTCGAATGTCGGCGCCATTTTTGCGCCTCTGGTGGTGCCCTTCATCGCGATCAACTATGGGTGGCAATGGGCGTTTGTCATTACCGGCACTTTGGGTTTTATCTGGCTGGTTTTCTGGCTGATGATTTATCGCCGCCCTGAAGAGCATCCGCGACTTTCGACGGCCGAACTCGCATACATACAGTCGGATCCGGCGGAACCCACAACGAAAATACCGTGGGCCCGCCTGTTCCCCCACCGGCAGACATGGGCATTTGCCATTGGCAAATTCATGACCGATCCGATTTGGTGGGTCTATCTTTTCTGGATGCCGAAATTTCTGAACACCAACTATGGTTTGAAGATCACCCAGATCGGTTTGCCGTTGGTTGTCATTTACGTTGCGGCTGATATCGGTTCGATCGGCGGCGGTTGGCTTTCGTCGACGCTTATCAAACGCAACTGGTCCGTGAACAAGGCACGCAAGACGGCGATGCTCGTGTGCGCGCTGGCAGTTGTGCCGGTGATTTTTGCCGCGCGCGCGTCGCACCTTTGGGTTGCCGTTGGGTTTGTCGGTTTGGCGGCGGCGGCGCACCAGGGTTGGAGCGCGAACATCTTCACGATGGCTTCAGATATGTTTCCGCGGCGCGCGGTTGGTTCGGTCGTTGGGATCGGCGGAATGGCCGGCGCGATTGGCGGCATGCTGATCGCGTCGACTGTCGGATTGATACTTCAGTACACGGGCTCTTATCTGCCAATCTTCGTGATTGCCGGCAGCACTTACCTGGTGGCCCTGGGGATTATGCATCTCCTGGCGCCGCGTCTTGAACCGGCGAACGTCGAAGATGCAATCGCGTAAAGACCAGATGGCCTCACTCAACCTAAGACCGAAAGAAAATTCTCGCTGGGACCTGGTGAGTCTTGGTGAAGTAATGCTGCGGCTCGATCCTGGCGATGGCCGCGTGGCGACGACGCGAAGCTTTCAGGTTTGGGAAGGCGGCGGCGAATACAACGTCGCACGCGGATTGAAGCGTTGCTTCGGAATTAACACCGCGATCGTTACTGTGCTCGCTGACAATCCGGTCGGCCGCCTGGTGCAGGATTTGATTTATCAGGGCGGCGTGGATCAGACACATCTTCGTTGGGTCGCATACGACGGCGTCGGGCGCGTGGCGCGGAACGGTCTGAATTTCACTGAGCGAGGCTTCGGCGTTCGTGGGGCGCTCGGTTGTTCCGATCGGGGCCACACTGCCGTCTCGCAGATGAAGCGCGGAGATATTGATTGGGATCAGATCTTTGGAAAGGAAGGCGCGCGCTGGTTTCACACCGGCGGAATTTTCTGTGCGCTCTCGGAAACGACACCAGAGGTTGCCCGCGAAGCCATGGAAGCAGCGAAGAAGCACGGCACGATCGTTTCCTACGATCTTAATTATCGTGACTCTCTATGGAGATCGATCGGAGGCAAAACGCGCGCTCAGGAAGTCAATCGTGAACTGGCGCCACTGGTCGATGTGATGCTGGGCAACGAAGAAGATTTCACCGCTTGCCTCGGCTTCGAAGTCGAAGGCCTGGATCAGGATCATTCGAAGCTCGAGGTCGAGAATTTTCGTCGCATGATCGAAAGTGCGCGACAAGAGTTTCCGGCTCTCAAAGTGATCGCGACCACACTCAGAAACGCGAAGACCGGAACGGTAAATGACTGGGGCGCGATTTGTTATTCCGATGGCGAGTTTTATCAGGCGGTGACGCGCGAGAACCTGGAGATCTTCGATCGCATCGGCGGCGGCGACTCGTTCGCTTCCGGATTGATTTACGGGTTTCTAATGAACAAAGGCCCGCAGTACGCAGTCGATTGCGGCGCAGCGCATGGCGCGTTGGCAATGACGACGCCGGGAGATACAACGATGGCCACACTGGCGGAAGTTGAAAAGTTAATGAAGGGTGGTGGGGCGCGCGTAGCTAGATAGATCCGATAACCACAGAGGACACAGAGGAAGATAATTTAGCATTTAAGTTGGTTTGAATTTTCTTCTCTGTGTCCTCTGTGGTGAATTTCATCATGAACAAATCCGCAGTCATCCAAACGATCCGCGATATCGGCGTCATACCCGTCGTCCGCGCCTCGTCTCCCGAAGAAGCGGTTCAAGTCGTCGAAGCGATCAAGGCGGGCGGTGTGTCGGTGCTCGAAATCACGATGACTGTTCCGGGAGCGGTGCAGGTGATTGAACAACTGGCGAAACGTTTTGGCGATGAAGCGATCGTTGGCGCCGGGACTGTTCTTGATCCGGAAACTGCGCGTGCGTGCATCAATGCCGGAGCAAAGTTCATCGTCAGTCCCGCGCTGAATCTCGAAACGATCACTTGCTGTGGTGAATTGGATGTGCCGGTCATGCCGGGTGCGCTAACTCCGACTGAGATCGTCACCGCCTGGAATGCCGGCGCGGACTTGGTCAAAGTATTTCCGTGCGGGGCGATGGGCGGAGCGAGTTACATCAAGTCTTTGAAGGCGCCGCTGCCGCAGATCGAATTGGTCCCGACGGGCGGCGTGACGCTGGCCAACGCGGCCGACTTTATCAAAGCAGGCGCGGCAGCCGTAGGAGTAGGAGCGGATCTGGTGGATACAAAGGCGATCCGCGCAGGCCAGCCTGAGAAAATCACGCAAGCGGCGCGAGCTTTTATCGAAGCGGTAAGTAATGCTCGGATGAAGTCAGTACCGGGAGCGGTAGCGACCGGGTAAGACTGGAGCGCAACCGTCCCGGTTGCTACTCTGAGTTACATGCAAGCGAGGACGCTTGCGCTCCAGTCGCTGACGCTTCCGGTATTAACTACACCTAAGAAGGGGAAACCAATAATGTCGGCAGTTCAGGAACTCAATAAGGCACAGCATCTCAATTGGGAAACCATTCCGGTGGAACATCCGGCCGAAGGCATCGAGCGGCAGTTGTTTGTCGGCGAACAAATGATGATCTGCCGGTTTCGTTTCGCGCCTTTTCTGGTCACGCCGCAACACACACATCCGCACGAACAGATGTCCCTGGTCATCAGCGGCCGCATACGTTTCTTTGTCGAGGGCGAAGAACGAATCGCTTCGCCCGGCGATGTTCTGCACTTTCCGCCTAACTGTCTTCACGGCGCAACGATGATGGAGGAAGAGGTTGTGCTGATCGATATTTTCACTCCTTTACGTGAAGACTTTCTCGGCAAATAACCTGGACACAGTGATTCTCGATCAGTTCAAACTCGAGGGAAAGATTGCGCTCGTGACCGGCGCTTCGGCGGGGCTTGGCCAGGCGATCGCGATCGCTCTCGCCGAAGCGGGCGCCGATGTGGCTTGTCATGGCAACACGCGCCCGCCTGACGCCACGCTTGAGGCGATCTCGCGTCTTGGCAGACAAGCCTTAGCGGTCGCCGGAGATCTCGCAAACAAAGAAACGCCGAGCGCTTTGGTTGAAGCGACCATCGAGAAGTTTGGCCGCATAGATATTCTGGTCAACAACGCGGGAACAATTCGGCGCGCGCCGGCCGTCGATTACTCTGAAGAGGATTGGCAGACAGTGATCGAAGTAAATCTTTCCGCGGTATTTCGTCTCTCGCAGCTCGCCGGCCGCAACATGCTCGAACAGGGAAGCGGCAAGATCGTCAACATTGCTTCGCTCCTTTCTTTTCAGGGCGGCATCACCGTTCCGGCATACGCCGCTTCGAAAGGCGGCGTCGCGCAACTGACGAAGGCATTAGCTAACGAGTGGGCCGGGAAGGGAATCAACGTAAACGCGATTGCCCCGGGTTACATGCGGACCGACAACACGAAGGCTCTGCAGCAGGACGAGACGCGCAATCGTCAGATACTCGAACGCATTCCGGCTGCTCGTTGGGGCGAGCCTTCAGATCTCGCCGGGGCGGCGGTCTTTCTTGCTTCATCCGCGAGCGATTACGTGAACGGACACGTGCTGGTGGTTGATGGGGGATGGATGGGGAGATGATTTTGGAGTGCGGTGACTCGTCACCGCTTTCGGTCGGTTTGATAGAAAGCGCTGACAAGTCAGCGCACTCCAAACTATCGTCGCTCCCGAAAGAACTGGGTAATTCCAAACGATCATGCGCAGAGTTTTCTTATCAATTCTTATCGTGATCTTTTCGACCGGTTGTCTGCCGGTGTGTAGCGCGCAGTCATTGCGCGGTGACGCGAACACAAAGGATCGCTTAGTCGAGGTCATTGAAACGTCATCTCTGAACCGGGAGGTCACTGACTTTCTCGATAAAGAAGTCTTGGCCCACCTCGATGAGATCAAATCATACAATCCGCCTCCGAATAAGATATTTAATGCAGGCACAACCGGCGAGTACACCTGGGGCAACTTTATGTATGCTCTGGGCGCGTACGCTCATCTCACTGAAAAGCAAACGGTTGGAGGTCATGACCTGGCGCGCGAAGTCGGCGAGATTGGCTTGCTTGAATATCGATTAAAGGGAACGCGATTCTCGCAATTGTACGGTGTGCTCGCGCTGCAATTCTTTGGACGAGACTTGAAATCAAATCCGGTCTGGCAAACGCTCAATGCGGAAGAGCAGGAACAGTGGCGCAAATTTCTCGACGTCTCGGCCTTTTACGATCCGAAGACGCAGCAGGTCATTAATCTTCCCGAAAATTATCTGGGTGTCGCCGCGCGCATCGCCAGCATCAGTTATCAACTCGGCTTGCTGAAAGATCGCGCGCTGGTCGATGGCGTCATCACGCGCGCGGCGCGTCCCTTCAGCAGTGGTGGAATCTATTCTGATGATTCCCCGCCCACCGGCCGTTTTGATCGTTATTCAAACGAGTATGCTCGATTCGTGTGGGAGGCCGCAAAAGCGGCGGATCGCAAAGACATTCTTGATGCCGTGCGCCCTTCGCTGAAGCAACAGATAAAGTTGTGGTGGGATCTGGTCCAAGCGGATGGTTACGGTTATGCGTGGGGACGCAGTGTGGGGCTTATCAGTTATGCAGACACTTTGGAAATCGTGGGTTTTCTGGCAGTGCACCCGGAATTTCGTCCTGCGCCACTTGAACAACTCGCGAGCGCTTATTATCAGGCGTGGCGTTGGTTGCGTCACGATTACAATGATAAGACGCATGGTTTTTCTATGTTTGCTTTTGGTCGCGGCAACTACAGCTACATCACGCGCGAGCGCGAGTGGCAACAAACAATTAGTATTTGCGGCAAGATTTCGCTGGCCCAGCAGCGTTTCAAAGAGGGCCTGGATCGCGAAAAGATCTCATCATTTTCAAGTGACATCGCGAGGCCCGATCTCGCGCGCTTCGAATTCTTTCGTCGCGGCTCGAGACCGGCAGGCGTTTGGCTGGTCCGTCAGGGATCGATTTACTTCACCTTACCGATTGTGGCCGGCACTAAACCAGGCGTCGCTGATTATTTAGCCGCGCCGCATGGCTTGCCAGGTTTTGCGAATCCGGTCGAACAGGTTTATCCATCGCTGGTGCCATTTCTGGAACTTGCCGACGGACGCGTGCTGGTAGCAGGCGATGGTGCCGATGAGATCGAACCCGGCGCGGATGGTCGTTCGGTACGCGCTTTGTGGAAGAGGTGGATAGTAGTCGGAAGCAAAGCGGGCGAACTTGTCGATCCGCACATCAGTGCTGAAGTGACCTGGCATTTGGATGGACGAACTCTCGTCCGCGACGAGACATTGAAAACGACTGAAGCGGTAACAGTGAAGCGTTGGTGGATGGCCGTCCCAGGCACAGCGCCAACTGATCAAGTAGAGTTCAAGGGCGGCCAGCGCTGGGATCGAATGAAGTCTGGCGACGCGACGCTTGCAGTCGCCGCGAACGCGGACTGGCCGTTGATGATTTCACTGACAGCTACCGGGGATGGCCCACTCGGTCGAGGAGCGCGCGGTCCCATACCGCTACATGTGATTTACGAATCCCACAATCTGCAATTGGAGCCGGGAAAGCCGGTGCACTGGCGGCTGATCTTAAGCGAGGAGTGATGGAGTCAGTACCGGGAGCGGTAGCGACCGGCTTAACGTTCCGGCAATCTCGATTTGGAATCAAAGACGACCCGGTCGCTATCGCTCCCGGTACTGACCTCATTCCCGAGTCTCTGGCGTCACCAGATACAGATCTCTTCCCGCTCTTTCAACGACCAGCGTGTCCCCATCGTTTTCATAATCCTCGCGCCGAAACTTTCTTTGATCCATAAATCCAAGATGCACGCGCCGGCAGGTCTCTTCGTCGAGAGCTGAGGCCATTGTGATCTTGTATCTCGGCACCACGCGGCCTTGCTCATCGCGCTTTCCGGCGTATGAGACATGGGCCAGATGAGCCGCCACTGCCAGGTTATTCTGCAGTTCGGTTGAGAGCGCGACCATCTCGCGGACGCGATCGAGCGGCGCGTAGCCGTACTTTTCGATCAGCCGGCCGTGAGTTTCCGAAATTGATCGCAGATGCGGCGCGTAGATAATCAATTCGCCGCCTTCTTCAATGATTCCGCCGAGCTTGTAACTTGCCTTGCCGCCAACCCAAAGCTCGTCGTAATGCTCATCAAGCAGGGCCACAACTCGCCTATATTTTCGGCCGGTGTACTTGATGTGGACCTGGCGGCTGACCTCGGCGGCGCGCCGGAATGATTCGCGAAAGTCTCCGGCAAACAGCGCGTGGGTGCGAAGCCGATTGTCCTCTTCACGGGTTACCACTGAATTCAAAGTGATGATTTGCGCGTCGACAAAATCCGCCGCGGCTTCGATCATGTGCCGGGTTGGAGTTTCAACGCGACCGATCACGTTTTCAATGCTGGCCAGCGCGCCCAGCCAATGCGTTGCGTGAGTGAGATCAGGACCGGCCACGCCGGGAAAAAGATATTTTGCGCCGCCGGCAAAACCGGCCACCTCATGCGGCACGGTGGAGCTGAAAATTACGATTGTATCGTACACGCCTGGTCCCAGACGGCGATTGAGATTGATCGAGACCGCCTCTGTCAGCAGTCCACCCGTCAGCTCCGTAACTCGTGCCGCACCCAATTCGCCGATCGTCGCGAGCTCTTCAGGAACATTCCATTGATGATCGTAAATATCTCCGAGCCCCGGCACTGAGTTTCCGCCAATCTTCGTTCGCTTCTCGTCAACAGTCATCGGCGCGTGCGTTCCCTGGGCCACCAGGCCGTCGAATTGCGCGACCTGACGCGCGGACAGAATCTCTGCCGCGAAAGGGAAGAGAACATCCGTATTGTCGTCACGAGTTTTGTCGGGAATGATTGCGAGCACACGCGCGCCCGGCGCGACGTGCAAAAGCGCCTGATCCAAAATAGCGCGCAGGTCTACTGATGAAAGATCCGCTTCTGCCGATCCTCTGCCAATAAACGCAGGTGCCGCTTTGATGCTCATAAGATTTGGTGTGGGCTTACCCAAAAAGTCCAGATCATGCGTGAAGAATCAATCTGGTACAGAACCGCTTGCGCTAGCAAGCGG
>DNNE01000138.1:20706-29778 GCA_003487805.1 Blastocatellia bacterium | reverse complement strand
GGGAGAGGGAGGTAAACTGTGCCACTACCGAGCAAATCACGAGGTCCCTATCAATGTGTAACGACAACCAATGGAAGTGAGTCTCAGCAGGTCCGTTACTCTCATTCACAGCTATAGAAGTCTAATTCCTGGTACTAACTTTCTGAACAATATTGATGAGCGCGACGCTGGATGCGTATTGCCACTGAAATATCACCGCGTTTCGTCGTTTTATTAATCTCTGAAACGCTGAGCCGCGAGGTCGATGATGATGATGAGACGTACCACGGCGTCTTTGGTAATTGCCTTGTTAGTATTCTTTGGCGCGCAATCGCTAAACGCGCAATCGCCCGATCCTGTGCGCAAGCCGCCCGTCCTGCGCTCTGGCAGTACTTATTCCCAAGCCGGCGATCAATCCAATTCTTCGAACAGACAGACCGATCGGACCAGCAGCACGCGTGTTAGTCCGACGCTGGTCACGATTCCGGCGGTCGTGTTGGACCGCAACGGCCGCTACATCGCAAATCTTCGCAAAGAAGATTTTCACCTTTACGAAGACGGCGTCGAGCAGAATCTTGCGTACTTTGCTTCGGTCGAGAAGCCTTTTACCGTCGCCTTGATGTTGGACGTGAGCGGCTCAACGCAATATGAGATGGCGCAAATTCGCGGAGCCGCTGACACCTTTCTCAGTCGCTTGCGCTTAAACGATCGGATGATGGCGATTACCTTCGATGGCAAAATCAACCTGCTGACCGACGTCTCCGACGTCCGTAGCATTCGTCAATCAAAGCTTCATATTCCGGCAGCTACCGACGGTACGGTCCTTTACGATGCAGTCGAGTTTACCTTGAAAAGAATGGCGCAAATTCCTGGACGCAAAGCCATCGTGCTGATGACTGACGGCGTCGATCAAAGCAGCCTCTCCGCCAGCCTCAAAAGCACGCTCGATGAAATCGCCGAGCAGGACATCATGGTTTACACCGTGCAATATAACACCTTGCCGCAACTGCCTCAGCGCCTCAGCGCGATCAAGAGCGAGAAAGCGCGCCGCAAGGTTCAGGAACGATTGATGAAAGGCTACGCGTTGAGCGAACCTTATCTACGCGCGCTGTCAGACAAGACGGGCGGCCGCTTTTTCAAAGCCGACGATCTGCGCGATGTGGGCCCCGCCTTTGAATCGATAACCGCGGAGTTGGGAGTGCAATACAGCCTCGGTTACTACCCCAAAGAAAAATCAAACGACAGTGGCGAACGCGGTATTAAAGTTCGCGTGCGCTATCCAAATCTAGTAGTACGCGCGCGCGACAGTTACACCACGACGCCGACGATTGCGCGACAGTAAGCCGGAGAATTCTTCAAAGTAAAGACCACGGTCGGCCTTTGACAAATTTCCGACACCACTGTTATCACATTATTTCCGCCAATCCAGTCTCATTCACATCTGGCTGAAAGACTCTGTCGGAACAAGTTCCGTAGGCACGAAACGTTATTTCAAGGCACAGGGGCCGCCTAGTTAAGATTCGCAATCAAGTAGGCCTTTATGAACTGATCAATCTCCGCGCCTACTTGCGACCGCATTTGGTCGAGATCAGTAAGCGGGTAGACTCCGATGCCGTGGGTCATCCAGGTTAACACAAGGAACTCCTTCGAAGAATCACGCGACAGCCGCATTCTCTGTAGAAGACGCGTCTCGCTTACGACCGGAAAGACATGACCATTGGGCTTGTCCAATGTCACCGTCACATACAGTTCTGGAGAGCCCGGCGCATGGTTAAGATCCTCCGCAGTCTTCAGTATCGGGATACCGGCCTTCGTCAGCTTATTCTCGGCATCGCTTTGGAGTAATTTCAATACTATTGGCTGCTGATCCTTCTCCAGCGCTTCTGCTCGACTAAATCTAACAACTAGTCGAACACCATTTAGTCCTCGAAGGCTCTCAGGATAATGTGATTCGGCACTGATTTGTGCGTGCAACAATGCGGGCGCTATCAGAAGAAAGACAAATGCAAGCGACTTTTGCAACATAACACTCCTTAATACTACCAATCAGTTTCCCCTCAGGGGGTAAGGTTTACAATACTATTTGAGAAGCAAGAACGGCGAGAAGTGATCTCGCCGCTCTTCACAAGCTTCCGAACCTGAAGCGCAATCAACTGTTGTCAGTTGACCCGTTCTCAGTCTCCCTGAACCAGAAAAACGTCGTAGGCCCACCGGCCGACATCTGCGTGACGATCGCTACCGACCCGTCCTCGATAGAAGAACAAGTTACCGTATTGATCGCGGCGCTTACTTTCTGTGTAGTCAAGGGCCAGTGCTTTAACCCCAAGTTCATACAAAGTGTGAAGTTCGCTTGGCTCAGAGACTCCGTTGTGGTTAACGTCTTGCCAAAGCCGCAATGTAGCGAAGATTGAGTCATGCTGATCGATCACACCATCGCCGTTGCCCCCGTTCTCCACTTTGTCGAACTCCGCCAAAGCGCGGAACCCATTCGGACTCGGCGACGAAGGCTGCGGAGAATAGTTACCAAACAACTCAATACCTGAATCGACAATACCATTTCCATTTCGATCAAGCACCAGGAAGGCGTCCCCCGATCCGGAGGCAGTCCAGCTTAGTCTTTCGGCGACGCCGTCTCCGTTTAAATCAAAGTTGACGCCGTTGGCTGAGTTGGTCATTTTGAATCCATTACCGTCGAGGTTGATGATTATTGGCGATGGTCTTTCTACACATGTACAGGTTGGATAACCTCGCCAGACCAGGGGTGGGTCGCCAGACGCATCGCAGTCCTGCGGTGGAGATAAGCATGTCGTCCTCGGGACCAGCACCACGCCCCCCGTGCTACCGGCGGTTTGTGTACCTCCCGCAGCACCACTTGCGCCTGCACCCGCTGTACTTCCGGTCGATCCGTCTGCCCCGCCTGAGCCCTGGTTCGAACAGTTCGAGGCACCACCATCGGCACCACCAGAACCACCTGAGCCGGGACTGCCGGGGTCGCCCGGAGCGCCGGCAGTCCCGCCGGTACCACTACCACCGCCACCAGGAAAGGTTGAAATATAACTGATTCCTCCACTCAGGGGATAACCCACAGTTATGGAACCACCATCTCCTCCTCTGCCGCCGAGTCCGCCGGCTGAGCCGGGGCCGCCGGGGCCTGCGGGTCCTCCAGGTCCTCCCGTTCCGCCGGCTCCGGAACCGCCTTGGTTACATGCGCAATTGGCTCCCGAACCTCCCAGACCGCCGCGGCCACCGTCTCCTCCTGTTCCTCCCTTACCTCCGGCCCCACCATTTCCTCCATCGCCACCTTGGCTTATGAAGCTGTAGGTGCCGTACGGATTGTCAGGTATGTCAAAGGTTATTGCCCCTCCGGCACCACCGTTGCCTGCGGCCCCGCCAGGAGCCACGGGGACGACACCAACATTACCGTTAGGGCCCGCAGCTCCATTAGCTCCATTGACCGATGTGTTAGTGCCGCATGTTCCGGTCGCGCCCGCTGTACCAGTTCCGACCGGAACTCCTGTTGCACCCTGTCCAGCCGCAGTGCCGTCCGTTCCATTAGTTCCATGATTATTAATTACCGTTTGAGGTGTGAACGCCGCTTTGACAAATTGTACAGTTCCATCTGAGCTGCGGCCCTGTTGACTCTTCAGCCATTCAGATCGTCCAAAACCGCGAGTGTCGACTGTAATTTTGCCGCCCTCAAATAAGGGCAAAGTCAACGGTAATCTTCTACGTCCTCCGAAGCTGACGGATCTGAATTGGCCGTTGGCGTTACTTAGTGCTTCTGCCAGGCTACTGCCCAGCACCCCAACTTGGTCTATAGGGTAGACATAGAGATTAAACGGTCCGCGAATTTCCGCGTCGCGCCCTTCAAAGATCAAGTTGTTGGCGATGATTACGGTATCGCCGGCCAGTTCAACTTTCTCTGACAGATAGAAAGTGTGGGCGAGATGAACGCCTTTCAGCCTGCTCAACTGGACGACCTGTTGTAGCTCTGGCATCTGGGCAAATTTTGGGGCCAGGGTCTTCCGCCAATTGGCTGTCATTAGCTCGTCTGGATCGAATGGGACACTCTTGGCAACCAGCAGATCTCTGCCCCTCTTAAAGTCAGAGCGTTTGTTGTCCAAGTCGGTTTGTCGCCTGTCTTCGTCACGCTGGGACCTCTGCCCTGGTTGTCGGTCCGGTACTGAGGAGGCAGCGGATCTAAGAAGATTGGCCGGTAGGCACACGAGTACAATAAGGGAAATAAGAGCGATCAGTTTTTTCATTTGAGAGTCCTTTGGGAAAACTGCGGAGGAGATACAACGCCAATGCAAGCAACCGCGCTGATTGTGAGTATGGCCCTATTTGTATATGCTTAAATGGAAGGCCTGTCAAGTATCAGAGACTTTAGCCAACCCTCAATACCGTCAAAGTGCCCGCCGTACATTGAGTCCGCGGTGCGAAGTTTCCAAGTTATTGCCGAATTGCCGTCGTTTTGAAATCGAGGAGCCGAACCAACGGCTCCGCTGAATTAATGTACGAAAGTGGGCCCCCACAATCATCCAGAAGAAACCCCAAACCAACAACTAGCCAAAAGGAGAGTCGACAATACCTTGCCAGGACATTCGGCCCTTCAATCTCAACTGCCGCCTGATCTCCCAGATGCCGTTCCTATTGTGTTATGCCAGCTCTGCGTTCATAATCTCTCCCATGCCGGACTCGCAAAGGACAGCAACACACTCCCAGACCTTCGTCGTTGATGCCGACGATTTTTCATTTGACACGGTTGAGCAGGAAAACGGCCAGGCCACGGTAATTCGCTTTAGCATCGACGGCACGCGCTACGTTGCCGGCGATGTGCTTTTGGTTTTGTCGGGGACTGACGTTCACTTTCACGGAATGATTGGCAAGATCGGTGAGGGTTTTGGGATCGCGTCGGACCGGCGCGGCTCGCTCTTGCCGGCCACGGTGCAGTAACCTCGCGCCCGTTGTCGGGCTTCGGAATAAGGAACTGACGATGAAGCGCTTTCTTCTATTCGCAGTTGGTCTCCTGATCGCGATTCCGCTGACAGCCACAGCTCAACGCACTCAATCCGCAAAAAAATACGTCAAGCAGGGCATCGAGCGTTTCAGTCGCAATGACATCGTCGGGGCCATCGCTGAATACGATCGCGCGATTGGCATCGATCCGAAAAATGCGGACGCCTACCTGAACCGTGGCAAGGCGAGGCGCGCGGCAGGCGATCTCGACGGCGCCATCGACGATTACGAAGTGACCGTGAACCTGAATCCCGATTTGGCGGTAAGCAATCACGACATCACCCAGGCCTATCTGAATCGTGGATACATCAGGTCGAATCGAATGGACATTGAGGGAGCGTTGGCGGATTTCGATCGGGCCATCAAGTACGATCCGAACGACGCCGAGGCCTACTTCAAACGCGGCCGCGCGTTCCTAATCATCGGCAACGCAAAATTCGCGATCGCTGATTTCGATAAGAGCATCGCGCTCGACGATCGCAATCCGCTGGTTTTTGCCGAACGCGGTTTCGCACGCCAGACACAGGGACAGAACAGCGAGGCCCAGAAGGATTTCGAGCACGGCCTAAAACTGAATAACGATTTGCGATTGATGCTTGACCTGCACCTCTTGGATTTGCAAATGCAGATTAAGGAAATGGAACGCCGGCAGTCCGCAATCAAAAAGAATATCGCCTGAGAGTGACACGGGCGTCCCGCCCGTAGCATCACGCGCAAGATGCGCGCGCCCATTAGAATATTCCTGACCTACCGCGTATAACCCGCCGGATGGCGAATCTCAACGTCATGATCGAGCGGTTTTATCTCCAGCTTGTGAAAACCTTTGTTGGTGTGAGTCGAAAGATAAGTGTAGGCGATCTGCATCTTCAGTAACTGATCGATTTCCTTCAGAAATGGATCGAAGCTGACGGGGGCCGCCGTACCTTGAAAGAAAGCTCGACCACCCGTTTCATCTGAGAGTCGCTGCAGACAACTCTGCCCGTTCAGGGTCAGCGCCGCCATAGTCGCCGCGGCCGGCGGCGCGAAGATTGAATAGATGGCCACGCCCCGGCGTTGCGCTTCGCTAATCGCCCGCTGTAGATCCAGGCTCTGACTCGGTGTTGAGCTATCCACGCCGCGCGATATGTCGATGCCATCGCTTACCACGATCATCGCGCGGCGTCCCATCGGCTGGGAGTCGAAACGCCTGAGACCTTCGATGATTTCAACGTAAGGATTGTACGCGCCCGCGCTGGCGAGACTCTGTGGCGCGCGAATGCTTTGGGCTGCTTTATCCAACTCGTTGGTGAATTTGCGACGAACCTCTAGCGAGCCTGGCCGGATGTAAGCCACCATTACTCTGTCGCCCCCCGGCTCGTTGCGAATGAAGTTCGCCACGTTCTTGATCTCGACCGCCACAGACGAAACCAAATCATCCTGAAACAGAATAGCCAGGGTCATGGGACTATCGACTTGACTGCGCCGCGAAATCTCCCGTTGTAGCTCGCCGTCTTCACGCAGGATGAAGTCAACGAATTTCATTTCGACGGGGGCCGGGCCGCGCAAACGAATTGAGACGGGCACCGTCACCGGTTTCGGAGTGCCACGAGGTGCGCGGCCGTCCTGAGCGAATGCCGGCGCTGCCAGAGACGCGATCGCTCCGACAAGCACGAGCTTACTAATCCTGCGTATCATCATTTTGTTTTCGCGAAACGCTGCAACCTCGCACATCTTACAACGGGCGCTAAGTAAACTGTAGCGGTTTACGCAGCGATATGCTGGCGCTAGCCTGCCACTGCTTCAGGCGAGTATCATAATCGACCTACTATCGTGAAAAGTGAATTATCAAAAGATCTGGTGCCGGAACGTCCCGGGAAAATCACCGCGAGGGAAAAAAGACTCGCACGCATTTGGCGCACGGCCCCGTACGCAGCCCTGGCCGGCGTCACGATTGCGCCGCCCGCGGCCTTGCTGCTGACCTATCTGCTCTCAGGTTTCTCGCCACTCTTTTTGGTGCTCGCGATTACTTCTGCTCCGTTTTCGCTAATCGCGGCCGTGGTTGTCCTGCTATTTCTGCTGGCTTACCGGCGGCAATGGACGCGAAAACTGCGGGACCGCCTTGCATCTGATGGTATTACTGCCGACGAAGTTGGTTTCTTTCTTAATGAATTAACAAGCGGCGAGAAGCGTTCGCTCCGGGACATGGAGAAACGGCAGCCATTGCTGGCCGACGCGTATCGCGAAACGCTGGCCCTGAGATTGAACGCCAGTCGCCTGACCTCAAGCGCCCGCCGCGATTTGCTCCTGGTGGAGCGGCGAATTAATCGGGCCCGCTACCTGAATGCGCCTGATACCTCAGTGTTGCTGGATGAGCTGTCCGGGGATCGAACGCGCCTGGAAATGCTGAAGCAGGAAGGCTCGTCGCGCAGGGCCGAGGCCGAAGCCCGCCTGCAGATGATCGAAGCGGCGGCGAGCCGCGGCGCCAGTTGGGCCGAGACGAATTACATGTTGCAGCGCCTCGATGAAGGACGAAAGAACCTGCCGCTGGGACTGGAAAATGCGCGGGCCGAACAACAGTTGCGCGAAGACGCTGAGCGTGAATTAAGAAAAGAACTGGCCCCATAGCATGAGCGCGTTTCAAAAACCAGCATGCTATTCTTCACTTGAAGAATCAGGAGTACGCAATGGCAGAGGACGAACGCAAGGCGACGATTCATTTCGCCGGTAGCGATTTCTTCGTTGGTGTCACACCTTCGGGCCACGCGCAGACGATCGAAACCGACTCGCATCGCGGCAGCGCGGCGACTCCGATGGAATTGGTTCTGCTTGCCCTGGGCGGATGCACCGGTGTTGACGTGATCTCGGTGTTGAAAAAGAAGCGGCAACATGTGACGGACTATCGCATCGAAGTACATGGCGATCGCCGCGAAGATTTTCCCCGCGCTTACACTCGGCTTTACGTGAAGCACATTGTTACCGGGCGTGGCGTTTCAGAGCAGGCAGTCGCGCGCGCGATCGAACTTTCCGATCAGAAGTATTGCAGTGTTGCCGCAACCGTGCGCGGCAGTGCTGAGATTGTAACGAGTTATGAAATTATTGAAGACAATCAGGAAGAAGCGGCTTGATTCGTTCGCGCTGATCCTCTTGACGGCGTTTGCCGGCGGGACAGTCATGTCGTCGACGTGGGCTCAAAGCGCCACCGATGCTTCCCTGAATTCTGTGCGCATGAGCGATCGCGCCGACCGCACATCGAAAATGCAGGCGCAGCTTCCGGCAGCCGAACACATGCGGCGCGCGGCGATCTACATAGCTAACCGCGCCTTCGCTTCCGCGCGTGAACACTGGCAGGCCGTTGTCGACAACTATCCCAACGATCCGAACATGCCCGGCGCCTTGTTTGGAATCGCGCGGTCTTACTATCAGGAGCGCCGCTACGAAGAAGCGCGGCAAATGTACGAGCGCGTCGCCGGAGGCTACCCCGATACCAAAGAAGGCCGGGAAGGATCGAACTTCGCGGCGTCGTCTCTGCTCCGCATGGGGCGCGGTGATGAAGCTGCCGCGCGGTACATTGTGTACCTCAACAAGTATCCGAACGGCGAACGCGTTGACACGGCCCACTTGAACATCATCGACGGTTATCGCGAGTCAGGGCATCCACAGGAAGCGATTGTGTGGATCGATCGAACCCGACAAAGATTCGCGGGCACCGCGACGGAAATCAGCGCTGGGTTTGCCCGACTGCGTTTGGACATTGCTCTCGGTGATTGGAGTCACGCGGTGCAGGCTGCCGATGAGTTGACCCAAAAACCGATTCCCACAGCTGCGAATACGAGCGCGGACGAAGTGCTTTATCTGAAAGCGCATGCGTTGGACCGCGCCGGCCGCACGCAGGACGCGATTCGCGTCTTTTCAATGATTCCTGACAATGTCGATTCTTACTATGGCGGGCTGGCGACGAACCGGCTGGCGGCGATGAATGACGCAGGCGCGCAGCAACGTGCGACGGATCGCGCGGGCGCTGTCCGCACGTCTATCGAAAGAGCGGCGGCCGCATATCCCGCGCCATTCAGATTCCAGGTTCTGAGCGAATCCAAG
>DNNE01000138.1:9469-20507 GCA_003487805.1 Blastocatellia bacterium | reverse complement strand
CGCTGTTCATCCTCTGGTTCGGCATCGGCATCGAATCCAAGATCGCGCTGGTGGCGAGCGTGGTGTTCTTCATCGTCTATTTCAACACGCTGTCGGGCGTGCGCGCGCTCGATCCGCGGCTGGTCCTGGCGATCATGAAACAGGAGAGCCAGTTCAAGCCAAATGCGAAATCGCCTTCGGCGGCTCGCGGGCTTTTGCAATTGACGATCGACGCGGCGCAGAAATACGCGACTCGCGCGGGCCTCAAACAAGTTACGGATGATTCGCTCTATCAACCGGCAATTAATATCGCTGTCGGCACTGAATACATGGCTGAACTGTCGCGTATGTTTGCGGGCCTGGCTGAGGCTATCGCTGCTTCCTACAACGGCGGCGAAGACAACGTCGCGCGTTGGCTCGGCCGTACGAACCAAAGCGACGCCGGCGTCTTTGCCGCTGAAGTTGGCTTTGGTGAGTCGAAAAATTACGTCTTCAAAGTCATGTCTTACTATCGCGCCTATCGGCAACTGTACGATTCGAATCTGAATCGGCGATAAGAGCAAAGCGCCAGGAGCAAAGGGCTAAGCGCCAAGCGCAGATATTTCCTACCCCTGGCCCCGTCATCTCCAACAAAGAGCAAGGCGACTAACTGTATGGCTTTGCCACGCCGATCCGCGGCAAGTCTTAGACTTGCCGATGAAGCTCATCTAAATCCGGCGGTCTAGTCTATGACCGGGTCAGAGACCCTGAGAAAAGAGGGCTTCGGTGACGGCAAGTCAGAGCCTCGCCCCGCATCAGAGTGGCAAAGCCATAGGCGGCGGTACCTCGATCCAACTAAGTAACCGGACTTGCCTCTCCTTAGCTCTTTCCCCTTTGCTCCTTGCCCTTTGCTCCTTGCCGCCTAAGGCACCGGACAATACTTCGGCTCGAATCCCTGTGCGCGCTCGCGCCGATCGATTGTGTTTGGCCTTGGGTAATCACGCGGAATGATGCCCAGTCTTACTAACGACGCGCGATATTCATAGCGAATCATCACCTCGCCCGCCGGCCGCGGATCCAGATCCATCTTGATCCATTGCACGTCGTTCCGCACTGAACGGCCGATGCCGGTGGCCGCCGATTCGTCATCGGGCGGCGGATATGGCTGGACGTTTCTTTGCTTACTGGGGGCGCGAGTTGTGTCTGAGCTTTCACCTGCGACCGATCCCGTGCCGTTCGATGACTGTGGCATGGACATCGGCGCACGCTCGTCTTTGTCGACGCCACGCTTTGGCTCAGCAGGCGTTGCCCTCAGGATTGTGATTGGCGCGCGCTCGCGAAAAAATACTGCTGAAATCACGCCGAGATTCGCCGCCTGGCCCATCTTGGCTGCGTAAGAATCACGTTCAGTCGTGAAGTAAAATCGGCGCGCATTATCAGAACTCATCTGCCAACCACGAACATTAATGGTGCCGTAAGGCTCGACAACCCATTTGTGGGCGTCCCATGCGGTCGTGTGCCGCGCATCGATTGTATTCAACCCGTCGACTGATAGCGCGACCGCGACTCGCGACGACGTGGGATTGTGAATTCGCAATTCGTACTCGGCATTCTCCAGCGCTTCAACATAGCGACGGCCGCGGGCAGCGTATTCCGCTGTAGACGCTCCACCGATCAGGACTTCAACCGAAAATCCATTCTCAACTACTGCTGTGTCCGCGGAAGAATCCAACGGTGACGCATTGACTTCCCCTTCGGCGGCTGTTGCTTTCCGCGAGCCATAGCCGGCGACGCAAGCCACCACGATCGCAAAAGCGATTACACCAAACAGGGCCGCAAGTTTTTTCGACATTTCAATTCCCCTCTCTCTGATAGACTTCGACTCACAAAAGCAGAACGCGGTGGCCATTCGCTTCTTGCAGCTAAACGTGAGTAAAAGTGCAGGGTTTTGGATTTATCCCCTGCTACGATAAAATCCCCTGTGTTTTTGTGACTTATTACTTGACGAGCGCGCGCAGGTAGGTTTCAATAGCGCGACTGCAATCATCCAAATATGGCCGAATACGTACTGACAGCGACCAAGACCCAGGCTCGGGCAGGTTCTTTTTACGATCGCATCGAGCGCTTTTATGACCTCTCGTTCAAATTAAATGGCTACGGCCGGTCGCTTGATCGGTATATGGAGGCGCACCCGCTGCCGGTGTTTGAGAATGCGCGAATTCTCGACGCGGGCTGCGGCACGGGCACATTGACGCTCGCGCTCCTGCGAACGTTAAGAGTTCCAGTCAAGTTAACCGCGATCGATCTCTCCGCATCCTCGATGGCCACCGCGAGAAAATACGTCAACAAGAACAATCCGCAGCAGCAGGAAGTGCGTTTCGCGCAAGGCAACGTGCTGGCACTGCCTTTCCCTGACGATGCCTTCGATCTGGTCGTGACCAGTGGAGTGTTGGAGTATGTGCCGCTGGAAGATGGCTTCACCGAAATGGCCCGCGTGATTTCACCGGGAGGTTATTTTCTACACCTGCCGATGCGGCCGACAGCGGTGACTACCCTGCTGGAGCTGCTATTCAGATTTAAAGTCCATCCACCGGACGAACTGGCAGAGACTACTGATCGACATTTCCAGGTCGTCAGCCATTATCGCTTTCCACCATTTCAGATTATCGGCTGGAGTAAGACAGCCGTACTTGCGCAGAAGATTTAGTGGAGCGCACGCATCCTTGCGTGCGGTACGCGGACATCCTGTCCGCAGTCGCCTCGTTACCGCACCGGCACCAATCTCAAAATTCGATCGTCATCACTCGCCGGGCTACCGCGCCCATCGCGATTCGAAGTCGAAAAATAAATGTATCCGTCCGGACCCTCGGCGACATCGCGAATGCGACCATATTTGCCTTCCAACAAATTCTCCTGACTGACAACTTGCCGGCCATTAGTGACGACGCGAATGATTCGTTCACCGCGCAGGCAGCCAAAAAAGAAGTTACCCTTGAATTGCGGAAACTGTGATCCGCGATAGAACATGCCGCTCGCGGGAGCGCACGCGGGCGTGTATTCGAGGATCGGCGATTCCATTCCTTCGTGCGTTGCGCGATGATGAATCACCGGCCAACCGTAGTTCTTCCCACGCTCAAGGATGTTTACTTCATCACCCCCGCCTGGTCCATCAAATCCGCTGGGCCCATGCTCGGTTTCCCAGAGAAGATTAGTGCCGGGCTGAAAATCGATCCCCTCCCCGTTGCGATTTCCGTAGGTCCAAACCTCTGGGCGGGCGTCGGACTTACCAACAAACGGATTGTCGCTCGGCACGCTTCCATCATCGTTCAGGCGCAGCGTCTTTCCCGCCAGCGAATTCAGTTGCTGAGCCAATTGTCGATCAGTCGCATCGCCGGTCGTGACATAGAGCTTGCCGTCGGGGCCGAATCGCAGGCGACAGCCGGCATGGAATTGCGCCGCGGGAATGCTTTCAATGATGACCTTTCGATCGACAAAACCGGCCGGCGTCTCGCGATAGCGAGCCACGCGCACTTGCTGGCCGTTCGAGTTATACGCATAAGCAAGATAAAGCAGATGATTCGAGGCAAACTGCGGATGAAGAGCGATGCCCATCAACCCGCTCTCGCCGCGCGGTTCGACATCCGGAACCACGAATAGAGGCTGCGGCCGCAACTTCCCGTTTTCAAAGACGCGCACGCGACCCGGCCGCTCAGTAAAGAGCATGCGCCCATCGGGCGCCCAAACAATGGACCAGACGATTTCGAGATTAGGAATGACCGTTTCAACTTTGAAGCTGGATTGCGACGCTTGTGAAGTTTCGATTTCTCCGGCGCCTCGCCCCGGTGGCGGATGACTGCACGCCAGCGCGAAGACAAACACGAGCGTGATGAGAGTCAGAACAAATTTCATTTGAGACGTTAGACGATTGAGCGTCATGATTACTTCGGTAATCCCTATTTTAGAAACCACAGACCAAGTAAACCCATCCACGAACCCACACGAAATGTTTTTTTCGTGCCGAGTTCGTGTGATTTAGTGGATCGTTCTTCTCGAAGGGAAAACAACACGAAACCAATATGGGCCCCGCCACTATATCTCGCTCCGAAAGGAGCTTTGATACCGTTTTCACTACCAGGCTATAAACATCTTCGCGCCTAACGGCGCTGCTCACTGCTCACTGACTGATATATTCATGCAGCAACTTCAACTCATCACCTTGTTCGCTTAATTCAACCCGCAGCAAGTCCCTTATGGAAAGCATGCCCACCCACTTCTCACCATCAACCACCGGCAAGTGTCGAGTCCCGATTCGTTCCATCCTCTCCAGCGCCTGGCGCGGCGTCTCATCACAACTGATGACGGCGCGCAGAGGGCTCGCCACGTCACCCAATTTGGTGGTCGCCGGATCTTGTCGCGGGACAACGATGCGATTCAGGATATCGCGCTCTGAAAAGACGCCGGTTAACTTTCCTTCTTCATCAAGGACGCAGACCGCGCCGATCCTTCGGTGGGCCATGAACTCGGCCGCCGCGAGCACGCTCGCCGACTCGCGCAGCGAATAAGGTTCGCGATCACGGATGACATCTCGAATGAACATCGTCATGCCCTCCTGCTTTCGATTAGACCTGTTCGGGAATTGATATTATAGAGGAACTTGGTCGGGGTGTCTCTAGTTGCTCACCCAACTTAAACCGCCGGCAATGACACCTCAACCTCGCGCGCGCGAAAGTCTTTGCACTCTTTCGATCTCATCGATGACGGACTGCGGATGAGTGAAAGGAATTTGATGGCCGGTTTTTGGCAGGACGACCAGACGTGATTTTGGCAGAATTTCATGCAGGCGTCCGGCATTTTCCTTTTCCGAAACAATTAGATCAGAGTCACCGGTAACTATGGAAACCGGCACAACGATTTCGGCATAGCGCGGACTGAATTTTTTCACGGATGGGTTATACACGTCTTCATCCAGGGCGTACGCTCGGGCCTTGCTGGGCTTCGTCCATTCAGAGAGAACCGACTGCAAGTAATTCTTCGGCACCGGATCGGGCGAAAAGGCTTTTTTCAGTTCACCGCGCACGACGGAAGGACCAATCAAAGGCGTCAATACATAATTCGCTGCGTCGCCAATGACCGGCACGGTCGGCAGACCGGTAAGAAACGAACCGTCATGACTCTCAAAGGCGGCGGGCGCGACCACCACGACTCCGGCAACTTCGTTCGGATAAGTGACTGCGTACACGAGCGCGAGCGCGGCGCCCCAGGAATGACCGACAAGGATTGGGCGCTCGACGCGGAGTTGTGCGAGCGCGTCATGAAGCAGCTGAGCCTGCACCTCGACGGTGGCCTCGCCGTGCTTTGGTCGCTGGCTACGACCGTGACCGGGACGGTCGAATGCGATGACTTTATGACGAGACGCCAGCGGCGTGAACACGGACATCCAATCCTGGGTGGAACCGGGGTTGCCGTGAATGAAAACGACGGGGCGGCCAGTGCCTTGAATGATGTAGTGCAGACGCGTGCCGCTAACTGTCGCGGTTCTTGAGGCGTAAGATGTCGAGGGCTGCGGACTTGCGGCGAGAGTTTGGATGCGCCGCTCAATGCTGACATTTACGCCGTTAGAAACGCTTCGCGCGCTCTGCGATTGAAAACCAGCGCAGAGCCACACTCCACAGAACAGGATTCGTACGATCAGTTTCAAAGCAGCAAGAGTACAACACAACTACCGCGAATGAATTAATGCCGGGGACTAAGCGCGGCAACGTGATCGATCGCCGCCAGGACGGCCTCTGGACGCGTGAATGGAATCTGATGGCCGGTTAGCGGCAGAACATCCAGGTGCGAATGCGGCAGCGACTTATACAAGCGATGCGCATTCTCGTCCGCGGGCACGATCTGGTCTGAATCACCAGTGATAATCGCTACCGGAACGCGAATGCCGGCGTAACGATCAGCGAACTTTGGCAACGACTCATTCAGCAACGCATCGTCGACGGAATACCATTTCACTTTTTTCGGCCGCGTCCATTCAGACAGCACATGACGAAGATATTTCTTCGGCACGCGATCCGGGGCGAACGCTTTAGCGAGATCGGTTCGCACCACCCAAGCTCCTATCAAAGGGGTAAACAAAAAATTGACGATGTCACCGATCACCGGCCACCCGGGCAGCTTGCTCAGAAACGAAACGCCGTCGTCACCTTCATAAGCCGCCGGCGCTAACAATACAGCCCCCGAAAGTTTGTCAGGAAAATTCAGCGCGTAAGTCAGCGCGAGTGCTCCTCCCCAGGAATGTCCCACGACTATCGGCTGATCGATCTTGAGTTCTGTCAAAGCCGCGTGCAGCATCTCCGCCTGCACCTCTACCGTGATGTCGCGGTGATTCGGCCGCTGGCTGTGGCCGTGACCTGGTCGATCAAAAGCGAGCGCCTGGTACTGTGACGATATGGGGACGTACAGTCGCGACCAGTCCTGGCAAGATCCGGGATTGCCGTGAATCAGCACGACCGGCCGGCCGGCGCCTTTGATCACAAAGTGCAGGTTAGCACCATCGACATTGACGAAAGTCGATTCGGCATGGGCGTGGTTATGAGATACACGCGTAGCGATATAACGCTGCTTGAGTCTGCCGGTGACGCTCACGTTATTGATTCAGAAGATTCCAATAGTGGCTAAGGTCGCGGCTCTTAAAAGCCGAAACCGTTATTGTTATTTGGCTGGGGCTAGTTCCTACTCGGAACTTTAGACGATGAGGTGAGGGATTTAGTTACATTTTCGGCCAGATATGATGACGCAGTACCAACTTTCTTGACCAGGCCTGCCTTTACGCTCGCACTATCACCGCGCATGGCGCGTATGGCCTGGCGCGTCAATAACTGAGTCAAACCGCCGGGGACAAGCGCGCGTACGATCGCGTGTCCGATACGTGGTGGCATGGCCACGCCACGCTGGCCCAGCGCGTATTCGCTCTCCCACCAGCTGGGCACAAATTTTCCTTTAAAGCGACGCAGCCCTTCGAAATTGTACCAGGCGCCCAGACGTCGCGATGCCATGTCGAGAGCGCGCGCCACAACGCGGTGCTCCGTCGGAATGTCGTCCGGTCCATCCGTGGCCAAAGGCGCTGTTCCCAGCGTCGCGATCGCGGCCCCGTCTTCCTTCAATCTCTTGAGGGCTTCGACGACCAATAACGTAGCAGTACCCTGCGGTGCGTCAGGCTCGCTAATCACATCTTCGAGATACCAGCCCTTGCGTGCGGGAATCGGGCTGGCGGCCAGGATGCCCATCAGCTTTCCATTGACGCGCGCCGCAAAATACTTTTTGTATTCCGAATGTATGAAAGGATCGAGCGCCACCAGCCAGCCAAATGTCGTCGCCGCACGCCGCGATTCAAGCCAGCTCAGGCAAAGATCGGCGGTCTCCTGCCTGAATACTTCATTCAGATCGACAGACGTTTCGATTTCAATACCTGAACGGCGCGCCTGATTCACGCCCGCGCGCAACTTCTTCGCGCAATCGCCCCGCGGGTTCCAGGTTTGTAAATCGAAATAAGGAGCAGCGCCGACTTTCACTACACTAAAATCCCTGGGTGAAATGCTGCGCGCGAAGCGCGCGCTGGTAGGCACGAACGCGACCGCGCGACTCTTTCTTTTCGCAAAGGCTGCAAATTGTCGCGCCAGTTCAGCCATGTCTTCGGGTGGCGCGAGCGGGTCGCCCGCCGCCAGCCACACGCGTCCGAACTCACCGTAGATGATCGCGCCGTCGATTTCGGGCGACGACCAGAGCGAAGCGCCGGGCGCAATGCTCACCAACGAGTGCGCGTTATAGCCATGGAGCATTTGCAGGCGAAGGAGTTCGCCAGTTGGATCGGGGATTTGACTGCGGCGACGCTCAGCGATGGCAGAACCAATCCTGGCTTTCATATAGCGCGCAGTGTAACTGGCACTGCCGCCGGCAGCCAACCACCACAATTCACGGATGGGTATGAACATACGGGCGAGCCTCCCTTTTACGCCGGATGCGCCCTGTAGTCAACCTTTCAGCTCAGATAACAACCACTTGGATTTAAGTTTTCCAGAGTATACCTAAATCGGGAGATTCGAACACTGAATCAGGAACTAGAAGGATAAGGTAACGATTGCGCTAGATTGACGACCGGTGGTTTAGCCAAAAAGTGAACCCTGAGGTGTCGGCCGGCGGAAAGTATTGGCGCGCGAATGATGGTCGCTGCCGACGCGATGCTCGTTAAAACCGAAGCGCTTTGCATAAACGCTGAAGAGTTTCGCCTGGGCGTCCCAGAATTGGCCCTGGCCGCGCATGCGATCGTGGAAGGCGCTCGAGTTAAGCTTGCCACCACGCGCATCACGGATACGATTGAGCACGCGATCAGCTTTGGTCGGAAGTTTCTCGCGGAGGCGTTGTTCAAAGTAAGGAGCGACGCTGCCAGGCAGACGCAACATGTTGAGAAAGGCCTTCGTCGCCCCGCATTCTTTCGCGCGTTCCAGCAGCCCGGGAATGTCCGTTGACAATCCGGGAATTGTGGGCGCGATGCCGATGCCAACCTGAATGCCCGCGTCCGCTAACTCTTTCATCGCGGTGAACCGCGCTCTGGGTGACGGAGCAAACGGCTCGACGGCCCGCGCAACTTCGCCATCAGCAAACGGGATCGAGAAATACACTCCGACGCTGGCCTCGCGCGTGAGTTTCTGCAGTACATCGATATCGCGACGAATCAGTGCGGACTTGGTGACGATGCCGACCGGGTTACGAAAATCGGCGCAGACTTCCAGGCAGGCGCGCGTCAATCTGTAATTTGCTTCCAAAGGAACGTAAGGATCAGAAGTGAACGAGAAAACGATCTCGTCGCCCTTCCAGGAAGCCTTCATCAACTCTTTCCGCAACAGTTCGGCGGCACGCACCTTTACGACAATCTTTCGTTCAAAGTCCGTCCCGGCGCCAAAATCGAGATACTCATGAGTCGGGCGGCTGAAGCAATACGTGCAGCCGTGAATGCAGCCGCGATAGCAATTGATGGAATAGTCGAAAGCGACGTCCGGACTATCGTTCCGGCTAATGATTGTCCGCGTTTCGGTCTCTTCGAAGACTTCGATTTTTGCGCGGGGCGGCTCTCCGATCCATTCGATCGATTCAGTCAGCCACGGATTCGGTGGATTATCGACGAAGCGCATGCGTGCAACTCTGTCCTATCAGTGCAACAGAGATTAGCATGTGAGAGAGTTTTTGGCGAGGGCGGAAATCTACCACAGAGGACACGGAGAAAAGCTAAGGGCAAAGCGCAAGGGGAAAAGCGGCGAGAGCCAGTTCGGCTGGCGCCATTGACGAAGGATTTCGGATTCCCTTGCTCTTTGCCCTTCGCACTCTGCTCTTTGCCCTTTGCTTCTCTCTGTGTCCTCTGTGGTTAAGTACTTACTGTCTCGGCCTCACCGCCAGGAAGATCGTTTCCCCTCGTCGATTGAGAAGCAGCAGCACGGGTTTCGTTCCACTCTTTTCGATGGCGGCGCGCAAGTCGTCCGCTGAACGCACCGGCTGCCGGTTCACTTCCTGAATCACGTCGCCGCGCTGAATGCCGGCTTCAACTGCCGGGCCCGTAGGATCGACTGAGTCGACCACAACGCCCGTGGTTCCCGACTTCAATTGCAGTTGCTGCGCGATTTCCGGGGTCAGTGGCTCGACACTGAGGCCCAGCTTCCCTCCTCCGATGCGCGAGTCAGGACCACCTTCATTTTGGTTTTCAGAGCGCGCGGTTTCTGCAGTAGCTTCGCCCAGCGTTGCGCTAATCTTTTGCTCCCGATTGTCGCGCAGAACAGTGACCGTCACTGCCGTTCCCGGTGCATTGCTCGCGACTCGATTGCGAAATGCGTTCGAGTCGCTAACCGCGACGTCGTTGATCGCCGTGATCACATCGCCCTGGCGAATGCCTGCCCGTTCAGCTGCGCTACCGGAAAGTACAGAATTCACGATCACGCCTTTTGCGTCAGCCATGCCGAGGCTGGCCGCAAGATCGGAAGTTACGCGCGAGACAGTGATGCCGAGTTGGCCGCGACGCACTTTACCGTTCTTGACGAGCTGATCCATGACCGTGCGGGCCATGTTTGAAGGAATCGCGAAACCAATACCGATGTTCCCTCCGGTTTCACCCGGCAGAATTTGCGAATTAATCCCGATCAGCTCTCCGATCGTATTCACCAGGGCGCCGCCCGAATTGCCGTGATTGATCGGCGCGTCAGTCTGCAGGAAATCTTCGAAGCTGCCCGATCCAGTCCCTCCGGTCGAGCGCCCTTTCGCGCTGATAATACCCATCGTCACCGTCTGTCCAATGCCCAGCGGATTACCAATCGCCAGCGCGACATCGCCGACTCGAACTTTGTCCGAATCGCCGGGCGTCATGTAGGTCAGCCCGGTAGCGTTCACTTTCAGCAACGCCAGATCGCTCGGCGGATCAGATCCGATTAGCTTCGCCTCTAACGTGCGTCCATCGTTCATTTCGATCTTGATGTCTTCCGCGCCGTCGATCACGTGATGGTTCGTCAGGATGTACCCGTCGGCGCTGACGATTACGCCCGAGCCAAGCGCCTGCTGTAGTTGTTCCTGTGGTTGCTGCGGCCCGCGATTGCCGAACAATCCGCGAAAGAATGGATCTTCCGAAAACGGAAACTGCTGTGGCGTCCGCACGCGCTTGTCTGCGCGAATCGTAATCACTGCCGGCGCGGATTTGCTGACAATATCTGCATAGGAATTCTGTGGCGCGGCGTCGGGAACCGGAGCGAAGTTCAAGGCGGGATTTGAGGCTTTCGCCTTACAGGCTGCGATCGAGATGAGCAACAGCAAACCGAACAACCCTGCTTTCAGCTCGAAATGATATTTGGTAAAAGCTTTGTTGAGATTCATAACAACTCTCCTAAAACCGTATTAAGAATTCTGGCGTTATTAACTACACAATTTTAGCAGATGAAGTTTGGCGGGACACAAGTTGCCTGGTTACAGAACCGCGAGCGGTAGCGAGCGGATCAAAGAGTCAACTCCAAATGGATGGGTGGTTGACGCTTTGACCCGCTCGCTACCGCTC
>DNNE01000138.1:7513-9145 GCA_003487805.1 Blastocatellia bacterium | reverse complement strand
CGCGGTTCTCTATCTAGTTCAAATCGTCGATTTGCAATCCGATCGGAGACGCGCCGGCCCCTTTGAGGCCGTCGAGCACTCGAACTACATCTGCATACGGCAAAGAGCGCGGCGCTTTGATAAAGACAGTCTTTTCTATACGAACACTGTCCGGCAAATCGGGCCGATCGCGCAGTTCATACTTGTACACGTGGTTCTGAAGACGCTGCTGGAAAAGGTCAGAAAGCGTAGCGCTGATCTTGCTCGTGTCATTCACTGAGCCCATGTCAGTCAGGCTGTTCAGCTTCAGACTGAGGTCGGAATTGATCGTTACTACCAGGGTATTGGGATTCGGATCTATTCTGACGTCTGGATCAGGCTGAGACGGAACTTTCGCAAGAAATCTCTGCGGCTTCAACGGCGCCGCCAACATGAAGATGATCAGCATCACCAGCAACACGTCGATCAGAGGTGTTACGTTGATATTAGGTTTCGATCGCGTAGCAGACACACTTAGCACATCATGATCAGACATCATCGTCTTTCACCTCCGCATTTTTTAATTAGACATTCGCGCGCACGGAATGTTCCCGATCTATGGAAGCGCACGCATCCTGCCAGCGCTCTTAGCTAATGTTTTGAATTTTGCCTGTTGGATCGAACAGCAACGGAAAGAATTGGCCTTCGATCTTTTCACCGGTGGGAATTGGCGGCACACCGTGTAAGAGCGGCTCATTGGAAGCTGAGCGCACGCCATCGCGCATGACATTCATTACCGCGCCCCGTCGCGCCGCGTCGCTGCGATTCTCGAACGAGCCATGGACCATTAACGGATGATGAAGTGAACACTCACCTGCTTTCAGTTCGATCGCGACCGGCTTGAATTGCGCTTTCTGATCACCAGTCAACACACTTTCAATTGCATTCATATCATTCGCCAAACCGGTCACCGGAAGAAGACTCCAGCGATGACTTCCCGGCACGTAATGCACGCAACCGTTGTCTCGTGTCGAGTCGTCAAGCCCGATCCAACAAGACAAGTGGGCCATCGACTGCGTGCGCGTCCAATAAGAATAATCCTGATGCCAGGCGACCACGCCTCCGTGATGCGCGGGCTTGCAAAACAGCTGGTCGTGCCAAAAGCGTACGGCGCCGCCGAGCAGTTGTGACGCCGGCATAAGAAACGCCGGATTCCAAAGGAGATCGTGAAAAGCCGGCGATATTCGCCACGCGCCCAGCGCGTGAAACAGAACCGTCAAAGGATCAGTCGATTCGTTCGAATGAAATTCGTAGAAGAGATCATGACCGGGATGCTTCGGATCGATTAGCTCCGCGAGTTCGTGGCGCAGCACTGCGATCTGTTCATCGCTTAGAACGCGAATGCCGGCGAGATAACCGTTGGCGTGAAAGAAGTCGATTTGATCGTCAGAGAGACGATACTGATTCCAATCGTCGGAAGGCGGAGACAACTTGAAAAAACTAGCGATCGGTTTGTGACGTTCCGATAGATCGGGAATCATGGTGCGACTTGGTCAGCGTGTCAGAACCGGAAGCGGTAGCGACCGGATCAGGAAGTCGGGTCCAGAAAACGGGTAAAAGCAGAGTGCATAACAAAGTCGCGCCATGATCCGGTCGCTATCGCTCCCGGTTCTG
>DNNE01000138.1:2542-7205 GCA_003487805.1 Blastocatellia bacterium | reverse complement strand
GCTATCGCTCCCGGTTCTGACACGCCTTTTTTCACTTCAGTGATCCCATTCCATCAATGACCACCTTTGCCACGGCGGGAATGATCTCGCGATCGTTTGCATGATCGGTGGTGAACGTCACCAAAACGAATTTCACGCCGTTTGGTAGTTCAATGTATGCCGCATCGTGACGTGTGGTGCTGGTCCAGCCGGCTTTCGACCAGAGCTTCGCGCCAGTCATTCCCTGCAGAGCGATGCCGGTAAAGCCATGACCCTGATCGTCGTTGTCTTTTGACGTGCCCGAGAAATCTCGCTTCAGCAGATCCATCATCTGCGAGCTGCGCGCCTGATTCACCGCGCGGCTGGTCGCGATTTCTGAAAGTAAACGCGCGGTCGCATCTGTTGTCAGTTTGTTTCGGTTCTCGCCGTTTGGTCCACGCGATACCCGCTCGCGGCCGTATGCGTCCTCGCAAAACGTTTTCTGATTGGCGTTGATGTTGGTGAATCCGAGCGATGCATAGAATCGATTCATCGCATTCCGTTTATATTGCCACTCTTCCATTTCCTTCGGTGGCAACTCGAACCCGCCGGTCGTCTGCGTCAGCACGTCAACCACGTATTGCGTGGCTTCATTCGATGAATCGACAATCATGTCGCGCACGGCACGCTTCAATTCATCCGTCGGCTGAATTTTCTTGTCTTCCAACCAACGATGGACAGCGACGAGATAGAAAAGCTTGACGACGCTCGCGGGATAGACGCGTTCGTTGCCACGAAAACTCGCCGTCACCGGATGCTGCGGATCGCGCAGATCGATCAGCGTGATCGAAAGTTGGGATTCAGTTAACTTTTTGTCGGCGAATTTAGTGAGCGCAGCATGCGCGGCATCGTTGACGAGTTCCTGAAGCGAAGCGGCGCGCGTGTAATCAACCGCGACCAGGGAATTTCGTTGCTGAGCGACTGTTACGGGTGAAGTAATCGACAGCGTCGCAACCATAATCGACAGGAGCACTAACCTACTTCTCATTCACACTCCCCTTTTGCCGGGACAAAATCAGATAGACGGGTAAACCGAGCAGGATGAAAATTAGACTTGCCAGCGGCGGCGCTTTCAAAGACTCAGCCAATGCCGAGATGGGATGAGCTGCCAGGAACAAGCCTATCGTGCTGCTCATTGCTGGTCTGGCATCCCAAACTATTCGACCCAACAGGAAAGTGGTTACCGCCAGATACACGATGGGAACGAACGGATATCCCCAGGTGCGATAGGGCCGGTGCGCGTCGGGGAGGCGGCGGCGAAAGATGAAAATCGATCCGGCGACGAAGGCGTAAAAGAGCGTCAGCGCGAAAACGGCTGCATCCGTTAATTGATCATAAGAACCAGACAGCGCCAGCACGCTCGACCAAATACCGAGCACTACCAGTGAACGGATCGGCACGTGTGTGCGCGGCGAAATCTTTGAGAGGCCTTTAAAGAAAAGCCGATCGCGCGCCATTGCGTAAGGCACGCGTGAAGTCGCGAGGATCGAAGCGTGCAGCGCGCCAAATGAAGATGTCATCATGGCGGCGGCCATCAGCGTAAGAGCAATTGCCCCCAGCAAACGTCTCACGACCTCTGCGGCCACTGACAAAGACGCAGGCACGCTCGCAACTTCTGTTGGATTGAGTACGTGGTAGTACCCGAGATTCACGAGCAAATAGAGTCCCATCACCAGGAACATGCTGATGATTAGACCCAGCGGCAGATTGCGTTCCGGATTTTTCACTTCGCCCGCCAGGAACGTTATGTTGTTCCAACCGTCATACGCCCACAGCGCGCCCAACATTGCGGCGGCGAATCCCGCGAGGCCTCCGGTTGTGATCGCCACGCCTTCGCACGTCCCGCCAACATTCGCCTGAGATAAATGCGACCAATCTCCGCCGCTATAGAAAAACGCACCCAGGCCGACCGCGATCAAAAGCAGGACTTTGATAGACGTCAGAAAGGTCGCCACGCCGCCGCTGAATTTTATGGCCGCGCAGTTGATCAGAACAGTCAACGCGATGGCGCCGAGCGCAACCAGTTGCAGGCGCCCGAACGGAACGTTCAGGTATGGAACCGTAAAGAAAGTTTGATTCAGCGCGCCCTTCAAGAGCGCATTAAGAAATATGGCAAAACCGACCGCGAGTGCCGCGGCCGAGGCGCTGCGGGCGATCGCAAACTGCGTCCAACCATAGATGAATCCTGAGGCCCGGCCGTAGGCGTCGCGCATTATTCCGTATTCGCCGGCCGCACGCGGCATCATTGCCAGGAGTTCCGCGTAAGTGAGTGCGCCCGCGAGGGAGAGCAATCCCGCCACCAACCAGACGGTCAAAGCCTTGCCCGGCGTGCTCACGTTGCAAGTCATCACCCGCGCTTTGAGAAACACGCCGGTACCGATGACGTTTGCGACGTTGACTGAGATCGCGGCGATTAGACCGAGCCCGCGAATCAGTTCGGTATGCTTTGAAGTTTCAGGTTTCAAGTTTCAGATTTAACTATCCACAGATTACGCAGATTTCACAGATTCAGAAACAGAACTGGCCACAAAATGCACAAAAGGCTCAAAAGAAAGCCTGTGACTGTGAACGCGATTTAAGTGAAGACCTTGCTTCGCGGTGATTTCATTTTGTGCTTTTTGTGCCTTTTTGTGGCTCAGTTTGTTCTGCGTAATCTGTGTAATCTGTGGATTAGCGTCTCACCAAACATCATTCATTAGCAGGTCTTCATAACTATCGCGCTTTCTAATCACATCCGCTTTGCCACCTTCACGCACCAACACGGCGGCCGGCAGCGGCCGCCCGTTGTAAGGAAACATCTGCGCCAGCGAGTAAGCACCACTGTTCAAGAGCGCGAGCACTTCGCCCGGCTTCACGTCTCGCGGCAGCAGGCGATAGTCGGGCAAACGTCCATGACGCTCGATATCAAAATACACGTCACCCGAATCGCACAGCGGGCCGGCAACTTTGTACTGCGCTTCCAAAGGATCGCACGCGCGCGACGCCGAAATCAGGTGGTAGTACCACTTGTAATTATTCATCGACAGGAGAATGTTGTAGCCCGCATCCGTCAGCAACCAAACGTCGTCGGTCTCAGGTCGTCGCTTGATGTTGCGAACTTTGGTAAGCACCACCCCGGTATCGGCGATCACGCTGCGGCCTGGTTCGAGGAGGATCGTGACTTGATCAAGTAAGTGCTCAGCTTCCGCAGTTCGCGCTGATTCACGCGCGACGCGCAGCGCCTCCGTCAGGACTGCTGACGGTTCCAGATCGGCGCCCAGCATGTCGCGTTCATGCTCGGGTAGTTGATCTGCCTGCGACCTGTCGCGCAAATAATTCACCGGGATACCACCGCCGAGATTGATGTGCTCGAGCGTAAGACCGGTCTCGCGATGAATAGCCATCAGGTGGTTCCACATGCTCTTGAACGCTTCGGCGAACGGCTCGACGTCCGGTGTTTGCGATCCCACGTGAATGTGAATACCGCAGACGTGAATCAATTCCGGATTCTGCAAGCCGCGATGAAATGCATCCAGCACTTCTGATGAGGAAATGCCGAACTTGGAAGTCAGCAGAGCGGTCTGCAGCCCAAGATGCGAGCGCGTGCCAATTTCCGGAACCAGGCGCAGAGCAATTCGCGCGGGCGGCAAGCCTGAATTCAGTTCGCTGCGAGCGCGCCGCACTGCGTTTTCGACCAGCTCAATTTCATAAATCGAATCGACATTGATCGAATAGATGCCGGCGCGCACCGCCTCATCAAGCTCTTCATCGGTCTTGCTGGTGCCGTTGAAAATGATTTGATCGGGACGAAAGCCCGCGCGCAGCGCCTTGAAAAGTTCACCGCCGCTGTTCACCTCGATGTCGATGCCGGCCTCGCGCACGACGCCGAGCACTGCCATATTCGAATTGGCTTTGGATGCGTAGCAGAATTTGATCGGCCGCTCGACTTGCTTTGCGGCTGATTGCAGACGCGCGATGTTGGCTCGAATGCGCGCTTCGGAAAAGACAAACAGCGGCGTGCCGTATTTGTGAGTCAGCGCGGTCGCGTCAGCGCCGCTGATGAATAGATGATTGTTTTCGCGCGCTTCGAGAAAGCCAGGAATCGTCCAGGCGGGCGCGCTGGTTATGATTTGAGACATTCGAAAACTCTTTGGTTTCCTCTGTGTCCTCTGTGGTGAAGCGATCCATTAACCACAGAGGGCACAGGGAAGAATCACAACTGTGCGATCATTTCCGCCGGGTTCCAATACGCGCGCAACGTCTGAATCTTTCCATCTTCGTTCATTTCAAAAACGTCCACGCCTTCGAACTTCACTTCTTTCCCACTCGAACTTGTGCCGTGACCAGTCCACTTCACTGCCGCCCCGTTGCCGGCGACGAAAACAGAATCTTCGGTGAGCCCGACCGTTTTGAAGTTCTTGCAAATCGACTCAAGGAATTCGCGTATCGCTTCCCGTCCAGTTACGCCGGGCGTGCCGACCGGATCGAAAGTCGTGCCATCTTCCGCAAAAGTGTTCGCGAAAGCGACAGCATCCATTGCGCGGATTGCCAAAAAGTAACTGCGCACCGTACGCGAAACTCTGTCTGGTGAAACTTGTTCGCTCATGATCTTCTCCACGGTTAGAGGCGGACTACCGGCCGCCCGGTCGGGCAGTAGCCCGACTCT
>DNNE01000138.1:1296-2244 GCA_003487805.1 Blastocatellia bacterium | reverse complement strand
GGCAGTAGCCCGACTCTAAACAACCTGGGCGGCCTTCTGCCTGGCCCGCTCCTGTTCGATTAAAACTCTTCTCAGAATTTTGCCTGACAACGATTTCGGGATCTGGGTAATGAACTCGACCTCGCGAATTCTTTTGTGCGGCGCAACGCGCGCGGCGACAAAACTCATGATCTCTTCGCCCGTAGTCTCATGCCTGATCACCACAAATGCCTTGGGGACTTCGCCCGCCTCTTCGTCCCGAGATGGAATTACCGCCGCGTCGGCGATCGCTGGATGCGTTAACAAAACTGCTTCGAGTTCCGCCGGCGCCACCTGAAAACCCTTGTACTTAATCAATTCTTTCACGCGATCGACGATGAAGAAGTGACCCGCTTCGTCGGCGTAACCAATGTCGCCGGTGTGCAGCCAATTGTCCGCGTCTACAGTGCGCGCCGTCGCTTCCATGTTGTTAAGATAACCCTTCATAACTTGCGGACCGCGCACGCAAATCTCGCCTTCCTGGTTTGCACCAAGCTCAACTTCGGTTGCGGGATCGACCACTTTAACTTCCGTGTTCGGCGCGGCAGTCCCGACGGATCCGTGTCGCATCTCTGCCGGATCAGCCGGGCTGCTGTGGGTGACGGGACTTGTTTCGGTCATCCCGTAGCCCTGGCGAATACCGCAGCCAATTCGTTTCATGCAAGCCTGAGACAGATCGGCGCCCAGGGGCGCCGCGCCGGAAAAAATCATTTTCAAACTTGAAAGATCGTAATTGTCGACCAGCGGATCCTTCGCCAACTTCAAGACAATCGGCGGCACAATGTGCGAGAGAGTCACCCGATATTTTTGAATCAACTCCAGGAACTGCTCGAGATCGAATCGCGGCATAATCACGATCGTCGTGCCCAGGTGCAGGCCCATGTTGAGCACGACGACCAATCCGTAAATATGAAACAGCGGCAGCACGCA
>DNNE01000138.1:421-903 GCA_003487805.1 Blastocatellia bacterium | reverse complement strand
GTGAGCATCACGCCTTTCGGCAACCCGGTCGTGCCGCTTGAATAGGGAAGCGCCACCAGATCTTCTTTTGCGTTGATCTCGACGTGCGGCACTTCGCCGTTACTCTCAAGCAAAGATGCGAACGGAGTCGCACCTTCCGCCTCGCCGAATACAAACAGCTCTTCGATGTTTGCTTGCTCCGCGGCCACCTTTGCTTTTTCGATACACAGCGGGGCTGTCACCAGGAACTTTGCGCCCGCGTCTCGCAATTGAAACGCTGCCTCTTCGGCCATGTACAGCGGATTGAGCGTGGTGTTGATGCCGCCGAGAATTGCCACAGCGTGAAACGCGATCGCGTACTCAACGCAGTTGGTGCTGAAGATGGCGAACACGTCGCCTTTCTTGAAACCCCGGGCCGCAAGACTGGCCGCCGTCCGGCGCACCGCGTCTTCAAACTCGGCATACGTCAGCGAGCGGCCGGTCGGCCCATCGACCAGCGCCGT
>DNNE01000138.1:0-141 GCA_003487805.1 Blastocatellia bacterium | reverse complement strand
CTCGGCCCATCGACCAGCGCCGTCTTGTCTTTGAAGGCAGCCGTCGATGCGAAGATGAAGTCGGTGATAGAGACTTCGGGAATCGCGACATCAGGGTATGGCCCACGAAAGATCATTAAGATTTGGAGTGCGCCGGCTTGA
>DNNE01000051.1:7616-8055 GCA_003487805.1 Blastocatellia bacterium | reverse complement strand
CACTTCCCGCCCAAAAAATTCTCGCGCACATATTGCACGGTATCATTGAGCGTGTCGCCGGGATCGCGTGGTGTGAATCCGAGTTCACGGCGCGCTTTGTTGTGGTTGAAGTACCAGAAATATTCAGCCATCGCGACTTCGTCCGCCTGGACCGGCGACGTGAAGTTCCATTGGCGGAACAGAGAGTCGATCACTTGCGCGCCGGCGATCGCGAACTTGGATGGGAACGCGAGCCGAGGTGAGGCGACCTTGGTCAGCCGCTCCAGCCGATCGAAAAATTTCACGAACGTCCAATTGACTGCGCCGAGCAGATAGCGCTCGCCATGGCGACCCTTCTGCATCGCCGCGCGAAACGCCTCGGCCGTGTCGCGCACATCGACGAAGTTCAAACCACCATTAGGCACCGCACTAATCTTGCGCGCCATGAAATCGAGGACGC
>DNNE01000051.1:6924-7330 GCA_003487805.1 Blastocatellia bacterium | reverse complement strand
CGCCATGAAATCGAGGACGACTTTCGTTGAGCTCAAGCGATCGTCGCCGGGGCCAAGCAACAGACTCGGATTCATGATCACGAGCCGCAAACCTTTGCCCGAAAATCGTTCCAGCGCGGCCATCTCCTGGTAAGCTTTGCTCGCGTAATACGGCCAGCGCGAAATGATGTCAAGCGGCGGCGAGCAGGTTTCGTCCGAAACAATGTCGCCCGTTTCACTAACAGCGATTGTGCCGCTGCTCGACGCCAGCACAATCGTTTGCACGCCAGTTTTCTTTGCGGCATCACAAAGCAATCGTGTTCCATCCACGTGCAGCTTATACATCTCGCGCGCTTCGTCTTTTTCGCGCGACACTTTGCCGGCAAGATGATAAATCTCCGTGACGCCTTCGACGGCGCGCGCGACG
>DNNE01000051.1:6320-6543 GCA_003487805.1 Blastocatellia bacterium | reverse complement strand
GGAATCGAAGTCGCCATCACGCGAATATCTTTCGCGCCGGATTGGACCAGTTGGCGCACCAGATGCGAGCCGAGAAAACCAGTGCCGCCGGTAATCAAAGTTGTCGGCGCAACTTTCTTGACTACGGCGGCGTGACGCTTCGTGCTTTTCTTGGGCACGATTTCGGCGGTGCGTTTCTTTGGAGTCTTGGTTGGCATCGTTTAATTAACCACAGAGGACACAG
>DNNE01000051.1:2226-6030 GCA_003487805.1 Blastocatellia bacterium | reverse complement strand
TTAATTAACCACAGAGGACACAGAGAAAAACTAAGCCACAAAAAGGCACAAGAAGCACAAAAGGATTATCAACAGCGATCGTGGTTTCCTTTCTTGTTTGTGCCTTTTGTGCATTTTCGTGGCTGATTCTGTTTCGTCTTCCTCTGTGTCCTCTGTGGTAAAAACTCTCACACTTCCGCGGTCGCAAATTCTTCATCGCTCGCTTCGATCCGCAGTTTCCCGGCGCGCCGTTCAGCTTGCCACAGTTCGTGAATCTCTGACGGATCGAACTTCACATTCGTCCGATCGCGCAGGTTTACGACGTCGTGTCGAACCCGGGCAGAGATCAAACGATAAGCTTCTGCGCGCGGCAATCCCCTGGTTATTGATTCCAACTCGTCAATATCAATGAAGCGTCCGATGCGCGCGCTGACGTCACGACTCTTGAGCAGGGTTGAGCCTTTGGGAAAAGCACCGTACGTTCCTTCAAGATAAATCGGCAGAATGCCGATGCGTGCAGCCAGCGCGAGATAGCCGATCACCGGCTTGAAGTCGGCCATCTCTCCACTCATTGAGCGCGTGCCTTCAGGAAAGATCAGCGCGTTGTAACCGCGGTCGAGAAATGAGCGCGCGTGCCGCAGCGATTGTCTGAGTGAACCGGTGCGCTCCATCGGCACCAGGTTCGTGAAGTTTTCCATGTAAGCCCGCTTATATTTCGTATCGAAGAAATAGTCGGCTGCGGCGAGGGCCACCAGGTCTTCACCGGCGTCGTCGAGCGCCATCTTCACCAAACCCATGTCGAGGTGCGACGCGTGGTTCGCCGCGACTATGAAATTCGTGTGATAAGGAATGTTCGAACGACCTTCGTACTTCGTGCGCAGCAGACGATCGTAAAGTGCGCGTTGGGCCAGCTCGACTGTCTTGTTCCCAACCGCTTTGAGAAAGTCAGGAATGTGAATCTCGTCATCTTTCTCGGCGTCCAGGCGCAGTCGGGTGGCTTCGCGCCGCGCGGTCTGAGCGGCTTGCCGGTTAACCACCGTCAACAATTCGCGAACATCCTGGACTTCATTAAGGCGTTCGGGGGCAGTCAGGGCGCCGCCCGCGTTTTCGACGGCCTGGGCCAACTCAACAAACATCAAGCTGTCGAAACCGAGATCTCCAAGACGTGAATTGATCGAAACCTCATCGAGTGTGCGGCTGGAAACGGACGCCACGATCTGAATCAACCACGCGGCGTCGCCCGTCAATTCCTCATTGCCGGCCACGCCCGCCGAACTGCGCGTGCGCTCTTCGAGCTGCTGCATCATTTGCACAACCTCACGCCGCTTTACTTTCCGGGTTGCCGTGCGCGGCAATTCATCGTCCGTGAAATGCAGCAACTTTACCCGCTTGTAGTAGGGCAGTTTTGCCGACACCTCGCGGAAATGTTCCTCGATCTTTTGCCGCAGGTCAGCACGCGAGAGAGCGATGTCGTATTCATTATCGGGCACTACCATGCACGCGACCTTCTCGCCGATGCCGTCCGGTAAGCCAATCACGCTCAACTCTTTGATGTAAGGCGAGTCCTGATACACCTCTTCAACTTCATCGGGATAGACGTTCTTCCCGTTCGTATCGACGATGATATCTTTCGATCTGCCCACCAGATAAAGATTTCCTTCGTCATCCAGGCGGCCGAGGTCACCCGTATACAGCCAACGATCCACGAGCGCTTCACGCGTGGCTTCTTCGTTGCCAAAGTAGCCAAGCATTACGTTCGGGCCGCGCGCGATCACTTCGCCGACTCCGCTTGGATCCGGTTCGGCGATGCGTATCTCAACTCCGGGCAGAGACTTGCCGACGGTGCCGGCGAGCATGCGATTTTCCGGACGAGTAACCGTCAAGACCGGCGATGCTTCAGTCAAACCGTAACCTTCAAGAATAGTAAAACCGAGACCCTGGAAATCACGTTGCACTTTGTCATTCAACGCGGATCCGCCACTGATGAAATAGCGAATCCGGCCGCCCATGCCCTCGTGAATCGGATAGAAGAGGAGCTGTCCAAAATTCAACGGCGTCTTGTCGCGCAACCAGGCATTGAATTTGATCAGCAGATCGGCCGTCTCGCCAACCAACTTGCCGCGATCGTGCAGACGGTTCCTGATGCGTCGATGCAGCAGCTCCCAAAGCGCGGGCACCCCGACCATGCCGGTGACGTGACCGTTCTTGATCGCTTTCGCAAGATTTTCGCTGTTCAGCTCATCGAGATAAGTTATTTGCGCCCCGCGACTTAACGGAGTAAGAAATCCGGTCGAGAATTCAAAAGTGTGATGCAGCGGCAACACGGACAACACACCGTCGCTCGTGTCCATGTCGAACACGGAAGACAGCATCGAAACCATGCTGGTCAAATTGCGGTGCGACAACATGACGCCCTTGGGCCGACCCGTCGTTCCGGAAGTGAAGATCAGCGAAGCCACGGATTGCGCGGTGACTCGGGCCGGCAAGAGAGCAATGCGATCGCTCTCTGTTTGCTCGTCGGTCAGTTCAAAAACTTCATCGAAGGTCCATAATTTTACGTGACTGAGGCCAGCAGCGTTCAGTTGTTCCGGTAGTGATGAACGATCCTGCTTTAGCTTGTCGCTGATCACGATGCCCGATGCTTCACCCGCCCGGGCGAAGTTCACAACCTCTTCGGTCGAACTTTCCGGATCTACGGGGATGCAAGTGCCGCCGGCCTTAAGCACTCCGAAATAAGTCATGCCCCATTCGGGCGCGTTGTGGCTGAAGAGCATTACGCGATCGCCATTCTTGATTTCATGGCTGGCAAAGAAAGCCGCGGCCCGGGTGGCGAGTTCGCGCAGATCGGCATAGGTGTACTGCTCTTTGTGGCCATCGCGTTCAATCCGCATCGCCACGCGCGTCTCGTGTCGCTTGGTGGTCGTCTCGAACATCTCCAGCAAGTCGCGATATGTATAGATGCGCTTGGGCTGCGTGCGCATGTCCTCTTCGAGCGTCGGCAGGACCCACTTCTTCAGCCCCGGCATGTGTATGTGCAGCCAGTAGTCATACCAATCGAACTGTTCCGGATTCCAGGTCAGTAGTTGCTTTTCATCTTCGCCGATGCGATCGAAAAGCGCGCGCACATTGTCTGAGCGAAAGACATAAGCGTTCTCGACGGTGAAGGGAAGGAACATTTCGAACGCTTCCCTGGCCTCGCGCGTCTGCTGCTCAACGTGATCCACGGTCTGCTTCATCCGGTTGATCACGCCTTCGTAACGGCCGCCGCCCCAGCGTGGCTTGGCTTTGTCGAGCAGCGATGAAACTTTTTTTGCGGCCGTGTTCATCATCGGAAGTGAGGTCGCTTCGAAGCGTTCAGGCGAGACTTGAAACGGCTCAATTCGGGCGGAAATTTCGTGAAAAAGCCGCAGGCCGTCCGTCTTCTCCTGCTCCTGTTGTCGCCGGAACAGACCAACGAGACCGATGATCCTTTCCATGTCGTTAGGATTTGAATCGCCGGTCGCGGCCTGATGGACCAGCTTGGGCTCTTCGACGCAGGCCTGGGCGGCAACCGCGAGCATAACCGCCGCCACTTGATCGACGGGAGTGATGTCCAGAATCAGTTTCGGATTCGCGGGCAGCTGTCGCTGTCCCTTCAAAGTCATGAAGATGATCGGCGCGGTCGTGGTAAAGCCTTCGTTCCATCCGGGAAACGGATAACTTTTTGCCGATTCAACGATCGAGGGGCGAACAATGCCGCGCACGATTTCTGTTTCGGCGGCGACCAATTGCTCGCCCAGCGATTTCGTGTAGGTGTAGATGTTGGGCCAGCCCCAGGCGTGGGCG
>DNNE01000051.1:1801-1936 GCA_003487805.1 Blastocatellia bacterium | reverse complement strand
GGGCCAGCCCCAGAACTTTGCGCGCTCGACGCCGAGTTCGGTCAGGCGATTGCGTATCCAAACCTTTCTTTCGCGCGCGACGGCGAGTCCGAGCGCATCCGGATCGTCACCATCACGCATTTCTTCGTTAAGACG
>DNNE01000051.1:965-1507 GCA_003487805.1 Blastocatellia bacterium | reverse complement strand
TCACGCATTTCTTCGTTAAGACGTTTGCGCGCGAGTTCGCGAAACTGCGCGACGCGCATGGCGTCCTTTGCTTCTTCGCGGGCGCGCTCAGACATCTTCGCGCAATCGGCGATCTCTTTTTGAACTGAGAATTCAACGCCTTTCAATTCGTTCTTGCGCGGGAAATACCCAAGCACTTCGTCATCTTCCCAGACGGCGCCAGATCGATCGCCCGCTACGAAGCAGGTTGAGATATGGACCAGGCACGGCCGCTTCATGCGCTTGGTAAAAGCGATGACATTTTGCGTGCCCACAACGTTGGTGCGCAGGCCGCTTTCCAGAGTCGGATTGAAGGTGACGTTTCCGGCTGAATTAATGACGACGTCGATGTCTTTAGCGATGGCCGCGGCTTCTTCTTCGCTAAAGCCGAGATTGTCTTCCGCGATGTCGCCGCCGACGATTGCGACCTTGTCTCTGACGAAATCTTCGAACGCCGTGCCGTAGCGTTCGCGCACGGGATCGAACGGCGGCGCACTGATGACGTTGTTCCAAAAGCGCGTTTC
>DNNE01000051.1:452-675 GCA_003487805.1 Blastocatellia bacterium | reverse complement strand
ACGTTGTTCCAAAAGCGCGTTTCAGATTCTTCCTTCGAGCGTGCGCGCACGGTGACGTAGACGCGGCCGATGCCCGGGAAGCGGTGCAGCAGCATGCTCAAGGTGACTTTGCCGAGAAAGCCCGTACCGCCGATTAGAAAAATCTTTCGGCCGTTAAAGATTTCAGTTGGTGAAAGCCTGGCTGTCATGATTCAGTCTGTCTCCCTCTCACTTTGGGAGAGGG
>DNNE01000051.1:0-140 GCA_003487805.1 Blastocatellia bacterium | reverse complement strand
GAGGGCCAGGGTGAGGGTCTAGCCTGCTACGCTTACCCCACCCACTCTCTTCCTACTCATCCATTCCGTCGGCAGTAACGAAAACAAAAATAAGAGGGTTTTCCGTCGCTAAGCCTCCCCCCAACCCTCTCCCAATGGGA
>DNNE01000168.1 GCA_003487805.1 Blastocatellia bacterium | reverse complement strand
GATTATCGGGGAAGACCGGAAGTGACCGGCGGAGGGGCAAAAAGACGCTTTTGACCCACAACGGTCATCGGCCTGTCATAGCGCAGGATCCGTCAGCCCTTAGAAGGGGTCACTACAAGCTGAGTGTACCTTCAATTAGGAAGCAAGTCTGACCGCCGATCCAAACGGTATCTGCCGTGCTGTCATAACGGATCGACACCCTCCCGCTGCGACCAATGCACGTGCCTTGTGCCACTGTGAGAGGCCGCTGCCATTCGCCGGAGCCGTATTTCCATCTGGCGATGGCAGCATTCAAAGAACCCGTGATTGGATCTTCGCTCATTCCGCTCGATGCTCCCAGCATGCGGACCTCGTAGTCGCATTCGGAGCCGGCTGCGTGCGCTCCGATCAGACCGACGCCAAGGAATTGGGGATATCGTATCTTCGTGGAATCCGCCGCCAAGACATCGGCGGCGCTTGCGAGTTCAATCACCTGCCAGACCGGTCCATTGGATAGTTGCGCCGTGCGCAATATGCGGTCGGGCGTGAGGCCAAGGGCGGACATAATTGCTTTGAGCTTATCATCCGGGAGAGGCGCGACGGTCGTTTTGGGAGCAGCGAAAGCAGGAATGCGGCCGCTTAAGTCGATGTCGACGATCCCAACACCGCATTCCTGCTTGACCACGCTTTGGATCTTCGGTCTTCCGCCTGAACGGAGCCATGCCGCGCAGCTTCCGAGTGTCGGATGCCCGGCGAAGAGCATTTCCCGCGCAGGTGTGAAGATGCGCACTTTGTAATCCGCTTCGGTGGCGGTCGGCGACATAAGAAAAGTTGTCTCAGCGAGATTCGTCCAGGCGGCGAAGCCCTGCATTGCCTCATCTGAAAGGCCCTCCCCATCAATGACGACGGCGAGCCCATTTCCTTTGGTGGGTACAGACGTGAAGACGTCGCACTGAACAAATCGTCGACTGACCATGTCGATGGCTTCCTACGAGTGATCTGCTGCCGGACAGTATGGTTCTTAGCCAACCGTACCGGTGTGGTCCACTTCCGAATCTGACCCAGTCTGTGTGAAAACTCCGACGTTGAACTTGCGCGTAGAATTTCTGTCTCAATTTCGTCGTTGTGGAAACCGATTACACCGGCGACTCCTTCTGCGAGAAGACAATTGAGAAAACAATTCTGCGCGTCCTTGGCTCAAGCGAGTTTTCACACAGCCTGGACCCATAGCGGACATCGCTAATATGACCGCGCGCTGACTACCTCACGGTCGTCTTTCTCGCACGGTTGCTTGGCTGAAGCTCACCGCGCTCCAACTTTCGTTGTTCCTCAGCTAGGATTTTGCGCAGGCGCGGCGCAGCAAATTCGATGAAGCTGCGCAGCTTGCGGGGTACCAGGCCTTGCCCCGCATGGATCAAGTGCACTGGCATCGGATCAGGCTCGAAATCCATAAGGACGATGCGGAGCAATCCTTGCTCGACCGCCTTAGTAATTTGATACGACAGTACGTGAGTGACCCCGATGCCGGCAATCGCTGCCTCAATGGCAGCATCCGCTGTGTTAATGTTCAGTCGACACCGAGGGCGCTGATACTGCGTTAGATTCTTCTCTCCAGCCGCAAACGACCACGACGAACCTGCCGGAAGGTTCGCAAACGTTACGCAAGTCAGAGCGGCGAGATCATCGGGTGTCTTCGGAATTCCATTGGCCTTAAAATAACCTGGACTTCCGCAAATCACACGCCTGACGTTCCCGAGCCGAGTAGCAACCATGCCGCTATCCGGCAGTTTTCCGATCCGCACGGCGGCATCGATCTGCTCATCGACCAGGCTCATGTCGCGGTCGGAAAGCGCCATTCGTACGTTGATGTCGGGAAAAGTGATCAGGAAATCGTTAACGATAGGCAACAGATGAATCCTGCCAAACGTCATCGGCCCAGTGACGATCAATTCGCCGCGGGGGGCGGTAAATTCGCCTGTGGCCTGGGCTTCTGCTTCGCCAACCTGTTCAAGAATCCGCTTGGAGGCCGCGACATAGGCCGCGCCCGCAGCTGTTAGCGTCAGCTTGCGCGTCGACCTCGTCAGCAGCTTGGTGTTGAGGAGCGCCTCAAGCTCCGAAATCTTGCGGCTGATGGTTGGCAGCGGCACGCGAAGCTTTCGGCTGGCTTCAGAAAAGCTCCCGGCGTCGACGGAGGCAATAAGCAAGGACATGGCCTCTAGACGGTCCATTTCAATCTTTCGAATTCCGAGAGGACGGTTCTCTAAATTACCCGATTATCTACATTTTTGATAGGGCATAGAGTGTCACTTGACGGTCAATCAAGACCAGACCAGTCAGGAGAAACGCGATGATGTGGACCAAGCTACGCCAGATATTCGCCCGGATCGTCACTTCGACCCAGATCGAAGCAAACTATGATCCGATTGCCTATCACGCATCTGCGCGCGGAGACGAGCTTCGCTTCAGCCAGGCATCATCGCTCCGCCGGTATTACTGATCACAGGCAACCCGGAACCAATTAGAGGAAACATCATGAAGCGCCAGATCATTCACGTTGAGCCGCTCACAAGCCTTCTTGCGAAGTACAAAGCGCCAACCAGCACGGTGGTCCGCCACGGTAATACTTTGTACCTGACGGGCGCGCCTCCGTTCGACAAGAACGGTGAGATCATCAAGGGCCCCGGTACGATCAAGGCACAGACCGAAGCGGTGCTGGAACAGATTAAACTGATGCTTGAGACCGCCGGCTCCTCGCTGGAGAACGTGCTGAAGTGCAACATCTACTGCACTTCCGTCGATCTGTTCACCGACGTGAACGAGGTTTACCGACGGTATTTCCCCAAGGATTATCCGGCGCGCATCTTCATCAGCGTCCCCGCCTGGAACGGTGGATTTGACATCGAGATCGACTGCATCGCAGCGGTCGATGACTGAAAGAAACGACGATCAACGACAAAACTATCGGAGGAGCGCATGTTTTCGGTAATTTTCGAAGTCCACCCAAAGACGGATCAGTGGGACAACTATCTCGGCAACGCCAAGATGCTGCGACCCGAACTGGAACTGGTCGATGGCTTCGTCGATAATATCCGTTACAAGAGCCTGACGCGCGATGGCTGGATTCTGTCCCTGTCCGGCTGGCGCGACGAGAAGTCGGTCGTTCGCTGGAGGACAGCGCAACGCCATCATATGGTTCAAGAAAAAGGTCGCTCCGAGATTCTGCTGGATTACCATCTTCGCGTCGGTCAAATCACGCACGACACTGAGGTGCCGGCCGGCCAAAAGATCGCAGAGCAGCGTCTCGACGAAACCGAGGTTGGCGAGGGCACGACGATCACCTTCGTTGACGCCAAATGGCCAGACGTCTCATGCGAAACATCGGATGCGCCTGGTATCTCGAATTATCTCGGTCTCCGGCCCAAGGCTGCAGGACTGACGGGTTGGGACGTCTTCGACGCGGTCCTCACCCCCGGCGACATCATTCTGATGATAGTTTGGAAATCGAAGGAGGACGCTGAGGCTTTCTCAAAAACGATTATGCTGCCACCGGGCGGGCGGTTGCGGCATGTTCGCGTCGTTCGCGATTACGGCATGTTCGATCGTCGTGAGGCTCCGCAATACTACGCAGCCGTCGAGCGTTAGCGGGCGGGGCTAATTGCGCTTCGCCGTTTCCCTAATCCCTGTGATTATTATGTTATCAACAAATCCGAGAACCGTGCGGCTGTCGGTGATCGAAAATCGATTGGCTGCAACCGATCCTGCGTTAGGGCGCGTAATTTCAGCTGTGATCGCACGGATCGGCCCGCAACGCGTGGCACCATCGCGCACCTCGCCGTTCGAGGCACTGGTGCGCGCTGTGGTCTACCAGAGCGTTTCCGGAAAGGCTGCTGCAGCGATCTTTGCGCGGCTGAGTGAAGTGGTGACCAAGCCGCTCACACCCTCGAAAATTCTTGCCTTACGTACGCACACTTTGACGAAGGTGGGACTGTCGAGCACAAAGACGCGCACCATCCGGGAACTCGCTCGATGGTTCACCTCCAATCGCAAGTTGGCGAAGGCTCTCCGGGAGCTTCCTGACGACGAGGTGATTGAACTTCTCACCAAGATTCCCGGCATTGGTGCGTGGACCGTCAATGTTTTGCTCATCTTTAATCTGGGAAGGATCGACGTCATGCCGGCCGCAGATTTGGGAATCCGCCGTGGCGTCCAACTTGCGGACGGACTTCGCGTGATCGCGACACCCAAGCAAGTTATCCAACGGTCGCAGGTCTGGGCGCCATATCGCAGTCTCGCATCAATCTACCTTTGGCAGGCGACGAAGCTAAAGCTTGGTCCAAACGATCTCATGCAAGGACAACACAAATGATCATCGTCCACCACCTCGACGATTCACGTTCGCAGCGTATCCTTTGGCTTCAGGAGGAACTCGGTCTTCCATACGAAATAAGGCAACACAAGCGAGATCCAAAGAGTCGCCTGGCACCGCCCGAGCTCAAGCGGATTCACCCGCTCGGCAAATCACCGGTGATCGAAGACGATGGTCATGTCGTCGCCGAATCCGGCGCGATTATCGAATATATCCTTCGTAAGTATGGGAATGGCCGGCTTCAACCGCCTGCAAATGACACGCGTTACGACGATTATGTCCATTGGATGCACTACGCTGAGGGTTCCGGAATGCCTGCCCTGATTATCCGCATCAATGTTGCGAGGGTCGGTGAGGCGGCGAACTCCGCGTTACCACGCCTTGATTCCGAGATCGCGCTTCATCTCAGCTACCTGGACAGCGCATTGCAGGGCCGGCTCTACATCCTCGGAGATGAGCTTTCTGCCGCCGATATCCAGCTCAGTTTCATCGGCGAACTCGCGTCAGCGCGGTTCGGCATTGCCAGTCACCCGAATATCGAAGCCTGGGTACAGAGATTTCAGGCGAGACCTGCCTACGAGTCTGCCTTGGCTAGAGGGGGAGCCTACAGCTTCGCCGCCTAGATTTAAGGAAGAGCGGAGTTCCGCTTTTGGCACGTTTGAGACATGCCGCAGTGGTCGCTCTATGTCCGTTCTTGGGGGTGAAACGGACATCCGGCAGCTAGGTCGCGATGTCCGAGTCTGACCC
>DNNE01000011.1:425-27231 GCA_003487805.1 Blastocatellia bacterium | reverse complement strand
GCCCAATCATGATGACGACGATGTCGGCTCTGATGGGGACGCTGCCGATCGCTTTGGGCTGGGGAGCGGGAGCCTCTGCTCGTCGTGGTCTTGGTTTAGCCGTCGTTGGCGGATTGATCGTCTCGCAAGTGCTAACGCTGTACCTCACGCCGGTGGTGTATTTGTATTTTGAGAGGTTTCAGGAGTGGATGGGTGGAGCGAAACATTCACCAGCGAGCGACCACGGGCCCACTAGTGGTGTAGTTGCCCGCGGGTGACCTCAAGTCCGCATGGAATCTCGATGCGTTTGTGTCATTATTCCATCCGCTCACGGCGATGGTGCCGATGTCATCCTTGAAGGTTTGCGACTGAACGTTTAATACAACCTGGCACAGAGAAAAGGTCGCTGTCGAAGCGATTCGGCGGCTGAAGATTTGGTCGATTGAATAAGGGTCCTGAAGGCATAGAGTTTTCTCGCTGCGTTGCGTCAGGATCAGCTTGACCCAGACCAGGGCTTTGCTCGTCGAAGCGTCAAGAAGTGGCTGTCCTTTAATTACAAACTAATATGAGTCTCCCGCCACACCTCGCCGCTGAGCGAAATATACGAACTGCAACGCGAGGGGGTAAACGACTCGCCGGTCTACGCTGCCCTCAACAGGGCAGGGGACACGCTGCTCTCGCTCCATCCTGAAGACGAGAAGAGATATTGGAGAGTGGCCGGGAAGGAACTGAAGCCTCTCACGATCGAGGAGGCCGCGCAGGTCAACCTGCGCGATTTCCCGCCGGGGCCGATGCTAAGCCCCGCCCAGAGTGCTTGTTCTCAGACGCTCTTAGAGAAATATATCTCCCCGGACATGCAGGTCACATACACATCCTTCCTCTACAACGCCGGCAGCCCCGACGGCAAATTGCTCGCGTTCAAAGTCGGACTGCAGCTTAATCTCTATAACGTCATTGGCGGCAAATGTGCCTTCATGCGGACACTGCCATACGACAGTTTGCCTACCAGCTTGAGTTTCAACAGTCGTGGGAACCTGCTGGCGGCTGGCTATTACGGCGGTGAGATCGTCATTTGGGACATCGAGCACCGAAAAAAGCAACACGTTATCCGGCCCAGCGTCACGCCTTCAGGCATCACCGAAGACGCGAGCGCGAGGCTGCTCGCGTTAAGTCCCGACGGCCGTTTTCTTGCGACGAGCAGCGACAGAAGAACCATAAGGCTCTGGGACGTGGTCAACGAGTCTTTGATCGGCCAGTTGGAAAGCACGCAGGAAGAGCAGGATTTTGACGAGTTGAAAGCGATTTCATTCGACCCGCTCGGCCGCAAACTCGTGGTCGTCGGCCGAGATAGAGTAATCATCTGGGATGCCAGCCCGGAATCGTGGGCCCGCCGCGCGCTCGCCGCCGCGCCCCGTTAGTCGTCGGTGTTTCCACGCCGGAGTTCAGTTTGAAGACTAAATGGCTCGGCAGGATGCGCGCTGAGACAATAAGCCTCACTCTTCAGTAACCGCCTGGTTCTGAAAACTTGCCGCGGATTGATTAGAACAACTGAAACTTAATCGTCAGATACTTCTTCGGGTTCTGGCGGAAGTCGTAGATCATCTTCACGCCTTCGGACGAGAGGTTGTTGACGTTGTTGTAGAGAGATTCGTCGGTGATGAGTTTGCCGACCGTGCCTTCGCCGCGTTGGGCGCCGGCGACCAGGCTGTCAATGCGCGAGGTGGTGGTGTTGAAGCGGGCGATTGCGGTGCGCGCGTCGTTATAGATCGCTTCATCCTTCACGAGTTTGCCCAGCGTCCCATTCCCGGCATTCACGCCGGCGATGATCTGATCGATCTGGTCCATCGAATGGTTCACGCGATCGGCGATGTGATTGATCTTGTTGTACATCTCGTCGCTCTCAACCAGTTTGCCGGCCGTGCCGCGACCGGCCGCGATATCTGCGGAAAGCTTCTTCAGGTTCGCGGAAATGTCGTTGGCATTGTTATAGAGCGCTTCGTCATAGAGGAATTTCCCGGCTGAGCCGCGACCACTCTTGATTTGGTTGGCGAGTTGTTCGGCATCGCTGATCGTCGCGTTCAAATTGTTATAGAGCGACTCATCATTGAACAGACGGCCGACGGTGCCTTTGCCCTCACGCACCTGCTTGACGACTTCATTCAATTGATCTGAAAGCTTGCTGAGTTTTTGGGCCAACTCAGTTCCGTTTGTCGCGAGGTCTGACATGGTGCTGCCCGCGGTAGAAGGCAGCAGGAAATTCTCAGTCACCGGCTGGCCCAGCGGAGTGCCGGGCGTGATGTTCACAATCATTTCGCTGCCGAGAATACTGGGCGCGGCTTGTTGCGCGGTCGAATCGCTGCGAATGCGATCAGTCGCCGGCACGCCGTCGATCTTGGTGTCGATGGTCAGGAACGTTTCGATCTTCTGCGGGGTTGGACCAGTGCCGACTTCCGAGGGGCTGAGCAAGCGTATGCGATCGACTTTGCCAATTTTCACGCCGGCGAGTTTTACGTCAGAGCCTTCGCGCAAACCGTTCGCGTCGGCGAAGCGCGCGCGCAGGTGCAGGTGGCTCTTGAAGGGATTAAGTTCGCCCGTCGCGTTCACGATGAGCACGACGAGGACGGCGAGCGCGATAAAGACGAGCAAGCCAACCCGCAGCTCGCTCAGTCCGATGTTCTTGGTTGATTTTGGCATGGCACCACCACCTGCGATTTTCGATTTTTGATTTTAGATTTGCGATTAGAATAAATAGGCAATTGACAATCGCAAATCGAAAATGTTCCTCAGTGTCCGCGCAGAAACTTATGAATGTATGGATCTTCAGCTCGGCGCAAAGTCTCGTCAGTGCCGCTGAAAATAATTTCGCCGTTGCGCATCATCAAAACTTTGCTGTTGATTAGGCACAGCTTCTCGCCTTCTTTTTCGAAGACGACTTCGCCGGCTTCATTGACGACCGCATATTCAGACGTCAGGTAATCGAGATTGTTCATCTCGTGCGTGACGAAAATTGACGAGACGTCTTCCAGATCGCGGAGCTTCATCGCGAGTTCGCAAATCGTGCGTGCAGTTGGCGGATCCAGTCCCGCGGTCGGCTCGTCGAACATGACGATCTTGGGATCGCCAACCAGCGCGCGCGCGATGCCGACGCGACGGCGCATGCCGCCGGACAGCTCTGCCGGCATTTTGTCGATCGCGTCCTCCAGATTTACAAATCGCAGCATGCGCCGAACTTCGCTTTCGACATCTTCTTCGGGCACGCCTTGCTCATGCAGCTTGAAAGCGACGTTCTCGTAAACCGACAGCGAATCGAAGAGCGCGCCTTCCTGGAAAATCATCCCGAGCTTCTTGCGCACCTTCATCATATTATTCTCGTTGTAGTTCGTTATGTCCTCGCCTTCAACGAGAATTTGCCCGCTGTCAGGTTTGATCAGCCCCAGCACTAACTTGATCGTGGTTGACTTGCCGCAACCTGAGCCGCCGAGGATGATCTTCGTCTCGCCCTTCATTACTTTGAAGCTGAGATCGTTCAGGACCTTGCGGCCGTCATAAATCATCGTGACGTTACGGAACTCGATTGCCGGAATTGCCCGATCGGTGTCGTCGACTTCTTTAAAAGTAGACTCCGCCGCTTGATCGCTGACGCGATTGTCAATGGTCCGATCGATTGAATCTTGTGTCATCATGGCGTCATCATGTTTGGGTGCCCAGAATAAGTTGCAGCGCGCGCGCCAGAATAAAGTCCGCGATGATCACGATGATCGAGGCCATCACGACCGCGGAGGTGGTCGAACGTCCCACGCCGACCGTGCCGCCTTCAGTCTTCAGTCCTTTATGACAGGCGATTGTACCCATCAGGAAAGCGAAGAACAAAGGTTTAATGATGCCACCGATTAAATCATCGGTGGTGATTCCGTCGCGCACTGAATTAAGGAACATCTGTGACGGCAACCCGTAAAGAAAAGTCGATACGGCCCACCCACCAACGATTCCCATCACGTCGCTGATCATAGTCAAAAGCGGCAACGTGACGAGCAACGCGAGTATGCGAGGCGCGACGAGCTTGCGAATGGGATCGGTGCCGAGCGCGCGCATAGCGTCGATCTGCTCTGAAACCACCATTGAACCGAGCTCGGCTGAGATGGCTGAGACGACGCGACCGGTTACCATCAGCGCGCTCAGTACCGGGCCCAGCTCGCGAACCAGCGAAATCGAAACCAGATATCCAAGCTGGTCGACGGCGCCGTATGATTCAAGAGTTTGATAGGTCTGCAGCGTCAGGACGCCGCCGGTGAAAAACCCGGTCAGGATTATGATCGTCAGCGATCCCACGCCGATGTAATCCATCTGCGCGATCGATTCGGGGACATAGTGCGGTTTCTTAAAGATGCCACGGGCGGAGCGACCCGCCAGCAACGACATCTCTTGCAGCTCAAACAGGAACCGAGCAATGAAGTTCATTCGCAGCTCAAGTGACTAAGAACGCTACCCGAAGTTCGCGGCGCCACGGTCTTTGCGGGAGTTCGCCGTGCAGGCAAGGCTCGCCGGTGGTTTCAAAATATTTCCACATGCGGGCCAATTTTTCAAAAAGCGGCCTATCATGCGCAGAACGGTCGGTCTACGTCAAGCCTGTGCCTGAGCAGTGACGTCCTGACTTCAGGTACTTTGTATCGTTCTGCGCGCGAACCCTGCGAGCTAACTTGATGCATAAGGCTGGAACGATCTTTTACGCTTCCTGGGTTAGGCGATTGCAATTTTCGAAAAAAGAACCGGCCAAGTATCACAGCCGGTTCTATAGAATTAGTGCATGGGGTGACGAACTAAGGCTTTTGCTTTTGTTGTTGGCGCAGCGCCTTGCGCTGGGCCGGGGTCATTAATGGGGTATTTCCGCCGCGCTTCAATTGCTGGCGCTGCCCCAATCCGTTCGGCGCTTGCTGTTGACGCCTCAACGCCTGATCTCGTTGGCGGATTTCTCTTAGTTTGACGCGTTGTTCAGGCGTCAGCATCTGAAGCACGCGAGCTTGCCGCAAGGCCTGGAGTTGAGTCATCGCTGACTGCGCATCCGCCAATTCCTTCGCGCGCTGCTTGATCACTTCTTCATTCGGGTTGGGTGATTCCATTGCGTCCGCCAGGGCGCGCTTGGATTGCCGCACTTTTTGGGTGCCGGCGCGTTCTTGTGGTCCAAGATCCTGGTTAAGAGCGCGCCACTTCTGGATTTGATCGGGCGTAAGACCCAATTCCGTCTGTAGGTTTGGAGCTTGAGTTGTCTGTGTCGCGGCAGTGTCCTGAGTCTGCGTTTGCGGTGTGGTCGTCTGCGCTTGGGTTGAGGCAAAAGCAGAGGCGAGCAGGAAAGCTGCTGCAAGTGAAATAAATGGGGCGTCGATTTTGTTTTTCATGATTGCGCTGTCCTTAACTTTTGCGTCACTGATTCGGATTCTCCTGCTCCGGGAACGCCATCAGTTCTTCCTCATCTACTGACGGGGTTAGCCGCAGATCCGCCGCCAACTGGTTGCGCTCCTGGCGGGACAATCTCTGGGGGCGCAGGGTCTTTGGCTGTTGGCTGGCCGCGAACTGAACACCACTTGTAGCACTCTTCGGTTTGTCTTGCGTAGCGACGATTGACGTCGGTGCTTCTTTACCATTCTTTAGCTCGGCAACTTTCTTGTCCACTGCCTTGCTAACTGCGGCCTCCAGCTCTTGCCGGGTGTAAACCTCTTCATGGTTGCCAGTCTGAGCGATGTCAACTGGTCGGCGCGACATCCGCGCCACCATCATGACCCCGAGTACGCACAAAAGCAGCGCAGCAAATGCCGTCGCCCCTCGCAACCAAAGCGGGGACACCGTGAAGAACTCTCGCAAAGCTGCCAGCGCCGAGAGTCTCCGCTCATGACGAATGACTGGTGTGGCGTCGATCGCAACCGTGGCCGGGATCGCCGCTGGATTGAAAGATGCGCCCAGCGCTTCATTACGCCAGGTCTCGATCGATTCGTGCACCTGGTTGAAAACGGTGAACTCGCTGCGGCATGAGTCGCACTGTCGCAGGTGACTACGAAAATCGAGCGCGTCAGCTTCGCTCGCTTCGCCGTAAAGATATGTGACCAGGTCTTCGGCTCGATGACAAACTGGTCGTTCGTTCATGTCTCTCATATTAACTACCTTCTCTCGATCACGGCCGCTTCGGTGTCACCGAATTTTTGCAGACGCATCTGTAACTGGCGCAGTGCTGTGTACAAGCGGCTCTTGACTGTGCTCAACGGAATTTCGAGCACGTCAGCGATTTGTTGAAACGTCAACTCTTCAAATTCTTTCATCACGACTACCTGTCGCAGATCCGGCGGCAACGAGCAAACTGCTCGTCTCACGGCTTGGCTGCGCTCGACAGTCTCTGCAGTGCGCGCGGGCGATGCATCCAGCGGCATCGCAAAGACGGCGGCATTCTTTTCCGCTTCGTCTTCCAGCGCTGTCTCGCCGCGCACTTTCGCGCGTCGCTGTCGCGTGATGCATTGGTTAACCGCGATCCGATGCAGCCACGACGAAACCTTTGCGTCACCGCGGAAACCGCGCAGGTTGCGAAACGCGGCGAGAAAAGTCTCCTGAGTTGCATCCCGGGCGTCCTCTTCGCGGCCGAGCATGCCGAAGGCAAGAGCAAAAATACGACGCTCCCAGCGGCGCACAATTTCGCCGAAGGCCTCCGGGTCACCCGAGAGCGCTCGCTCTACCATTTGCTCGTCGTTCGTAACGGTTTCCACCTGGCTTCTGCTCGCGTCCGGCCGCGGCGTCCAAATGTTCTGCGCAACACGCTGCACAGTCAACTCTTTAGACGCGCTCAGCCATTTCCGAGTTTGCAAAAGATGCCGACAACGATCGCCCCATGAAAGAATTAGCGCCCATCCGGGTAAGTTTCGCGAGTCAAAGCAAAGTGATGGTTATTTACACGATAAGTTTCGCTATTTCAGCAGTTAAATTACGGCCAAACATGTTGACACCTGGCGCGCCCAGCAGCTAATCTTAACGTAGCATCGATTGCCGGGCCATCGATGTGTGCTTACTATCAGCGCCCTCTTCCACTTCGCCTTCCGCTGGAAATGCTCGAACGACTAAAACGAATTCGGCTTCTGTACGTTGTACTGGCAGTGCTATTGCTGGTGGGGCTGCTGCCTTTGACCGTCGCCGGCATCCTGCTTTCGCGGCGCAGCGCTGAAGAGTTGCGAGCGATTGAAGGCCGGTATCAAGCTCAGCTCGTTCGCGACAAAGCCCGGCAGATCGAACTGTATGGCCAGCGCTATCGGGAGGTCGTGATCGGTCTGGCGCGAGCATTTGAGATTGCCGGTGGCAACCGTCTGCCGGCTGATGCGGGTTACGACGCGCGTCTGCAAAAAAGTCTTCAGGACGATCCGAATTTGATCGCGTTGGCGATCTGTCCTGTTAAAGGCGAGGTTCATCGCGCCTTCCAGGTTGACTTGATCAAACGTGAAGAGGTCGATCAGCGCATCAGCGAAGTGCTCGCACGCATGAGTGGCCGCGGCGTGGTGATCGGACGTCCGCAGGTAATTCGATCGGGACAGGAGATGGGTTTGACGATCGCGGCTCCGGTAATGAACGGCGAAGAGATCACCGCGGCCGTGATCGCGGTCGTTTCGTTCCAGGAAGTTTTCAAGGCAGTTCAACAGTCGTCATCCAGGGGCGCTCGCGAATTGATGGACGCCGGATTGCCCGTCGTGTTCGTCGTCGATCAGAATGGAAAGGCAGTGGCCCACCCGGACGCAGCGGTTGCTTTCTCTGAGCGTTCCATGACGGATCTTAAAGTGGTGCAGGACTGGCTCGAGACCGGAGCACAGGTCCAATCGGCGCTGGAGCCCTTCTCGCTCGAGCGCGATGGTCGCATGACGCCCATGCTCGGATCCTATGCAACGGTCGAGCTCGATAAGAATTCATTGCTGGGAGTGATCGCAATTCAGGACGAAGCTGCCGCGCTCTCGTCTGTCAGCGACATGCGCAGGCAAACCTTGTTCGTAAGTCTGCTGTCGGCGGTGCTGGCGCTCATGTTTGGATTTTATTTTGCCGAGAAGTTGACGCGGCCCGTGCGCGAGCTTGCCGCCGGCGCGCAGCGAATCGCTGCCGGTGATTTCTCTCAACGAGTGAGAGTTTTGGGGCGAACTGAATTGGGCGAACTTGGGGCCTCGTTCAATCAGATGACCGATCAGGTCGAGCGGTTCGTCGGCGACCTTCAGCGTTCGGCCGAAGAAAATCATGAGCTGTTTCTGGGCACGGTGAAAGCTCTCGCCGCGGCTATCGATGGCAAAGATCCGTACACCCGCGGACATTCGGAACGCGTCTCTCGTTTCTCAGTCGCCACGGCGCAGGCCCTGGGTCTGGCCGAAGCCGAGATTGAAAAAATTCGCATCAGTGCATTGCTCCATGACGTCGGCAAGATCGGCATCGACGATCGCATTTTGAAGAAACCATCGGCGTTGACTGATGAAGAGTTCGAGATCATGAAGACGCATCCGCAGAAGGGTTTTAAGATCATGTCGCAAATTCCCGCGATGCGGGACTTTCTACCGGGCATGTACATGCACCACGAGATGATCAACGGTCAGGGTTATCCCCAGGGTTTGGAGGGCGATGAACTTCCGATGCAAGCGCGAATTGTTTCGGTCGCCGATACGTTTGATGCGATGACGACTGAGCGGCCTTATCAACGAGCGATGGAGCTGGAAGCTGCGTTGACGCGTCTGAAGAGTTTTGTCGGCACGCGTTATGACGGGCGCGTAGTGGCTGCGTTCATCGCGGCCTGTGAAGCAGGAAAGATTCGGCCCGGCGTTACCCGCGTCAATCGCCAGCAGAGCACCGTGCGCAACCTGCAACCGCTGCCAATACCGCCCACGCCGGACTCCGTTCTTGCAGTCAGTTAAGTTTCACAAGCCGGATTGCAATTTCAGCGTCCATACCCGCTTTCCAGGAGTGCGAAATACGATCCACGAAATCACACGAAATAACAGCAAGGCTCGTGCTGATTGGTGTGATTTAGTGGATCGCATTTCTTAATTGCTTTTCAAACCAGGACACTTCCCGGCGGCGCATCGTTTTGTGGCGATGCGCCGCTTCTGCTTATAATCGAACCAATCGTTTCTAAATTAATTCTGATTGTGAGTTTTAATGGCTTTCTGGCGAAGAAAAAAGGATGAGTTTGTCTCGCTCGGCTTAAATCGAGCAGCGGAAGATCGTGTAGACGAGAGCAGTGGCCCTGCCGAGACTCCTCCGCCACTAGCCGTGCCCGTGCCCGGATCTGTTGCTCCTGCGTCCGAAGTGTCGGCTTCGACGCCGTGGCAAACATCAGTCCTCGGTCTCGATCTCTCGATCGAGCAGTTGCAAGCTCGTGAAGCGGCGCTCGAACAGGAATTCTCAGCGCGCTTTCGCCGCGCGGTCGCGGCGACTCGCGAGTCGCTTTCAGAGCGGATCGATACCGTCTTTGCCGGCGCGAAACAGATTGATGCCGCGCTGCTCGATGAACTGGAAGAAGCGCTGATTGCGGCCGATATCGGAGTGCCGACGACGATGCACGTGCTTGAAACTGTGCGTCGCGGAATCAGTCGTAAAGAGATCGACGACATCGAGAAACTCAAACACGCGATCAAGTCTGAACTACTTTCGATTCTGCAAGCCTCGGAAAAACAAGGGGTCGCGTCGGAAAGCAGCGTTCCGGAAAACATCGCGCCGTACGTCATGATGATCGTCGGCGTAAACGGCGTGGGCAAAACCACGACGATTGGCAAACTTGCGCAGCGCATCAAGGCTGAAGGCAACGACGTGTTGATTTGCGCGGCGGATACTTTTCGCGCGGCTGCGTCTGATCAACTGGCGATTTGGGCTGAACGAACGGGCGTGCCTTTGATCCAGCAGAAGCAAGGGACCGATCCGGCGGCAGTGTTGTTCGATTCTATGAAAGCTGCGAAGGCACGCGGCTCGGATGTGCTGATCGTTGACACCGCGGGCCGGCTGCACAACAAATCGAATTTGATGGCCGAGCTCGAAAAGATGAAACGCGTTGCCGGCCGCGAAGTTGAAGGCGCGCCACACGAAACTCTGCTGGTTGTTGATGCCGTTACCGGGCAGAATGGTTTGGAACAAGCGCGCCAGTTTCTGAAGATCGCGGGCGTCACTGGCATCGTGCTAACGAAACTCGATGGCACGGCGAAGGGCGGTATCGCCATCGCCATTGCCAAAGAGTTAGGCCTGCCGATTCGCTATGCAGGCATCGGCGAGAAGGTCGACGATCTGGTGGTCTTTGATGCTGAGGAGTACGTGAACAGTCTTTTTAATTGATTTCGTTTTCGTGCCGTAGGCACGAGATGTTTATAGAACAAGAGCGTCTTTCTTTTCCTTTTGTATCAACATTGCGCTCCTCCGGAGCGCTTTAACGTTTTTGGATGTACGGTGCTATAAACATTTCGCCGCACTGCGGCGAATACCGGCGTGCCAACCTTTACCGAGATCGATCAAGAGATGATGCAGCGCGCGTTGGAGCTCGCCGCGCAGGGCGTCGGCCAGGTCAGCCCTGGACCGCTCGTCGGCACGGTCATCGTTGATGCGAACGGCGAGATCGCCGGCGAAGGTTTTTATCTCTACGACCAAATCAAACACGCCGAAACTGTGGCCCTGGAGCGAGCCGGCGACAAGGCTCGCGGCGGCACAGCCTATGTTTCGCTGGAGCCCCACGCTCACCAGGGGCGCACGCCGCCATGCACTGACACGCTGATCAAAGCGGGAATCAAACGCGTAGTCGCGCCGATCGAAGATCCCAATCCAAAAGTTTCTGGCCGTGGCTTTGCTCACTTGCGCGAAGCCGGCGTCGAAGTTCAGACGGGCGTCATGACCGAAGAAGCGTCGCGCTTAAATGAATCCTATATTCATTTCATGCGCACGGGCCGGCCGTTCGTTCATTTGAAGATGGCCGCGTCGTTGGACGGCAAAGTTGCGACGGTAAACGGCGACTCGCGTTGGATTACCGGTGAGCAAGCACGTGCACGCGTGCATGAACTGCGACACAGGTCCGATGCAATTATGATCGGAGGGCGGACGGCACGCTCAGACGATCCGCTACTGACGGATCGCTCGGGACAGAAGCGCCGGCGACCGTTGGTGCGGGTGGTCATTGAACAATATCTACGCATCTCGCCTGAGTCTCAGCTCGCGCAGACTACGGATGCCGGGCCGGTGCTCATCTTCGCGTGTGATGATCCGGATCCAGATGAGCTCAACAGCCTGCAATCGCGTGGCGTCGAAGTGGTCGCGCAGGGCTCGGCGCTCGATTTGGCAAGCGTGCTGGAAGAGTTGGGCCAACGATCGATTCAGAGCGTGTTGGTCGAAGGTGGACCGTTCCTGGCCGGATTAATGCTCGAGGCTGGATTGGTGAACAAAGTCACGTTCTTCGTTGCCCCGATGATCATCGGCGGTCAGGACGCGCCTTCCGCGATCGGCGGAGCAGGTGCTGAGAAAATTGCCGATGCCTTGCAACTGGCTCAGGTCGAAGTTTCGCAGCACGGACGCGACGTTGAAATTACCGGCTACCCCGCTGGGTACGCAGGCGTCTCGCCTGCTTCCTCAACCGGGGCAGAAAACGCTTTAGATAAGCAGGCGAGACGCCTCCGTACCGAATGACTGCCAAACGCCGCTTTGGTCAGAACTTCCTCGTCGATCGAAATGTCGTCGATCGAATTATCGCAGCCGTTAACCCTCAAACTGATCAGACGATTATTGAGATTGGTCCGGGTCGCGGCGCGTTAACATCGCTCCTGATCGAGAAAGCGAAACGCGTCGTGGCGATTGAGTTCGATCGCGATCTGGTGGCGCAACTGCGTTCGAAGTTCTCCGCCTCGCCTAACCTCGAATTAATAGAAGCTGATGCCTTAACGATTGATTTCTGCGCCGCGATTCAGCCGGCGGAGCCGGCGCGCGTAGTCGCCAACCTACCGTACAACATCGCGACGGCCATCTTGCAAAGACTGATCGAGCAACGCCGCTGCATCAGTGACATGACCTTGATGCTCCAGCGCGAAGTAGTCGATCGCATCACCGCCGAAGCCGGATCGAGCGACCGCGGATACCTTTCCGTCTTCGTCGAAGCACACTGCGAGACAGAAAAGTTGTTCGATGTTGCGCCGCAGGCGTTTCGGCCGGCGCCAAAGGTTTGGAGTACTGTCGTGAATCTGCGCGTGCGCAAAAATATCGCGATAGATGTGAAGGATGAGAAATTACTCTGGCAGGTAGTGAGTGCCGGCTTTGCTCACCCGCGCAAAACGATTCTCAACAATCTCCGTGAAGCGCCGGAAGCGATTCAAGAGCTGCTAAAGAAACGCGGCGGGGCGAGCATAGTTCTATGCGAAGCGGGACTTCCACCGCTGCGGCGCGCGGAGACTTTTACTCTGGAAGAGTGGGCGTTGCTGGTGAATGCGATTGGTTGACTCACGCTCGACCTACTTGGCGATCGAAGAAGCAAAGTTTGGACTGTTTGGATTAACATCCAGCGTCCGCGTTCTTGGAATAATTATGAGGTCCATATCTTCCATAGGAATCGCGCCAAGCAAAACCTGATCGCCCATCACTAACGCTCCGGCGAAACCCACGCGGTTTTTGAAACGCAGTTCGACCGGACCGACATACGGAACCAGTTTCTTCGAGCCGTCGGCGAGCGTAACCTCTTTCGTGTCGATCTCATTCAATTGCAATTGGATTTGAACGTGCTCTGGGATGCAAAGATGCGTAGCTCCTGAATCAACCAAAACCTCTACGTCGACCGGATCTAAGTCAGGCAAACGTGGGTTCCTCAGAAGAAAGTTTCCGTTAACCAAGCCCATAGCATTAGCGATATTACTGCCAGTCTGTGAATGCCACAATCTTCCGAGATCGCGGTGAATAGCTGCGGTTAAAGTGTCTGCTCGCTGCCTATATCTTATTCTTGACGACAAGTTCCAATAAGTCTTCAGTGCTTATTTCTAGTTCCGGTTTCTTGTCGATATGCGAATGGTAGGCTTGCTGGTCGGGTCCCCAGTCGAAATAGATTCCCGTGTTGGGTTCAGTAAGCTGTGACGCTTGAGACTCGCTGATAGTGAGAGCTATGGTCATTAACTCCTTCGGTGTTCCCTTGCCAACCAGTTTTGCGAACACAACTAGCCTGTAAGTTCCCGACAGAAACCTAAAGTTAGCCCCATCTTGTGGCAGTAGAAAATGATGATCAAACGTAACTCCCTCTTGCGCTACGAACAAACCGCTGCCTCTCCTGAGATTCGCCTTCTCACCATAAACCCAAATGTTAAAGTTCTGTTTGGATTCATTTCGTTGAAGAGAAACGTGAAGGCTCTCAACCACGTGTCCTCGCTTTGCGGTACTGTAAAGCAGCGTGCGGAGATATATCTTGTTTTTGTCACTATTGAATCTTGATCCGTCCGGCCCGAAAAACACCACGTTGGGTTGCGTCATTACTAGCTTACCCTTGCGAAAAAAAGTAAGCCACGCCGTGATTCCCGATACCGATAGCGCCAGACAGGCAATTCCAAAGCTAAACCATAGTGACATTCTCAATCCTTAGACTCTCACTATCACGCCGCCGCCGGCGCAATCTCACGCCTGATGCGCTTGGCGTTACGAATCTCGGCGACGCGCAGGTCATACGCGGCTTGCAGGTTCAACCAAGAGCGGGCATCGCCTCCAAAGTAGCGAGCCAGCCTCATTGCCGTGTCCGCAGTGACCGCACGGCGTTCTCGCGCGATGTCATTAATGCGCTGTGCCGGGACATTCAGAGCCTTGGCCAAGGCAGTCGCAGTTATGCCAAGCGGAACCAAATAGTCTTCGCGAAGTATCTCGCCGGGATGCACCGGCTGCATTCCATTTCGAAACATCGCAGCTTTCAGATTGTAAGAGGTTTCATTGCACGCGTGACCGCCAATAATCCGGCTCCCGATGGAGGGGCGCAACAGCGATGATCACAATCTCGACCTCAGACGGTTCGTAAATAATACCGCATCTGACAGCGTCGAATCGCACCGCCGAGCGGATGCCACGCCAGGGGAAACTCCTTGATACGTCGAACGGTTTCCCACGCTTCGTCGCGAAACTCTTCGCCCAATTGTGGAACCTGTGCGTTGTAGTAACGAACTGTCTCGTGGAGTTCACGGCGAGCCGGACGCAAGAACCTGGTTCTCAAGATCGCCTTCCAAGCTCAGCGAAAACTTGATCGGCGTCAACCGCATCAAGCTCGCCCGAGCGATACGCAGCCATGCGACTTTCGGCTTCTCTGAGCCACAAGGCGTCAATCGCAGGATCAGGCTTGTCGAGACTGACGATCAAACCATCAACTAGTGCGGCGCGATCATTCGCGGGTAATTCCAGCGCCTGACGCAAGAGGGCTTCAGTTGAAGCAACCATAAGTATCCGTCTCCGTAGTGAAATTGTAGCATGACCATTTCGCTAATGTCGCCGAGTTCAACTGATCGATCAGTTACTCAATTGCGGCCGCCAGCTTTTTCGGCGCGACATCCTGATAGGCTCGGCGAGCCAGTTCCGAGACGGTCTCCCAATCCACTTCATCCAGATCCAGACGAATCGCCACCCAGCCCTTTGATCCAAGATACGCAGGCACAAAGAAAGCGTCCGTGTCGTCTTTAACCAAACGGCGTTGCTCGCTCAAACTCGACTTACAACAAAAGGCGATCATGCCATCGTCATGATGATCAAAGAGGTAGTAAGCGAATATTTTACGGCGCACGCGAAACGCGATGTGCCCGTCGCCGCGCCGCTCAATTGCGACCTCGGGAAGCGCCGCACAAATTTTGAGCAGGCGTTCGCGACGTGGTGTTGCTGCGGAGAGCTGGTTGGCGGTGAGAGTCATTGGCCTGGCGCCTCCTTTCAACTACTCAGCTGAAATCGCTATAGCCACCGATCTTCTGACAATGCAGGCACCGGAACAGATAAGCTGTAGGCTCACCGTCCTTCTTGAGCCCTTTCAAATACTCTTCCCATTCGGCGCCCTCCAACTGTGATTCCACTCTGATGGCTTCGATCGCGCCGGCGCCCATGGCCAGCAACTCTTTGTAGCCGGCGCGTCCCAAAAAGCCGGCGGCATCGGCGCAACAGGTGAACCATTTTTCCTGCTGCCATCCCGTGAATCCGGGGGTTCGACTGGCGACTTCTTCATAGATGGGAGCAGAAACCTCTTCCCACTCGCCGTAGCCGCCAACACCGACCGGGTCGATGAACTCAGCGCCGAGGTTGGCGTGCGCGCTGTTGTCAGCAATGCACCACGGACAGATGTCGTCGGCGTGCTCGTCCTCACTGTAAACCGGTCCGGTGTAGATATATCCGCGCGCCTGCTTACAGCAGACGCACTCGTTATCGGATACCACCACGCTTCCGGTCGCGATCGGGTCCGGATGATATTTGAAAGTCGGAAGGCTCTCTGATGTCATGACTACTATCGGCTCCTTTAAAAGCTAACTAGGTTTGGATTTCAAGATCGATTCTGTTCTTGTTCCTGGCGACTCCGCACGACGATCTTCACGCCATGCTTCGGCCGCAGAGACATCGCCGGATAAATTTCCACCGGGTGATCGCGAACCAACTCCAGACGAAACTTCTGCCCAATCGTCGCCAGCACCAGGATGATTTCCATCATTGCGAACGAAGCGCCGACGCAGGCTCTGGGGCCGCCGCCAAAAGGGAAGTAAGCATACTTCGGCATCTGCTCTGCGAATTGATCGGCCCAACGTTCCGGCATGAATTCATCGGGCCGATCATAAAACCGCGGGTCGCGCTGCGTCACCCACTGAAACATGAAGACCTGTGTTCCCGCAGGAACGCGATAACCACCAATCTCACAATCTCCAATCGCTTCGCGGCCCAGTCCATACGCGGGCGGATAAAGCCGCATCGATTCCTTTGCGATCTTTTCCGTGTACCGCAGCCGCGGCAGATCCGCAAACGTCGGGTTGCGATCACCCAGGATTTCATCAAGCTCCGCATGGAACTGTTGTTCAATATCAGGATTCATCCCCAGCAGATACCACGACCAGGCGAGCGTGAGCGCGGTCGTCTCATGTCCGGCGAGAAACAGGGTCATCACTTCGTCGCGCAGCTGACGATCGGTCATTTGACTGCCGTCTTCATCGCGGGCCGCAAGCAAGGTTGAAAGCAGATCGCCTGTGTCCGTGCCGCTGGCATGGCGTTCAGCGATGATGCGGTAGACGACGTCATCAATCTTTTTCGCGAGCCGATGAAAGTGAATATGATACGGAGTCGGCAAGCGATTGTTCAGAATCCATTTCAAAGTCGCTTGCGAGGCAAACGGTTTCACTAACTCTCCCAGGGTCGCGCCCACCTCATCAACATCGTTCGAAACATCGGCGCTGAACAAACAGCGCACCACAATCTCGAGTGTCAGACGCATCATCTCGCGATGCATGTCACGCGTTTCGCCCTCGCGCCAATTTGCCGTCAGCCGCCGGGTGTAATCGACGATCGTGTCGGCGTAACCGGCGATCCGTTCGCGATGAAACGCAGGCGAAGTCAGACGCCGCTGGCGCTTCCACTCTTCGCCCTGACTAGTCAGCAAACCATTTCCGACCAACCGCTGAAAGAAATTCGAGCGCAGCGACATCGACTTGATAAAGTTCTTCGGGTTCGTTGCCAGCACATATTCAATCTGATTCGGATGATAAAGAAACAGCGCCGGGACATAGAGAAATCGCATCCAGACGATGTCGCCGTATTCGCGTTGAGCACGTTCAATGAAGCCTAGTGAGTCGCGATTGAATTCGCGCATGACACCCATGATAGGCGTGCCCTTTGGCCCAGGCGGGCGAGCTTGCGCCTTCGCCTTTTTGCCGGCCGAAACCACGCGGGCGAGTTCGCTCAAGGAGGGATTTGATTTCACAGGCAGACCTACTTCAATAAATCGGCATAAATTCCCGGTTCGCTATCCGGGATGACGATTGCGCCGACGGCGTCGCGGTAAAACTCAAATGGTCCGGCGGCGCCGATGATGCCGTAAACGTAACCAAGTTCGCGCAACCCCCACAGCGATGCAATCAGTAGGGCTTTGCCAATGCCTCGACCTCGCTCCTTCTCTGCCACGCCGGTTGGCCCAAAGAACGCTTTTCGCGTGCACTCATAACCGGCGAAGCCAATCACCCGGGCGTCGCGCGTCGCGATGAAAAGCGTTACCGGCTTGTTTGCAAAGCCGACTGAAACTTCATCAGCCCAGGCAGCGGAAAAATTATCCTTGATGAACTCGCGCACGGGTGTGATCTCAAACGGCTGCGCGCGACGAATACGCACGCCGACGTGATTCAAACCATCGACGAAGGATTCGAGCTCGGGCAGGTTCAGCAAATTCACCAGCAGATCGGGCATGTCGTTGAGTGTAGCGAAGAAAGCTAAAGGAAAACAGTCGGAACCGTCTGTGGTGAGATGCGGCTCTGCCGGCTGATGCGCGGAAAGCCTCCGGCTTTCCGTAAACAAACAAGTCTCCCTCTTTCAGCAGCGAGGCTTAGCCTCGCTGCTTGCACATTCAAACAAGAAAGCGAATCCGGAAAGGCCCAGCCTTTCCGCACATCGAACGGCATAGCCGCGTCACCAATCAAACGGCCACTTCTTCCGCAACTCTTCAACCGTCCCGTTGTAAACGTCAACATCCATGTCGTACTCCGTTCCCGGAACGGTATAGAGACACGCGCTTCGATCCGCGGCCGTGCAATTTACTTCACTTGAGAACTGCCAAAGCGTATAGGTCTTCCAGGTTCCCGCCGGAAAATCGGTGACACTCTTCTTGAAACGTGCATACCAGAGATGCGTCTTCGCGAACAAGTCGTCGTTGCCGTATTGCTCCGCGATCGCTTTCGTCACCAGGTTGTTGGCGTAAACAAAAGGATAGCGTCCGGTCTTTGCCTTGATGTGTTGAACGAACGCGAGTGCGTCTTCGAAACTCATGTGTTGCGTCACATCCGTGCCATCGAGATCGAGAGCTATCAAGTCCTCCGTCTCGGGCTTGACGGTTTCCAGAAAGAAATCGGCTTGTTTGATCGGATCGCCCGGCTTGCCGAAATGATATGCGCCCCACTTATAGCCACGCTTCTTCGCTTCAAGCTTGCGCTCAGCGTACTTGCGATCGACACGATCACCTATCGTCGCGCGATGAACGATCGCGACCACGCGCTTGTCGGTGGCGAGTTGGTCCCAATCGATCGCGTTGCCTTCAAACGGATCGATGGCCAACGCGATGTTGGGGTTCTTCCAGGGTTCGTTGAATTCGGGGGATTGGGCGAAGGTTAATGAGAAGGAACAGACCACCGCGAGTCCAACCAACGTGAGTTTCGTGATCACGTCCGCATTATGCCTGACGGTGACTGGGCAAGTAGCCCGACCATAAGGGAGGGCGTTTCTGCGAGCGCCAAGGGCGCGGAATGTAAGAACCTGGGGCAACGCCCCAGGTTAGGGTGAAGAAAGATTCGCGAGCGCTGAAGGCGCGAATTGATGCGCTCCGTCCTTGCCCAAAGAGTCCAGTTCGTGCGTGTAGGATCAAGCTGGTACGGAACCGCTTGCCCTAGCAAGCGGGTAATCTCAATGAAACTACCCGGTCGCTAGCGCGACCGGTTCCGTACCGTGTTCCGATATTAGATTATCGGTTTATTCCGCTCCTTCAGAGCTTGATTAGCTGAGGTGACTGGTTCCTGGGCCGTTGGCCCAGGCTGTTACATGTGGCGCTTTCAGCGCTTCACCTAAGTCGAGCTGCACAAGGCGAAGCACGCCAGGGACGCCCGTCCCACTACTTGCGTGTTATACTGCCCGTCAACCCCTCTAGAGAGAGTCGAGCATAACAATCAATAGTGGCTAACGTCCTTGAAATTATTCCCCTCGGCGGCATCGGCGAGTTCGGGATGAACTGCACGCTGATGCGCTATGGCGACGAGATGCTGATTCTCGACGCCGGCATGGGCTTTCCCGAAGAGAGCGTCTACGGCGTCGACGTGTGCATTCCCGATTTTGAAATCCTCGAAGAGTTTCGTAACGACATCTCCGCGATCATTCTTACGCACGGGCATGAAGATCATCTCGGAGCGCTGCCTTATGTCCTGAAGAAGATCAACGTTCCGGTTTACGCGTCGCACTTCACTCTGGCACTGGCTGAGAGCAAGCTGGAAGAACACGGACTTTTGAATGATGTGCTGCTGCACCGGGTTGAGCCCCGCGACGTCGTCACCATCGGTTCGTTCACGATTGAGTTCATACGCGCATCGCACAGCTTGATTGACTGTTTTCATCTGGCCATCAAAACGCCCGTCGGCACAATCATTCACACCGGCGATTACAAGGTTGACGAGACACCGGTTATCGGCGAACCGATTGATTTAAGAAGCCTGCGTCGATATGGCCAGGAGGGTGTGCTGGCACTGCTTTCGGATTCGACCAACGCTACTGTTCCAGGACGAACCCCGTCTGAAAGGGCAGTGATTCCGGCGTTCGAAGAAATCTTTGCCGAAGCAAAAGGACGCATCATCGTGGCGGCGTTTGCGTCTTCGATTCATCGCCTGCAAATCGTTTTCGATGTGGCCCAGCAATTCGATCGAAAGGTGTGCGTGCTGGGTCGCTCGATGCAGAAGAATGTGGAGATTGCCGATCGGCTTGGCTATCTCGACATTCATGATGGGATGCTCGTCAGCATCAACGACACCAAGCGGATGCCGGACAATGAAGTCGTTTTTCTTGTGACTGGATCGCAGGCTGAACCGCGCGCGGCGCTCTATCAACTGGCGACGCAGATTTACAAGGGGCTGACGATCGAAGAAGGCGATACCGTAGTGCTCTCTGCGCGCATCATTCCCGGCAACGAGCGCGCGATCTCCAAGCTCATTGGTTTCATATATAAGAAGGGCGCGAACATCATCGAAGAGAAGCGCCGGCTGATTCATGTCAGCGGCCACGCCTCGCAGGAAGACATTCGCATCATGACCGAAGCGGTGCGGCCGAAATTCGTCGTGCCGATTCACGGCGAGTACCGGATGCTGTTTCGTCACAAAGAGTTTGTGAAGAACCACCTCGACATTCCGGAAGAGCGAATCATCCTGATCGAAAACGGCGATGTGCTCGAGTTGGACGGCGAGCGCGCCGCGGTTGTCGATAAGCGCGAAATCAGACGCACGTTCATTGATGATTCAGGTTTTGAAGAGATCGAGTATGAAACCGTGCGCGAGCGAAAGAAGATGGCCTACGAAGGCATCGTAACGCTGATCGTTACAATTAATAGTGTTAGCGGCCAATTGGAAACTGCTCCGCGAATCGTCGCAAATGGGGTGCGCGGAATCGATGGTACCAACGGATTCATCAAGTCCGCGCAGACTGCCGTTACCAATGCGTTCGCTAAGGCATCAGTGGTGCAACTGGCAGACGACTCGTTGCTCAAAGAGTATTTGCGCCTGGAGCTCAAACGATTTATTCAGAACCAGACCGGCTCAAGGCCCGTGATCACTCCCATCATTCAAAAAATCTAAAGGCCACGTTCTCTCAAATCGCGTCGAGGTCTCATCGCTAATCTGCATCATTGTTAGTCTTACTGGTGGTTGCAATCCTGCTGCGATCATGCCCGACACCATCAATTGCCGAAAAATTCATCTCGCGCATACGCAGGTCTTTGTTGTATTCTAGGTTCGATGTTGGTCGTTGCCCCCGACGACTTCATCGCTTGAGTTCGCCTCAGCAATTCAATCTCAAGCACTGAATCATCAAAAAACGATCGCCAACTCACGTGGTAAGCACCTCGAATGGATTGGTCTAATAAAGTAGTTCTGGTTACCGGCGCGTCATCTGGCATCGGCCGTGGACTAGCGGTCGAGCTGGCGCGACGTGGCGCCTCAGTTGGATTGCTAGCCCGGCGCCGGGACCTGCTCGAAGCCGCTGTTGACGAAATCAACGAAGCAGGTGGCAGCGCCCTGGCGCTGCCGGCTGACGTGACGCATGCCGATCAGGTGCGCGCCGCAGCCTGCGAGTTGCGCAGAAAATTTGGCTACATCGATGTGCTGGTGGCCAACGCTGGGGTGGGCGGCACAACCTACGCGGTTGATCTGTGCGAAAAGGAAGTTACCAAAGTCATTCGCGTGAATGTGATTGGCGCCGTTAACAGTGTGACGGCGGTCATCCCGCACATGGTCCAACGAGGGAGCGGGCACCTGGTGGCGATCTCCAGTCTCGCCGGTTACCGCGGATTGCCAAAGTCGGCTGCTTACTGTGCGAGCAAGGCCGGCGTTTCCGCTTTGTTTGAAAGTCTGCGAATCGATCTCGCCCACACCGGTGTCGATGTCTCGATCATTCATCCTGGGTTCATCAAGACACCTTTGACGGCCGGCCGCAAACATATGCCTTACCTGATGGAACTTGATGATGCGGTTGCCAAGATGATGCGCGTGATCGAAAAGCGAAAGAAGACCTATTCCTTCCCCTGGCAGCTCGCCATGATCGTGCGCGCCTGCATGTTCCTTCCCATTCCTTTGTACGACTGGATTGCCGAGCGCAATTCTTTCCGAGAATAACCGCATCATGTCGCGTGGCACGCGCATCTTGCGCGTGAACTGAACCGTGCCCCGCTGGATTTTTGATTTTAGGTTTGCGATTTGTGATTGAGCGTGTGAAACTTCGTCGTTCGCTCGTTTAGATCAAGAATCGCAACCATAAAATCAAAAACTAAATGACCTTGTTACAGGCAATTCTGCTCGGTATCGTCCAGGGCCTGACCGAATTCATTCCGATTAGCTCAACAGCGCACCTGGTAATCGCCAGTCGAGTAATGTCCTTGACTCTGACGCCGGCACAGCTGACGGCGTCGATCGCGGTGATCCAGTTGGGGACCTTGATCGCCGTCTTTATTTATTTTGCCGGCGATATCTGGAATATCTCGATTGCGTTCGTGGGCGATCACCTGGCGCTGATTTCCGGCGGAAAGAAGAACGGCGCGCGGTTGTCGCATGAAGCGGTGCTCGGCTGGCTGGTTATTATCGGATCGATTCCGGTCGCGGTAGTTGGCTTGCTCTTCAAGAAGCAGATCGAAGGGACCTTCACAAAAAATCTCTGGGTGATTGCCACGATGATGGTTGTCATCGCTGTGTTGCTGGCGATTGCGGAGCTTGTCGGGCGCAAGCAGCGAACGATGGAGGATCTCAGTTTGAAAGACGCGCTGGCCATGGGATTCGCGCAGTGCCTCGCGTTGATTCCGGGATCGAGCCGTTCCGGCTCGACGATCATGGGCGGTCTATTTGTCGGCGAAGCTCGCGAAACCGCCGCCCGATTTTCTTTCCTGCTTTCGATTCCGGCGATTGCCGCGAGTGGCCTTCTCGAATTGAAAGAGGCCCTTCATAAATTGCCCCAGGGCAGTCTGACCACACTGGCGGTTGGCACAGTGGTTTCCGGGATTGTTGGTTACGCTTCGATCTGGTTTCTGCTGCGTTTTCTGAAGACGCACACGACAAGCGTGTTTATCGGATATCGGTTGATCGTGGGCGGCGCGATCCTGATTATGTTGTTTAGCGGAAGGATTAGCGGGTTGTGAGATTTCCTCCCTCTCCCTTTGGGAGAGGGCCGGGGTGAGGGCATAGAGTCGCACGAATTAAAGAAGGTTCTGTTTTCTTACTCAACATCGCTAAGCCCTCACCCTAACCCTCTCCCAGAGGGAGAGGGAACAAGTAGCTCTTAACCTCGACAACCAGTAAACTCCCAGACATGACCGCCGCGCCTTCCCCTAAAAAGAAGAGCAAGAAATGGATTGTGCGCGAGCGTGACCATGCCCGAGCAGCGCAGCTCGCTGCGACTTTGCGTGTCTCGCCGATTGTCGCTCATTTGCTGATCGCTCGCGGTTATGAAGACCCCGAGTCAGCGCGATCTTTTCTCAAGCCCACACTTAATCAGCTTCACGATCCATTTCTGATGCGTGGCATGTCTGACGCTGTCGCGCGTCTGGTGCAGGCGATCGACGCCCACGAACCAATTCTGATTTATGGTGATTATGACGTCGACGGCACGACGGGCACTGCGGTTTTATTGCGCGCGCTGAGAATGTTAGGGGCCACGGCGGGCTATCACGTTCCGCATCGCTTCACTGAAGGTTACGGCATTCGACAGGATGCGCTCGAAAAAGCTGCGCGGGAAGGGTACAAGCTGGTTGTCAGCGTCGACTGCGGGATCACCGCGCACGAACCGCTTCACTGGGCGCGGGCCAATGGCCTCGACATCATCGTCACTGATCATCATCTGCCGGACAAGGATGAAGGCGCGCCGCCCGCGCTGGCAGTACTGAATCCGAATCAGAAAGGCTGTGAATACCCTGACAAGAATCTGGCCGGCGTCGGCGTCGCGTTCAAGTTGATTCATGCTTTGTTTCGCGAGCGCGGCCGGGAAGCCCAGGCGCCGGGCTTTTTGAAGGTGGTGGCGATTGGCACCGTTGCGGACGTCGCAAAACTGATCGGAGAGAATCGCGCGATCGTCGCGCTGGGGCTTTCTGATTTGCCGCGCGCGAGAAATCCGGGTCTGCGGGCTCTGATTGAAATCGCCGGGTGCGGCGAAGACGGCGAGATGACTGCGTACGATCTTGGCTTTCGCATTGGACCAAGGATCAATGCTGCGGGTCGAATGGATGCGGCGCGGGCGGTGGTCGAACTCTTCGATGCCAAAGAAAAAGAAGAAGCGCGCCGGCTGGCTGAGCATCTCGACACGCGCAACCGCGAGCGCATGGACGCGCAACGCGAGATATTCAATCGCGCCGTTACGGAATTTGAGAGCGGAGCCGATCGGGAATCGCAGACGCACGCTGCGGTGATTGCCGGCGATGGTTGGCATCGCGGCGTGATCGGACTGGCTGCCTCAAAGATTGCTGAACGCCTGAACCGGCCCTGCGTGGTCATCTCTCTCGATGGCGAGATCGGACATGGTTCGGCGCGCAGCATCGAGGCGTATCATCTGTACGATGGTCTCGAGTCATGTCGTGACTTGCTGGAGAAATTCGGCGGCCACTCACATGCTGCCGGTCTTTCGATCAAGCGCGATCGCATCGCGGAATTTCGACGTCGCTTGAATGAACATGCGGCCTCATGTTTGACTGAAGATGACTTAATTCCGTCGCTTTCGATCGATGCCGAGCTTACGGCCAGGGATCTCGGATTTCAGTTGGCGCAGGACCTGGGCGCGCTGGAGCCGTTTGGCGCGGGAAACCCGCGGCCGGTGTTTATGACGCGCGGCTGGCGCGTGATGAACGAGCCGCAGATCATCAAGGAGCAGCATCTCAAGATGCGCGTGGCCGGCGAAGACAATCGACCGTTCGAAGCAATTTGGTGGCGCGGAGTTGAAGAGGTCGAAGCAACACCACAGATGAACCAACGCATCGATCTGGTGTACGACTTTGAAACGAATCGTTGGCAAGGCGATATTCGGTTGCAATTGAATGTGAAGGACATGAGGGTAGTTGGGGCTTAGATTTTAGAGCTTAGAGCTTGGAGCGATTCCAAGTTGAATCGACATGCTAAAACCAAGCGCTAAGCCCTAAGCTCCAAAATCTAAGCTCTGTTGATTCTATGCAGGCCGTAACCAGAAAAAAGCGAATCACCGCCGTCGACTTGCGCGCGCGCGTTCCGGCGATCGCGCGCGGCCTGGCTCTGTTTCTGCTGATTGGCGGCGGGATTTTTGTGGGCGTGTCTTACTACAAGATGCGCAACAATAAGCCGTTTCGTTTGATTTCTGAGACGCCGGCTCTGTCTAAAGAAATTGTCGCAGTCACCACCGGCTATGAGCAGCGCATAACGAAGAATGACAGATTGTATTTGTGGCTGCGCGCAGCGCGCGACGTGACTTACGCCGATGGCCATCACGAGCTGGAGCAAGTCAACGCACAAAGTTTTCCGGCAACCGGCGATAAACCGAATCAGATAGTTGCAGATCGCGCGATGTACGATCAGAAGACCAGCATCCTGCAGTGCAATGGCAACGTGCAGATCGAGACGTACGATGCTCTGAAGGTGAAGACTGAGTCGTTTCAGTTCAACCAGGACACGAAGATTGGCGAAACCTCTGCGCTCATGACTTTTGAGCGCGACCACGTTTCCGGCCAGGCTACGGGTGCGCTGGTGGACAATGAAAAGAAGCGTCTTGAACTGAAGAGCGCAGTTGCCGTCACGATCGCGCCGGAAGAATTCACTGAGAAGAAAAAAGATCCGAAGCCGTTAAAAGGCGCGCGGGCCAAGCCCGTAAACATTCATTCAGCCCAGGCCGTGTTTGAACAATCGACGATGCACATAGTCTTTTCGGGTGGTGCAACGGCTGAGCAGGAACAGGACATCATGAGCGGCGACACGCTCACCGCCATCCTCAACGACAAGAAGAAGCTCGAGAAGATCGAGATGCGCGGCAACTCTTATCTGCGTTCGATGGATGTGGGTCACGCCGCGGAAGCTCATGCAGTCGACATGGATTTCTTTCTCGACAGCGATCAGCGTCTGCAGAAGGCCTACGGCTCGCGCGACATTCGCGCGCAAACTTTGAATGCTGATTCCGACATGCAGCTCACCGGGGCGACCGGATTGACAATCGATTTTCAAGCGCAAGGCGAGCAGAGTTTGTTGAAAGAGATGCGCGCGGAAGGCCGCTCGGTCGCTAACCTGTCGGCGCCAAAATCGCGAGCGAACGATCCACGCGCGGCGAGCAAACGTCTGACTGCGGACGCGATCAAGATGGATTGGCATATCAACGGCAAGGACCTCGAAAAGGCTGAAGCAGTTGGGAACGCGGAACTCTATGTTGAGCCGGTGCAGAAAACTGCGAAGAACGATCGCAAAACGCTGACAGCGCCGCGCTTTGATTGTGACTTTTTTGAAATTGGCAACATCGCCCGCAACTGCACCGCGACGGGCGGCGGCAAAGCTGTCTTCGAGCCTTTTCAACCAACGGACAAACGGGGAACGCAAACAATAACGGCGCAAAAGCTGGCCGCCATTTTTATACGCGAAACTCAGGACGTCGAGCGAGTAGACGCGACTGGCGACGCAAAGTTCAACGAACTCGATCGCAACGGGACTGCGAATGCGATCTCGTACACAGCCGCCGATGAAACTGTCCGGCTGCGGGGCGGCGATCCGACAGTCTGGGATTCACGCGCGCGCACCAAAGCCGTCGAGATCGATTCGAACAACGCGACGCATGTTTCGATCTGTCGCGGTAAAGTGCAGACGACCTACTACAGCCAGGAACAGACGAATGGCGCCGCGCCTTTTCGCAAAGTCAAAAGCCCGGTTTATATCTCCGGCGATCGTGCGGAGGTCGATCATGATACGGGCCGCGCGGTTTATTCCGGCTCAGCGCGGACCTGGCAGGACGACAATTATGTGCGCGGCGATTCTTTGACGTTGTATCGCGAAGAGAAACGCATGGAAACCTGGGGCCATGTGCAGACCGCGCTCTATCAGGCGAAACAGAAGACGGGGAACTCAACCGTGGTGGTGCCGGTGTTTGCGACGTCTGAATACATGCGCTATTCGGATCCCGATCGCCTTTTGCATTACGAGAACAACGTTGATATCAAGCAGGGAACCGATCGCATGACTTCCGGCGTTGCCGACGTTTATTTGCAGAAGGATGTGAATGAAGTTGAGCGCACGATCTCTCAGCGCAACGTGGTCGTTGTGCAACCGAACAGGCGCGGCACGGGCGATTGGTGTCAATACACTGCTGCTGACGAAGTGGCCGTGCTGACCGGCAACCCCGCGCACGTCGAAGATGTCGAGCAGGGCACGACCGACGGTAATCGTGT
>DNNE01000011.1:0-122 GCA_003487805.1 Blastocatellia bacterium | reverse complement strand
TATCGTCGCGAGAATCGCGTCGTCGTCGATGACACGCGCGGGTCACAGTCACCGGGTCGCGTGCATTCAACGCATAAGGTTACCAAGCCCTAACGGCCGTGACCGTTTAGAGGCGGGCTACT
>DNNE01000010.1 GCA_003487805.1 Blastocatellia bacterium | reverse complement strand
GACTCCTCGCCATGAACTACTTGCTTTGCCATTTTCGTCTTTTCTCCTAATTAGATTTCGTTTTGCCGCTTGGACAGACGCGTCGAGTCTTTCGACTACTTGCCGCCTTTCTTGCCCGCGGCCGCGCGTTGAATGATTCCCAGAATCTCGTCTTCGCGCATGATTAAGAACTCATGGTCGTCGAGTTTCACTTCTGATCCGCTGTACTTGCCGAATAGAACTCGATCGCCGACCTTCACATCCAGGGATTGGCGACTGCCGTCTTCGCGGTATTTGCCTTCGCCTACCGCCATGACCTCACCCTCCTGGGGTTTTTCCTTTGCGGTATCGGGAATAATGATCCCTCCGCGAATCTGCTCGCCTTCTTCAATTCTCCGCACGATGACGCGGTCATGAAGTGGCCTGATATTGACTGCCATACTTCTGTCTTGCTCCTCTCAGTCGATGAATTTGGACACAACCTTACGAAAAAGACCTGCTCTTTAACTTTCCCAGTCTTTAGCAATCTGGAGTTATGAGTGCTAAGAAATATAGTTTAAGGCTTGAGGGTTGTCAACCGGGTCCCTTCAACTGAAGAGGATCGAGCTTTTGCTTGATCGCTCAAAGTCCTGATTCGAACGGTTGTCCGTGGATTCAAAACTGATCGATTCAACTGTTGCTTGGTGAAATCCAAAGCGCATGAACTTCACCGCGGATCCAGACGACTCGCAGGCGGAATCAGGTAAGTGCAACCCAAAGGAAACTGATCGGACTCTGGACGCGAATCAGTCGAATCCATTCCCCTATCAATTAGATTCTGACTAATAAAGATTATGTTGAGACCCTGTTCATTGGCATCCGGACCTAAGCCATTGGGATTCAGACCTGATTAACCACAATCCCGTTTCGATTAACCAAAACCCAGACCGAACTGACTGGCGTCCGAATTCAATCGACCAACATCCAAATTTCTCTCAGCAAAACAACAAATCGCGCTTCCCACGCCGTCCCTAAACCCTTCACCCTAATCCCCGCCCCCTAATTCTGCTTGATTTCTTGCAAGAGGGGAATATAATGCGCGCCGTCGATAGAGGCCTCGCAACCTTCTTGATCTTCCACGATCAAGCTTCGCCAATCAGGAGGTGATAAATGGCCAGACTCAGACGAACTTCTCCAATTCTCGAAGCCGCCCGGCAACGTCTTGCCGGACTGAAATCGATAACCCCGGCGCCGGATTTCGGCACAGCGCTTTCGTTGGCCGCATACGAAACGCTGACTACCGGTTTTGCTGCCAAGCTCGAAAACTACAATCAACAAGTCGCCGCGCTGGACGACCTGCAAAATGGTCTCGAAGCGGAAGAAGACACGCTGCGTGAGATGAATAAGCGAATGCTGTCTGCGGTCGAAGCGCATTACGGCCCCGACAGCAGCGAGTACGAAGCCGCCGGCGGCACGCGCGCGAGTGAACGCAAACGGCCAACACCAAAAGCGCCCGGCGGCACTCCGCCACCGGCACCTTGAGTCAGTACGATCCGCGTGGGCGGATGGGGCAGTAGCCCGACCGTGAGGGAGGGCTCAGATGATGACTTCCGACGCGATGAAGACCAGCGAGGAATCTTTGTCGCAAGGAGTCTTCCGAAGACAGGAGAATCAGTGATGTCAGATCTCACATTGAACGCGCCTGCTTAAACAGCAGATGCACGGAACGATGTCTGACAGAGGAGGTCAATACCATGTCCGAAACTGCCCTTGTGCCCGCAACGGCGAACGCTTCACCGAATAACGCTGCTTTAATTCCCAAACCGACGAGAGTTCCATTGAAAGGTCTTCCACCTACTGCCTTTCAACATCCCCTCGATCGTCAAGCGACGGAAAGTCTCAAGAAGATCAAAGGCTTTGATTGGCTTGTGAAGAAGTTCATCGAATACGGGTTTGAGCGAATCGATTACATCACCCACATCGGGTCCGGAATCCGTGTGGGCCCAAGGCAAATGGCCATGCACTATGCCATGTTGCGCGAATGCTGCGACATCCTCGATGTAGCCGAACCGGAACTCTACGTGATGAAGGGCGATGTTAATGCTTACACATCCGGACACACTCATCCGTTCATCATTTTGGAAACGGGTCTGCTCGAATTAATGGACGACGATGAAGTGATGGCGGTGATTGCTCATGAACTCGGCCACATCAAGTGTGGCCACGTGCTTTACAAAATGATGGCGCGCGCAATTCAACCTCTAATCGAGATGGCCGGAGCAGTCGGGAAAGTAGCCGGAGTCGGAATCGAAGCTGGTTTGTCCGTTTGGGATCGACGCTCTGAACTTAGCGCAGACCGGGCCGCATTGTTGGGAATGCAGAACGCGCATCCATGCGTGACGATGTTGATGAAGATTGCCGGCGGCACGACACGCCATGTTCATTCATTGGATGCCGAACAATTCCTCAATCAGGCGCGCGCGTACAAGGAAGGGCTGGATCAAAAGACGAGCAATCGCTTTTATCGCTTCCTCGCGAATCTCGGCAACACCCATCCATTCGCGGTGGAGCGCGCCAGAGCCTTGGACGAATGGGCCGTCACGGCGGAATACAGCGACATTCTAGCCGGCAACTACGCTAAGCCGTTGCCGATACCAGCGAAGATGAAGCTATGCCCGGTGTGCGGAGATACGTGGCCGTTGGAAGAACTCTTTTGCGGAAAAGACGGGACGCCGCTGCCGCTGCATTAGATGTGAACCGTGAAGGGAAGGCCTACCATGAAAGACATTAATTGGCGCAGGTATAAATTCCAACTGCTGTTGTTATTGCTGGCTGGAGGCGGAGGTGCTCTCTTGCGTTTCGGCGGACGCTGGGGCCATGCAGCAGAGGGGATTGGTGAGGCACTAATTATTGCGGGGATTCTTGGCTTGACAGTTGACGGCTATATAAAGGAGCACCTGCTGGAAGAGGCCTCCCGAGATATTGCAAAGTACGTGTGGGGATATCGGCTTCCCACCGAAGTCCGAAAGAGGTTCGAGGATCTTATGTTAACGAAGCGAGTAACGCGGGGCTTTCACCTTCATTATGAACTATCTCCTATTAACGCAACGCCAGGCAAGGTATTGGTTGAAACAACTCTAACTTATCAGACACAAAACATCGGCAACGAAGTGCTTCCGTACAGACGACGTTTCTACCAACAGAAGTATTTTTCCCCCTGTTTCTTGGAATTGCGATGTATCTCCAGCGATACGAACGGGAACTACTATATCGGTCCGAAAGAGTTGAGTGAACAATTGAAAAGCCAGGAGGGGAGTAGCGAGATTGGGGTTGCGACTCGCGAGATCAAACTACTTCCTTACGATTCTTTGAGCAATCCCCAATATGAGTTCAAGGCAAGGTGGACCCTCGTTTGTCCAGATGACTACAGTGATTTTTTTGTACTGGACGAGTCGCCTACTATTGGCGTCCTTATCACGGCTGAATACCCCGACGAGTTTGAATTTGAAGGCCCAAGCCCCGCCACTCAGGTCAAGGGATGGAATTACCCGCGTGTGTTTTTTGCGAACGAGCAGATAACGGTCCACTGGCGGAAGAAACGGAATTAGGCGTCTAAAACGTAACATGTTCGTAAGGTTTGTCCGCAAACAGGGACTCACCAGCTAGTGACCGTACAGCTTTCGTCGTTTCCACCCTCGCGGTGATCACCTGACCAATCAACCGAACAATGTATTGCGGATCATCTTCGCGGTTGGGATCGTTAGTAATGCCGCTGCGCTTGTCGGTGCTGACGTGGTATTGATCGATGATCCATTCAAGCGCCGAGCGATTGCCTAATCGATATCGAAATACTTCCGGCAGCGAAACGTCTCGGAGAACAGTCGACGGCCCATAGCCGCATCGTTGAAAGTGAGGCCAAAGCTGGCTGGCAAACAAGTCCGGTTCCAAATCCGACATTTGCAGCTATTACAATATTCCGCGTCTGCAGTCTACGCCTAAAACAGTCGAACCCGCCAAAGAAGTGCGCGTTCGACCGCCGAAAAGTTTATGTTGTTCTGCGGATATCCAGCCGCAGTTTTCTTCTTTACTTCTTTCGCGAGATCGTCAGCGGTGTCTTTAGCTTCCCAAAAGCCGTGCGTGAGTCGATATTCATCGACGAGGGCGCCATCGACTCTGATCGGATGGCCGCCGTTCTTCCTAATTGCCCATTCAGGCACAAGTTTCCATCCAAACTGTCGGCCGCAATGTTCCAGCAGGGTCTGAAATGCGGAACGAACCGCCCCCTCATGAGCGATGCCAATGTTCTTGAATTGGCGCAGAGCATCGTAATAGTTTTGGACCGGCTTGTGAGTTGGTTTGAGGTTGAGTCTTTCCATTGATCGGTAATGGACGTGATGCGACTGATAGAGAAGACCGCGACTTGTCCGCTACTATAGCTACGCAGTGGGTAGTAGGCAATGACTTTTCTTTCGGTTAACTTCTCGACGGAGTGATTGAGTGGTATGAAGAGAATATCGTTGTCATATGCACTGCTTTTAATCTTTGTGATCTCAGGCTGTTCAAAGACCGGGGTTACTCAGCGGGCCACATTAGGCAGTAAGCAGGCGGCAGAAAACACACCGGACAAGAGTCCCCGATATCAAGAACTACAAAATCAGATCAACCAAATCGCCGCACTCGCCAAAGGTCGTGTCGGAGTTTCAGCTGTGGTTCTCGAAACGGGGGAGACGGTAGCGGCGCTTAATTCTCAAGATCATTTTCCGATGCAGAGCATATATAAGCTTCCGATCAGTATGGCGGTGATGAAGCAAGTTGATGCGGGGAAGATAAAGCTCGAGCAGAAGGTAAAGGTCGCCAAAGAAGACTACGTGGGCAGGGCGGCGCACTCGCCGATTCGCGACAAGTACAGAGATGGAGTTGAGTTGACGGTTAACGAGTTGTTGCGGTTCGCGTTATCAGAAAGCGACGGCACTGCTTCGGATGTGTTGATGAAACTTGCGGGTGGACCCGGCGCAATCCAGGCTTATCTTACCGAACTTGGAATCAAGGACATGATCGTACTCGATACTGAACAGTCCTTCATTCAAGATCATTCGCTTCAATATCGGAACTTCGCGACACCCGGCGCAGCTGTCGCCCTGCTGCGCGCGCTTTATGAACATCGCGGACTCTCTGAATCCAGTCAGGCGCTCGTTTTGAAATTCATGACGGAATCAACGACCGGCCCGAAGCGTTTGAAAGGACTCCTGCCTGCCGGCACAAACGTCGCGCACAAGACCGGAACATCAGGGACGGAGAACGGAATAACCGCCGCGACGAATGACATTGGCATAATCACTTTACCAGGTGGGGCGCATGCGGCGATCGCCGTTTTCATATCCGACTCTCCAGCCGATGAAGCCACACGCGAAGGTACAATCGCGAAGATTGCGAAAGCGGTTTGGGATTCGAAGATCAAGTAGTAGTCGGATGCGCAGGGCGCCCGCGCCCGGAAATCAAGTCGCAGCCAAAATACTCGCCGGAACTCTCAAGAGCCACAGAATGATGTACTCAGCCACCGCTGTCCGAACTTCTAACAGCGAAACGGGCGCACCTTGGTAAAGAGGAAATACCGGGAACATGAAGCGAGGCGAGGGCGATCTCAAGTCCGCGCAAACAAAATGCTTGGCAGGAAGCAGCTCAATTTCGTATGATGAAATCAGTCGGACGCTGACTCTCTTCACGAGTTTGCACAAGGTAACACCGGCACTTGCCCTTCCCCCTGACAATCACTTCACATTAATTCGACTATTTGGCTTCTAATGTTTCGCCGTTTTCTCTTTGCTTTTCTGATCGTCGTCTGGCTTTCAGCAGTCGCGTGCGGTATGGCGCTGGTCTGGTCTTACAACCATCGACCGGGCGAGGCCGCCGCGGCGCCTGCTGGTTGGCCCGCTGACAGTCAAGTACCGCGCGCAAACGGTTACACGCTCGTGATGCTGGCTCATCCGAAGTGTCCGTGCACGCGGGCGACGGTCGAGGAACTCTCGAAACTAATGACCCATACCGAAGGCCGACTGAAAGCGTTTGTGCTGTTCGTCAAACCACCGGGCGTCCCGAAAGACTGGGACCGAACCGACCTCTGGCAAAGCGCATCAGCCATTCCCGGAGTCACTGTCTTGAATGATGAAGATGGGACCGAAGCGATGCGCTTTGACGCACACGTCTCAGGGCAAGTCATGGTTTATGACAGAGCAGGCAGGCTGGTATTTCAAGGCGGCATAACTGAGTCGCGCGGACAGATCGGTGACAATGCCGGCCGCAGTGCTATTGAAGCGCAAGTCAATAGAGGTGTCTCTGAACTCGATCGAACACTGGTTTTCGGATGTCCCTTGTTCGATGCAGATGAATGCCGCACATCGAATCATGGTACACACAACAGATAACGCGATCGTTTCGCCGGGAACGTTTCAGCGCGCGGAAGAAAATTTCTCAGCGCATCAGCAGGCGATCTATCAGGACACGGATCGAATGTTTGCGGTGCTCATGGCGGTGCAATGGGTCGCGGGCATTGCGGCGGCATTATGGATCTCACCTCGCACCTGGGTCGGCACTAACAGCCAGACACACATTCACGTTTGGGCCGCGATTTTTCTCGGTGGCGCAATCAACATCTTTCCAATCGCGCTCGCGGTCAAAAAGCCCGGCGCGCCGATGACGCGGTATGTTATCGCGACCGCGCAGATGATGATGTCCGGTCTGCTGATACATTTGACCGGCGGCCGCATTGAGACGCACTTCCATGTATTCGGCTCGCTGGCCTTTCTCGCCTTCTATCGTGACCCCAGGGTTTTGATCCCCGCGACAGTGGTGGTTGCGCTCGATCATATTCTGCGCGGAATTTTCTGGCCGCAGTCGGTTTACGGCGTGTTGGTGTCGAGCCAATGGCGCTGGCTTGAGCACGCGGGCTGGGTCTTGTTCGAAGACGCCGTCTTGTTTGTCGCCATTCGCCGCAGCGTCGCTGAGATGTGGGACACCGCCGTGCGATCAGCGCAGATGACTGATCTTAACGAAGGGCTGGAACAACGCGTCGGCGAGCGTACTGCCGAAATTGTCAGTATCAACAAAGGCCTCGAGCGCGAGATTACCGATCGCCAATTGGTTGAAGAAGCGCTGGTCGCGTCTGAGAAGGAGCATCGCAGCATTTTCGACAATGCGACGATGGGAATTTATCGTTCGACGATGGATGGAAAAATCGTAAAGGCCAATGATGCTCTTGCTGAGATGCTGGGTTACTCAATCGAAGAGTTGCTAAAGTGCGACCTGGGCCGCGACGTTTATTACTATCCGGGTCAGCGCGCAAATCTGATTGCGGAGAGGTCTCGCTTAGGAGGAGCCGCCGACGGACTTGAGATCCTTTGGAAGAAAAAAGACGGCACACCCGTCTGGGTCCATCTCAACGTTAAGGCGGTGGCTGATGAGGACGGAAACACCGTTTATTTCGACACCTGCATTCACGATGTGACCAAGCGTGTGCACGCAGAAGGGTCGCTTCAGGAAGCAAATGAACGAGCTCTGAAAGATTACGAGCAACTCGTCGAACGGATCGCGGCCCTGGGACAGACCCTCGGCAACGCGCGCGATTTGACCGCGATCTTCCGCGCCTTGCGTGACTTCGCGGTTGTGTCGGTGCCATGCGATGGCCTGGTAATCTCGCTTTACGATCAAGACAAAGAAACTCGTCGCGCCGCCTACTGCTGGACTGAGGATAAGGAATTCAATCCCAAAGATGTTTCCGACATTCCGGTTCGCGATGGCATAACCGGCCGCGCCATCAAATCCGGCAATGTCCTCATCGACAATGACCTTCATTACGCTCCGCAAGCGACGCCGGCTTCCCTGGCTGGCGGCGGTCAGGCGGACGATCAAATGCCGCGCTCGGCCTTGTCCGCGCCGATGACGGTGATGGGTCGCACCGTTGGGTGTGTCGAGGTGCAGGCCCAACAGGCCGGAAGCTACCAACAAGAGCACGCGACCGCCATGCGCATGGCCGCGAGTCTCGCGGCGACCGCAGTCGAAAATGTCAGCCTTATCGAACGAGAGCAAGCGAAGGAAGAGCAGTTGCGGCAATCGCAGAAGATGGAGGCGGTCGGAAAACTGGCCGGCGGGATTGCGCACGACTTCAACAATCTGTTGACGGCGATCACCGGTTACAGTGAACTGACCCTGCGCGAACTACCTACTGACAGTCCCTTCTATTCAAAGGTCACGGAAATCAAAAAAGCAGGCGAACGCGCTGCCACGCTTACCCGACAGTTGCTGGCTTTCAGCCGCAAGCAGATCTTGCAGCCCAAAGTTCTGGACCTCAACGCAGTGATTCCGGAGATGGAGAAAATGCTGCGACGCTTGATCGGCGAAGACATCGTGCTCGAAACCGTACTCGACGGCTCATTGGGCCAGGTCAAGGCCGATCCGGGGCAGATGGAGCAGATACTGCTGAATCTCTGCGTCAATGCGCGCGATGCGATGCCCGAAGGCGGACGCCTCACGATTCAAACCACTAACGTCAGTTTGAAACAGGCATATCGCAATCAGCAGGTTTCTATTCGTGCCGGCAATTACGTCATGCTTTCAGTTTCCGACAACGGATGCGGCATGAACGCTGAGACGCAGGCGCGAATCTTCGAGCCGTTCTT
>DNNE01000126.1:11171-23298 GCA_003487805.1 Blastocatellia bacterium | reverse complement strand
GCGGCGTTGAAGAACCGACTGGGGGCTCGTCTCGATAACGGGCTAAGGCCCGATGAATTATTCCGAGCCTGTCGTACTAAGCCCCCACCCCGACCCTCTCCCAAAGGGAGGGAGGAAACTGTACCACTACCAGGCGTTACAGTAGTGGACAAGCCTGCGCCGCAGCCGGGCCACGAGCCCGATCGTATGTAGGGCTCATTTCACTCGGGTTCAAAGCTGAGCCCCTGCCACGGTCGGGCTGGCTCACCGTTTCGAGGTGCTTTTTTGATAGGCAGTAAATTCGACTCGAGGTACATCAAAGTAAGACCCGTCAATAACACAGTTCAGCTTTTCCTCAATGCGAGTAACCGACAGGAGCTGAGCGGTGTCTAGGTAATTAGGGAGAATCAACACATACATGCATCATAAGTTTCCCCAATCCTCAATAATTCTGCGTGTGTTTGCGCTGATCCTGACTAGTTTGTTTTTTGGCGTGTCCGCGATGGCTCAGGACAAGCCAGCGAGCGTTCCGCCGTCGGCCCAACCCCAGGCTCTGGAAAAATCAACGGCCGACACGAAACCGATTGGCGGCTCTCCTAATTCCGCGAACGATTACAAGACCAGTCTCAATTCGCTCTCGACACTGTATCAAAATGAAGTACAGCGCATCGAGAAGCAGAATAGCCAATCCAAAGATCTCTTTAACCAGGGATTGATCTCGCGGGTAGAACTTGAAAACAGTGATAAGGCTCTGGCCGATGCGCGCGCAAAGGTCGAAGACATTGCCCGGCAAATCGCCGAGGCAAACAAGCCGGTACCGCTCGCTGCTAACAACGACTTGTCAAACCTGGCTGCTGCCAATCAGACATGGTCGACCGGAAACAATCGAGTTGACGGCCTGATTCGTTACTATGGCAATCAGTATGGCGTCGATCCGTACTTGATTTATTGTCTGATGTCGCAGGAGTCGAAGTTCAGCAGCGGTGCGACCAGCCCCAAAGGCGCGCAGGGATTGATGCAACTAATGCCCGGCACTGCGGCGCGATATGGTGTGACTAATCCGTATGACATGGGCCAAAGCATTATGGGCGGCACGCGTTACATGAAAGACCTCTTGAAGATGTTCAATGGCCGAGTCGATCTGGCGCTGGCAGGGTATAACGCGGGAGAGAACGCCGTGATCAAATATGGTTACACCATTCCCCCATATGATGAAACCCGTAACTACGTTAAGCTCATCATCAAACGTTACGGTAGAATCACCACAGCTGAACAAAAGACGAAGAGCTAACGTCAACGCAGCTCCGCGGCTTAATCCCCAGACATTACCAACGTTTCCGCTCTTTCCCACTCATCGCTTAAAATCTGAAATATCATTTTCTGTGAAGTGACTCTGCCTGCGATCATTTGATTGTGAAAGAGACAGCAAAACAACTCGTAACCCCGGTCGTTCTGAGCGTCGCTGGCGCAGTTGCGGTATGGGCGGCGCTCCACTTCACTGCTCCAAAATCAGTCAGCCGGGAAGCAACGGCAACGAGCATCTCTAACTCCATCAGCAGCTTTGATTCTGATCGCTGGCGCGAAGCGGTCGAGAAAGTTAAAGCCGATCGGGTTAATCCTGAAAACGTCGCCCTCGAGGTCCCCCCGGAGATGCGCCACTACGAGGATCGACATTGGTTTCTGGCGACGCAAGTGGCTGAGGTCAAGAAGCACAACATTCAAACCTGTCAGGATTTTGTCGATGTGGCGATGATGCTGAAGCGCGGCGAAATGGTCGTGGTCCCTGCCGTCACCGACGATTATGTTTTGCTCGGCGTGGGCGCCCGGGCAGACGACGGGGCCTTCACTAAATATGAAGACGATCAACCGATTCCCCTTTATGACGAAGCCCAACTTCGGGACGAATACGCGCGGCTAAATGGCTTGCGCTCGAATGTCAGTGAAGGTGCCAAGGCGAAGAGCAGGGCCGATACGGCGAAAAATCCGGACCGCGCTAAGCAAGATGATAAGCCGAAACAATCCGTGGTGAGCCGCCCGTTCTCAGTCAACGAAGAACGAGCGTTACTTGATCAGTATTACAACCAGCCGGCGAGCCGGCAGCAATTGTTTGCCGACTATGATTCATTGCAATCGCTCGCCCGGAGTTTCCGCGGACGTTCTTACGACATCTCCAGTCCCACCGATCGACAGGCAATGAAGATCGCCATGCTCAGTTCGCTAAGACCGGAAGCTTTAAAGGTCCTCGAAGAAGTCGCTAAGGATTACCGTCGGCAATACGATCGCCCGTTGCCAGTAAGCTCTCTGGTGAGGCCCGAGCAGTACCAGCACACTCTGCGTAGATATAACCGCGCGGCCACAACGATTGACACGCCGCCACATTCCACCGGTCTCGCTTTTGACATTGACTATCGCTACCTGAGCGCCAGCGAACAGAATTTCGTGATGGCTGAACTGGCGCGCATGAAGGACGCAGGCCGAATCGAAGTTCTGCGCGAACGCAATGCAAACTTTCATGTCTTTGCTTTCATCGACGGCGTTCGCCCGAGCGATGACTTGATCACTGCGTCCTTACGAGACGCCGGCGCGCCCCCGCCGGAGCCTGACAATGCAAACAAGCCTCCGGCTAAACAAACGCGCGCACCCGAAAAAGCAAAAGAAAAACCTGCGAAGTCAAAACGGCGCGTCAAACGCTGACGCGTGTTTGCGCATCTCATGATTCTGCCCGACAATACCTCACGAAAAGACAGTCAACGAGAAGTAAGTTATGAAAGTCAAAGCTCATTCCGCGGCCACCATTGTTGTTTTCACCTGTCTGGTAGCGATCGTTTCGTTTGAAGCGCGCACCGGCCGCAGCCAATCTCAGAACTCGAAGAATGATTCGCAGAACCCCAAAACCGAGTCGCTGGTGAAGCCCACCGTGCTCGCAACTGATCGCGCGACGACGAAAGGCGTGGCCGTTTCCCCATTTGCAGAAGCAGCCACTCAGAATTTCGCGCTCAGAAATGAGCTGACCTGGACCTTCGGCAGCAAGCAACAGCACGGCTGGTATTTGTACGATTTACTGATCGGTCAGACGCTGAAGGTTCCTCCGGCTGCTGCGACACCTGACTTCGCCAGCGCGGTCTCAACCTGGCAAAAGCAGAAGGGCTTGAGTCCTAATGGCGTGCTCGATGAAAACTCGTGGATGGCTTTAGTTGCGCAATGGCAGGCTGATCGCTTGAAGGACAAAACTCCGGCGACTCCGGATCAACTTTTGACTGCGCCGCCGTCAGACTTTTTTGATCCTGAACGACTACCGGGATTGCGTCAGGTCGAGAAGACTACCTACACCGCGTACAAAGCGATGCTGGCCGCAGCGATCGCTGACCCAACACTCAAGCTCGCGCACACGCCAAAAGGTGAGTTGGTGCCCACCGAAAAGTACTTCAAGATTATTTCGAGTTTTCGCTCGCCTGAATATCAGGTGCAGTTGCGGCGACAATCACCCGGCGCAGGAAGCGCTGGTCTTGCAACCCACAGTCCGCATTTCACTGGCCGTGCGTTGGATTTATATGTCGGCGGCGATCCAGTGGACACGAAGGATGCAAACCGCGCGATTCAAGTGAAGACTCCGGTATATCAGTGGCTCGTGCGTAACGCCGCGCGCTTCGGCTTCCGACCTTATTTTTATGAGCCGTGGCATTGGGAATATGTGAAGTAGACATCCTTGGTCCGATCGGGCTTCACAACGCTCATCATTGACGCGTTTCCTCCGTCAACCTATCATCGGGTCATGTCAACCCAGAGAGTGAACATTGACCAAGCAAAAGACCAATTGGCCGACTTAGTAATGACGGCGTCCGAAGGTGGCGAAGTTATTATCGAGAAGAACGGTCGAGCACTGGCTCGCTTGGTGTCAGCCACGGACACAGCGGTTTACAGATCTCATCCACCGACCGCGCTTGAGTTCGCTACTGACGAGGAGGCTCTCGCCTGGGACGCCGACGGCTGGGAGAATATGTGAAGTAGACAAGCGAGCGTGGCTCGCGCGTCTTCCGCGCACCGATTTTCCTTTTACCCACAAGATCACAAAGCCCTAAGAGACTAACCTCTTAGGGCTTTCATGTCTTCGTGCCTTGGTGGTGAGCGTTCGATTCGGATCGAAGTTCGCTAGTTCTTACTCGTCTTCAAACCCGTCACAAACACTTCCGTGTTATGCGCCGAGCGCAGACCGTACACACCGTCGGTGCTCTTAAGTTTGCCGGCTGCAACTACGTCGGCTTTCGGCGCCGTCCATAACACTTTGCCATTAATTGCGCAGGAGACTTGTCCACTCTTGACCGACAACGCGATGTCCTGCTCTACCGGCTCACCGACCGCCACTTTGGTGACCGCCGGATCAGCAGCGCCGCGCCCATTCATCTGAAACGGCGCCGGACCCATGCCGCGGACGATGAACTTGCCGTCACCGTACGCCGCGCAATAGAGATAACTCTGCTGATCGGTGCCGAGATCGTTTCCAGCGATCACGATGCCGTAAGGATGAGGATGTGTGTTGAGGTTCATAAACTTCGGCTCGCGAAAATGCGCGCTCACCGTGTAATCACCCGCAGCCTTATTTGCCGGATTCCAATAAGTAATTGCCGGACCGGTGACGACATGAAACGCGTCACCTTCCCTGGCGAACTTCGCACTGTTAAGCGTCATCCCCTGCGAAGCTTCCCGCGCGTCAACCTTTCCAGTCCAACCCGACACAGTGACACCGCCACCCGCGACCGCACGGGACGTTTCGTCCTGCGGGTTTTGTGAAAAGACTGTTGGGATGAATACGAGGGCAACGAGAACAAATGAAAGAATGTAGGTGCGTCGCATTGGGTTAGTTCTCCTGATTTGATTTTGACCTGCATCATAACGTGCGGCGATCGTAAATCAAAATGCACTCTTAGAGCTCCAAACTGTAGCGAACCGCGTTCTCTATTCGCGCCATTGTTTCCTCAGAGAGCTGACCCGCAACCGTCGCTGGAAATCTTTTCGGATCGAGCGAACGAAGCTGGAAACACAGGAACACTGTTTCAATCTGTAAGCCGCTCTCTTGGGGTGATACTCGCACGTTCGTGGGGTAATCACGTGGAATGTTTGCGCCCTTCGTCCCTACAACCACGGTGATGACGAGTGGCAGACGATTAATACTATTTCGTGAGAGAACCAAGACTGGTCGGTGCCCGGCCTGTTCGTGCCCTTCTACTGGATTTAGATTAACAAAGTAAATCTGTCCACGTTCGATTGGCATTAAGTGTGGTTCAGACCATCAGCGTCTGTGGACGAAAACTCCTGCTCAATTTCCCGCAGTTCGCGCTGAACGTCGGGGTCGGCGGCCATTTGAGCTATCAAGTCTTCGTCTTCACCGGCGCTCTGCGCGTTCACCCGACGAGCAAGGCGATCGAGCAGAGCCTTTTGTTCGGAAATTGGCAGTTGCCTAAAACGTTCTTCGAATTGTGCCAGAGTCGATTGGCTCATATTCACTCCTAAGGACGTTTATTCTACCAGCATCCGCCGCGTCGAGGTACCTGATCTTCATTTCGTGCGCTGTTGTTCGATTCTGGCAAATACTTCTTCGGCGGAAACGCTGCCCAACTCACCGCGCTCAAATGCGTCGATACGATCTTCCGCTTCCTGCGCTCAAAGCTCATCAAACTCGGCATCGGTGGGCTCCTGAAACATCGCAAGCAGGCGCCGCAAAACTTCGGCGCGATCTGCAGGTGTAGATTCAGGGCTTCCAGGAAGACCAAATTCTCATGTCGTTAACTCAATCGGCACGTTGTTTACCCTCTAAAGAGTTGTCTAAGAAAAGCGTAGACAAGGACACACGCAGCCGCTAATCCCGTAATTGTCGTGAGCCAAAACGCGGCGTTCCAAAACTGCACGAAGTGCATACCTGCCCTTCGTTCGGCCGCTTCGAACTCGTTCATCGCCGATAGCAACTGTTCGGGGGATGATTTGTTTTTCGGGTCTTGTACGGTTTTCCCGTATTGACGCAGCAGACGCGACGTATAATGAGCTTTATAAATTTCGAATATTACAAAAATAGCCAGCGAGATAATAATTAAGAGGGCCGAGATAAGAGTCTGCTTTCGGCTCAAATTGTCTTTGGTAAATTGCCAAACTGCAAACAGTCCTGCGTAGCCTGCCACAATGATGAGATTGGTATACGCATTCGCCTTCTCATAAGCACCCGCGATAATCCTAATTTGAATGTCCACCACCGAATCGATGGTTCGCCGAGTCTCGTCATCCAAGTGTTCCGATTGTTCAGGGTCGTGCGATGTCATAATCAGTCTCAAAAACTAATTCTCACTCACTGCCACCACACGATCCTGTGTCGTCGTCTCAGTCTCTCGCATCTGTTCGACTGAGTGCTCTGTCTGCAAACGATTTTGGAAAGCAGCACGAACGAAAGACGCAAACAGCGGATGCGGCGCCAGCGGTTTTGATTTGAATTCAGGGTGGAACTGGCAACCGAGGAACCATGGATGCTCATCGCGCGATAGCTCTACGATCTCGACGAACTTACCGTCGGTTGAGATGCCGCTGAAGACCAGGCCTCCGTGCTCCAGAGTCTGTCGATAGGCGGGATTGAATTCGTATCGATGACGATGGCGCTCGCTGATTTCAGTCGCTCCGTCATAGATGTCGCGCGCCAGAGATCCTTCCGACAAGTGACATACCCAAGCGCCCAGACGCATGGTGCCGCCCATCTCTTCGACGTTCACCAAATCTCGCAGTTTGAAGATGATCGGATACGGCGTCTCGATATTGAATTCCGACGAGTCGGCATCTTTCAAATCACAAGCATTACGCGCGAACTCGATGCAGGCTGTCTGCATCCCCAAACAAATTCCAAAGTAGGGCGTGCGGGTCCTGCGGGCGTAGGAAATCGCGCGCACCATGCCTTCGATGCCGCGCTTACCGAATCCACCCGGGACCAGAATCGCATCAAAGTCGCGGAGGCGCGCGTCATAATCGTCGCCCATCAAGTCTTCTGATTCGATCCACTTAACATTCACGCGCACATTGTTCGCTACCCCGCCATGCGTCAGCGCCTCGCGGAGCGACTTATACGAATCTTCCAGCTCAACATATTTGCCCACGATGGCTATTGAAGTTTCGCCGGCCGAAGGCTCGCGAATCGTGTCGACGAGTTTTCGCCACGCGGAGAGGTCGCCAGACGCAGCACGCTCGGTCAATTGGAGTGATGAAACGATCAGTTCGTCCAGGCCCTGATCATGAAACGCCAGCGGTACATCGTAAATCGTATCGACGTCCTGGGCGGTGATTACCGCCGCTTCTTTCACGTTACAGAACAGCGCAATCTTTGAACGCAGATCATGTGGAATTGGCCGATCCGATCGACACAGCAAAATCTCTGGCATGATGCCGATTTGCCGAAGCTCGCGCACTGAGTGCTGCGTTGGCTTCGTCTTTAGTTCTCCTGAGGCAGCGATGTACGGCACCAACGTGACATGAATGAACAGCGCGTTCTCGCGCCCCTCTTCATTACCCATCTGACGAATCGCTTCCAGGAAGGGCAGTGACTCAATGTCGCCGACGGTGCCGCCAATCTCAACGATAACTATGTCAACTTCGCCGTCGACAGTTACGGCGCGAATCGCATCCTTGATTTCGTTGGTGACGTGCGGAATGACCTGGATTGTCTTCCCCAGATAATCGCCGCGGCGCTCTTTTTCGATGACGGAAAGATATATGCGACCGGTGGTCCAGTTGTTTGCCTGCGACAGGTGCGCGTGCGTGAAGCGTTCGTAATGGCCCAGGTCAAGATCGGTTTCCGCGCCATCATCCGTAACAAAGACTTCGCCGTGCTGGAAAGGCGACATCGTTCCCGGATCGACGTTGATGTAAGGATCGAGTTTGATAAGCGTCACGCGCAACCCGCGCGCTTCGAGCAAAGACCCGATCGAAGACGCCGCCAGGCCCTTACCCAAACTCGAAACCACGCCACCTGTAACGAAAATATATTTAGGCATTCTTCATGCTCTCCTGGTGTCAAACGCTTGTTTAGACGACGCACTTGTGCGTCAATCCTGACTCGGCGGACAAGTCCGCCGGCTAAACGATCAATCTTCTTTGCTGGCCCGCTCGCGCACCGCCGCTCCCGCTTCCGGAGGATCGTCGGGCTCTTCCTCGTCATCATAGATTCCGCGCCGCAAGTCCTGTTGCACCTCAACTGATTTCTTTGCCGCCGGATCAAGAATCTGCTGCAGACCCATCAGGCCCGCAGTCCGTGCGCCCATCTGCTTACGTTTCTGAAATTCCTCTTCGTCTTTCACGTCGTACGGTTTCGTGATCTGATTCAGCAAGAGCAACCCGCCCACAACTACGAGCGCGATGATTCCCAGCCCGATCCAATCTGCCGCGCTCATGCCGGCACCTTCAATTCCTTTTCGATAATTGCTCGCACCCGTTCAAGATCGTCTTTCGTATCCACCCCAATCGATCGCGAAGCCGCCTCGACGACTTTGATCTTCACACCACGATCGAGCGCGCGCATCTGCTCAAGCGATTCTTTGCGTTCTGAATCGGACTGTGGCCAACGCGTGAACTCCAACAGGAACTCCCGGCGATACGCGTACAACCCAGTGTGTTTCTTAAAAGAAAAAAGCAGTCCCAATTCGCCGGGACTGCTTTCAATCGAGCCATGTTTTTCCACGGCCTGATTAGGCCAGTGAATTGGATTGCGTGAAAATGCCGTCGCGTAACCTTCCGTATCGATGGCGATCTTTACCACCGAGGAACTCAGCACGTCGGCTGGCTCATCAATTAGTTCGTAGGTCGTCGACATCTGCGCCGAAGGATCGTTACGCAACGCATCGACGGCGCGATCGATAGTGAGAGGATCGATCAAAGGCTCGTCGCCCTGAACATTCACAATTATCTCTGCCTGGAGATTGTGCGCGACTTCGGCGATCCGATCGGTGCCGGTCGCATGATCGGCGCGCGTCATCACGACATCGAAGCCGGCCGCGCCAACCGCATCAGCGATGCGCGAGTCATCGGTCGCGACAATCGTGCGAGAAATAGACGAAGCTGCCGCAGCCCGCTCAGCGACCCAAACTATCAGCGGTTTGCCGGCGATCAGTAACAAAGGCTTGCCCGGAAGACGCGTCGAATCATAACGTGCCGGGATTACTGCGACTGCATTTTGTGGGGTTTTTGAACCCGTGTGAATCACGGGATTACACCTTAGCGCGTCGCACCGGGAGTGTCAACGTCGAGGAATTAATCCACAGATTACGCAGATTACACAGATAGGGAATTGGACCGGAAAAAAGCCTCGAAACAAACAGACCTAAAACAGAATCTCTTGCGCTTTTTGTGGCTCTCTTATTCTGTGTAATCTGTTTAATCTGTGGATGATTACTTCTTACTAATCACAAACGTCGGCACCATGCCGCCGCCCGCCGTAACATTCGCCAACTCATTTGACGAAAGACGGGTGAAAGCGGAGCCAACTTTGCCGTTGAAGAGCAACGGATCGAGATCGACCAGCTGTTCCGCGAATTGAACACGGCCATCTTCCGTTATTGCGGGAAAACTCTCGCGCGCAGTAGGCACGCGCTCCTGCACCAAATAATCGCCATTCGCCAGAGCATTACGCAGCGCTTCGTCCCAGCCAATTTCATCGATATTCCACCCGATGTAAATTCCGTGGCCACCATAATCGTCGTTCGGCTTCAGGACCAGACGGTCGCGATGCTCCCCGATGAACTCGATCAAATCGATCGGTTCTCCAAAGTAGTCAGTCCGGCCGGCGCGCACCCGCCGCGTCCACGGAACGTGTCCGGCAATCATCTGTTGCTCGTCTGAGGTGAACAGCGACCGGTAGCGTTCATCGGTAAGAACCGCGAACAGAGTCTTTTTGTGAATTATCTTGGAGCGAAAACTATTCACCATGCAGATCGCGCCGGCGCGATACGCATCAAGCAACGCCGGCTGCTCTTTCATGATCGGCAGATATTCGTTGACCAGCAGGCGCTTGTAAACGATGTCTATTTCAAAATCACCGACACGCAACTTGTGGTCGCTGAATTCAAGTTCATCCGGCGAGGCGATGATCGAAGGGTGGCCCTGGGCTTCAAAGTACTCGCGAAACAACTCAAATTCTTTTTGGGTCGGCCTATCTTTGAGATCGACGATGGCGATCTGAGGCGGGCGATCAGGTTTGCGGCCGAGATACTCTTCATAACAATCGACCAGGACCTTCAGCATCAACGGCCGCCCTTCGAACCGGCGCACGTTGTAGCTCTCGGCGAAACGCTTCATCACCGGAAGCCGGGCAAAGATCTCGTAGGCTGCGTCGGCGTAGGCGATTCCTGCGGGACTCTCGCCGTTCAATTCGACGAAGCTGTAGACCTCATCCGTCAAAAACGAATCGAGACGCGCAGTTGGCGAGACTGCCCGGTATCCAGGATCGATCTTCACCAACTCGCGTTCAATCTCAGTCAGACCGAGCTCAGTCAGCAGCGATTCATCAGAAACCGCTGCGTCTTTTACTTTTTCGATGGCGCTCCAGACGGTTTCGCAAACGCGCACGACTTGTGCAAAGTCATCTTCATCTACAAAGTGAGGCCGCAGATACGGCGACAGTCGCCGGCCACCGAAGATCAGCTTTGCCTTTTCCAGCCCGGCATCGAGCAAGGCCAGCGACTCGCTCGCCAGATCGCGATCGTTGAGAAGTTCATGGTAATGGGCTACCGCGTCGCTAATCATATGCTTTCACAATATCGTTTAGGAGCGCTACCGCCCGCTCGGTCGGGCAGTAGCCCGACTCTAAACGCACAGCCTTCACCAGGGAACTAAGGCTTGCGCGGAACGTTGAGCGTCAACTTGATCACCACGCCGTCTTTAATCAAATCATCGGCCTTGCCTGGATACGTAAGCTTGAAATCTTGTCGATTGATCGCGAACTCAGCCGTCACTGAAACATTGGCGGGCGCGACCTGAATCGTCGCCGGGAAACTGATCGATTTCTTTATTCCGTGCAAATCGAAATTGCCGGTCACGGTGTGAGTAGCGCCATTCGCGACGTTGGGCTCGATTTTCGTTGAAACAAAAGTAGCCTTCGGATACTTCGCGACATCAAAGAAGTCAGGCGTCTTCAAATGCCCGGTCAGTTGATCTTCATCGGTAACGACGGATGCAGCATCAATCGAAATTGACACGACACTCTGCACCGGATCGCTATTCAGCAGATCGATGGTGCCGCTAAATTGCTTGAACGATCCATCGTGACTTCTGGTCACCTTCGCCGCGACAAACTCGACCTTAGAGTTGTCCGGCGTGATCGTCAGCGTCTCGCCGCCGGCGGCCTTGGTTGTGTTTGATTCGGGCGCCGCGTTTCCCACCGACGCTTTCGGCTTGTTCGCCGCCGGATTGGCGCAACCGTAGATGAGAAGTGCAAAAGAAGCCAGTGTTATTGCCAGCAGATAACGTCGCATGCGTCATACCTCTCTTTAAAAGTAGATCACAAATAGGAAAGCCACCAATCTCGCCGCCGTGCCTTGACGCCCGCAAACCACTTGCACAACGGATATAACAACAGCACGCCGCCAATCCAACTGAGATAAACAACAATCAGATTGAACCCGTTACCGACCGGAGGATGCGTAAACCAATCTATTGGCGTCTGGAACAGCCAGTGCACGGGCTTGCCGAAGATCAGGTGCAGCACCACCGCGATCGTGTGTGAAGTGAACCACTGCAGTATGTAGAAGAACATCGGCACGCGTCCAAAGGTGACGAAGAAATTACGAACTATTGATCCGCCCGGTGGTGATCCCGCTCTCATTTCGAACAGCGCCAGCGCGACAATCGCCGGCCCGATCGTCATCAACAAGTAATCGAGTGACGGCGGATACTTCGTTGTATTGATGAACGACAGGATCGTGAATACTAAGTTCTTTTGTCTTCTCCAATGCAGCGGCTCGCCATACTTATCGACTGCTCTGATGAAGATGAAAAGCCAGGTCACGATCCCGCCAATGATTAGCAACCAACGCTTACGCCACTGCGCATCTTTTTGATAGAGCGCGCCGAACGCATAACCAACGGCCATCACTCCGATCCACGGAATCAGGGGATACAAAACAAAAAC
>DNNE01000126.1:10511-10872 GCA_003487805.1 Blastocatellia bacterium | reverse complement strand
CAGGGGATACAAAACAAAAACCAGCGGGCTGGGAAAGTGCGGGCCAATCGGAAATAACCCGGGCTGGTGAAGCAGCATGTAAAGCTTCGCACCCCAACTCGGAACCGGACTCTGCGGACCCTGCCATGGCTGAACCGGATACCTATCCAAAATGTTGTGCAGCGCGATCATTAACAGGCCAAACGCCAGGGTGATCTTCAGTGGCAGATGGATCAGACCAGCGAGCACGATCATCGAAAAGCCGATTACGAAGATGACCTGCAGGAACAAAATGAATCTCGGATCCAGATTGAAGAAAGCGCCGAGCCTGACAACCGTGAACTCAAGAATGATTAGCCAGACACCGCGACTGATGAGAAAA
>DNNE01000126.1:9740-10204 GCA_003487805.1 Blastocatellia bacterium | reverse complement strand
AGACTGATGAGAAAACGTGATAGTTCGCGTTTGCTGCTCCCGCGCGCATATCGCAGATACGCTCCCGTGCCGGCCAGAAAGACAAATATCGGCGCGCAGTAATGGGTTATCCAACGCGTGAGAAAAAGAGAGACCGTAGTCTTCGAGAGATCGAGCGGATCGAAGAGCAGCGCGCCCGAGTGAATAAAGTCGCGTGTGTGATCCAGCATCATGATCACCATCACAATGCCGCGCAGCATATCGATTGAATCAAGTCTTTTGCGTGCTGGCTTTACCGGTTCCGGATTAGCAGGCCCGGCAGCTTGCATGGATTCGCCCACGTAAACTCCCCAATCGGTCGGAAATAAGCTGCGGGAGTTTACCCTAACGACGAATTAAATTCGAGATTGGAATTGTAAATTTTGAGTGGTTGAGCCAATGTGAGATGGGGCGCAGCAAAAGATCGATCCACGAATCCACACGAA
>DNNE01000126.1:0-9424 GCA_003487805.1 Blastocatellia bacterium | reverse complement strand
CACGAATCCACACGAACGAACACTAAGATTCTTATTCGTGATCTTTCGTGTGGTTTCGTGGATCGTGTCCAATTCCTGGCACTTGGCGACCGCAGGTACTAGGTTCCACCTAACATTTTCGAAAGGTTAACTGGGCGACTGATAGGGCCGGAATCCAATCAGACCTGTGAATCGTCGAGTCTGGACTAATCAAAGTTCAATTTGCCGCGCAGAGATCACCGGCTCGAAAGCGCGAACTTGCCCGAGCGTTTCTTCATCCAGGGCCGCATCGATCTGGATCACGGCCATCGCTTCCCCGCCCCGCTCGCGCCGGCCCAGATGAAATGCGCTGATATTGATTCCGCTCTCACCCAGGATCGTGCCCACCTTGCCGATTACACCAGGCACATCGCGGTTGTGCATCACCAGCATATAACCGCGCGGGATCGCTTCGATACGAAAGTCGTTTATCTCAGTGATGCGTCCTTCGCGCTCGCCCTGCGCGATGCCAAAAACGGTGCCGGCGATTGATTGCTGATCAGATTCAGTTACAACTTTCGTTCGAATCGCGGGCCCAGCATCGCCGCCGCGAACATACGACGTAGTCACCGCAATCCGTCGCTCTTCCGCAATCAAAAAAGCGTTGACCATGTTGACGCGCGCGCTGACATCTCTCAGTAACCCCGCAAGAAATGCGCGCGTGACCGGTGCGGCGTCTATTCCAACGAGATCGCCCGCGAATTCCAGACGGACTTCGCGCACAGCGCTGTTTGTTAGCTGCGCGTGAAAACGGCCGAGGCTTTCAGCCAAGCCGACATACGGCTGCAGCGCTGCCGATTCTTTCGCGCTCAGCGCCGGCACATTGACGGCGCCACGTAACGCGCCAGTCAGCAGGTAATCTCGCATCTGTTCCGCAACCGTGAACGCGACGCCTTCCTGCGCCTCAGTTGTGGACGCGCCAAGATGAGGCGTCACGATGACTTCGTCAAGCGAGAGCAAAGGATGATCTATTGGTGGAGGTTCCTGTTCAAAAACGTCGAGCGCCGCGCCGGCCACCTTCCCGGATTTGATCGCCTGAAACAGCGCGGCTTCATCAACCAGACCGCCGCGAGCGCAATTGATGACACGCACGCCGTTCTTCATCTTCGCAAACGCGTCGGGGCCGATGATGCCGCGCGTCTCCGGGGTCAGGGGTGTATGAATAGTTAAGAAGTCACTACGGCCGATTGCATCTTCGAAAGAGGAGGTTTCGATTTCTCGATCGCGAGCTTGTTCGGGTGCGATGAACGGATCGTAGGCGAGAATCTTCATCCCAAGTGCCCGCGCGCGATCAGCCACGCCTCGCCCAATTCGACCCAGGCCGATGATGCCCAGAGTCTTTCCCTGCAATTCAGTGCCGATGAAATTCTTCCGCTCCCACTTGCCGGATTTCAAACTGCTATTTGCTTGCGGCACGCGGCGAGCCAGGGCCACCAACAACGCAATCGTGTGCTCGGCGGTGGTGATCGTGTTGCCATCAGGCGCGTTCATTACCACTATGCCGCACGCCGTCGCGGCCGGCACGTCGATATTGTCGACGCCAACTCCGGCCCGCCCGATGACGCGCAGGCTCTTCGCCGCGTCGAGCAACTCCGCCGTTACTTTAGTTTCGCTGCGGACGATCAGACCTTCGCAGCCCGCCAGGGCTTCGCGCAGTTCAGCAACCGGGAGTTTTGTCTTTTTTTCGACAGTGAACCCGGCGTCGCGCAGAGGCTGCAGGCCGCTGTCGCTTACATCATCAGAAACAAGAATTGTGGGCACGGGAATAGTGAGCAAATGTTCGATCGGTGTTACCTCAAAAAGAAGATACCAATGACAGCGATCAAAATCGTATTAGCGATCGCCGCGTACAAACCTGCGGCCACGTCGTCGAACATTATCCCCAGTCCTGACTCCAGACCTTCAAGCCGCCGAATCGGGTAAGGCTTCCAAATATCAAACGCGCGGAACAGGATGAAGGCTGAGACCACAGTCCACACCCCGCCGATAAAGAACGAGGTGGACAAGAGCGCGATCATTTGTCCGCTCACTTCGTCGATCACCACCGCGCCGGGATCTTTCTTTCGAAAAAGAGATTCCGATCGGGACGCCGCCCAAATCCCGCCGAGCGTCACTACGAGAATCACGAGCAGCATCACTGCCGACTCTATCGCCTGCAACGTGAAGAAATTGACCTGATGCCTGAACGCATAAGGAACGAGCAGGACCCTGGTTAACCTTCTTATCGCCAGAAAGAGTAAGACGCCAACCAGCGAGCCCAGCGTTCCCGGCGCAACCGGAAAGTAACCAACGCCGCAGGTCGCGATGGCCAGCGCGAAGTAATCGCCGGCCGTCCGCTGTTTGCGGGTTGGGATTTCATTTGCGGGAACTGTGATCGGAGGATTCAGTTCGTCGCTGGATTCTTTAACGGCACTCATTGATTCCCGCAGTTGATCCGACAGCTTAGTAAAGATGGAAGTTATACTGAAGTTCCATCCACATCGACACCGGCTGTCCGTCTTTCATTGCCGGCACGAATCGAATCGCGCGCGCAGCGTCGATCGCTTTCTGAGTCAGTCCGTGTGGGAGTTTGCTTACGACATGAAGATTCGTCACTTCACTGTTCTTCGAGAATACGGCGCGCAGCACTACGGTTCCCTCAATGCCGAATTTACGCGCGCTTTCCGTATAAGTTGGCTCAGCTTTTTCGAGTATGCGCGCCTTTTGCGTAACCTCACGACCGTTAAAGATCCGATTATAGTCGGTCGGGTCGGGGCTCACTCCCTGAACTACAGCGCCGAACCTACCAGACGCGATCTTAGGCGGCGCGGGCGAATCCGAAGCTGCTCGAAATGATGCAAAGAATTTTTCTCTGGGCCAATCTCCTCCGGGCTTGCCCATCACGAGCATGACGTATATCTGCTCGCGCGCCACAAAGAATTCTGCTGTTCCAGTAACATCGCCGACTGTAAGCGTGTATTCGCGTCCGGGCAGACCTTCGGGCGGCAATTCTCGCACATACGTCATCCGCGCGAACCGACGGTCCTTGTCATCCAGTTGTTCCCGAGCAGACTTGAGCAAACCCTCCCAAAGCAGTTCAGCAGTAGCGTCGAGGTACAAGTCCGTGTCCTGACCGGCTCGATAATTGGCGTTCGTTATAGACCAGATTGTGTAGGTGGCGACGCCGGTTAGCGCGATATATCGATGGCCGCTTACGGCTCCTTCTTTTTCTGCCTCAATCTTCGGTGTGTTGGGCATTGACACCTGAAACGACTCACCAGCCGGCGACACTTCGATCCACTCAAGGTTCTGATATTGAGCGATCGCCTCAGGCGCAAAGCACGACAGCAAACAAAGAATGAAACTAATTGTGAGCAGTAATCTCATGAGCGTTTTCTTAATCGACGATGCGGCCTAGCATATCGTAATCGAGAGCTTCTGTAATCAACACGTTAACCATTTCGCCGGCGACTGGCGCGAAATCTTCCGGAACGTCATTGATCAAGATACAGCCGTCAATATCCGGCGCCTGAGTTTCCATCCTCCCCTGCCACAATAATTCGCTTTCGTTCGACTCACCTTCAAACATCACGCGGATGGTTTGCCCGATCATCGCGTCGTGTTTACGCTTGGCAATCTTTGCCTGCTCCTTCATCAAACGATCCCGTCGTCGTTTGGCGATTTTCGGATCAACTTTATTCGGCAGCTCGAAGGCCGGCGTGCCTTCTTCATCCGAATAAGTAAAGACCCCAACGCGATCGAATTCGACGTTGCGCACGAATGCGAGCAGCTCGTTGAAGTCTTCTTCAGTCTCGCCGGGAAAGCCGGTTATGAAGGTCGTGCGCACGGCAATGCCCGGCACGCGTCCCCGCACTCGTTTGATCAAACGCTCGAGCGAGGCTCGATTACCGCCTCGCTTCATTAGTTTTAAAACACTTTGAGAAGCATGCTGCAAAGGCATGTCGAGATACTTCACAGCCTTCGCCTCTTCGGCGAGGACATCGAGAAAGCCATCGCTGATGTGGGTCGGATAGGTGTACATGACGCGCACCCACTCAATGCCGTCTGTGTGCGAAAGCTCGCGCAGCAGATGAGCGAGTGCGTCCTGCTTCCCTAAGTCCTCACCATAGCGCGACGAATCCTGGGCCACCAGAATCAACTCCTTCACACCTTCTTCCGCGAGCTGATGAGCTTCCGCGACGATCGATCCAAAACGCCGGCTGCGAAAGTGTCCACGCATCTGCGGAATGAAACAGAAGGCGCAAGGGCGATCGCAGCCTTCGGCGATTTTAATGAATGCGTAATGCGAAGGCGTGGCGAGCACGCGCGGCGTTGATTCATCATAAAGATAAGTCGCGCTCTGGTTGCCAAGCGGAATTACCGGGAGAAATCGCGTGTTGGTGTTCGGATCGCAGACGCTCAGTATGTCGTTGATTTGGCTGGTGCCGATGAAGGCATCAACCTCAGGCATCTCTGCTTTCAACTCGTCGCGATAACGCTCGACCAAACAACCGGCAACTATCAAGCGCGTGGCCTTGCCGTTGGTCTTCAGTCTGGCAGCTTCGAGAATTGCTTCAATTGATTCTTTCTTGGCTGAATCAATAAACCCACACGTATTCACCACCACGGTGTCCGCATCTTCCGCGTTCGCAGTAATCTGATAACCGTTTTGCTGAAGCTGTCCCATCATCACCTCGCTATCGACGAGGTTCTTGGGACAGCCCAAACTAATAAATCCTATTTTGTTCATACCTAGTCAATCAATAGTGATCCGATCCGTTTAGAGGCGGGCTACCGCCCGCCAGCTGTTGCGACACGGATCCGATCAATCATTCAAGTCTCAAAGTTTCTTTCAATAGATTAGCGGACTTTCACCTGATAGTCCGTGAACAACCACTCGATCTGCGCCGGGTTCTTTTCATACACCGTTTCTACATAAACTTTGTGCGGCAGTTGCAGGCCTTTTATTTCCTGGTAATCGACTGTCACTTTCAACAGAGTCTCGCGCGCACCCGATGAGGTTCGATAATCACCGGAGTAACCTTTCAGGATATATCCAGTCGGGGCGGTCTCCAGCACCGGCTTGAGTGAAGCCGTAAAGCTTTCTCCCACGACGGTTATTTCGCTTACGCTTAGATCCTTGTTTGTAATAGTTGTGACCTGATTATTCTGCTCCTTGCGTGAGAAGCGAATCTGATCAGCAGTCTGTTCGATTTCGCATTCACTATCAGGATCTGGAAAAGGTGAGGTAAGCATGAATAGTGACCAGGTCGAGATAAAGCGCGAGACCGCGTCATGCATGCCCAGGTAAATAGCATCCAGCGCGCCGGATGCCTTTTGCTTCGCCGCATAATCGTCCGTGCGGTGGAACATATTAAACGTACTCTGAGAATCAATCGCCATGGAAAAATGAATCGCATTAAGCAGCTTCAGGGTCGCAGCGTTAGTCTGAGGGCCCATCACTACATCCCAGTTCGGTTGGATGTTTGACTCAAGTTCGACCAGACCTGCTCGTTTAAGGTTGTAATACTTTTGCCTCGCGTTGCTGAGCAGTTGCTTCTTGTCGATCTTTTGCGTCGATGCATAAGCGACGGAGCAAGCCAGCGGCATGAACGACGCCACGACAAAAACACTAAGCAGACGTGAAGTGGATTTGTTCATCCCGTGATGCCCTTCTCGAGCCTGTTGAGTGCCTGTTCCAGCGTTCGGTTTTCCAAAGGAGTGAGCGGCTGGTTGCCGAATCTTACACGGTTGTAGGCGGAAGTTATGAGTGCTGCTTCGTCGGCACCGGCCAGCACAGCAAATTCCAAAGGCGTCTGGTGCGATTCACGTGTGAGGCCGCGCCTGGCCAGGATTGTCAGAAGCCTTTCATAGAAATCGATACGAGTGTGCTCTCCGTCGTTGGCAGAGCCCCAGACCTTCAACCCTCGTCGCCAACCAAGATGCCGTACGCGACGCGTTAGAAAAAGAATCATGACGAGAGAGGTCAGCGACGCCAAACCGATCAAGATCGGTTTCATGAAAAAGGAGAGAGCACTGCGCGATCGATCGATTCTGCTGATCGAGTCCTGAAAATCCATCAGCTCTTTACGCAGCGAGGTGACCAGAGAGTGCTGCTCCTGCTTGTCATAACCGATCACGTATTGAAACCACATCAACTCGAAAGCTTCCGAGTATTTGCTTAAATATCCGGCGAGTCCGTTTCGCTCGCGCGCGGTGCGGCCGGCCGGTGGTGTGGGATCGAACGTGACCCATGAACCTGTCTGCGGAAAATAAGCTTCGACCCAGGAGTGCGCGTCGCTCTGACGTACGGTGTACGCACCCGCGGCGCTGTTATATTCGCCCGGCAAAAATCCGTTAACGAGGCGCGAGGCGACGCCCTGTGTGCGCAACATAACCGCCATCGCGGTAGCGAAGTACTCACAGTGTCCAGCGCGCACGCGAAAGAGAAAATCAGAAAGCGGCTCTTCTCCGGTGGCTTTCAAATCCAGCGAATAAACGTAATTATCGCGCAAATACGATTCGATCGCGCGTGCTTTGTCGTAGCCGTCCGGACCTGCGTTAGCTGTCACCTTGTGTGCCAATGCTTCGATCCTTCGATCGATGTTCGCCGGCAGTTGCAGATAGCGGCCAGCGGCAGCCGGATACTGCAACGGATCAGCGCGAAGCACAGTCGCGCTGGGCTCTGTGGTGTCCGAATAAATCTTGTAGACGATCCGTTCCTGATCATGGGCTTGAGTTTGAATCGAGTTTTCGGCATCGACCTGCACAAAAGGAATTTGACCCTGGACGCCGACAATCCGCGGCGCGCCAAACAGCGCCGGTGTATCCACGGGTTCGAGAAAGAACATCTGCGTAGTCAGTCGAGCGAGATCTGCCGTGGTCCCAATCTTAAAGAGATTATTCCGGTCGGCTTCAGCTTTCTCCCAACGCTCGGCGAGGCGCGATTTCTTCCAACTCCTGCCGGTGAATTCATCGAGCGCAACTCCCCGCCAACGCAAGCCTGCGGGCGGTATTGCATTCGAATTCTCGACGCGCACGTGCATAAATATTTCGTCGTTGCCCTTGAGGCGGCCAATCTCGCCCAGCGTCACGTTGTCTGAGAATCCGATGAAACCGGAAACACCGACGCCGCCGCGCTTGAGTGCGCTCGAGACCGTGCGCGGAGTGATCAGAAAGAAGGGCAGCGCCAGCCCTACGATCAGAACGAGCAAACCAACTGACACCAACGGCAAGCGTCGAGTCTCCAGATAACGCCGGCGCCAGAGTCTCATCGGCAGTCTCCGAAAAAGCGTTGAGTCGGGTGGAACCAGCAACCTGGTCTGCGATGTCTTGACCTTGCGTCGCGCTCTCTGAATCTCAAAAGCCACAACGGTCGAGAGTGCGCAGGACAGGTAAAGAATAAGTGTTGCGAGAAAGATCGGACTCGCCGTGAGCCCCGCGGCGAGCAGCACTTCAAAGAATGAGATCAGATAAAGAAAGAACCAGTCACGATCGGCTTTGCGTTGAAGGAGCTTAACCGCCGAAAGAAAAAGGATCAGATGGGCCAGGACCGAAACTTCTGTGGCGCTATGTTGGCCTGTTTCGAGATACTGAATTTGCAGATATGGAGTAAGAACGCGCCAATCAAGATAGAAAATCGGCAGCGAGACAAGAATGACAGCCAGCGCTACTCGCTCGGAAAACTGCCAACGTGTTCCTTCCAGCTTCCAGGCAACGATCATCACGATCGCAAAGGTGACGGTTAGATACACGCCTACTCCGCCCGAAATCAAAAGCGCCAACGTCGCGGCGGCGATAGTCGCGTAAGAAGTGAGACGGAAGTATGCGCTGAAGCTCATAGACTTTATGAACTTCAAGTCTAACCGACCTTGGTTGATTCATGAAGTTAGGGGTGGTTTGGTAGCGGTACCCAAATCTTGGCGGAACAAAGGCTATGCCGGCCCGACGTAGAGATTTGTCTCCGACCGCTTCTTGATATAAGCGGCAAGCCGGGCGGCATCTTGTTCGCTCATCTGAGAGATGGTCGTGCCGACAAACCAACCGCCGCGGCCGCCAGTCCCGCGCCGTTCCCAATGAACGATCGACAGTACTGCCGCAATCGCCCCCCCGGGCAGATTGACCGTGACAAAGAGCGAGCATCCCGGTCGAGTTAAGTCTTGTGCGGGAAAGCGACTGCCTACAAAAGAGAGAGCCATTCCAATCTGGCTGATAATCTCGCAATGTCCCTGCGAGCGATGAGTGTAAGCGACGTCCCAGGTCAGAACATTTCGCTCAACCAGGGAGATCGTGGCGGCCAGGTGGACCTTGTGACGTGGGAAACGGCGCTCGTTAGCTGCAAATTTTGTCCGCTTGGCGGGAATTCGCGGCAATTTACGGAGCGGATCAAAACCACGGAACTCAAGACTGCAGTTATTGCAGACAAGCTTATGTAGCCCGGCCATCCGAAGAATAATTAGAGACTCTTCGTAGCCACGCTGAATGCGCGAACTTTTACATCGAGGGCACCACACGAAAGTCACCTTGAGTCGATCAAATTTGGTTGCTGGTGGGCGGGTGCAAGAGAAAAACTACTGGCAGGGCAGGATGAGCTTACCAAATAACACGAAAGCCCGCCAAACTATTTGTTCAGCGGGCTTCTTCGGTTTTTCTTTGAAATCTCAAATTTGAAATCTGAGATCTCAGAAAATAATCCCGGCGGCTTCCTACTCTCCCACGCAGTTGCCCGCGCAGTACCATCGGCTCCAAGAGGCTTAACTTCCGTGTTCGGGATGGGAACGGGTGTGACCCTCTCGACACAACCACCGGAAAACCTGATCAAATTTCAGATCTCAAATTTGAGATTTGAAATTATGAGAAAGAACTTTTTCGGTAGCGGAGACCTGGCGTTCAGCGTGCCGGCGCTTTATCGCTCGCACCGCCGAGCCGACCCAGAGTCCGCGCTACGGAATTTATTGGGATCCCAAATTTTGCAATCTGAGATCCCAGAATCGAATAGCAACCAGGCAAGCCTGTGCAAAGTCTAAAAGCGTTCGCGCGTCATCTGAGATTCCAAATTCGAAATTACAAATTCGAAATTCCAGATGCGTTGCTGGCTAATAAATTTTACGGTCAAGCCAAGGGACTGATTAGTACTGGTCAACTGAGCACATTACTGCACTTACATTTCCAGCCTATCAACCTGGTGGTCTACCAGGAGTCTCACAGTCAGGACTAATCTTGGGTCTGGCTTCACGCTTAGATGCATTCAGCGTTTATCCATGCTCCACATAGCTACCGAGCGTTACGGCTGGCGCCATAACTCGTACACTAGAGGTGGATCCATCCCGGTCCTCTCGTACTAAGGACAGATTCCCTCAATCCTGCTCCGCCCACACCAGATAGGGACCGAACTGTCTCGCGACGTTCTAAACCCAGCTCACGTACC
>DNNE01000170.1:3376-8763 GCA_003487805.1 Blastocatellia bacterium | reverse complement strand
GGAGCGCGGACGTCCTCGTCCGCTCTGGGTCTTCAAGATTGCGGACGAGGACGTCCGCGCTCCCAGCTTCCACATCAATTCCAGTCACCTGCGTATCCAACCACAATCGCACGCCCTTCTCGCGCGCGTTCAGCATGAATCCCATCATCACGCTGTGCGGATCTACAAAGCCGTCCGTCGGACAGAACGTGCCGCCCAGAATGTCGTCCACGCGCAGCTGCGGCACCATCTTCACGATGTCTTCCGGCGTGACCCACTCGACGTTCGTGACGCCAAGCGCGTTTTGCCTTTCCTTATTCGCTTTCAAATAAGCGAGATGCTTTTCGTTGGTCGCGCAAAACAGATATCCATGCGCGCGATAATCCGCCGGATGACCGACCACTTCATCGAACTTCGAGAAGAAGTCGATCGAATATTTCGACATCTGAATGTTGACTGGAGTTGAGAACTGCGCGCGCACGCCGCCCATGCTCTTCCCGGTCGAGCCTTTGCCCTGATGCGCTTCGCGCTCAAGCACGAGCACGTTCGTACATCCCGCTTGCGCAAGATGATAAGCGACACTCGATCCAACGATGCCGCTGCCGATTATGACGACGTCTGCAGTTTCCACGCGCCAAAGGTAAGAAGGAAAGCTCAAAAAGTAAAGCTACAGGCAAGATTCTCTGCGCCCACGATCCTGTACTAACTTCTTCTTCGGCTTACTACGCCCGACGCTTGAGGTTCGGGGTTAGCGAATTGAAATGCCGCGAAGACTCATACGTACGATTCGCTGCTCTAAGGTTTAAAACCCAAAGCAGCCTCCACCTTTTTCTGTCCGTCCGGCATTCCCAACCAGGTCTCAATGCTTTGTTTAAGAAAATGAAAAATGCCGGCTTCACTTAGCCCCGAACCTATCTGTCCGTTGGGAGTCAAATCCTTCAGCGCAGCCGTGGCAGTTGACAGCGCAGCGCCCTGCTTTTCCCGTTTGAGCGAGTGATAATCGGCGAAGAGGTGGTTAACCTTGCGAGTGATGTGGGTGGGTATCACCGGACTGTCCAGCATGACCCCCGAAAGCCAAAGCTCTCCCTTTTTGGCATCCAACTTAAGCGTAGCGTTGTATTCTTTGGCGGTGGAAGGTCCATCCTCAACCCTCAGGTAACTTAAACAGAGAACGTAATGCGCTTCGAAGAAATCAGGCTTGAGGCGCACCGCTTCTTTGTATTCTCGAATCGCTTCAGGGTCGCGCTCTTGAAAGGAATAAATGTCTCCCAAGCCAAGATGGGCTCGAGGTTCATTCGGCGCTAGTTCAAGCGCGCTACAGTAATCAGTTAATGCGGTGGCCAGACGCGGAACAAAACCATTCATCGCCTCGTTTCCCGCCGTAATGAGACTGTCGACGCTTTCTCCATTCGTCGTTGTTACTCCGGTACAAAGCGTCATTATCGGTGCTGGATGATAATTGGCACGCAGCGCATTTAGCACCCGCGCAAACCCCGCGTGGCCCAGGTAAGCGCCTGATGCGCGTAACCTCGCGAGATCAGACTGGCTTAACCGGTCGACTTCAAAGGCAACTTTGTTTTGTCTAATCTCATTCACCCATTGTGTACTGTTATAGCCGTGCGTATCGAGCGCGTCGATAACCTGTTTCAAGCTGAACGGCTGCGGGTTTTTTTGTGCGTTTGCGGTGCCTTGCGCGAGCATCAGAAATGCGAACATCAACAGCGTAAGACTTCTGCCGCCCAAGATTTGAAGTCGCGTCTTGCGGATTGGATGAGAATGTTCCATGAGCGTCCTTCCTCGTTAGTTTGCGGGTCCATCTGCACAAGCCAGAGTCTCAACCTAAGGGGTTGGTGACGGATGCAGTTTTAACTTCGCATCGTTTGCGTTCTTTGGTTCTACTCTTTCGCCACCGTCATCCGTTTTTTGCGGAGACTTTTGCGGCCCGGGTTTCGGCCCAACGCTGTTACGCCCGCCATTCTGCTTGGGATCCGCTTTCGGCGGTTTCCCTTCATGTTTGACATTAACCGTGATTTTAGTGCTTCCAACGTTGCCGCCTGAGTCGTAGGCTCTGGCCTCGAGGGTATGTTTTCCTTCCGCCGCATCACTCGTTCCCCAGGTAAGTTCAAATGGAGGACCGGAAATATTGGCTATGAGAAGGTCGTTGTCATAAATCTCCACACGGCGGATCACATTCTGAGAGTTATCTGAAATCTTTAACGTGACGATCGAATCAGTAACGGTCTCTCCATTTGCCGGGGCGGTAATTCTCGGCTCTGGTTGGGGATTGGGCGGATGATTGCGAACTGTCTGCCACAGTGCCAGGCCCAACATAATCAGGAAAGCAACGGCGCCGCTTAGCCAGATTAGCTTACGCTTTCGCAAAAGTGTTGCGAGGCGAGACGGCCTTGATGATTCCACCCTCACTTGCGGCGCCTCTTTTGCGGCGCTCTCAGCCGACAAAGGCGTCTCGTCTCCGCAAATCGCTTTCAATCCGTCCAGCAATTCGTCCACGTCTTTGTAGTTGTCAGCCTTCTGCTTGAGACGATTAAGATAGTTCAAAGCTTCCGTGTATTCTCCGGCCTCGAAGTGCGCGCGACCGGTTCGGTAGAGCGTAGATAGCATTAGCTGTTCGCGAGCGCGCTTTAGCTGCGCCGCGCAAGGATGGTTAGCGTCTGCCTGGAGCACTGTCTGAAACTTCTCGATCGCGGCTGACCATTCCTCCCGCTCCATGTGAGTGTTCGCTGCGGCGATGGTTGCCGTTAATTGGATTTGCCGCCGCTCTTCCCCAGTCAAGGCACGTACATCGAACACCCGGCCATCTGGTGCTCGCATGTAAAGTACGGGCGTTCCCCATTCGACGCCTGCGCCACGCGCCATAGTCTTCCGCGCTTCGGCAAGCGCGGCGTCAACCGGGTAATTGTCGGCGAGCGCTCCATAAAACTCCTGAGCAAAGCTCAGCGCCGCTTGGTCTGTAATCTCAAACTGCATCGCGATCACGGCGGGCACACTTTGCTGCAGAAGCGCCTGTGCTACTCCGCCGAAAGGGTCAATGCGGGAGTTGCGCGCCCCCTCACATGCGTTTAGTACTGCCAGTCGCATCGGCGGGTGGTCGTGAAGTAACCGGCCAAGGTGTTCACCAGTCAAAGGCTGCGCGTGGCCCGCGTCGTCCTGGAGAATCAAGGCTCCATCCTGCGCATCGGGATTGAAGCTTCCATGTCCGATAAAATGCAGAATGTTGTACTGACCCTGACGAAGTTGCCGCTGTAGCCTTTGAGGCGTAGCGCCATCCAGACGCGTCAATTCCACCAACCCTCGCGCTTCCAGATCACTTAATGCCGAATGCAGATACGCCCACTCGCGCTCGCTATCCAATGAGGCAATATCCTTCGGGCTCGCGATCAAAACGAGTATCCGTAACGGTGGCGAAACATTTAGCGGTTCAATTCGTTCAGGAAGATCCAGGAAGCGAACCAGAGGAGTTTTGGTAGAGAGGGCTAGAAAACGATTGAGCGGTGGTGGCCGATACAAATACTCCCACGGCAAATCAGCGAGCTCCGGAACATCCGTTAAGTGCAACCGGATGCGCAGGCCCGCTTTTTCCCAATTCGCGCGTTCCAGGCTCGTGCGTAGACATGCATTAACATCACCGCTGAAGACCGTGGCAAACAAGCCCGCCCCGAAGTCTTTGGCTGCGGTTGTTTCAGTGGCGGCGGCGCCTCTTGTAGCGCGACGTGGCCGACCGATCTTAAGCAAAAAGTTTTCGAGCTTGTCTTCATTGAAAGGTAAACGAAAACTGATTGATTCAGATGTACCAGCTGGGGACGCTATTACCTGAGCGCGGTATTCTCCTTGATCATCGCGGTGGAAGCGAAGATCAAAGTCGAGATATCGTGTCACGTCCATGCGGTTACCCGTGGGGTCGGCAGTTGCGCGGCCGCTAGAATCGCCTAAGTAAGACCTCGCCAAATTACGCCCAATCTTTTAGTGAGTCAACTGAGTCACGGCATGAGATTCCTCTCGCTCGAAAGCTGAGTGCATAGTTGTATCGCAACACTCAAATGAAACTGTTCGCGTGGTTAACGCTCCGCCCACAACTGACGCCTCAAGAAGCAGGTTGTGACTGGCCAATCGAGTCAACTAACAAAAAGGCGAGAGTTGCGACTCTCGCCTTCTCGTGTCCGACAAACTTTAGTTTGTCGATTAGTCTAAAGGACAAGCTGAAGCTTGTCGGACATTTGGCTTTACGCCGGCGCCGGGGTGCCTCCGGTGATTGGCGGCAGAATCGGCTTGAGCGGCTTCGCCGATGGTTCCTTTGCGGCCGGCAACTCCTGCTGAACTCCGGGGCCGCTGGTCTCGCCGGCATCCTCGAGCGTCAGACCCGCCACGATGCGGCGAATCTGCACGCCGTCGAGCGATTCGTGCTCGAGCAGAGCCTCTGCTAAACGCACCATCGTGTCGCGATTCTCTTCGATGATCTTGCGCGCTCGCTCGTACTGATCAGTCACGATCTTGCGCACTTCGGAATCGATGCGAATCGAAGTCTCTTCTGAATAATCACGATGCTGCGCAATCTCGCGGCCCAGAAAGATTTGCTCTTCTTTCTTGCCGAAAGTCAGCGGTCCGAGATCAGACATGCCATATTCGCAAACCATCGCGCGCGACAACTCGGTTGCTTTCTCGATGTCGTTCGAAGCGCCGGTCGTTATGTTGCCGAGGAATGTTTCTTCGGCGATGCGCCCGCCCATCAGGATCGAAATCTGACCCAGTAAGTATTCCTTGGTGTAGTTGTGACGATCGCCTTCCGGCAATTGCTGGGTCACACCCAGGGCCATCCCGCGGGGAATGATCGTGACCTTGTGAACCGGATCGGCGTTCGGAACTTTCAGACCGACGAGAGTATGCCCGGCTTCGTGATAAGCCGTCACTCGTTTCTCTTCGTTCGAAATGACCATGCTCTTGCGCTCTGCGCCCATCAGGACTTTGTCTTTGGCCAATTCGAAATCAGGCATCGCCACAACCTTTTTGTTGTAGCGGGCCGCGTTCAGCGCCGCTTCATTAACCAGGTTGGCGAGATCCGCGCCGGTGAATCCAGGCGTGCCGCGCGCGATGATGCTGATGTCAACGTCTTCGCCGAGCGGGATCTTGCGAGTATGAACTTTCAGAATGCCTTCGCGCCCGCGCACATCGGGTCTCGATACGACGACACGCCGATCGAATCGCCCGGGTCGAAGCAATGCCGGATCCAAAACGTCAGGACGGTTGGTCGAGGCAATCAGAATCACGCCATCGTTCGATTCGAATCCATCCATCTCAACCAGCAACTGATTCAAAGTCTGTTCGCGCTCATCATGTCCGCCGCCGAGGCCAGCGCCGCGATGACGGCCAACGGCGTCGATCTCATCGATGAA
>DNNE01000170.1:0-3075 GCA_003487805.1 Blastocatellia bacterium | reverse complement strand
ATCTCATCGATGAAGATGATGCACGGCGCGTTCTTCTTACCCTGCTCGAACAAATCGCGCACTCGCGAGGCGCCGACGCCAACGAACATCTCGACGAAGTCCGAACCAGAGATCGAAAAGAACGGCACGTTTGCTTCACCGGCAATCGCGCGCGCCAGCAAGGTCTTGCCTGTTCCCGGCGGGCCCATCATCAAAACGCCTTTGGGAATGCGGCCGCCGAGCTTCTGAAACTTCTGTGGTTCTTTGAGGAACTCGATGATTTCCTGCAGCTCTTCCTTGGCTTCTTCGACACCCGCGACGTCCTTGAACGTGACGCGTTTCTGTTGATTACTCAGAAGTTTTGCGCGGGATTTGCCAAACGAAAGCGCCTTGTTGCCGCCAGACTGCATTTGCCGCAGCATGAAAATCCAAAAGCCGAAGATCAACAGAAACGGCAGCAGATAATAAAGCGCCGGCCACCAATAGCTGCTGCTGCCCGACTCATCGCTGACTTTCGGCACAATTGACGTCTTGCCGTCACTGCCTAACTCACGCGCGGCCTTTAGGACATCATTCTTGGTTTGCTCGTTAGTCAGCTGAGCGTGGTACTCAATATTACTGTCTTTATCAACGGCGACGGTCTCGTTGGCCCTAACGACTAACTCTTTCAGTTGGCCCGACTTGATCTTTTGATCAAGCTGCACGAGGTCAATGTTTTGTGTGTTCTTGCTGCCGGGGTTTACCAGCTTATAGATCAACAGCGCGCCCGCGATGATCAGCAGCCAGAAGATGATTTGTCTTGCTGTGGAACTCAATGCCTTCGATTCCTCCGGGCCGATCATACCTTAAATCGGCCATTCTTGTAAGAGCCGGCCAAATAATTGCACTTGCTTCGCTCTCATCGGGCTCAGCCCGTCAGGGTGACAGTTTATGATGCGTTGACCTGGGCTTCAGGTGCCCAACATCCGCTGGCGGTATTACGGCCATGTCCGTGGTTAGGTTCAAGCTAAGACGCGTTCCGGCGCCCGCGATAGTGCAACACGCCGCCTTTGCGATATGCGGTAGCGCCGCCGGGTAACTCAATTGCGCGTCCACTCTTTGTGCTGCCCAGTAGATTCTCGAGCGCCGCGATATGCACGTGCTCGATCCGGATGAGATCGCCGCGATGTTGAGCCAGCCAAAGCCTTAGCGCCCGGCGCCTGAGCGCGACCGGCGCCACTCTCAGCAAATCGATCCGCAATGAATTCCCTGGCCGCTTCTCACCTGACTGTTGCGACAACTCGAGCAGACGTGCTGCTGCAGCCTCCAAAGCCGCGTTGTCCTCGCGCAGAATCTCTGCACTGCGCGCTACGCCCTGGATGAATTTTGGATTGAAGCTCTCCATCAACGGCAAGAGCTGTTTTCGCACCCGCACCCGCGCAAAACTCTCATCCGCATTCATCTCATCGCTGCGATAATCGATCGATTGCTGCCGACAATAATCTTCGGTATCCGGCCGGCGCGCCCATGACAATAAAGGCCGCGCCAGAATAATCTCGCTTCCGCGAGTCAATGGCCGCACGGTTTCAATCCCGCCCAGCCCTTCACCACCGCTCCCTCTCATCAGATTCAGCAAAACTGTTTCCGCCTGATCATTCATCGTGTGGGCGGTCAATACGAGGTTCGCTTTGTTTGACCTGGCAGTGTTGGCGAGAAACTCATAACGCGCGCGCCGCGCCGCTTGCTCGAGATTGTCGCCGGTCCTTGACGCGAGTGATTTAACTTTTCGGTTACCGACGATCGCGCGGTGCCCCAGATCTCTGGTCAACGATCTCACCCATCGCGCATCCGCGTCACTCGCTGCGCCGCGCAATTTGTGATTCAGATGGCCGACGACGATCTTAACTTTCAGCTTCTTTGCGCGGATCAATTCGTCCAATGCAAGTAACAGCGCAACTGAATCAGCTCCACCCGAAACGGCAACGATGATCGTGGGGCTCTCGAAAGAAAGGTTAAGCTTTCTCCACTCTCGCAACAGTCCTCGCGCAAACCTGGTTAGCCCAGGCCTCGGAAATGGTGGTTTATGTTTCGCCGGGGTTGTTTTGCGTGACTTCGTCATCCGTGCGGGCAATCAAGAGGTGTTGCTGCCTGGTCAGACGCTCAGATTCTAACATCGAAGCTCCGTCCCTAACGCTCTCTCTCCGAAAAGAGCGCTGATTCAGTTTAATTGTGGCACGCGCGTCCTGCGCGTGAGTTTACGGGCGAGACGCCCGTGCCACCTAAGCCGAGACCTGAAAAAGCCGGTTTGCGATTCCCTCCCCGCTAGCCGTAAGATCATCCGTCAAACCTGCCGAGCCCATGGAAATCACGGTCGCAATCACCGGAGCTTCAGGAGCGATTTATGCACACCGAGCTCTAACTCATCTGGCGGCAAGCGGAGTCGTCGAGCGCATCAACCTGATCATTTCTGACTCAGCGAAGACAGTGGCGATGGTCGAGCTGGGCTTTGATTTGCGCAGCGCCGATGAAAAAAAGATCAACGAGTGGGTCGGTCTGGCTGCCGATGTAAAAACCATTCGCTTGCATCGCCTGGATAACATGGCAGCGACGCCGTCGTCGGGATCGCATCCGCAGGCGGGAATGATCATTGTGCCCTGCTCGATGGGAACCCTGGGGGCAATTGCGTCCGGGGCCGGTACAAATTTGATTCATCGCGCCGCGGATGTAACTTTGAAAGAAGGTCGCAAGCTGGTTCTGGTGCCGCGCGAGACACCTTACAACGCGATTCATCTTGAGAATATGCTGAGGCTTTCGCGCGCGGGCGCGCAAATCGTCGCAGCCAGCCCCGGCTTTTATCATCGCCCGCAAACGATCGAAGCCCTGGTCGATCATTTATGCTTTCGGATCCTGGATCAGTTTGGGATTCCGCATTCGACCGCGACGAGATGGAAAGGCGAATCAACAGCTTCCAATGTTTAGAGGCGGGCTACTGCCCGCCAATTCAGGTAGCCCGAGGGCGGGCGGTAGCCCGCCTCTAAACCAATTGAATGATAGTTAAGTAAACGAATCGAATGATCGTTAGGAACATCCGCACGACGCTCGAGATGATCAAGATCG
>DNNE01000106.1:1667-3078 GCA_003487805.1 Blastocatellia bacterium | reverse complement strand
CTCCGGTCCAACGATTTGTTATGTGGCGCGTTGGTCACGAGACCTCTTCGAGTTTGAACGAGAGTTGGTAACGAACCAATTTAACGTTAGCGAGAGCCCGAGCCGCAAACACAACGCGAGAATCAAACCCCGAGGCGACCAAGATGCCGCGGACGTTTGGCTCCTTCGCGGAGAGACATCCGATGTATCCAAGTAACTGGCCGAGAGCTGCATCCTTCGCCTTACCTGCCTTCAATTCCACGACGACTAGATGATTATTGGCGTCGCGCACTAAGAGGTCGATTCGCCCAGCGTCCGTTTGGCATTCGACGCCATTTTCGACCAGCGTTAGGCCCGGTTCGATTTCATTGACCCGCGTCGCGAGATAATTGTGTAAGTCCCGCTCCAGCGACACGGAAGCTTCGATGGAATCTTCAACCTCAGCCTCAATGCCATCGTTGGTAGACGCCGCGATAGTTTCGCTGGAAAACCCGGGCACAGGTATTTCGCCGGTTTTGATTTTGGATTTATACCAAGCGTAATGAGTTTTCTGCCATTTGCTGGCTGGGAAATGTTGCCGCACGAGCGCCGTGAGTTTTTCGTAAGAAGGAAACTGTCCTTCCGCCATGCACGTTTCGATTACGAGTTCTTTGATTGTGCGATAGTAGCTCATGTAAGTTTTAGAGGAAGCCACATAACGGTGGAGTTGACCGGGCGGCGCGAACTCACGCAACGTGCGCCGGACCAATCAAGTTACAAAACACGCTACCGCCGCTCCGGTCCAACGATTTGTTATGCATTATTTCAGAACCACAGTCTTGCGCGGAAGTGATTCTACAATGGATCTAGTTAACTTCATGAGCTGTTGCAAGTCGACGATATTAACTCGCCGAAATGAAGAGCTGTCCTCGTATACATAGCGCACCTTAATGAATACATCATCGTATGTGCTCAGGCAGTCTCGGAAACTGGCGCCGGATTTGAAAATGCTCGAACGCGCAAAAGCGGTTTCAAGAGCATTCTTTATGCCGCCTTCGAGTACGTCAAAAATCTTCGTCAATTCGTGCCGCGATGTTTCCGGTTCGACGGTAACGATGCCCCCGCGTACGCCGTCCCCGTAGTCTTCAAGGTTCTTTATCACAGAATAGGCGTTGAGCGATTTTAGATATAGTTCAATGGCGAGCACACTATTAATGATGGCGGGTATCAACACACCAGAGTCAGGAACCCAAAGAATCTCCGCGGCGTCAAAGAACTGGTCAGCAACATCTTTGACTTGAGGATCAGGGACTTCCTTTTTCACGTAATCGTAACGAGAGGTGATGTCATTCATAATGCATAACGGTTGAGTTGACCGGGCGGCGCGATTTCATTCAAGCTTCGCCGGACCAATCATGATGCAAAACGCGCAACCGCCGCTCCGGTCCAACGA
>DNNE01000106.1:0-1363 GCA_003487805.1 Blastocatellia bacterium | reverse complement strand
CCGGTCCAACGATTTGTTATGTGTCGGTTTCACGATTCTCAAGATGCTTCTTGAGTTGGTCAATGTGCCGCGCCGGCCGTGTGCTATGAATCATGGCATGGCAGTTGGGGCAAACGGGAACTAAGTCGTTGACTGGGTCCACGACGTACTCACCTTTTGTTTCGGACAACGGTACTAGGTGGTGAACGTGGATGTAGTTCTTCCCTACGGGCCCGTAAAAACTCTCGAAGCTGAAAGAACAGACCGTGCATGAATAGCCATGATGTTCCAAGCATCGCGCCCTTGCGACAGGGTTCCGTTCGTAGGAATTAACGGCTACGGATTTCGCCGCGCCTTCGATCAGTTTTTCATCCTGTGCGAGTTCTTCGGCAAGAATCAACCCAACTTCGTCGTCGGATGCGTACCAACACGAGCCGATACGAATAAGAGTCTTCGAAGCTAGCGTAGGCTTGAAGCTTTCAATCTTAGCTGGCCCAGGGCCTTCCTCGTAGGCACCGGAGTAGACCATCGGAAAGGTCATCAACCGATACCCTTCTTCTTCAGCCAATCTGATGTGTTCCCGGGATTGAGCATAAGCGGGTTGTTTCCTTCCCTTTCTGCTTATTTTCCACTCCTCGCTCAGAATTAGAGACTTTTTCCCAGATTGGGTCTTGTCCCAAGCGCCGAAGATGATGATCTTCTTCGACTCATTGATGAAGGACCAGCTAAATCTCCAGTTGCGGCACGTAGCACCTTGGGATTCGATGAATTGCTTTCGGTTCATGCTGGAGCCTCAAGTATCGGTAGACACATAACGTCTGAGTTGACGCGGCGGCGGTCAACTACGTCACGGACAAGTTGTCGATGGCAAGCCGCCTGATTCCGCTCGCGTCCAACGATTTGTTATGCCGCCCGTTGTCGGAGCTTGGCCCAGGTTGCCGTAACGATATCGTCAAAGTATGCATTCGAGCAGCCTCATCGTCGGTGATCGATATACCAAATTCTTTTTCGAGGTCCTGCACAATGTGGACGTTCGCGAGTTCATCGTGTGCGAAGAAGAATTCTAAATTGCCGGTAAAGTCATCTTCCGGTTGCAGGCACGAGACATCAGCGTCAAGATCGCTTGCCAAGAGGCTACGGATTCTACAGACCACGTCAATAGGGACGCCTCGAGCTGCAAAATATTTATTGAAAAAGGCATCGTCATCGAGAGATGCCCGACCTGCGAACGCGGATTTGATTTTTCGTTTACGCTTACGTTCTTCTGAAATGGTAAAAGGAATGCTGACGGCGACAATGACAGCCACCAGAACGGCGAATAAGCCCAGATAATAGATTATCGTCGTCATCAGCGATGCGGCATAACGTTTGAGTTGACCGGGCG
>DNNE01000148.1 GCA_003487805.1 Blastocatellia bacterium | reverse complement strand
CTCCCTTACGGTCGGGCTTCTGAAACGAAGTTCATTCAGCAAAACGTTTGAAGCACAGTGACGCGTTTGTCCCGCCGAACCCGAAACCGTTAGTCAGTGCGTACTCGACCACGGCGTCCCGCGCCTCGTTGGGAATGTAATCCAGATCGCATTCCGGATCGGGCGTGTGATAGTTAATCGTCGGAGGTAGCTTCCGATTGTGGATAGCGAGAACTGTGAAGACGGATTCGACACCGCCGGCCGCGCCCAGCAGATGGCCCGTCATAGATTTCGTGGAACTGACTGCCAATTTGTAAGCATGAGGGCCGAAAGTTTTCCTAACGGCGAATGTTTCCCCTCTATCGCCGAGCGGTGTTGAAGTGCCGTGAGCGTTAATGTAGCCGATCTGATTTGGATCGATGCCGGCATCCTGCATTGCCCGCTGCATCGCGCGAATCACACCGCTCTGCGTTTCGTCCGGCGCGGTCATGTGATAAGCGTCGCCAGTGGCGCCGTAACCGGCAATCTCGGCATAGATCCGCGCGTTCCGCCGGCGGGCATGTTCCAACTCCTCTAGGATCATAATGCCGGAACCTTCACCGACTACGAATCCATCGCGATCTCGATCGAAAGGCCGGGACGCACTTTCAGGATCGTCGTTCCGGGTCGAGAGCGCCCGCATCGCGGCAAAACCTGCCATAGTCATCGGCGTAATGGTTGACTCCGCTCCACCGCAGATCATCACGTCGGCGTCACTCCGCTGTATTATCTTAAAAGAATCGCCGATAGCGTGATTGCCGGCAGCGCATGCGGTTGCGGTCGCCGAGTTCGGACCCTTGGCTCCGTTTCTGATCGAAACCTGCCCGGCAGCCATGTTCGCCAGAATCGAGACGAGGAAGAAAGGCGAGACCGCCCTCGGTCCTCCGCGCAGAAGCTTCGAATGTTCGCTCTCAATTCCCCAGAAGTCGCCGATGCCGCTGCTGATATAAGTGCCGATGGCTTCGGCGTTCTCGTCAGTAATCTTCAAGCCACTGTCGGCGAGCGCCTCGTCCGAAGCCGCGATCGCATAGTGTGTGAAGGCGCCCATCTTGCGCGCTTCTTTTTTCTCGACGTACTTGAGCGGGTCGAAGTCTTTGACTTCGCAGGCGAAGCGAACGGGAAAACTAGCGGTATCGAACTTCGTGATCGGCCCGGCGCCGCTTCTGCCTGCCATCAGGCCGGCCCAGGTGGCTTCGACTGAATTGCCAAGCGGAGTGACCGTTCCCAGCCCCGTGACAACAACTCGGCGTTTTATGAACTCTTCTTCCATTGACCTGTTCGGCATCATTTGTTTTTCGGTAGCGCTGGCTGAGTCCGCTTGTTTCCCTCTTTAAAGAATCCCATTACCTGCGACACAGACACAGGCTCCATACATAATACGTTAAGAACTACGCATCGCCATGGAGGCGTGATGACGCAGGCGCGTATTGCAATGGATCGCGAATGTTTTGGGCCGAGAGATCGAAGACCTCGCCGACAGAATCGTCCGGCGCCTGATTTGGTGATATTATTTTTCCTCCCCCAAATTTCGTGCTGCTTATCGCGCTGCCCCTGGATGCACTAGTCAAGTTTCTATCTCAATGGCCAATCTTGAATAAACCAATGAAAATTGCGATCGGATCAGACCACGCTGGATTTCGCTATAAAGAGAGAATTAAGCAGTACCTTGCCACGTTGGCGCATGAGGTCATTGACTTCGGCACTGATTCGGAAGAGCCGGTCGACTATCCTCTTTTCATTCGGCCGGTTGCACACGCTGTGGCCGCCGCCGAAGTTGAACGTGGCGTCGTGCTCGGCGGTTCCGGTAATGGCGAAGCGATGGCCGCGAACCGCGTCAAAGGAGTCCGCTGCGCCCTGTGCTGGAGTATCGAAAGCGCCCGCCTCGCGCGCCAGCACAATGACGCCAACATGCTCTCGTTAGGCCAACGGTTGTTGACGGAAGAGGCGGCGTTGGAGATTGTTCGTGTCTGGCTGGATACTCCTTTTGAAGGCGGGCGACATGTGCGACGGATTCAGTTACTCGATGCTGATTAGAGACAACCTGGGCGCCCTCTTTGGATAACAGACAATGAGCGAAATAATAAAAAGCGAAGTTCTGGCTGACACGGACGTTCATCGTTTGGTCGATCTGCGACTCGGCTTATTGCGTCTGCACAAGGTGCTTCTCGAGAGGGAGCGAGTCAATTACGAAAAGGTCCACGGTCAGGTCAACAGCGGCGAGCTATTGCAACTCGTTCTGAACCACCCGCAGTTTAACTGGCTGCGGATGATGTCTGCGCTCGTGGTAGAGATAGATGAAGCACTCGACGGCGACGAGCCGGCCACGGTGAGCGACTTTGAGAATTTGATTAGCCAGGCCCGATTACTTTTTGCTTCACCGGAAAACGAAGAGTTCAAGACCAGGTATCAGGCTGCTCTACAGCATGAGCCTGACGTGGTCATGGCGCACTCGGTGGTGATGCAACTCTTGCGGAAAGCTGACTGATATTTACTCAGAGAGAGCACCCTCAGCCTTCCGGCTCAAGAAGTGACCGTAGACCCAAAACTGGGTTACCCTTCGACGTCTGAGCGACCGTGAAAACCGCCTGGTTGCAGCAAAGGCTTTTTAGATCACTCCAAGCATCCAGATAATCAACACGATTACGAGAACTAACGCAATACCACCGCTAGGTCCGTATCCCCAGCTTTTGCTGTGAGGCCATCTGGGCACCACGCCTAAAAGCAACAGCACCAGAATTATCACTAGTATTAAACCCATGACCCATCCCTCCGTTTGTTAGCAGCACACAAAATCCAACATCATTCAAACGTCAGACTAGACGCATTGCAATTGGTTCACCGTGCGCTAACGCACAGATAGCCAAATGAGTGCGGAGACTCTCCTCAAGGAACGCGGTCGTATGATTCCGACTTATTAGCTCAACTACATGTTCTAGTTGGGAATCCTTTATCGACAAGCAGACTATAAGCGGCCTAGCGCACAGACGACTCCGCGTTACTTAGCCTAATGTTCCCGCCTATCGCTAACTATTAGCATTGGTTGACTCAGCCGAACGATAGTCGTAAACGGCGTGAGTCGCAGCCCCTGTATGGCGATTCCAATTCACGATCTCTGGTGGTTGGCGGCGGCGCCGGTTATGGCGCGCGTCGACGAAGCCGTTTGTCCGATACCGATTTAGGAAAGTTTTCGTCATGAAGTTCTGCGTTCAACTATTGCTGTGCAGCGGATTGCTCTGGTCGAGTTTTCAATCGCGGAGAACGCAGAATCTTTCGGCTAATACTCGCCGTGAAATCAGCGTTGAGGCCGGCATCACCGGTCCGGAGGCCGCAAACTCTGACCCGGAGATTCAATCCGCGCGTTCAGACTCCACTTCAAAGTTCCTGACCGTTGACGGTACGCGCCTGCATTTTGTCATCGAAGGTGCCGGCCGGCCAGTGGTTCTCATTCACGGCAATCCTGGTTCAGGTCAGGATTGGACGCGGGTGTTGACTCCCCTGGCGGCGCATCATAGGGCCATCGCGTTTGATCGTCCGGGCCATGGCCTCAGCCAACGGCCGAAGCACGGAGATACTACCGTCGAAGTTCAGGCGCGTTTGCTTCACGATGCGCTCAAGCAACTCCATATCGAGCGCCCGATTGTCGTCGGTCATTCCTGGGGCGGCGCCCTGGCGCTTGTCTATGCGATCAATTATCCGGGAGAAGTAGCGGGTCTGGTGCTGGTCGCTCCTGCTGCTTATGAAAGCCAGGACGCAGAGTCGGTTCTGACCAACCTTGCCGCGGTGCCCGTCATCGGCGACGCGGCGAACTTTGTATTGACGCCTTTATTTGGGGCTTCCGTCGTACGTAGCGAATTGAAAAAAGCGTTCTCACCGGATCCGGTGCCGGAGAACTATCTGCGCTCCGTGCTCTCTGAATGGACCAAACCCGAGAAAGTAAAGTCGTACTCAATCGACGATGCCTTGTTGAATGATTGTTTGAAGAAACTGAGTCCCCGCTATGCTGAGATTAGCGTTCCGGTGTCAATCCTGGCCGGTGATTCCGATTTGATCGTTTCAGAAAAAGGAAACGCCGGCCGGCTGCATGATGCCCTGCCGAAATCACGATTGATCGTCCTGCCAAAAACGGGCCATCAAATCCCTTTCACCCGGTCACAGGCTGTGGTCGAAGAGATCGAAAGAGTTCAAAGGTTGTCCCGGGTTTGAACTTAGCAATTCATCATTTCTGCGCAGCCTTCGGATATGTGTGTTAGCGCACTGACAGTCACTCTTTCGAGTCGTATATGTAGAAGCTAGTACCTGAGCTATCTACAGGAAACGGTTTTGCCGGGAGATGCGAACCCCCAATTCTTTAGCGCGCACGAGAGCTGGCGGCTTTGATGATTAAAAGGAAACCCAGCCTGATTCTTCTCTTGCTCTGGACGCTCTCTCTGGCTTTCCAGGCCCTGTCTCGCACAACGGATACTCAGGGCCTAACCGGCAGTATCAAAGGCACGGTTAGCGCAACTGCGGGGGATGCTTCCGCCCGCCCGGAACTACTACCGGGCGCGCGCTTGACGCTCATTAATCGTGATCTGCCAGGCGCGGCATTCAAGACCGTTACAGATGAAGCCGGCAATTTCGCATTCCTGGATTTGCCTTCCGGTAATTACAAGCTCACTGCGGAAGCGAATGGCTTGCCGACGGTAACGCGCGATATTCGTCTGACGACCGGGGCGACGCTCGCGTTTGAAATCATCCTGACTGCCAGTGTCAATGAGTCGGTCACGGTGCGGGAAGAAGAAGGCTTGCTCAGCACAGCCGAAACCACCACCTCTAACACCATCCGCGCACAGAAATTGGAAGCTCTGCCCTTGCGCTCAGAGAATTACCAGAGCGCGCTGCCGCTGACACCGGGCGTGGTGCGTGGGATGGACGGAGCTGATCACATCAAAGGAACTCGATCGGGTCAGAGCTCTTACGCGGTCAACGGCGCGGATGTTACCGATCCGGTCAGTGGCAATCTTGCTTTCGATATACCGATCGAAGCGGCCGCCAGCGTTCATATCGAAGAGAACCCGTACTCCGCCGAGGTTGGCCGATCGACTGGAGGCGCAACCAATCTTGAGACCAAGACCGGCGGCGATAAGTTCAAGCTCACCTTCAATCGCTTCTTTCCGACGTTTCATAACGTCATCGGCGGAAAGCTCGACTCGTTGCGGCCGCGTCTGACCTTGAGCGGCCCGCTGGTGCGCAAACGTCTGAGTTTTCTGCAATCATTCGAATATCGATTCACCCGCGCTTATGTGCCCAGTCTCCCTGGCTCACGAAACGATACAAGCTCAGCGGCCTTCAATTCATTTACTCAACTGGATTTCAGCGCTAACAAACGGAACAGCTTTAAGTTTGTCGGGGCTGTCTTTCCGCAAGAGCTGCATTTCGTCGGGCTGAATACGTTCAATCCGCAAGCGACTACTCCCAGCACAAAGCAGCGCGGTGTACTGCTCTCGGTTTCTGAACAAGCAATCTTCCACGATGACTCATTCCTTTCGTCCCTGCTGAGCTACAAGACATTTCTATTTGATTTGTCGTCGCAGGGACTGCAGCCGCTAACGATTCTTCCCGATGGAAACACCGGCAACTACTTCGCGAGCAGTCACCGTTCCGCGCGACGCTGGCAATTGCAAGAGAACTATTTCGCGCATCCGCTGAACCTTGGTGGGAAACATTCTCTGAAGCTTGGGGCCGAGTTCGACTACACGACGCTCTCGGGAAGTTTTGACTTCAGACCGATACTTATCCGGCGTCGTGATGAGACGCTTAGCCAGCGCATCGACTTCATCGGCGCGACATCTTTAGACGACCGATCACTTGGAGAGTTGGGGGCCTTCGCCCAGGATCGCTGGGTGATAAATAAGAGTCTGACAATCGACGCGGGATTGCGCCTGGACGGCGACACGATCGCTCAACGCGGGAACCTGTCGCCGCGGCTCGCGGTCATGTATCTTCCGTTCAAAGACGATCGCACTGTCGTCAGAGCCGGAATTGGGATCTTCTACGACCGCAGTCCCATGTCATCAAAATATTTCGAGGTTGCGAGCCTGGACGACAATGACCAACCTCTGAATACCCCGGTCCTGGGAACCGTTCCTCCGACACATTTTCCGCGACGCGTGGTCACGAACTTTGCGCCTGATGGTCTGACGATCACGGATGGGCCCCGTACTTTTGACAATGCTATTAAGGGCCCGCTGCTCGACGCTCGCAGCAGGCGTTGGAGTTTGCAGGTTGATCGCGGGTTAACTAAACACCTAACCACGCGTATTGGCTATCTCCAACGTTCAACCGCCCATGAACCGATCATCGTGCCGCGGCTGACACAATCGGGGGGCGGCATGATCGTTCTTGGGAGTCGGGGCCGGTCGCAGTATCGCGAACTGCAAGCGCTGGTCGCTTACAATAGCGATCGTTTTCGCAATTGGAACCTTTCTTATGTCTGGTCACGAGCGCGTGGGGATCTGAACACGGCGGATAATTTCATCGGTGATTTTCCGGGGTTAGTAATTCCGCCGAACCAGTACGGTCCGCTGCCTTTCGACGCGCCGCATCGTTTTCTCGCATACGGAGAACTGAAGGCGCCATATAAATTGACCGTGACGCCGGCGGTGGAAATTCGATCCGGCTTTCCGTTTTCGTACGTGAATGATCGTCTGGATTTCGTCGGCTCGCGCAACCAGGCTGGGCGCTTTCCGACCTTTATGTCGCTCGATGTGCAGATCCTGAAAGGATTCAAGGTTCCCTTTCTCGACAAGCGTGTTCGCGCCGGGGCCGCGATTTTCAACATTACAAACCATTTCAATCCTCGCGATTTTCAGAACAACACGGGCAGCCTGCGCTTCGGCCAATTCTTCAATAGCCTGGGCCCGTCCGTGCGAGCCAAGTTCGAGATGGACTTCTAAACCTCGAACGTGGCGCTGAAAAAGCCCGACCCGCAAACGCGTACTTGAGCCGTGCTGCGGCCTAACCCTCAAAATAATTGATCACTTTTTTGACCACCTCCCGGGCATTTAAGACGAGGGAGGCGGATCAGAGGACCAGCGTTGGCGTATCCCCCACAAAATCATAGAAGTGCAGGTCTGAGGAGGACAGTAGCTTCGTAAGCAAAATAATTTGACCGGTGTGCATCGAGAAGTGCTCGACGACGTGCAGAATCGCTTCCAGCACTGAGACGTCCGATCCCTGGATGGTGCGGCGCTCAACAAGTTGATTCGCGTCGAATTGCCCCAGCGTTGCGTCAACGTCGGCCAGCGTTGTCGTCAACAGTGAATGAAGATCGTCGCGCGCAATCCGGTCGCGTTGGGCAAACTCAGTATCACGATCGCGCGCGTCCGGGGCGCCGCCTATGCCGCAAACGATCCATTGGCGCGCATTGCCGCTCAGATGCAACAGCAGATTCCCAATGCTGTTCGATTGTTCATTCGGCCGCCACCAGATTTGTTCATCGGTCAGCCGCTCAAGACATCTTTCGATCTTCGGCAGAAAGTCTTCGGTGAGATGATAGCGTGAGCGCGAAATGAATTCCTGGCCAGTGTCGTTCATAAGATAATGGTCGGGCATCTGACAGGCTCAATATTCCTCTGTTAGCTCCAGTTTTTCAGGACGTTGTTTGTGCTTTGCTTTGCGTCCCGCGGGTCGCGCTTTTGGATCGGGCTTCGCCGCACTCAAAGGATGCCCCGGAGGTGCAAGCGGGCGGCGAATCGAACTGATGATCGATGCCTTTCGCTTCCCGCGTTTCGAGCGTGAAGATTTCATCGCGTTTAGTTGGGGCGATCTCCAACCCGATGCTATCCCCGCAGGATAAGACTGTCAATTATTCTGATTGATTGGTAGTGGTACAGGTTGACTCC
>DNNE01000132.1:11391-17476 GCA_003487805.1 Blastocatellia bacterium | reverse complement strand
GTGATGTGGGAAGCGCAGTTCGGTGATTTCAACAACGTCGCGCAATCGATCATCGATCAATATGTCGCCGCGAGCGAAGACAAGTGGAAGCAGACTTCGCGCCTGACGATGTTGCTGCCGCACGGATACGAAGGACAGGGGCCGGAGCATTCCAGCGCGCGCCTCGAACGTTTTCTGCAACTTTGCGCGGCAAATAATTTGTGTGTCTGTTATCCGACCACGCCGGCCCAGTATTGTCATTTGTTGCGCCGGCAGATTCGCGAAGGGTTCGAACGACCGCTCATCGTGATGACCCCAAAGAGTCTTTTGCGCCTGCCGGCGGCCAGTTCTTCTCTGGAGCAATTAACCAGCGGTGGCTTTCAACCGTTGATTGATGATTCAGAAGTTGACGACCCGAGCAGCGTCGCTCGCATTGTTTTGTGCAGCGGCAAGGTCTTTTATGATCTGAGCGAGGCACGAAAGAAACAACGGGGCAGTAGCCCGACCGTGAGGGAGGGCGCAGATAGCGTCACCATCATCCGCATCGAGCAGTTCTATCCATTTCCTTTGAGCGCCATTAAATCCGCGATCGCAAAATATCCGAACGCGAAAGAACTCGTCTGGTGCCAGGAAGAGCCGAAGAACATGGGCGGTTGGAGTTTTATGGAATCGCGGCTCGAAAATCTGTTGCCGCATTGCGATCGGCCGCGCTATGTTGGCCGGGCCCAGTCACCAAGTCCGGCGACCGGCAGTTACGCGGTGCATGTTAAGGAACAGGAGAGACTCGTTCACGAAGCGCTAACGATCGAATAGCTCTTGTTGCAGAACCGCGAGCGGTAGCGAGCGGATTAAGGGCACAACTTACCTAACGCGTGTTGAGTCTTTATCCCGCTCGCTACCGCTCGCGGTTCTGTAACTTTGCAGCATCAGGTGTGATATTGATCATTTACGCAGCACCAATGAAATGATCGCGGAAAAGATCGCACCGAACAGCGCGAAGCCAATCGACACTCCTGCAAATGCTTTGACGTAACTCGTCTCGCCTTCCTGTTGCATCATTCCTGGTCCGACGACCGCAAGCAGCAAGACGAAGTACAAACTTGTCAGAATCGCGTAAGTGATCGCGATTCCGAGGCCGGTCATAAAGCCGTCGCCGAAGGTTAGCTTGTTACCATTCGCCAGTCGCTTCTCTTTAATCCCCATCATCAATCCGACGATCGCGCTGAAATTGAAAACGGCAACGTCTGCGAACTGCGCGCCCGGACCCTGGAGGTTCAACACAAAATGCTTTACCGCCACCCAGATGGCAATGACTAGCGTGACGGCGATTCCATATTTGAATGCAATTTTCATAATGGTACGCACGCATCTTGCGTCCTTGCTTCGCAAGACTAGCACGCTTGAAGCGTGCGTACCCAAAGAAAGTTTGACCGCAAACATCGGATAGAACCATTTCTCTCACGCGTCTATTATCACCTGGTCAAAACAAACCGTCAGAACCGCTTACGGTAACGGACGGATAATCAAAAACGTGAGGTAAAATAAATGTTAGAGCTTTCAGCGGTAATGCCCAGCTTAATGAATAATCCGGAGATGTGGAACGCAGTTCTCGCGCGCGATGCTTCGCGCGATGGCAGTTTTGTTTTCGCGGTGCGATCTACCGGAATCTATTGCCGGCCTTCTTGTCCCGCGCGGCGACCGCGACGTGAGCAAGTCAGTTTCTTCCAGGTTCCTGAAGCCGCCGAACGCGAAGGCTTTCGCGCCTGCCGCCGCTGTCATCCGCGTCGCATACAGTCCGTCGATCCGCGAATTGAGCTGGTGCGGCGCATTTGCCACGCGATTGACGAACACGATGAAGAGCCGCAAACCCTCAAGACGTTAAGCGAGCAAACCGGCGTCAGCGCTCATCATCTGCAACGGACTTTCAAAGAAGTCATGGGCATCACGCCGAGACACTACGCCGAATCAAAGCGCTTGAATCAATTCAAATCGAAGGTCAAGAACGGCGCCTCAGTCACTGACGCCATGTACGACGCCGGGTATGGATCGAGCCGGAGTCTCTACGAACAATCCTCAGCGCGTCTCGGAATGACGCCGGCGACGTATGGCCGCGGCGGCCGTGGAATGCGAATCATCTATACGACTGCGGCGTGTAAGTTAGGGCGGCTGCTGGTGGCTGCGACCGAACGCGGCGTCTGCTCGGTGGCGTTGGGCGATTCGGATGCGCAACTCGTGTCGGCGTTATTTGCCGAGTATCCAAATGCTTCGATTGACTCGAAAGATACTACCATCAGCCCATCTTTGAATCTGTGGCTGCATGATGTATTGGAACACCTCGACGGCAAGACTCCGCGACTTGATCTGCCCGTCGATCTTCAAGCCACCGCATTTCAGTTGCGCGTGTGGGAGGAATTGCGGCGAATCCCGTTCGGCACGACGCGTTCTTACCAGGAGATTGCCGAAGCGATCGGCAAACCGAAAGCCGTTCGTGCGGTCGCGCGTGCCTGCGCGAGCAACCATGCAGCTTTAGTCATTCCGTGCCATCGAGTGATTCGCGGGGATAAGAGCCTGGGTGGTTATCGCTGGGGACTTCAACGAAAGGAGAAGCTCCTCAAACAAGAACGTGATTCATTGATTCATTGACCCATTGACTCATTAGTTCATTGGTTCATTGGTTCATTGATTCATTGATTATTTAGGAACATGCTTTTCAGTCTTTCAATGAGTAAATGGATCAATGAACCAATGAATTATTTAATCCAAACCGTCTTAACATTCACGAACTCTCGAATACCGAAGTAACTCAGTTCCCTTCCATAGCCTGAATGCTTCACGCCGCCGAATGGTAGACGCGGATCGGAAGCGACCATCCCGTTGATGAACACCGATCCGGCTTCCAACTCATCGATGAATCGCTCACGTTCCGGGCCATCATTCGTCCACGCTGAGGAACCAAGCCCGAAGGTAGTCGCGTTCGCAAGTTCGATAGCTTCATTAAAGCTGGTGACGCGAAACATTGAGGCGACCGGGCCAAAGAGTTCATCCCGATAAGCCGGCGAGTCCTTTGGAATGTCGGCGAGCACAGTCGGTTCATAAAAATTACCGCCCGCCAATTCATCCGTGAACTCAATCGGGCGGCCTCCGGTCAGGATCTTTGCCCCGGCGGCGACGCTCACTTTCACCTGCTCGTCCAGGTCATCCAGAATTTGCTTCGTTGCCAACGGGCCAACGTCCGTCGATTCAACCACTGGATTGCCGACGCGCAGACCCTTCATCGCAGCCACGAATTCGCTTTCGAAGCGATCATAAATCTCTCCGTGGACGATGAATCTCTTCGCCGCGATACATGACTGACCATTGTTGATGGTGCGCGCTTTGACCGCAGTGCTCACCGCTGCTTCAAGGTCGGCTGAAGGCATGACGATGAAAGGATCACTGCCGCCAAGTTCCAGGACGGTCTTCTTGATTTGTTGTCCGGCAATGCCGGCAACGCTGCGTCCCGCCGGCTCACTGCCAGTTAAGGTCACTGCTGCCACACGGGGATCCTCCAGAAGTTCCTGGACTGTGTCCGAACCGACTAACAGAGTCTGAAATGCCCCCTCGGGAAAACCCGCACGCGAAAAGATCTCCTCGATCGCCAGCGCGCACTGCGGGACGTTTGAAGCGTGCTTAAGCAGTCCCGTGTTACCGGCCATTAATGCAGGCGCGGCAAAGCGAAAGACCTGCCAAAACGGAAAGTTCCAGGGCATGACCGCCAGCACGACGCCCAGCGGTTGAAAGCGCACGAAACTTCTTGTCGCATTAGTCGCGACAGGTTCGTCGATGAGATGACGTTCGGCGTTCTCCGCGTAATAGCGACAGACCCAGGCGCACTTTTCCGCTTCCTGAATCGCAGCGTTTATTGGCTTGCCCATCTCCAGCGTCATCGTGCGGGCAAAACTCTTCTTTTCGCTCTCGAGAATCTCCGCCGCGCGGTTCATCATCGCGGCGCGGTCGTGAAATGTGGTGCGACGATGTGCGCGAAAAACATCGGCAGCGCGACTCAGCTTCTCTTCAAGCTCACGTCTATTGAGCGCTTCAAATGTTTTGAGAACCTCACCCGTAGCAGGATTAATCGATGATATCGGCATGCGGAAATTATAAGGCTTCGCTTACGGCTTCGGTATCAGATCGGCTTCGTCTTCACTCGTTGACACAGTCTTTTGTCTGTTCCGCAACACAATCAAACCGATACCAGAGATTATGCAGGCCGCCCCGACGAACAAACGCCAATTTAGTTTCTCGTGAAGCACGATCATCCCGAGGAGGACCGCGACGACCGGAGTGACCAGCGCAATCAGCATCGTCTTGGTCACCTCCATGTGTCGCACTAACCAGTAGTAGAGAGCGAAGGCAATCACCGAACCTACGACGACAAGATATGCGAGTGAGATTACAGCCGTCATAGTCCAATGAAAGCGGAAAGGGTTTCCTTCCGTCGCGATTCCAATAATTAGCAGCGGCGGAAAACCGAAGATCATCTGACCGGCGGCAAGCACTTGCGGATCGACCTCCCTGGCGTACGCTTTTACCAGCACGTTGCTGTATGCCCCAAAGAACGCGCTGGCGACGAGGGCAACACTTCCCAACAGCGCCAGGTGTCCGGCAATCGTAAGTTGATTGGAAAAAATGATGGCCAGGCCCACCACGCCCATCAACACGCCAACGACTTTTCTGGTCGTCAGCCGCTCGTACGGTAGATACAAGTGCGCAATCACCAATCCAAATGCCGGAAAGGTGGATTGCAGAACCGCCGCGAGGCCCGACGGAATGTATTGCTCGCCCCAGAAAACCAACCCGTAATTCAAGGTGAATTGAAGCAAACCGACGATTGCGATCAGGGACCAATCGCGCCGTGAACGCGGCCAGCGCACACCGCGCGCAAGTATCAGCGCACTGAGAATCAATGAAGCGACAAGGAATCGAATGCCCGCGAACGTTAGCGGCGGAAGGTCAGCAAGGCCAAGTTTGATGAAGAGCCACGTCGAGCCCCAGATGCCGCAGAGGATCAGCCAGACGACGCGCGCTTTCATTTAGTGATTTGTACGCGAGGGGGGTGGATAGGTCAAAGTGTCAGAAGCCGGCGCGTGATCATAGACAACGGACTGGAGCGCAAGCGGCCTCGCTTGCCTGATGGCAAGAAATATCTCTTGCTGTCAGCGGCCCTCATGGCAACTCAGCAACCGGGACGGTTGCGCTCCAGTCACTTCTCTTCTACTTACTCGTGATGCTGCAGGTCCAGCTTGATGATATTGAACACCGCACCCTGAGGATCGCTCAATACCGCGAAGCGGCCCACGTGCGGAATGTCCGTTGGCGGAACATATTGACGGCCGCCAAGCGAAGTCGCTTTCTGTGCAGTCCCATCACAGTCGGCCACAGCGATGTAAATTCCCCAGTTTGGCGGCATGGGTCCCATCTGCGGTTGAATTTGCATTATTCCGCCGATGTGATCGTCGCCATTCGTGATTTCAGTATAGGGAGTGGCGCCGCTGTCGGTCTTCGTCTTCCAACCAAAAAGCTTCGTATAAAAATCGATCGCCTTGGTCGTGTCATTCGTGAGTAGCTCGTTCCAGCAGAGCGAATTCGTTTCGCCTTTCACTCCGACGCCTTTGTGTACCTTCGCTTGCCAAATGCAGAAAACCGCACCCGTCGGATCAGCAATGACCGCCATGCGGCCAACTTCCATTACGTCGAACGGCTCTTGCACGACCGTGGCGCCGAGCGCTTTCGCCTTTGCGGCGATCTCATCCGCGCTGGTGACGCTGATGTAAGACGCCCAATGCGTCGGCACTTGCTTCATCATCTCGCCCTTTTGGTAAAGCGCGCCGACATCTTTGCCGTCTAATTTGAGCATCGTGTAGACCATCTCCGGGCCGACGGGACTGTCCTGGGCTTCCCAGCCGAAGAGTTCGGCATAAAATTTCTTCGCCCCGGGCCCATCAGTTGTAGCTAATTCGATCCAGCAAAAGCTTCCTGGCGCATGGTCCATTTGTGTTTGAGTCGCGGTATCGCTCATGACGTTTCTCCTTATTCATATCCGTTTAGAGGCGGGCTACTGCCCGCC
>DNNE01000132.1:10921-11079 GCA_003487805.1 Blastocatellia bacterium | reverse complement strand
CCCGCCTGATTCAGGTTAATGGCGGGCACTAGCCCGCCTCTAAAATTTCAATGATGGCGAGGCTTGAGACTCTATCAGCAGGATCGGCAAAATTCTAGTCAGTGAGCGTGAAGAAGTGTAAAGAGTTGTAAATTCTCGAGTGAGCGTTTAGAGGCGGG
>DNNE01000132.1:469-10614 GCA_003487805.1 Blastocatellia bacterium | reverse complement strand
GTTTAGAGGCGGGCTACCGCCCGCCATCCAGAAACAAACACGGGCGGGCAGTGCCCGCCTCTAAACGGTTTGTAGGAATTGGCGTGTAAACGGTCAAAAGAATTAGCGGTCCCAAACACGAAATCGCGCTGCTCTCACCCGAAGATGCTAGCAGCGCAATCCCGAAGTCTTATGAACCACCGAAGCGATTCGTAAGATGGCAACCTGACTTCGTCAAGACCAGGCTGCCAATTTGTATCCCGACAAGCAATCGGCGGTCGATGCTTACCGGTCAGCACGCGATTTGCTTCAGTTAATCTTACTTCCCTTGCGGGCTGCAAAATCGGTTTCCGCGTATCTCATGGCTTCCCTTGCGAGATTCCATGGTGCCAGTAGGTTGTTTTTTTGGTGGCTTTCCTCCACCGCCGGTTACGTCCCCGGCAACGAGGCTCGAATTTCTTCGAGCGACATGGCTCTCCACAAGCGGGTCCTCTCTTGTGGTTGCTACCCGTTTTTATCCGGGCGCTCGGAATACCTTTCGGTCTTCCTAGCAAGCCTTTCGGCCTCAACTTAAGGGCGTCATAGCAAGTGCAAACCGCTCTGCCTTTACTCTCTCCCAGAGCCTCACGACTCCGTTCGCCGATCCCTTAGCTGGTCTCAAAAGCCGTAACCTTCGTGACACTGATGCTTATACCGAAAACATTTTTTGGGGTCAAACTTTTATGATTTTTTGTGTGTTTTATTTTTTCGTTACGTGATTTTTTTTGAGAACTCCGCGGAGTGCTTCTGAAATTGTCGAACCAAGTGGGTGTACAATACGTGAAATCGTCCGAGTCCTTTGCCTTGTAGAAAAATAAGGAGAGTTCAATGAAAATCAGATTCCCTCGAAACACTGCCTGCTTAATTGTTTTATTGCTAAGTTGTTTTGTCGTGACACGCTCGCAGCAGGTGACAACAGTTGTTTCTCCTTCCCCTTCCCCTTCGCCCGCGCAGTCCCCTGCGCCCGTTGCGCTGCCGACGCCCGCGCCAGAGCAAAAGGCCTATGACGAAGCGCGCCGGATCAAGGATCCCCAAAAGAAAATCGAAGCATTAGAGAAGGTGGTAAAGGATTTTCCGGATAAGGTTACAGCTTTCCAGGCCCGCAATGATTTGCTTGACGCGTACATAAAGAACTTTCCCACACAGACAGACAAGATTCGCGCCGCGGCCGAAAAGATTTTCGAACCCAGCAAGGTCAGCCCGTTGGCACTGGGCTCGAACTACCTCAACGTGGCCACGAAATTGATGGACGCTGGGCTGATGCTCGACTGGGCCGAAGAGCTGTCGACCAAAGGCTCGGCGATGTACGAAGACGAGATGGCTAAGAGTATTCGCCGGCAGCGAGCGCGGGGTCAGGACACCCTGGGCAGAATCTACCTGAAGCAAGGCAAGACTAAACAGGCAAAGACTTATTTGAAGCTGGCCCTGACGAATGACCCTGAATTAAGCTCTTCGATGATTGGCCTCGGCACGATCGCCGAGAATGCCGGCGATCACAAAGCCGCAATAGAATACTTCACCTCGGCCGCGGTCAAGACGCCTTTGAAGAAAGCCGATCGCCAGTTGATGGAAACTGCCTACCGCGCGACTCATCAGGATTCGCTGACGGGCCTCGAAGATTTGCTGGACAGTAAATATCGAAAGCTCAACGCCGGGCTTCATTTCGATCACTATCAGGCATCGACCAAACGCACAAGCAGAACGGCCCTGGCAGAGTTGTTCACTGGCTCCGGCTGCGGTCCCTGCGTGGCAGCCGACCTTGGTTTCGACGGATTGCTCGAACGATATAAACGCCAGGACCTGGTGGTGCTCATTTATCATTTGCACATCCCGCTGCCCGATCCAATGACCAACCCGGCGACCGTTGATCGCGGAAAATACTATGGCGTCCCCGGCACGCCGACTCCAGTAGTTGATGGATTCCGCATGCCGAGCGCCGGCGGATCGCGTGACATGACGAGAGGTTTCTACGATCGAGTAAATCCGAAAATCGAATCAGAATTAGAATCGCCGGCCCAGGCGCAAATCGCCGTGACCGGCGCGGTCGCCGGTGAGATCGTTAAGGCGAACGTCGTCGTCGATCAAATCAAAGCGCCTTCACCTGATCTCAAACTTCAAATCGCGCTGACTGAAGATGAGGTTCGCTACACGGGCGAAAACGGCGTGCGCTTTCATCCCATGGTCGTGCGCAGTTTGGGCGGTAAAGAGGCGAACGGATTCGGTCTGTCCGGTTCGGGTTCAACGACGATCGAGTGGACGTTCGATCTGAAGGCGATGAGCGACCAATTAAAGAAATATCTGGATGGCTATGAGCAGCAGGGGCATCGCGGCGATCCATTCACGTTCCTCGACAAGAAATATCAGATTGATCCGAATAATTTGTCGCTCGTGGCGTTTGTCCAGGACATGAAGACGAAGCAGGTCCTGCAAACTGTCTATCTCAAATTGAGTCCGGCAGCCACTGCCTCAGCAACCGCAGCCGTGCAGTAAGATGTTTCGACGCCGTCTATCTCGAGTGGTGTTGCTGACGGCGTTGTCCGCATCGGCTCTGGCAGTTTCGGGACAGGAACCGGATCCGATCAAGTGGTCGATTAAGGCGAGCCCATCAATCGCGGACAAGAAAACGTTCGCAATCGAGCTGACCGCGCGAATCGACACCGGATGGCACCTTTATTCGACCGAAAAGATCGAAGGCGGACCATCGCCGACCCGTATCACTCTTTTGCCGGGACAAAAATTTGAAGTTGCCGGCGAAATCGATTCTCCCGCCCCACGTTCTGCCTATGATCCAAACTTCCAGGTTGCAACTGAGTTTTATGAGGGGATAGTACCGTTCACGATTCCGATTAAATCGACCACCCCCTCTGCGTCTTCTGAAAAAGTGCGGGTACAGGTGCGTTATCAAACTTGCACGCCGACGATTTGCCTGCCGCCTAAATTGATCGAATTGGAAACGGCGGTGTCTGGCGAGGAAGCGAAACCTGTGCAAGCGCCCACCGCCCCGGAAAATCCCGCGACGCTAAAAAGTATAACGACTGGTGCTCTGGTTCCTGACTTTAACTTTACCGATTTCAACGGCAAGTCACGACGCTTCTCGGAATTTCGCGGACGAGTTGTATTGCTGGATTTTTGGGCGTCGTGGTGCAGTCCGTGCCTCGCCGACATTCCTCAGTTGAAGAATGCATATCAAAAATATCACGCTTCGGGATTTGAAATTATCGGTATGGACAGCGAGACGCTCGGCCAGAAAGAGCTCGATTCGGAATTCGCGAAGGAGGCGCAGATCAAAGCCCGCGAAATCGTCAGCTCTCGCGGCGTCAGTTGGACTCAGTCAACAGCTGATAGTTCGCTTCCGATCGCCGTGGGATCATTTGGAATTGAGAATTTACCCGCGAAGATTCTCATCGATCGCAGCGGGAAGATAGTAGCGCGAATCAAGAACGTTTCGGAATTGGATGAGTTATTACCGGGACTTTTGAGTAGTCAACCCTAGAGCGCCAACAGTGTCAGTTTACGATTTGCTGGGTACAGAACCGCTCGCGCTAGCGAGCGGGTAACCTCCGGCTGTTACCCCGCTTGCTAGCGCAAGCGGTGCCGTACTCAGCCGCTAATCGAGTTTCAACTTCAAGTCGTCGACTGCCGCGCGAATTGCCTGCTGAACAGCGTCGGCTTCCTCATCACTCTTGTACGGATAACGCGGCCAGAAAAAACCTCTCAGGCCATCCTTCCTGCGACGCGGTACAACATGCACGTGTAGGTGCGCAACACTCTGGCTCACGCGATTATTCATCCCGACGAACGTTCCGTGAGCTTGCATTCCCACCTCGACCGCGCGCGCCAAAAGTTGAACGTCACGAAAGACAGGTTCAATCAAGTTCGCGGGCAAATCAATCAGAGTCTCATAATGTTGTTTGGGGATGAGCAGGCAATGACCTGGAAAGACAGGACGATGATCGAGGAAGGCCAGGCAGTCGTCGTCTTCAAAGACGATGCGAGCGGCAAGTTCACCGTTCACGATTTGGCAGAATAAGCAGACTTGATGCGTTTCTCCCGCCATAGGATTAGATGACTTCCGACTTGATGAACGCGAGCGTCACTAAAGTGACGGCAAAGTACGCTGATGAGATCGGCGGCGTCTAAATCGCGAGGGATCTTCATGCACAGGCCAGAACTTCGTCTCGAACCAAATGCAGGCGGATTCGATCGGGTCTTGTGCTGTCGTAGAAGAATGCGTTAACCGCTTCCTGAACATTTGCGCGCAGTTCGTCCCACGAGTCGCCTTCAGTGAAAATGTCGTGTGACAGGCATTCAGCAACAAAGCCTCCGTCGATCTCCTGATTTACGCTAAAGACTATTTCCATAATCAGATTCTGCCATTAAGGGAATAGAGGCAGCAAGCTCTTATCTGCTCACTTCCCGATAGCGAAAGCACGTGGCCTCGTGATCATTCACCATGCCTACCGCCTGCATGAATGAATAGCAGATCGTCGATCCCACAAACTTGAACCCTCTCTGTTTCAGATCGCGGCTTAACGCGTCAGAATCCGACGTCGTAGCTTGGATAGGCGTGCCACGCTTCCGGCGCTTCTGTGTCCCGTTAACAAATCTCCAGACGTATTTATCAAAACTGCCGAACTCTTTCTGAATCAGAAGGAAGGCCTTTGCGTTTTCGACCGCGGAATTGACCTTCAAACGATTGCGAACGATGCCCTCATCAGACATCAACTTCGCCATGCGCCGTTGGTCGTACCTGGCTACCTTCGCGGGCGCGAAGTTGTCGAACGCACGGCGATAGTTGTCGCGCTTTCTCAGGATAGTCTCCCAGCTCAAGCCCGCCTGCGCGCCTTCAAGGATCAAGAACTCAAAAAGTGCGCGGTCGTCGTGAATCGGAACTCCCCATTCACGATCGTGATAAGCGATCGAGAGATCAGTCCTGGCCCAATGGCAGCGACGCAAATTCTTTTCACCTGAACTATTCATGCCCATCCCTGCCATTTACCAAACGTTCGATCGCCTGGATCAGCGCGCGCGGCTCAACCGGCTTGCTCAGATGCATCTGGAAACCCGCCGCCAAAGCGCGCTGTCGGTCCTTTTCGGTCGCGAACGCGGTTAGGGCAAGCGCCGGAATCCGGTTGAAATCCGAGGGCAGCGCGCGGATCTTTTGAATGAGATCGTAACCGCTCTCGAACGGCAGTCCAATGTCGCTCAAAAGCACGTCAGGGTTGAACGACTGCAAATCGATCAGCGCCTGCTGCACCGAACCTACAGCTTGAACTTCGGCGCCTGAGACGCGAAGTGTGAGCGTCAACAACTCGCGAGCATCGGCCTCATCTTCGACCAGCAACACCCGCAGGCCCGCAAGCCTCAGATCCGCGATTTGAGAGTCCTCCGAAACTGACCTGTGAGGGGCGGCAACGTATTCTTCGGCAAGTGGGATGCGAATGGTAAACGTTGCGCCCGCACCTTCTCCATCGCTCGCGGCCGTAACTGTTCCGCCGTGCAGTTCAGTCAAGTGCCGAACGATTGCCAATCCCAGCCCCAGGCCGCGGTGCGATCTAATCACCGCCGATTCAGCCTGACGGAACCGTTCGAATACTCGTGGCAGAAAATCCGCGTCGATTCCAATTCCACTGTCGCTCACTTCCACTTCCGCAAACGATTCCACATGCCGCAGGGAAATGTAGACGTGACCATCGCGCGGCGTAAATTTTACCGCGTTTGAAAGCAGGTTCCAGATTATCTGTTGCAAGCGCGCGGCGTCGCCGGCGACAGGCCCAAGCGCGACGTCCTCCGAGACCTCAATCGAAACTCCGCGAGCGTTTGCGGCCGGTCGTACGATATCGATAGCCGCACTGATCACATTGAGGAGATCAACCGGCTGCACGTCGAGCTTGAGTTTTCCGCCGGCGATACGGGATACATCTACCAGGTCTTCGATCAGTTGCGCCTGCGCCTTGGCGTTGCGCTCGACCGTTTCCAGCGCGCGCACCGACGTTTCGTCGTCGAGCCGGCCACTCCGCAGCATCGACAGCCAGCCCAATATCGCGGTGAGCGGCGTCCGCAATTCATGAGAGAGCGTCGCCAGAAACTCGTCCTTCAACCGGTTTGCTTCTTCCGCCTCGGTGCGCGCAGCCTGTTCACGGACCAGGAGATCTTCGCGTTCTTCTTCGCCGCCTTTGCGTTCCAGGAACTGTCCAATCTGGGTGCCGATGCCGCTAAAGGCCGCGAGCAAAGCCCTGTCAGGTTCGCGAATCTCACGACTCAAGAACTCCATAACACCCAGGAATTTTTCGCCGGACATGATCGGAAAAGCAAACGCCGCATGTAGCTGCTCAGCTGATGCACTTTGCGCGCGCATAAAATTCGCATCAGCCGACACATCGGGAATCCAGACTGGACGCAGGTTGGCCCATACGCGGCCGGGCAAACCAATCCCACGCGCAACGATAGTCTGCTCGGTCATCTTCTGGAAACTTCCCTGACCTCCACTATAGGGCGGCCAAACTTTGAAGCACTTCAAAACGTTCGACCCATCATCCAGTTTCCACATGGCGCCGACTTCCCATTCAAAAGTGTTGCAGATTCGCTGAATGATACGCGGCACAGCATCATCGAGTGCCGGCGCTTCCGCCAGGATGCGCGTTACTGAAAGCGAACCAGCGAGATGACGGCCAGCATGTTTTCGTTCAGTCACAATCGCCGCCAACGCCAGCGCCGTAATCGCCAGGTTCGCGACATAAGCTTGCAGGAAAAGCAGCGCTTCGTTCGGACCATAATCACGGAATGGCCCATAATCATGAGTTGTCCCCCAAATCGCGATCGCAGACAGGGGCAACATCGCCGTCGATACGCCGCGCGGACCGAAGCGAAATGCGGCCCACACCAGCAGCGGAATCGTCACGTGCCCCCAGGGCCTGGGGCCGCCTAATTGAAGCAGCAGGTTTGTATAAATCGTGATCGAGAACAGAGACAGCAACACCATCAACATCACGAATTCGGTCCAGCGAATGGCGCTCCATTTTTCGATCGGTTTCTCAAGCCAGCTAAATATCAGCGGCGTTACGATCAGCGCGCCCACGCCGTCGCCGGACCACCAGGTCAACCACAGCCGGCTAAAGTCTCGCCATTGCTCATGACCAGAGATGCAGAGCGACACATTACCAATCGTGGCGGCGACCGCCGTGCTAATCACCGCGGCGAACACCACGAATTTCAAGACATCAAATGCGCGATTGAACGGATTGCGAGACTCAACAAAACGACCAAGCAAATAAACTGCGATAACCGCTTCCAGAGTATTGCCGACGGAAATCGCCGACGCGGTAGCCAAAGAAACGTCGGTCAACAAGTAGTTCGCCGCGAGTGCGCCGAGAAAAACTCCGGGCGTCCCCCGATAGCCGAGCCATAACAAGGCCGCGATGGCCAGGCCGGTTGGCGGCCAGACGGGCGTCACACTAACATTTAGGTAGGCGAGTGAGAGTCCGAGCCTCGCGCCGAGAAAATAGACGATGGCCACGCCCGCGACTATCGCGACGTCCTTCAAAGTAAAAATGGTTTTGCGCTTGCTCAATCGATTAACTCATTGAAAACCACAACGTAACCATTCGGATCCTTCACTTCGAATTCCCAATCGCCGTAAGACTGGCTGTCGCAGCGACAATTTGATTTCAACTCTGTCATGGACAGCTTCGTAGAGTTCTTTCACCCCTTCCATGCGAACGTATGCATCCCACACGCCACGATCTCGCAATCGATGAAGGTCGAGCTTCTCATAACCGCGGAGTAACTGAAACATTATTTCGATTCCATCGCGGCAGACATTGGCAAAAACATAAGGAGGCTTTGCGGGGGACGGATACGAGGTGAAACCAGGCTCAGTTTCATACCAACTTATCGTCGCGCCGACGTCGGCCACAAGAAAAGTCGGCACCGCACTGATAAGTTTGAACATCAGAGTTTCTTTCTTCTTAGACGAAAACCAGACCACGCGGTTACATGCGCGTCAATGACACTTGTTGAGCGCTGGTTTTATTTTCCAGCGTTTCGGCAGATTCATGGTGACCGCGCCAATAATACATTACAATGCGACTTCCCGATGACGAATGCCCCTGAAGTATTTGATCTTCTATGAACAAGACTCAGCTGACTGACCTTGCGAACAATCCAGCTTTTATCTCAGGCATTTACAACTATTGTGATCGCTGGTGCGAACGGTGCGCCTTCACTTCGCGCTGTTTCTTGTATGCGACTGAACAGGCTGACCCCGACGCAAACGATCCTGAACTGCGTGACCTTACCAACGAAAAATTCTGGCAGAAATTGCAGAACATTTTCGCTGATACGGCCAGGATTATTTCAGAATGGGCTGCCGAGACAGGCATCGACCTGGATTCAGTTGATGTCACGGAAGAAATGGCAGAGCACAAGCGCGAAATGGAAGCGGCAGAGCAGGACGAGCTATCAAAGATGGCACGTCATTACGCCATGACTGTCCAGAACTGGTTTCGCGACCAGTTCGTCACCGACGAAGACGTGCATGACGACGCGATGAACGGCTCGGAACCTGTTAGCGAGAACGTGACTGCGCGCGACGCGGCAGAAATCATTCAGTGGTATCAATTCTTCATCGCGGTCAAACTTACTCGCGCACTGAGCCGTCCTGCTTCGATCGATGAAAGCTCAGACGATGAAGATGTTCTGACTGCCGATTTTCTGCCTGCTGAAGAAACGGATGAGCTGGTCGACTACGACGCCGTCATCTCCAGGGCCCACCGCATTGATTCAAATGGCTCAGCGAAAGTCGCGCTGGTCGCAATCGATCGGTCAACTGCCGCCTGGGGTGCTTTACAGCTATCTCTTCCGGACAAAGCTCACACGATCAACCAAATGCTGGTGGAACTCGATCGTCTGCGTCGCTTAACCGAGAAGCGGTTTCCGCAAGCGCGAGACTTTATTAGGCCAGGCCTGGATGAAGTACTTTCAGAATTTGTCAGCTAACTGAGTTGATGGCGTTGGCGATGACAATCCGAAAATTGTTGCTGGCTTTGTTGCTTTCACTGATCGCCACGTTCGTGATTTCGACCGTGTACGTCTTTTTCCCGCTGATAGTTCTTTTGCTTAAAACCATGTGGGGCGCACGGCACATCGATAGCATTTTCTCAGTCGGGAGCGGCGTTCAGTTGCGAGCTTTTCTAATCATTGAACCTATTATCTTCGTGATCACTTTCCTACTCTTATACCGAAAGCAAACTGCATAATGAAAGGCAACATTCCCATCCCCGAACTCCCATTCGCCGAAGAAGTGTGGCTGATGGTCGCCGTCACCTCTGTGCGCGAGCGGCGGACGCAACAGGGCAAACCGTTCCGCGACGCCAATGCTCGCAATGCCACCGGGAGTCTGCCGCTGAAGATCTGGGCGGAAGTCCTCGAAGGCCGCGAAGATTTGCGGCCGGGCTTGTGGGGCGTCACCGGCAAGCTCGAATCATTCCAGGATCGTACACAGTTTGTTGTCTCGGATTACAAACCGATTTCCATTGAACAGTATCGCGAGTACCTTGGCTGCGATCCGCTGCTGCCTCGGGCATTCACTCTCGACATCGAGACGCTGGCGCTGCCCGGCTTCCGCGATCGCGTGGGGCCAAAGCTCGAAAAAGATTTGAAGCTCGGTTACATGCGGGTCGAGCAGCAGCAACGCTATCTCGAAGATATCGCCGCGGAAGAAGAGCGCGTCTATCAACTCGGCAGTTTGAATGCGACGTCGGGAAGAATTCTTTCGATCGCCGTTCATGTCGGTCCGGTTCTCGGATTTGCCATCGAAGGTGTGACGAACAGTCAAAGCGAGCACGCGTTTGGAATCGATGCCGAAGGGAGCGAGCAGGATGAAGCGCTGGCGTTGAAAGATTTTCTGGCTTTGATGTCCGATTTCGATTCCGAATGCGATTTGCTCGTCGGTCACAATATCGTCGGTTTCGATCTGCCGTTCATCTTTCAGCGATGTCTGGTCAATAACATCACCGTCAAGCCGTTTGTTGACCTCAGCGAATTTCGCGTTGCTGGAGTTTACGACACGATGCGCGGTTGGTGGCTCGGCGGGCGAAATCGCGTCGGACTGGACGATATCGCCTGAT
>DNNE01000132.1:0-191 GCA_003487805.1 Blastocatellia bacterium | reverse complement strand
GAAATCGCGTCGGGCTGGACGATATCGCCTGGGCCCTGGGAATTGAATCGAGCAAGACTGGAGAAGTGGAAGGCAGCAAGGTCTTCGATTTGTATCAAGCCGGCAAACTCGCCGAAATTCGTGAATACAATCTCAACGACGTGCGCGTGACGCGAAAAGTTTATGAACGGATGGTCGCGTGCTTTGGCGGG
>DNNE01000087.1 GCA_003487805.1 Blastocatellia bacterium | reverse complement strand
GGCAGTAGCCCGCCTCTAAACGAGATTATCGAAGAACCTTCGGGATTCGCGCTGGGTCTATAAACATCCGGCCCTACGGGGCTCAGCAATCACTTAAAAACCTGGAGTAAAACTCGCACTTAACTTCTTGATCGCTTTGGACACAACCTGGTAATCCCGCAACTGCGCCTGCTCTTTCCGGCTCGTGACGAGAACCTGCGGGCTTGGATGATACAGAGGAATGAGCAGCCGCTCATTCCAGCGGCGCACCTTTGCCGCGTCGTTCTTTAAGGTGAATTCATGATAGTGAATGAGCTTCAGCGCCTCAAGCGCGACAGTTCCGAGAGTCACTATAACTTGCGGCTGAACCAGATCGATCGTGCGCGTGAGAAAGTCTGAGCAGTTTCTGATTTCCGTGCTGCTGGGACGGCGGTTCGCGCCCGATGCCGATCGTGGATTACACAGCGCGGCGCTCGTAATAAAAATCTGCGCACGCGATAACCCGATCGATTCGAGAAAACGATCGAAGTTTCTCCCCGACTGATCTCCCGAAAACGGCACCCGCGTGCGATCGGCGCCTTTGCGTCCGGGAGCCTCGCCGATGAACATGACGCGCGCGTCGACCGGCCCATTCAAACTGGTGAGCACGGCGGCACGTGTGCACATCGCAGGACAGCGGACGCAAGCGGCTGCTTCGGCTGCCAGCGCGAGAAACTGTTGGCCCTGCTCCTGTATGGCTGACAACGACATATCGCCAACGTTTCAAGTTCGCGTGGCTAAGCGATGACGGCGAGCTGCTATCGCACCAACGCCAACCCCGCTGATCGCGATCAGGATTGGCTCAACCGCCCAACGATGCCGCCCTTCGACATAGTAGAGACTCTGAAGAAGTGAAAGCGCCAGCAGAAAAGCTGCGATCAGCAGCAGTTGTTGCCGCGCCAAATTTCCCATGCGCCAGACGCTCCCCGCTCCGATCATCGCGAGCAGCAGTACCAGGACGTAATACATCATGTAAGCAAAAAACCACGATCGAGGATAAAGCAGTCCCGTCTGCGGCGCGATCCACCAGAAATGAAGCATCTTCACGGCGGTCAGACGAACGAACTCGCGCGGATGCTCGCGAATGAACGCGTGTGACCGCGCCGTAAACCAGTTCGCCTGGGCCACCTCATCACGTTGACGAAGTAGATCTGCCAACTCTCGCGGGGTCAGCATTTCCAATTCAGTCCTTTCGGCCGTCGCGTACGTGCTACCGGTCGCGTTCGGATTGTTGCCACGCCAAAAGTCCTCGGCGTCTGTCGTCAGCATGAACACGAATTGATGATGAAGGAGTGAGCTTCGGATGGTCCATGGAATCACTATCGCCGTCGTGCACAGGCCGGCAACCACAATTGCCCGCACGACAAGTTTGAGCGAACCCTTTCGCAAGACCCAGACCAGCCACATGGCCACCAGCGGCAAAAAAATTATCAGCGTCGCCCGGCTCAAGGTGCCGAGGCCTACGATCACGCCGAACTCGATGGCCCGCCGGACTGTCGTTCGCTCGCGCAAGCGAAACGCCTGCAACACCGCTAAGGTGAAGAACAGCGCATCAAATGTCAGAGGATGCGCTTTGTTAACGTTATAGATTATCAACCCCGGATGAAAGGCGATCAGCAAGCCGGCGGCAAGCGGGGCAATCGCGCCGGCGGAAAAGCGTCCGGCGATCTGTGCGACAGCGACGGCCAGGGCTGATCCCGCGACTACCTGAAGCATCATCAACAGGATCAGGGACCCGCAGAGCCAATAGCTGGCCGCCGATAACCATGGATATAAAGGCGGGGCGAAGGAATGATAGGGAACCTGAAGATGTTCGAAGACCAGGCCATGGCCTGCAAGCAGCGACCGGGCCATTCCGTCGTATTCCAACGTTTCGGGGTGCCAAAGCTGACCGCTGAACAGGCCAGCTCCGAGTCGTAAAAGAAACGCGATCCCAAAGACCACCCATCCCGCCGTTGGCCCAATGGATGCAAAACGGTCAGTAACCTTCGCGGCTCGTGTCATTTTATCGTGTGATTGCCGGGCCTCGGTGCGTAGTCAGTTCGAGTCACACCTTCTGTCAGGGTTCCGAACTGTTTCGGTTTGAGTTACTGACGGAGCGGGCCAATTACCAGGGTGTGTTCGTGTTTAATTCTTGCATCCCGCTGGTTGATTGTCTAAACTCCCCGCCTGATTACTCTTAGCGGCATGACGGCCCCATCACAAAGCTTCGGCAGTATAAGTATCTTTTTTCCTGCCTTCAATGACGAGCGAACTATTGGTGACCTGGTCCGCACGGCCCTCGAGATCCTTCCCAATTTCACAGATGATTATGAAGTGCTTGTCATCAACGACGGCAGCTCTGACGAGACGCCGCGCGTCATCGACGAGTTAAGCCGAGCGCACTCGCAAGTCAAGGCGATTCATCATCCCATGAATCGCGGCTATGGCGGAGCATTACAAAGCGGATTCGATCACGCCAGCAAGGATTTCGTTTTCTACACGGATGGTGACGGCCAATATGACGTCCGCGAGATAGCTCGATTGCTGCCGCTGATGACCTCCGGCGTTGACGTCGTGAATGGATACAAAGCCAAACGCGCCGATAGCTTTCATCGGGTGATCATTGGGAAAATCTATAACCGTCTGGCCAGACTTTTATTCCGCTTGCCGATTCGCGATGTTGATTGTGATTTTCGTTTGATAAGACGAAAAGCTCTCCAGCCTATCGGTAAGATTTCGACCAGCGGCGCGGCCTGTCTGGAGATCATTCGCAAACTAAAAGCTAACGGCGCCGTATTTGCCGAAACCGAGGTCAGTCATTACCCGCGCATCCATGGCCACTCACAGTTCTTTACCTTCTCGAGTCTCATGCGAACGCTCTATGACTTCTGCGGTTTGTTGGCCCAGGCGTTCTTATCCGCTTTCGCGTCGAACCGGCCGGCATCGATCAAGGCCCCCGCAAAAAAAAAGGAAGCTATATAGCCAGAGATGTTCATCTTAAGTAAATGAACTCACCTAGAAACTCCATCGCTACGGGTAATCGTTTGAATTGATCTGAGTTCTCTTCGCGAAGGTTTGAAAACGTCGCGTTGAACGCCCTCCCTGACGGTCGGGCTAATGCCCGATTGTCAGAAAGAGAATTCGGTAGTGGTACAGTTTACCTCCC
>DNNE01000112.1:6714-16236 GCA_003487805.1 Blastocatellia bacterium | reverse complement strand
AGGCCCGCCCGCTACCGCAGGCGGTTCTGACCAAACCCGAGGCCCGCCCGCTACCGCAGGCGGTTCTGACAGCGTCCGATACCCATCAATCACCCGCTGCGCGTTTTGCTTCCAGGTATGACGCTCGATCGCGGTCCGGCGCGCTGCTGCGCCCAGACGTTCACGCAATTCGCGAGAATTCGTCAAACGCAAAATCGCCTCGCTTAATTCTCGTATATTTGCGGGCTCAACCAGTAGAGCTGTTTCCTCATCAGTCAGCACATCGCCGATTTGGCCCAGGCGACTGGCGACAATTCCCTTGCCCATCGCCATGTACTCAAAAAGTTTTGTGGGCGAGCCAAAAAAATCCGAACCGTCTTCGAGCGGCACATGCGGCGAAAGCAAAATGTCGCAGGCATCCAGCAACGCCGGAACTCGTCTATGGTCCACATGCCCGGCGAAGATCACTTGAGATTCCCTTTGCGCGTCACGAATGATCCGCTCTACTTCATCGCGAAACCGGCCCGCGCCAATCAAAAGAAAACGCACGCCTGAATCTGGAGGCATCGACGCGATCGCGTCGGCCAATGTCAAAACGCCGTGCCATGGTCCAAAGGTTCCGACAAAGCCGGCCACGATTTCGTTTTCCTGTATTCCCAACTCGTGACGCATGGCCGCGCCTCCGGCACCCGGCCGAAACGTTTCCGTATCCACGCCGTTTGGATTCACGACAATCTTCTCGTCGGGTACGTCGATGCGCAGGAGATTCTGCCGCTCGACTTCGGAAACGACGAAGATGCGTTCGGCCGCCGCCAGATTCAACGCTTCAAAACGCTCCAGCAGCGGAATCATTCCCGACATGTCCCAATGTTTGCCGATCCAAACTTCTGAACCGTTGTATTCCAAAAACAACGGCGCTCCCGTGCGCAGGCTCGCTTCTACGCCGGCCCACGTGAACCTTCCGTATCGCTGATAGATCAGATCCGCCGGCGCGCGCTCGAGCTCTCGCAGCACGCCCGCGGAAAAGATCAAATTGTTTCTGAGATCGAAGGCCGCCCGCGTGCTCCCAATTGGTTCGGGATTGATCAACGTCAATCGACTTTCATCGAGCCCCGCGATGTAGTCGTTGCTGATCACGTCCACTCGCGCGCCGAGATCAGTGGCGGCGTTGATAAAGCCATTTATGTGAGTTGCCGCGCCGCCCGCGTGCGATCCCGGACTGGGAGTGCTGCGAAGATATGCAACGCGGATGTCGCGTCTGGTGGAATCGATCTTAATACGTGGCCGGTTAACGACTTCGCGTTCCAGTTTTTTCAGATTTGTCCGTGAGCGAGCGATTGCCGCTGCGCTGGCGGCAGACTCGCTCGCCAAACGCGCCGGCGTGCGCGAGAGAATTGCGGGGCGCGACTCTTCTCTGACATTGCCGCGAGAATCAATCATCGCAACGCGGCGCGCGCCAGCGAGCGCTCCGAACGCAAACAGAGCGTTCTGTCCCCGCTGCCAAACAAGTCGTTCGGTAACGATCACGAAAACATCGGGACGTAGTCTCCGGACGATGCTCAAGCGTTGCGCGCCGCCTTTGTTCTCGAGTTCATAACGCGAGAGAAACTCGATAGAGGCGTGGACGTATTTTTGCTGCAACCAATCGCGCGCCCGTTCGACATCGCCGCTGAGGACCAGCACCAGTGCTTTCATCGGATGTCCTCGGCGCGATGAATTGGATTCTTCAACCTCAGCGCAAAATCCCAGCCGCTGGCCAGCACGAACGGCAGACGATCCGTGATGCGCGCGTTCCAGCCGACCAGCCGTGGCGAACGTGAAACAAAATGACCGGCGATGGGCCCGGCAAGTAAACTGCCGGCACTCTCTCTGATCGTTACCAGGCCCGCCTGCTGGAAAAGCTTTTTCAAACGCGAGCGGGTAAAAAACTGAATGTGCCCGCTTTCGCTGTTGTCCGTACCGGCGAGCACTTCGCTTTTCGCCGCGAAGCGATCGACAATCTTCTGCAGACGCAAGGCCCGAAAGAACCAGGAATCGATCTCAAACTCGCCGTAGCCGTTGGGCACAGTCACTATCAAAACGCCATCGTCATCAAGTAATCGTGTCGCGTTGCGAAGCATTTCGGCGGGCCGATCCAGATGTTCTAGAACTTCCGAGAGAATGATCACGTCAAAACGATCGTCTGCGGGCAAGTCTTCGATTGAGGCGCAAATAAAGTTTAGTTTCGCACTGGAAACAGCAAGACTTCTTCCGTGTTCAATCGATGCATCATCGGGATCTATTCCCGTTATTCGCAGCTGAGGATCATGCGCCAGCGGAATGGCTAACTGCGAGCCATTTCCGCAGCCTACGTCAAGGACACTTATGACTCGCGGCCCGGCGAACGACGCCCGAATTACGTCGCGCACGAAACCCAGGCGCTTCGCATAGCCCCAGATATCTTCGATCTCGCGGGCGAAATTTTCTGCCAACGGTTTATTTTGCGAACGCTCGACGTTGCAATCTCGCAAACAAGTTTCGGAATTCATAAATGCGCGGCGAAAATATCAGTAACGGATTGTGACCGGTCCGCCGACAAAAGTACGCCGTCACCAGAACGAAAATCAGCGTATAGCTTACCGTCGAATTGATCGCCGCTGCGCGCGCGCCCCAAATTGGCACCAGGGCCAGATTCAATCCGAGATTAACGAACATCGTGACGATCCAGAACACCGGGATGATCGGCGGCAATCCCGTTCCTGTGAAGTGCTGAACGAGCACTGATTCGAGCGAGATCAAAAAAATTCCCGGCAGCATGATCAGAAATTGAATGGTCGCATCACCGAACCGCGCACCATACACAACCGGCAAAGCGAACGAGCCCGCCGCGGCGGCCACGCAGACAATCATCATGATGAATGAGGTGTGCCGAGTCACATCGACCGCGTAAGCCGCCGTCTCATCGTGACGCGACGCGACCCGCGGAAACAGGAGCGACGCAATCACCCCGGGCAACATTATCAACAGAAACGAAAACTGCGCGGCAATCGCGTAAACCCCGGCGGCTTGCGCGCCGCGAAAACGATTAACGATTAGCAAATCCGCGCGAAAAATGATGAAGCTCGCAAAGATCGAAACATAGAACTTGAGACCATAACCAAGCATTTGCCGGAGCACTGATAGCCCGCGAGCACCCCTGGCCCGCTGACGCATCGACAAACGCGACACGAACCAAAGCAGCAACAGCGACAACACGATCGCCGCCGCAGTATTGAAAGAGACAAGCACCGTCAAATTTCGTCCCCAAATGAGGAGCACTACGATCGAGTTGACGAGAATTAATAGCGAGGAGAGCGCGTCCAGCGAATTCATCAATTTGATTCGATCAATTGCCAGCAGCAGATTCAGTCCAAGCAAAGTCAGCAACTGGAACGGAATTGAGATAGCCACGATCGCGATCAGCCGCGGAGAGACGCCGTTGAAAAGATCGGGCCGGACGCTCGCGACTGCGATTAATCCGATCGCGATCAGGACTCCCGCCGCCAGACTAAACATGATCCCGCTGGTCCAGACCTGCGCGAGCGCGCTTCGATCTTTAGCTACAAAGTAAGTTGTCGCCGAAGGCAGGCCCGCGCTGCCCAACTGCAAAGCCAACGCGACGGTTACGTTCAAAACGGCGAGTGCGCCGGTGCCTTCAGGACCTAACCACCGAGCGACGACCACACTTGAACCGACGACACACACCAGGATCAGCAGGCGGGTCGCAAAAGTCACCGCCACGCCAGAGGCAAAGCTGCCGAATTGCGGGTCAATCGGCGCCGCCGCAATAACGTCGCTGGACGCGTCAACGGTGGCTGTGGGCACATCACTCATCCGATCCACCGGTCGTACCAGACGCTCAGATTAAGCAAGCACCACAGGTTCGCACTCCAATCGCGCACTTCTCTGCGATGTTCGTCCGCCATGCGATTAATGAATTCGTAGTCAAAGAAATTGCGTTTGCGCAAAGACGAATTCATCACTTGCTGAGTCAGCGCTTCGCCTTCGCGGCCGCGAAACCATTCGCGCACCGGCGCGCCAAATCCACGCTTCGGTTTGTAGAGGACGTCAGCCGGCAAAACTGATTCAAGCGCGCGCTTCAGAATATGCTTGCCGCTCTGGCCTTTTATCTTCAGTTCGCGCGGCAGGTTGATCGCATATTCGATTAGATGATGATCGAGAAAAGGCACGCGCGCCTCGACCGAGGTGGCCATCGTGATCTTATCGACCCGCATCAGCAGCAGTTCCGGCAGACGCAGTTTAAGTTCGAGATAAGTCATGCGCGCGGCGGCGTCAGCGTCAGGACAGGCAGCATCAAACGTCTCCTGGTACTGCCGGACAATGTCATAGGTCGAGGTTCCGTTCCGGTTTGCGCGAGCCTCGCGCGTCAACACGCGCGACTTCATCATTTCATCAAAAACGATTGCGCCGCCCCAGAATAAAGATTCGCTCGCCCCTAAACGTCGCACTAACTCAGACGCCATTCGCTTCTTCAGGACTTTCTGAACCACAGGTTGGGCTAATGCGGCGGCGGCCCGTCGCACGGACGCCGGCGCACGCTCCGCATGTCGCCAGAAACGATCTTCAATGTCCAGATAAGTGCGAAACCAATCATAGCCGGCAAAGATTTCGTCAGAGCCTTCGCCAACCTGGACCACAATCGTTCCGGTATCGCGCGCGAGCTTCGAAACGTAATAGAGCGGAATGCAAACCGGATCGGCAATCGGTTCATCCTGATGAAAAACGAGTTCCGGCAGAAACCTTTGCATGTCTTCGCGGCCAATCATCACTTCATGATGGTCGGTGCCGAAACGTTTCGAGATCGCCCGCGCTGACTCCATCTCGTTCAGCTCTTCACAATCATCAAAGCCGACGGTAAAGGTGCGCACCGGTTGGGTCATTAACTCCGACATGAGCGCTACGTTCGCCGACGAATCAACGCCACCGGAAAGAAAAACTCCGAATGGCACATCGGCCATCATGCGCTTGCGGATTGAGTCGCGCAGCAGGTTCAAAATGTTCTGCTCATGTTCTTTTTCGGTCAGTTTTGCGCGGGACTTGCTCGGCAAGGCGTCCCAATATTGCCTGACCCGAACGTCACCCTCTCGATCGATCACCAGCATATGACCCGCGGGAATCTTGTGGATACCCTGAAAAAGAGTTTGCGGCGCCGGCGTGGTTACAAAGGTGAGGTAGTGATAGAGCGCTTCTTCATTGATTTCCGGTGTTACTGCCGGATGTTGCAGCAGCGCCTTGATCTCAGACGCAAACATGAAGCGGCCATTGTGGTGATAGTAGTAGAGCGGTTTCACGCCCGCGCGATCGCGCGCCAACACGAGGCGCTCGCGATCGGCATCCCACAAGGCAATCGCGAAATCACCTTCGATCTCGTTAACAAAGTCGAGACCGCGCTCTTCATAAAGATGCAGGATAGTCTCTGAATCCGTGCGCGAGGCGTAAAGGTGGCCCTTTGCTTCCAGCGATTCGCGGAGCGTTGCGTGGTTATAGATCTCGCCGTTGAAAACCAACCACACACGATCCGTGCAACCGCGCATCGGCTGATGACCGGCGGGGGAAAGATCGATGATCGACAATCTGCGAAAACCAAAACCGCCGCGCGCGTCGTCAAAGATCAGATCGCCTGCATCGTCAGGTCCACGATGGGTCATCACGTCGCGCATCGACACGATTAGATCTCGGTCAACGTTGCCGCGCGTGGCGCCGTACTCCCAAACTCCGCAGATGCCGCACATACTTAGATTTCAGATCTCAAATTTGAGATTTCAGATCGTGTCAGAAGTCCGCGCGTAAGCAAGGGCTTGGGGCGGGCGGGTTGCCCTCCCTTACGGTCGGGCTTCTGACACCGTGGCCCGGCGCTCTTCTTCATTATCTTCGCTACTGATCGGAATCAGCCTGAATTCAATTCCGATTGGTGTCGACGCCGTCGTTGTCCAACATGCCGAAACCGACGGTTCCTTTTGCCCATAATCGTGTGACGAAAACTGAGATTCCAATATCGGCTCGATTGAGCTGGGTTGCCCGTCCTCACGGGGCTGACACGAGACTAACAATCGCGCGCCGCTAATCTTATCGTACAGCTCGACCGTTCCATCAGGGCGAACCTTCGCCTCGACCCCCGGCGCGACATGAAAGCGAAACGAAAATTCGTGTATTCCTGCGCCCGTTAGTTCGTCTTCAATAATCCAAAAGCGTCTGCCTTTATCGAATCGAACGGTCCGGCGATGCGTCACGGGAGGCGACAAGCGTCCGTAGCCATAGTGCTCGGCGACTATTGTGTCGGCCTCCGCACTCGTTTCCCAGCTGAGCACTCGAGGACGTGCTTCGTTGCCGATAATGAATGGCATCGCTTCGTCCGTTGTATTCTGTTCCTGTCCGTCGACTTGCACGGTCGAGTGATAGGCGGTCGATCTAAACAAGTGGCGCTCGGGCAAATTGCTCGTGTAAATGTAAGAACCTGGATCGACGATAAAGGCGGTGTCGCAGGCTGAGACTTCGATGCTTAACGCATCATTGTGGCCATGCGAACCGCGGCCCTTGATGCCGCTTTCGCTCGCACTGAAAAGCAAATACAAATCATCATCGCGAAGAACATACGTGCCGGCATCGGGAAAAGACTGTGAAGCCGGCTCGGCACTCAGCGTTAACGCTTCGTAATCGCGAACACCGTCTTCACCGAGAATCCAGAGCAATTCTTCCTGGGTACGCACGCCTCCGGCGTGCTGCGCGCCGTTATCTGTGGTTTCTAAGTGCGGCACGCCAGAGGCGTGCGTACCCAACTTAAAACGTGGTTCCTGAAAAACTGCCGCGCCTACTGCGAGCAGGTACGAATGATCGTCGCCGCGTCGTCGTACGATGGGTAAGAGCTGTCCGCTGTCTGAATCGCCAAGCAGCGGCGCATATCCGTCAGGTCGAATGTAGGCGCGCACATAATCGATCATCGCGCGCAGCTTGCCCCAGTATTTCTCGTCAATGTCGATTCCATTCAGATGACACAGCACGAACGAATAGAGGAACATCTCCGCCTTCAAACGATGGTAGCCGGTTGAGGCTTCATTGTCTGCGCCGTCGGGCAGCAGCTGCTGGTCCATCTCTCGCAAGAGTTCGCGCCGGCCAAAGTCGCGCCATTCGCTCGCTGACTGCAATTCCGGCAACATCACCCCCAGCCAAAGCAACCCCGTTACGTCAGCGAGGTAATGATTGCTATTCGCGATGTGCGAGAACTCGAGATTGCGCTGAATGTGCGCGCCGTGCTGATCGAATAGTTTGAGAAAATCTTTCAGTGCCAGATCATCCATTTCCGGCGCACGCAAAAATACCTGGAACGCGGCAAGTAAATTAATAGCGCGCAGCGCTACTTCCATCGCACAGTTCCAATTGACGCCTCGCGCCGTCGGGTTCTGCAGCCGCCAACTTTTGAGCTGCTGAAAGAACTCCTTACTGAAGGAATCGTCATTCGTGATCGCGTATGCACGACCGAGGGTGATGAAATGCGATAGCCGATTCAGCTCCCACACAACGCGCGCGTCTGAGCCATCTTTGCGGATCAAGTTGATGTCCGCGTGGTAATCAAGCGGCCAAATGAATCCCGAAAGCGGATCGCGGTTCCATTCGATTGCTTCTTTGCCAAAACACTTTTCACCAAACCCGAGAAGCGGCCAGCAATGCTCTTTAACAATGCGGCGCGCTTGATCGATTAGCTGCGCGGTTGGCTGAGGGGAAAGTTTTCGCTGGAGTTCCGCGGATCGGGTGAAATCCTGGAACCCTGGAAGAAATTTAGGTTTTACCCGCGATCGAAAATGAGCAAGCAGATCCGACGCGCGAATGCGCGCGAACTCTTCGCGCAAACGAGCCGGTTGCAGATCGAGTTCCGCAAGCTGCGCCCGCTCGCGCCGGCGTTCGTTAAGCGTGCGTATGCGCCGCGCAGCCTCGAGCGCCGCCAGACGAGGGCTGACCTCGCCGCGCAGCACTCGCCTGGTCGTGGAAATGAGTTTCATGAAGCGTTACAGAACCGGGAGCGATAGCGACCGGATCATACCACTTACGTTTACGCGGCCGACGGTTCCTTTACGCTGCTCAGTTTCAATCAGTGGCGCCGTTCTTTAGTTGAGACGAAAAAACACGATCCACGAAATCACACGAAAAAGGCGAGTGTTTAGTCACTTTTCGGGTGACTTCGTGGATCGTGCACTGCCATCGAAACAAGGAACTTCAAAATGAATCACGATTTTCGCTGACGTTGGCTGGCTGATCCGGTCGCTACCGCTCCCGGTTCTGTAACGTTACATCGACACTAGAGCATCCAGAATCCGATCAGCCGCACGCCCGTCCCAGAATTCCGGTATGCGTACGTTAGAATCCGGCAAGGGGTTATCTAACGCGCGAGTTGCCGCGGCGACAATCTTATTTGTATCAGTTCCGGCGATCGTGTTCGTTCCCATTTCGACGGTTATCGGCCGCTCAGTATTTTCACGCAGCGTGATGCAGGGAATCCCCAGCACCGTAGTTTCCTCCTGGATACCACCAGAATCAGTAAGTACGAGCCGGGCACAACTTGTGAGTCGCAGAAAATCCAAATACCCAATCGGATCGACTACGCGAAGCTCCTTGATGCTTTGGACTCGGGGTCCGAGGCCGAGTTCGTCAATCATCTTGCGCGTACGTGGATGGGCCGGAAAAACAATCGGCAGACGTTCAGAGATCAGCTCCAGCGCATCGAGGATGCGAATAAAGGCCGTCTGCTCATCTACATTCGAGGGGCGATGCAGCGTTAACACCGCATAACTTTTTTCCTGGAGCTCAAGCGTCTTTAGCACGCTCGACTGGCGAGCCCGGTCGAGCTGCGTCAATAGGGAATCGATCATGACGTTGCCGACGAATCGAATGCGTGCTTCCGGGATTCCTTCGGCGCGCAAATTGGCGTCGCCGTCCCGTGAAGGGGTCAACAGCAGGTCCGCGATTTGATCCGTCAGCACCCGATTGATCTCTTCCGGCATTGATCTATCTCGACTGCGCAGGCCGGCTTCGACATGTGCAACCTTGACCTGCAACTTCGCGCAGACGATCGCACATGCGAGCGTTGAATTGACATCGCCCACCACCACGACCCAGTCCGGTTTTTCTTTTATTACCACCGGCTCAAACGCCTGCATCACGGCGGCGGTCTGGGCTGCGTGACTGCCTGAGCCAACGCCCAGGTACACGTCTGGCCGCGGCAAATCCAGGTCGCGAAAAAAAGCTTCGGACATCGCCTCGTCATAGTGTTGGCCGGTATGCACAACCAGAGGTTGAAACTCAGACGCGCGTCGCTTCATGGCGGCGACGATCGGCGCGATTTTCATGAAATTCGGTCGCGCCCCGGCTATATTCATAACTTTGAGCATATATTGAATCTTACGGGCTAACGCCTCTGAAAAGGTGTTTTCACAAAACGTTGAAGATACCGCGATTCGGGTTTTGCCCAGAATGTCTACGAGACGAGCACGGTACGGAACCGGTCGCGCCAGC
>DNNE01000112.1:0-6354 GCA_003487805.1 Blastocatellia bacterium | reverse complement strand
CTAGCGCAAGCGGTTCCGTACCAAATTGATTTTTCACGCATGATCTGTACTTTTTGGGCAAGGCCACGATTCAGACTATCCAGATTTTCCTTTCGCCGGTCAAACCATCCTTTCAGGTGATTGGCGGCTGGTTCGCCGCGCCGCCCCAGGTTTATTTTTTCGATTACATTGACAATTAAGCGTGTCTTTTGTTAGTTATGCTTCTCTGTTTTCGATGCAATCCTGGTAAATCGTTTAGAGTTCGCGTCATTAAACAAGTGGGCCCGCTCGTTCGCTGGTAGCGAGAATCCGCCAAGGCCACTTCAATCGTTTTTCGAAGAAAAGACCGCAGTTACAAACTCAAAAACTTAGGAGACTAAACATGTCGCAGAATTGGACCCCGCCCCCGGCCGGAGCAGGCTCGGCAACCGTACCAAACTATATGGTGCCGGCAATCATTTCGATCTTCTGTTGCTGGCCACTCGCCATTCCGGCGATTATTTTCGCAACTCGCGTCAATGGCAGCCTGGCAGCAGGAAATACCGCAGCGGCGCAGGAAGCGTCAGCTCAAGCTAAGAAGTTCATGAAGCTGGCATTTATCGTCGGCGGCGTTTGCTGGGTCCTGCTCATAATCTTCTATGTAGCAATGTTCGGGATTGCCATAATTGCCGGCAATCATTAATCGCCATAGAAGAACCCTGTTGTACCCTTAACCACATAGGTGTCGCCGGTCAATGGCGGTGCCTATGTGGTTATGTTTAGTCGTCTCTCTTCGGTAACCGTCATGGCAGTTTTCTGTACCAAATGCGGCACTCAGAATGAGGACTTCGCGCAGCTCTGCTCGCAATGTTATGCGACGTTACCGCTGATCGGGGCACGAGCGGCTACTCAGCAAACTGATTACGCACCGCCCTACGAACCAGCGTATCAACCTATTCAGCCGCCAACTGCGATGTATGCGCAGCCACCGGCGGCGGAGGATTGGCAACGAGCAGGCGCCGACAAGAAGATCATCGCCGGCATTCTGGGAATCGTCGTGGGCGGCCTGGGCATTCACAAGTTCGTACTCGGCTATCAAAGAGAAGGCCTGATCATGCTGCTGGTGTCCGTGCTGAGCTGCGGTACCCTCTCGTTTTTCATGCACGTGATCGGAATTGTCGAGGGCATCATGTACCTTACCAAGACTGATGAAGATTTTGTGCGAACCTATGTCTACGGCCGGAAGGGTTGGTTCTAGAACTAGCTGATTTCGGTGTGTTACGATTCGAGCATGGAAATCAAGATGCAAATCATTTACGAGAAGGTCGACAACCTTATCCAGGCATCAGTAGCCGAACTCCCCGGGCGATTTCATTAGGCAATACCGTCGAAGAAGCGCGGCGGAACCTTGATGAAGCGATCGAAATGGTGCTGGAAGGAAATCGTTTAGTGGCCAGCAACAGAATGTGATGGAAGGCATGCAAGAAGAGTTCAAATACGAAACGGAAGTAAAGACGGGCGGACGCGTCGAGCTTGAAGTTCCGTTCGAACCAGGCGTTCACGTCACGGTCTTTGTACATAAATCCCGCAACGGAACGTTTGAAGATTTGCTTTCAGCTAGCGAAAGCACTCTATCATTCTGGGACAATTCGTATGACGATGAGGATTGGAACTGTGCCTGATCAAGGCGACATAGTGTTAATTCCTATTCCTTTTACGGATCTCTCCTCTCAAAAACGCAGACCAGTAATTGTGATTTCGAATAATCAGTATAACCGCGACACTCGTCATGTGGTCGTGGTTGCGATGACCTCGAACCCAGAAGTTACCGATTACAGCCTTCCTATTACGTCAGTGAATCTGATCAGCGGCAAACTCAATCGTCCTGGCAAAGTTCGAGTCGACAAGATCTACACAATGTCTCAGGCCATAATCGTTAAGACCTTTGGCCGCGTCGACAGTTCCATGCTTGATCTTGTACGCAGTGCGCTCACGAGACTTATTAGCTAAAGCGACAGATCATGACGAACTTTCATTACGTTCCGGTCGCGGTTGATCGAGCGAAACAGCGCACGATCGCTGCTGTGATCTGGATGGGACTTGGAAGCATCGCAATCTTTCTTTTCTTCTTCAATCCCGCCAGCGCTTCAAATCAATGGTTTCCTAAGTGTCCCTTCCGCATGGTAACGGGCTGGCAATGCCCGGGTTGCGGCTCAACCCGCGCCTGTTATCAACTATTGCATCTGCATCCGGTCGCGGCCTTCAAGCTGAATCCGCTGATGGTGATGACGCTGCCGTTCATTGTTTACGGATTCCTCGGCTTCACGAAGAGTGCGATTACGGGTAAGCCGCATCGCCGCATCTTTATCCCGCCAATTTATCTCTGGGCGTGGCTGGTGCTGCTCATTTTCTTTTGGGTATTCCGCAATACGCCGTGGTATCCCTTCGTCTCGTAGCCGTTTAGAGGCGAGCTACCGCCCGCCTTTTGAATTTACGAGAGCCCGTCTCTAAGCGAATCATTGTTTTGTGTGGCTCGATCTAATCGACACAAATTGCGATTCGTCCGGACGGCTTCTTTTCGCCCGTCGAAGCAGAATTGAAACTGCGACGCCGACGATGATCGCGGCGAGTACTCCACCGAAAAGCAGCTTACCCAAATCGTTGAAACCGCATTCATCACAGTCAGAAACAATCAACGCCGCATAAATCACGTCCTGCGCCATGCCGGCAATGAAAACTCCTATCGGGGAAGTCATGATCAAATCAAAGAGTTGAAACATCGTGCACCTCTCTGCGTCGCAATTGGATTTGGGATATTAGACAGCGGTAGTTGATGTTTGTTCCTGACGGGATCGTGTCAGAACCCGGAGCGATAGCGACGGGATGAGACGCTCAACTGAGAGGGACTGGCTTCGTTTTTGTTCGGAGTTGACTTCATGATCCACTCGCTACCGCTCGCGGTTCTGAAACGTTGCTGACTTCACGATTGACGATTTACTATCCCTACATGAACTCTGATCCAGCAATTCGCATTACCATGTTGCCGCGCGACACAAACTCGCAGGGCACAATCTTTGGCGGCGTAATTCTCAGCTACATCGATATGGCCGGCGCGATCGAAGCGCATCGTCACACGGGCATGGACCGCTTCGTCACCGTTGCTATGCGCGAAGTCATCTTTCACGCGCCGGTTCTGGTCGGCGACCTGGTCAGTTTTTACTCTGAGACTCTGAAGATTGGAAAGACTTCAATCACCGTGCGGGTGGTGGTGGAAGCGGAGCGTTACGGGTCCGGAGATCGAAAGCGCGTGACTGAAGCGGAAGTTGTTTACGTGGCAGTTGATGCGAAAGGGAAGAAGACAGAAATATCGGCTAAGACAGGCTGACGGGCACGCCCTCGGCAACTAATTGCGCCCGCAATTGTGCAGCGTCTGTGAATAGAATGGTCTTGATTCCCAGTTCACGCGGGCATTCCAGATTTACTTCCCGATCGTCAATGAAGAGGCATTCTTCAGGAGTGCGCTGAGTAATCTGCATAACCATGCGATAAATTGCCTCGTCAGGTTTGCGCAGACCGAGAAAGCACGAACTGAAGAAACCCGGAAAGCAACTTCGCAGGCCAAACTTCTCGATCCGATAAATATTCAGCTCAAGAATTTCATTATTGAGCGTTGCCATGAAATGCCGCTTGGATTCCGCAAGCTCTTCAACAACCTTGAGCGAATCGGGCTTTGGCTGAGACTGAGCAAATATGAATTCGCGAAACTCCTCGCGTGTGAACGGACGAGGTCGATAGAATATCGCGCGGTCTAGATAATGCTCGAGCGTCATCCGGTTTATCTCGATGGCGTGGGCGACCTTCTCATGCCGGTCGCTGTATTCATCCCAATCGAGCCCAAACTTCTCAGCCGCTGCCCGCCTCGAATCGTGTCCCCAGCCATCGGTCAGCAGCACGCCGCCGATATCGAAGAAGATGGTTGTGATCATAACGATTTATTCGGAGTGCGGTGGCCAGTCCGGCGCGAGACCGCTTTGGATTATCTCATATGGAGTTAACCACCAAACCAAAGCGCCGTCGCGGCTTCGCTCTGCCGGCGCCCTCCAAAAAATTCACCAGCGATGATAAGCAGGATGACCGGGTTTGACCGCGACAAAAGTTCCGCGACAAGTCGCGCAGACCTTATCGTGTGCGATCAACTCACCCTCAACGATCGCCCGATCGTCTGTCGATTCAATGACGCGCGCACGCAACTGCACCGGCTTATCTGTCGGCGTCGGTCTCATCAACTTAATCGTGTAGTCGGCTGTGACAGTGCAGGGCGGATGATCCGCGCCCGCTTTCTTCATCAGGTGATAGGTGGCGGTCCAGTTGCAATGACAATCCAGGAGCGTGCCGATGATTCCACCGCTCAACATCCCTGGAAATGCTTCCTGATAAGTCGCAGGCTCGAAGGTCGCCACGACTTCATCGCCCTCGGGAAAGCTGCGAATGTGCAATCCCTTTTCATTCGCTGGTCCACATCCAAAGCACGCCATGTTGGGCGCGAAAGTTTCCTGGAGACTTTTATTGTCTGTATTCATTGGTTTTCTGATGAACCGAACCGACTGGAGCGCAACCGTCCCGGTTGCATCGTCGCGTTAAGAAAGCTCATGCAAGCGAGGACGCTTGCGCTCCAGTCTATTACCCCACCGCTACCGCGGGTGGTACTGATTTCATAACTGTTGCTCGCCTTTTTCCCCGCGAAGCTGCTCACGCAGCTTGAATCGCTGCACCTTTCCCGTCGCAGTGTAAGGCAATTCGGAAACGAAGTAATAACGACGCGGTTGTTTGAATCTCGGCAGCGCAGCTTCGCAAAGCGCGCGTATGTCTATTTCCGCCGACTCTGGATCGTGACCGTCAGTGAGTACCAGAAACGCACAAACGCACGACAATCCATCCTTATCAAACCCTTCGACGACAGCAGCCACGCGCACGGCGTCATGTCTCACCATCACACTCTCGACTTCGATCGGTGAAACCCATTGTCCTGTCGGTTTGAAGCAATCATCGCTGCGGCCCATATGCCACCAGAACCCGTTTTCGTCGCATCGATACAGATCGCCGGTGCGCGTCCAACCATCGACGAAAGTTTGGGTCGTCGTCTCAAGCCGCTGCCAATAACGCGAGGACGCACTCGCTCCGCGAATCCATAGATTGCCGACTTCACCCGGTTCTGTCGCCGCCCCCTCATGATCCACTAAACGCGCATCGTAACCATTCAGGAGTTGCCCGCTGCTCCCATAGCGAACTTCGCCGTCGTGATTCGACATGAACATGTGCAGCATCTCAGTCGAGCCGATGCCGTCCAGAACCTGCACGCCGAATGTCTTCTCCCATTCTTCACCCAGTTGTGCGGGCAAAGCTTCGCCGGCGGAAACACAGAGGCGCAAACTGGAGGTGTCGAGCGGCGCCACGCTGCGATGATGTTCGAGCAGCATGCGATACACCACCGGGACTCCGAAGAAGATCGTAGGACGATATAAGTTGAAGACTTCACTGACGACTGCCGGCGCCGGCTTCTCGCGACACAGAATCGTTGTGAAGCCATTCAGCAAAGGAAAAGTAAATGCGTTGCCGAGGCCGTAAGCAAACGGCAGCCGCGATGAAGAAAACAAACGATCTCCTTCGCGCAACCTCAGTACTTCACGGCAGTACGTTTCGTTTGTATAGAAGATGTCAGCCTGACTATGCACCGCACCCTTCGGCTCTCCGGTGCTGCCCGAGGTGTAGAGAATAAAAGCGTCCGAATCGATGGCGGCCTCGGCATGCGGGGCCTCGCTCACCCCTTTCGCGCTCACAAAATCCTGCACGTTCATGCCGCGCACTGATGAGATTTGCGAGTCTCCTTCACGTCGAACAATCAAGATGTCGTGTAACTCAGGCGGCGCGTCAGCTTCACCGATCAGGGCCTGCATCGACGACGCTTCGATGATGGCGGCGCGCGCCCCACAGTCTTCCAGGATGAACAGTTGATCCTCGCGACGCAGCGCGAGATTGATGGGAACGGCAATCGCGCCAAGCGAAATGATCGCGACGAACGAAGCGATGAACTCAGGTGAATCAGCGAGCAGGATGGCCACGCGATCGCCGGCCTGGATATCGAGTCCATTCAAAACTTCAGCGACGCGTATAGTTTCATCGCAAAGTTCGCTGTAAGCGATCTCGCTATGCTCATAGAGGATTGCCCCGCGCGAAGCGCGTTCGGGTGGAAACAATTGACTGAATAGACTCCTCACCATAAACATCGACGCGTTGCGAAGCGTTGAAATCTACCACACGACTGCCGTGCAGCGTGATGGATCGCAAGCTCACATTGTGTCCTTAGTCTGGCTTGGCGTGTCTTTGCGCCTTCGCGTC
>DNNE01000139.1:5567-13082 GCA_003487805.1 Blastocatellia bacterium | reverse complement strand
CATCGTGATTGGCGTCACCGCCGTAGGTAGCAGTGGCGGTTGCCGAACCGGCGTTGATGTTGTTTGCATAGATCGGCATTAAGGATCCGCTGAGTCCACCCGCGCCGGAGTACGAAGCAGTACACGGTTCAATTGCCGAACCCGTGTAAGTCGCGCTGGCCGGACAGGTCACCGTGGTGGTCGATGAAGCCTTGGTGATCGTAAAGCCGCCGTTGCCGGTGCTGCCATCGTGATTGGCGTCACCGCCGAACGAAGCACTGGCCGTCGCCGAACCAGCGTTGATGTTGTTCGCATAGATCGGCGTTAAGGATCCGCTGAATACACCCGCGCCGGAGTACGAAGCGGTACACGGTTCAATTGCAGAACCCGTGTAGGTTTGGCTGGCGGGGCAGGTCACAGTTGTCGTAGACGGAGCCTTGGTAATCGTAATCGTTGCATCGCCACTGCTTGGTAAGTAGTTTTCGTTACCGGCGAATGTCCAGTGTGCCGTGCCGCCGGAAACGTCCGTAAAGCTCGCTCCAAAATCCAGCAGGCTCGTCAGGTCTTCGCCATTGACGCCGGTTGCCGAGCCAGTGGCGCCGTGCGCGTTGCCATCATAAACTCCCGTGTATCCGCTTACATTAATCGTGGCGGTGGCTTTGGTGACCGTGATACTCACAGTCGAGGTGTTCGAGTTTATGCTTCCGTCGCTGGCCCTGAAGGTGAAGCTATCTGGTCCGTTGTAGTTTGGGCCAGGGGTATAGGAAACAGTTGCGGTGCAACTGCCGCCAGTGCACGAAGTTGCCCCAATGCTGCCCAGTGAGCCATGCGTCGGTCCGTTCACGACGGAAAAGGCAAGCGTGTTGCTGTTTGACCGCAAAGCTTGCAGGGTAATCGTCACCGGAGTGTATTCCTGGGTCGTCGCAGATTGATTGGCCGTGCCCGGAGGGTTGACTCCGTTAGTACCGGCCTCGACGCAGGCTTGAACCGCAGGCGGCAGGTTCGAGTACAAGTCATACCCGGTAGCCTGTTCAATGGCATCAACCGTAGTCAAAAAACTCTGCCACGGAGTGTTTCTAATTCCCTGCGTATTCGGCATCAGAACCGCGATGGTTCGGGTCGAACAGGTAACGCGCGACACGTCGTCACCGCTTCCACTCGGCAGGACCAACGCAACCTTCCAGGTGTAAGCCGGCACGGTCACGTGGCCGTTCGCGATGGTGTTTACGGTGTTGCCATTAGCGCTGCCGATGCCGCCCACACCCAGGGGTCCTGAGATGATATAGAGTTCATTGCCGCCGTCCGCTATCGTCCGCAAATCGCCCTCGAGATTAGCCCATGGACCCTGATTGTTATCGGGAGCCTGCGGCACCATGTTCGACATCAGGTAGGTTTCCTGATTAATCGGAATACGATTCTGGTTATCGCGATCGGCGTTCGGCGTCATGTGACCCCGATCAAAGCCGGTCCCGGAATAATCAAAAGCCTGTACGCGATACCAGGTGGGATCAACCGCCGGATCAGGCCGGAAGGTATCCACGCGAGCCAGAGTCCCGTACCACGAGCTGTCAAGGTGCCAGCTCACCCAATTTGGTGTTCCCTTATCGCGATTGTAGGAGAGAGAGTAGGTCGGCTTCTGCATCAGATAGTTGTCGAAGTCACTGACAAACGCGGTCGCATTCGAGGGATTCCCCATCGTGAGGTGAACGCTGGGCGGATATGGCGCAGGCTGGCCGGCGCCGACTACCGTGAACGACCAAACATAATCAGCAGACAGCGTGTCGGTGTTAGGACCGCTATCATCCGTATCCTGATCGTGAATCTGGTTTTTGTTGATGGTGACAGTGCATTGCTCACCAAACTGGAAACTGGTGTTTGGTGTAAACGCCCAGGTCTTGAAGTCATTGGTGTGCGCGACCGTGGCATCGTTGTGTAGACCCGTGACAGTACAAGTAATGTTGTACCACGCGCCGACTGCATCAACTGGTTCGCTGAAGTCTACGGTGATGCTTGAATCGTACGGAGCAATGGTCGCGTTGGTGGCCGGGTCCGTACCGGCAACCGACGGCCCAAACTCAACTACCGGCGTAGTACTGCGCGGGTTCGGAGCTCCCGTAACAAAGTCGTTGCCGTTTTGATCGCTGTCGGTACCGCCGCCGGTCTTTCTAAAGATCGCGGTAGTATTGCTCGGCGCCGGCGCGTTGGCAGTTCCTTCATGGCAATTCGCTGTGGTGCCGTAACCTACAAAATCGACGATGTCCGGATCGGTTCCGAGCGGGCACGCTCCGCTGAGTGTGTCAGAGTTGCTGACGAGCACGATCTTGCCGGCTGCGGCGGCCATATTTATGTCGGTGCCAGTTACGCTAGCTGGAGGCAGCGGAGCTCCGACTGCGCCTCCTGAGGCAAGACTGACCAAATAGTAATGGCCGGGATCGATTGTCCCGCCGAGCACTTGTTTGCCGGAAAAAGTAGTGCCGGTTGCTGCACCGTATTGCAGCGACCAACCGGTCATGGAAATTGGCGCCGCGGTTGGGTTGTAGAGCTCGACATAGTCGTTCTCGTAAGTCGCGCCAGTATTGCCGCCACCGCCGTATACCTGACTGATAGTAACGTGCTCAGGAGTTGTCGATAACACACTCACCAGGATGTTGGTGTTGGCAGTGCGACCTTGTCCATCGGCAATGGTTACCGGCAGGGACTTCATTCCGGAGGGGTTATTCGCGGGCACAGTTGCAGCGAAAGTGAAAGTCGTCCCTGACCCACTGAATGGCTGGCTTGCTGATCCTCCTATTAAAGAAAGATCGGCGGTGACAGTTAGGCCGCTGCTGGCTGGATTCTGAGCCGGGGCCACATTAACCGTCAGAATGGTCGAATTGCCCTGCAGAACCGTGCTCGGGTTCGCCGAGCCGGTGGCTGAAAGACCGGTGCAATCGTGCGTGGCTGACGAAGAATTATGTGGATTGGGCGCACCTGTGACGAAGTCAACGGAGTTGTCGTTAGTGTCAAAGCATCCGCCGTTCAACCGGAAGTCGGCCGTGGTGTTTGAAAGTCCCGGCGCTGTACCTGAACCTTCAAAACAATCCGTCGGGCCGTAGCCGACGAGATCAACTATCCCGGCTGCGCCAGCATTGGGACAAGCCGCAGTGATCGTCGTGGTGTTGTTTACTAAGGCGACCTTCGTAGACGTGGAGCTAACCGGTATGGTCCCGGTCGCATCGGGCGTAGGCAGAGGGTCCGTACCACCGGCTCCCTGAGATTCCTGAATCAGATAATACTGACCGGGCAACAGGTTGAAGTTCGTAAGTGGAGTCACCTGCCAGGTGCCAGTTGTGCTGACAAAGGCCTGTACTGACCAACCGCTCAAGTTAACCGGCGAACTGCTGTGGTTAATAAGTTCGATATAGTCATTTGTCAGAGTTGCCCCGGTGTTACCGCCGCCGCCGTACACCTGACTGATTACGACGTCATTCGCCGGTGGCGGCGTCACGATGAAATTCGCCGTGGCCGATTTATCTGCGTCCATCGTGATCGCGCAAGCGCCGCTTCCCGTGCAGGCTCCGCTCCATCCGTTGAAGGTCGAATTCGCGCCGGCGGTAGCCGTCAAATTTACGACGGTGCCGTCAGCATATGTTGCCGAACACGTGGCGCCGCAATTAATTCCGGCAGGCGAGCTGGTTACCGTTCCCGTACCCGTCCCGGTCCGACTCACAGTCAGCGTTCGCAGCGAAGACGTGAAGGTCGCCGTCACAGTGCGGGTCGCGCTCATCGTCACCGTGCATTGATTGCCAGAAGTCGAATCGCATCCAGTCCAGCTGGTGAAAGTTGAATTAACGTCAGGTGTCGCCGTAAGTGTTACGACGGTTCCAACATTGTAGGCGGCCGAACACGTGGCCCCGCAATTAATTCCGGCAGGCGAACTGGTGACCGTTCCAGTGCCCGTTCCGTTCCGGCTTACAGTCAGCGTCCTCAGAGAAGACGTAAAGGTAGCAGTCACGTTGCGATTGGCAGTCATCGCGACGGTGCAGGTATTGGCTGAGACGGAATCGCAACCGGACCAACTGGTAAATGTCGAGTTCACGTCCGCAGTCGCGGTTAGAGTTACCGATGTGCTGCTGTTGTAGCTAGCCGAACAGGTCGCTCCGCAATTGATTCCCGCAGGAGAACTCGTGACCGTGCCGGTGCCAGTTCCGTTGCGAGTCACACCTAGTGTAAATGTGCCGGTAACGGCTGTACCACTTACGGTAAAGTTATCAACCCTGCCAGTACCTCCAGATGCAACAGTGGTTCCCTGAATTGCGGTTGTTGAATTGTCAACGATCCTGATATAGATCGTTGATTGGTTGTCCAACGCAGTAACGCTACTCAGATCAAGCGTTCTTCGGGATGGGAGGTTTGGACTACCGGTGGTGGACCACGCAATAGCTGGATTAGTAAGAGAGTACGCGGTCGCGTCAGTAAAAGTAGATCCGTTCGTACTGTATTGGACTTTGAAATCCCTGGGGCCTGTAGCACTACCCGTCTGATCCCACGTTATGTTGATTGCGTTATAACCGGACGTGCTGAGTGAGAATTGATAATAATCCCCAACACTCCAATTGTTGCTTGAAACTGATTTTATCGACGCATTCCCTGCAGGGTTACTCCACGCCGTTGCTGCACTCGCATGGAATCCAGTGAAAGCAGAACCTGACGTCAAAGCTCCCGAATCAGCGGTAGCCGAGCCGACGCTGACAGTTGGTGTCTGACCCGTATTTGTTGTACTTACTCCCTCAAAACCCCAACCGGCAATCAGGACGCCGGCAGCGGTGCTGCTCAGGGTAAATATCAACGCCAAGCACAAGACGCTAAAAATCGTGACTATCGTCAAGGGCACGAAACGCACACGGGATACAGAAATGGGGGTAGATTTAGACATGGACTCTTCCTCTCAGTGACGAACTAGACTCAAGTTAATTGGTGAAGCTATCTTCTAGGCGGGAAAAACGCGACACCTTCAAAAGCTGAAGGCGTCTTATATCAAACTATTGAATACAAGGTCAATACCGCGTGTTGCTAAACGTGTTAACAATGAATTAAATCCCAGCGTTGATGAGATTGTTGCATGGCGGGCGAGTCGTTAGGGATCAGACGGTGGCTTCGCTGCGCAGCGGTACGCACGGCTGACAATCTTTCACGTGCAAGGCATAATGGCGCTTCGTCAATTCCGGAGCGATTCATTTCGTGAAAATATCTTCAATCGAACTGCGCGAAATTCGTCTGCCGCTGATTCATTTTTTCGAAACCAGTTTTGGACGCACGACTGAGCGCCGGATCATTCTGGCGCGCGTCGTCGACCGGGATGGCGCAGAGGGTTGGGGTGAGTGCACGTGCGGCGAGGGGCCTTTCTATTCTGATGAATGGACTGAGACTGCCTGGGCCACGCTGAAAGATTTTCTCGCGCCGATGGTTGTGAATGCTGAAGCGGAAAACGCCGCGGGTGTGTACGATCTGATGAAGCGAGTGCGCGGCCATCGCATGGCCAAGGCCGCGATTGAAACTGCTTGCTGGGATTTGGAAGCGAAGCGCGCGGGCGTGCCGCTGTGGAAATATCTTGGCGGAGTCCATACCGAGATTCCTTGCGGAGTCTCGATTGGGATTCAGGACTCGCCGGAGCAATTGATCGAGAAGATCGATAAGGATCTGGCAGCGGGTTACCAGCGCATCAAGATTAAGATTAAGCCGGGTTGGGACCTGGATATTGTCCGGCGCGTCCGCGAACGCTTTCCGGAGATTCAATTAATGGGTGATGCGAACTCCGCCTACACTCTCTCTGACATTCCACTCTTCAAAGCTCTCGATGAATTCAAATTGATGATGCTGGAGCAGCCGCTGGCTTATGATGACATGTTCGATCATGCGGAGCTGCAAAAGCAGATCGCCACCCCAGTCTGTCTTGATGAATCCGTGAAGATGCCTGCCGACGCCCGGCATGCGATTGCGCTCGGCGCCTGTCGAATAATCAACGTCAAGCTCGGCCGCGTCGGTGGGCATGCCCAGGCGAAGGAAGTTGAGCAAGTAGCGCGCGAAAACAAAATTCCCATTTGGTGCGGCGGGATGTTAGAGGCGGGTATTGGGCGCGCGCACAACATTGCGATGGCCACGCTCGCGGGCTTCACCTTGCCCGGCGATGTTTCCGCCAGCAGTCGTTACTGGGAAGAAGACATTATCGAACCGCCGGTAACAGTCAGCGCGCGTGGGACGATCGCGGCGTCTGAGAAACCTGGGATCGGCTTCGAAGTTAATTCAAAAAGGATCGAGCAGCTCACTACGAGAAAGGAAACGATCAGCTCGTAATTGCATGCCACAAGCCTTGACGAAAGAACAGATGTTGGCTCTGCGCGATCACTTCATCTCGCGCCAACACGAGTTGCTCGCGTTGACTTGTGCGCTGGTTGAAGCGGAATCGCCTTCGGGCGACAAAGAAGGCAGCAGCGCAGTCGTATCGCTGCTAGCCAGCGCCGCCGCGAGCATTAGCAGCGTGAACTCGGTCGAGCGATTCACCAGCGAAGACTTTGGCGAACACATTGCTGTGCGCGCGTTCGGGAAAAACGATAACTCGCCGGGCATCTTAATTCTTGGCCACACCGATACAGTTCATCCACGCGGCGCCATTAAGGATCGGCCCTGGCGGACTGAAGTCAATCGCATCTATGGTCCCGGCATCTTCGACATGAAAGTTAACTGCGCACTCGCGTTAGAAGCATTGCGAGCATGTGAAGCCGTCCATGCGCTTCCGCAATCTACGGTAACGATTTTGTTAACCTGCGATGAAGAAACCGGAAGTCCGAGCGGCAGACCCTTGGTTGAAGCGGAAGCAAAAAAATCGCGCGCGGCGCTGGTGATCGAACCTCCTGCGAGTGAGGGCCGAGTGAAGACGGCGAGGAAGGGAACCGGCATGTTCCTCGTTGACGTGAAAGGTCGAGCAGCGCATGCGGGACTGGATCCGGAAAAGGGTGTAAGCGCCGTGCTCGAACTTGCGAAGCAAACGATTCGGCTGCACGAACTCAACGATCCTGATCTGGGCACTACGGTTACTGTCAACGTTGTGCATGGAGGCACACACTCCAATGTTATTCCGGCTGAAGCGCGCGCCGAAGTGGACATGCGCTTTACCTCGGCGGACTCAGGCGCGAAAACCGAAAGAAGAATCCTATCGTTGGCGCCCTTTGATCCTGGCGCGCAGGTGGTTATCACGGGTGGCATCAATCGCCCGCCGCTTGAGCGCACACAGAAAGTTGAGAATCTCTACAGTCATGCTCGCGCGCTCGCGTCGCTTTTGAACTTTGATCTAGGTGAAGCTAGTGTCGGTGGAGCATCAGACGGAAACTTTGTCGCGGCGTTGGGCGTGCCCGTCCTCGATGGGTTAGGCGTCCAAGGCGATGGCGCACACGCAGCGCACGAATACATCATCGCCGACGATATTCCTACGCGCGGGGCATTGCTGGCGGCGTTGATGGCAACGCTGTAATTTGGAGTGCGGCGGCTTGACGCCGCTTT
>DNNE01000139.1:439-5280 GCA_003487805.1 Blastocatellia bacterium | reverse complement strand
CGGCGGCTTGACGCCGCTTTGGTCCGGCTAAACATAAGAAAAGCGTCGGCAAGCCGACGCACTCCAAAATGAAAATCGCTACCTGGAACGTCAATTCAATCATCGCGCGCCTGCCGCTCGTCATTCGCTGGCTGGAAAAAGAGCAGCCGGACGTCCTGTGCATGCAGGAAACCAAGTGTGCAGACGACAAGTTCCCGCTGCTTGAATTGAAGAGCGCCGGCTATGACTGTCTTTTGTTTGGCCAACAAAGCTACAACGGTGTCGCGATCATTTCGCGGGCCGGCTGTGCCAACGAAGTTCGCGGTTTTCCCGAAGATGATGCGACGAGTCAATCACGCCTGCTGATAGCCGATATTGCCGGCATCTCTATCGTTAACGTCTATGTTCCGAACGGACAGTCGGTGGGCTCGGATAAATATCAATTCAAGCTTCAATGGATGAAGCGTCTCAGGGAGTTGCTCGATCAGAAATGTGATCCAACATCGCCGGTGCTTCTGTGCGGCGACTTTAACGTCGCGCCGGAAGAGCGCGATGTACACAATCCGCGGCTGTGGCAGAACAGAATTCTCTTTAGTGACGCCGAGCGAGCAGCGCTTCAGCACATCAAAGACTGGGGATTCACGGACACATTTCGGTTGCACACGCAGGAAGGCGGACACTATTCGTGGTGGGACTATCGCGCGGGTGGATTTCGCCGGAATCTGGGGCTAAGGATCGATCACATCTGGGTGTCGGCACCGCTCTCGCAGCGCAACCGTAAGACCTGGATCGATAAAGAGACGAGAGCGTGGGAGCGCCCGTCAGATCATGCGCCGGTCGTCGGTGAGTTTGAAGAAGCCTAAGACTCTCCTTCAAACTCAGCACCGGCGACGTTACTCAGATGCTGTTACGGCGTGGTTGTCCCGACGTGGTAATAGAACCCGCCGCCCAACACATTCAGGATGATGCATACGACGACCAGCAAGGTCCAAATCATCATGATATTTTTGATGTTGAGCCGGCCGGCATTCATCCATCCCCAGATGAAAGTCCAGATGCCGCAGGTGATGATGCCGATGATGCCGTGCACCACGCTACCCTGTTGAAACTGCTTAATCAGGACGATGATGAAACAGATAAAACTTGCAATGCTACACACTAAAGCCAGGATTGAAAGCATCTTTGTTTGAGCCTCCGAGCGTTGGTCTAATAAGCCTTTACAGCTTGGTCAAAATAAATTGTCAGAAGAATTCACGCACCATAGACGGACGTCGCGACTTTGTCAATCAAGAAAGTGTGGCCGCTGGGCCAATGTGTGTCAGGTGGATGTTGGGGTTGCCATCGCAAAAGCTGCGGCCACTGCGGCCGTATCGTCATAAACCGTGAAGCTCGTGACCTTGTCGTCCTTGAGGGTCCATTCCATGGCCCAGTTCGTTTCGACTGCCTGGCCGTTTGTTTTCACGTTGCCGTGGTAATAGCCAAAGACCGCGACGTGATCAGCCTCAGCAACGAAACGCCGGGGTTCAAACTGGTCATAAGAAATCGACTCACCCAGCAACGAAAAGAAATCGCGTGCGCCGTTGCGACTGTGATACGTTCCCGCATAGGGAATGCCGTCCTGGCGGCCGCTCACAACCCATTCGACGTCGTCAGCCAGATTAATCAAAATCGCTTCGATATCGCCACGGCCGAATGCTTCGTAAATACGTTTTACGATTGCCGTATTGCTTTGTTCGCTCATAGCTTCCTTATTGTCAGATTGATGTGAATGCCAATCCGAGGTTAACTCCGCCGTCTTTTCAGTAATATCTTTCTGCGCCCATTCGGTGTCGCGCGCGGCTTCGCTTGCGTGATGTCTCTAGAGTTTCTCCCACTCTTCGCGATCGATTCCCGCCTGCCGAAGGATGCGAACGAGAAAGTCTCTGCCAATCTCACCTTTATGAGGATTCGGGATTGTGACGGTGACGGCTTCTCTAATCATGAACTGATGTTTGCCTCCAGCATAGGGACCGTCAAAACCTAACCTTCGAAGGTGAGAGACAAGATCATTTCTCTTAATGGGTCCAAGCCGGGGCATCAAGCGACCTTCTTAATTTCAATTCTTAGCCCATCTATGACTGGCAACTCCAGGTTTCTCGAGACCCGAAACAAAACCCAGTCTTCGAGTACTTCTTCGAGCTGTTCACGGCAGGACTCCAAGGTCGCTTGATTTGCGTAGACGCCTTGAAAATCAGGAATCTCACCATAGAAACTGCCATCGTCCGACAATAACTCGTATTTCGCGTGACGCATCGCGGCACGAAGGTATTCACTCAACATCGCTACTCCTACCCTATCAATTGGAAGTTAACTCGGCAGTCTTCTCAGTAATATCTTTCTGCGCCCATTCGTTATCACGGGCCGCTTCGCCGGCTTTGTGGCGCTTGGCCTCTTTCATCATTTTCACCAGTTCCATGTGCGTGGAAAAGTAAGGCAGGCTCTTGCCGACGATCTCCTGCACTGAGTTGAAGCCTTTGTCAGTCATGAACTTCGCCAGGCCTGCTTGCAGTTCGTCGACCATCTTCACACCCTGGAGCATTACGCCGGTGCAAATCTGTACCGTCGAAGCGCCGAGTAGCATGAATTCGATTGCGTCGTGCGAATTCTCGATGCCGCCAATGCCGCTGATCGTTATTCCTTCCGGCAGACCGAGACCGAGTTGACTCACCATGCGGAGCGCTATCGGCTTCACAGCTTGCGCCGAAAAACCACCGGGAACTGTGTGACCTTCAACGGTCGGCATGGGCCGCAGGGTGTCGAGATTAACTCCGATCACCGAGAGAATCGTGTTGATGGCTGAGATGCCGGCGGCGCCGCCGCGCACCGCGGCCAGCGAAGGCTCTGTAATGTTTGTAATGTTCGGCGTCATCTTGGCCCAGACGGGAATCTTCGCGACCTCTGTGACCCAACTCGTTACTTCCTCGCACAGGTCTGGATGCTCGCCCATCTCCGATCCCATTTTCCGTTCAGTCATTCCGTGCGGACACGAAAAATTTAGTTCGAAGGCATCTACGCCGGTGTCCTGAACCAGACGCGTGAGTTCCTGCCAACGTTCCCTGGTGTACTCCTCCATGATCGAGGCGATCAGAATATTGTTTGGATAATCTTTTTTGACCTGGCGAAACTCTTCCAGCCAAACCTCGATCGGCCGATCGGAAATCAGTTCGATATTCTCGAATCCAATTACTTCGTTGTTTTCGCGCGAGCGCAGCTTGCCGTAACGTGGCACCACGTTTACGACTTTGCTCGATTCGAGGCTGACGGTTTTGGCGACCGCGCCGCCCCAGCCCGCGTCGAAAGATTTTGCGAGCACGCGCGCGTTGGTTCCCGGCGGGCCAGAGCCCAATAGAAAAGGGTTGGGGAATTTGATTCCGTTAACTGTGATCGAAAGATCCATGTTTTACTCCTCGTATATTTACGAGCCTTGTACTGGTAACTTAGTGTTTGTAGATTCGGGTTGCCGGACTATTAGGTTTAAGGTATTCACTGACGACATTGTAGGGGATGACCGTGCGATCGAACACGGCGATCGCATGGGCAAAATCAAAATATACGACCAGGCCCTTTGGCGTAAGTCCCCAGCTTGATATTTCGGACAACTGGTCCTCAGTCACAATCGGATCCTCACGCTTGACGGGCTTGCGTCCTTCGGACTTGGCATCTGATTCCTCCATCGCCACCGCGCGCTTTTCGATGTCAGCCACCACGTACTTGGCAATTGCTGTTTTGTAATCGCTGCCTGGCTTAAAGAGATCGTCAAGCCCGAGTTCCTTGTTGGCCGATAGATCGTAAGTTAACGAATCAAAATCATCGTTCGGGTGAGCACCGCCTGAATACTGGTATTCCGTCATCTCGACACTGATCAGATCATCATTAGCAATCAGAACGTTATAGTTCCGTTCCAGAGCGTTCTTTCCCGCTTCAGACCCCGGCACGAAATCTTTAATGGCTTTTTGGGTCAAGGCGAGAACTCGGCGGTTAAAACTTATCGCGCCGGCGCTCAATGCGCCACCGGCGGCCGCCAGCTGCGGATAAGAAACCTTCACACCAGATCGCCGATTCGCGATCGTCTTCGGCACGATCTGCAGGCCATTCGCGAATCCGATGTGCTGCTCCGTGATTGTGGCGTAAGCCTCGCGGGTGCCATCCGGCCTGGACCACATGCAGTCGGGTTCGACCGCATAGAATTGTTTGCAGGCGAACTTTCCAGTTTGTTTGCCCTTGGCATCGAATTCCGCCAGATCAAGTTTGCCCTGAGCATCCAGCTGCCCGGTTAGCTTAATCTCTTCGCCGACTGTGTCGTACGAGTAAGTGCCCGAGACGTTGGTGCCCTGAGTATTCAGACGCATCTGAAAGTTACTTCCGCCAACCGAGCCTCGGAAAATTCTCGCCCCTGAGGTCGCCTGGGCCATAGCGGTTGCCGCTGCACAGACAAAGAACCCGACGGTCAATCCTATTGTTGCCCTGTTCATTCTCATTGTTGTTGAATTACCCGTTGTTCCTACTACCAGCATCCATTCCATTCGACTGCCGGTTCAGAGTTCCGCATCGGCTTCAATCTCGATTAGCATGCGCGGATCGATCAGTGCCTTCACTTCCACCATGGCGGTGGCGGGCAGAATCTCGCGAAAGACTTCTCCGTGCGCGCGTCCGTATTCTTGCCATCGTGAAATGTCAGTCACGTACATGCGCGTGCGTACGACGTGTTCAAATCCGGCTCCCAGACGCTGCAACGCGCTCTCAATATTTCGCAGGCATTGCTTCGCTTGTTCGTACGCGTCGTCAATGCCGACGATCTCGCCGTCTGCTCCGGTAGCCGTCGT
>DNNE01000139.1:0-143 GCA_003487805.1 Blastocatellia bacterium | reverse complement strand
GCTCCGGTAGCCGTCGTGCCCGTGACGTAAATGCGGTTGCCGACTTTGACGGCGCGCGAATAACCGACAATCGATTCCCATTTAGTGCCGGAAGAGATGCGTTCACGTTTGGTCATTTTTGTAGCGCAAATTGTTAATTTGCG
>DNNE01000182.1 GCA_003487805.1 Blastocatellia bacterium | reverse complement strand
AGCCCGCCTCTAAACATTGGCTTATGCTATCATCCGCGCGTTTCAGCAAGACTCGCCAACATGGCCCAGTTTTCAATCAAGAGCATCGGTGTCATCGTCAAACCGCACCAGCCGGACGCCCTGGAAACACTCTGCCGCCTGACGAAGTGGTTAAGCGAACGCGGCATTTCCTTCGTCGGTCTTCCGGAAATCTCGCGTGAACAGATCGAATACGAAACCGGATGCCCCGTCGAGATCGTCAGCGAGGAAGAACTCCCGCGACGCGTCGATCTGATACTCGTGCTCGGTGGTGATGGAACGATGATCGCGACGGGCCGTATGCTGGGCGACATCCAGGTGCCCGTACTCGGGGTGAACTATGGCGGCCTCGGCTACCTCGCCGAGTTTCCGATTGAAGAATTGTTTCCCGCGCTCGAAGGGATTCTCGCGGGTAAATACAAGGCTCAGCAGCGCCTGATGCTGAGCGTCGAACTGTGGCGCGGCGAAGAGTTAGTAACGAGCAATCGCGTGCTGAACGACGTCGTCGTAAACAAGTCAGCCCTCGCTCGGATTGTAGAGATCGAAGCCTATCTGAACGCGCAGTTCGTCAATCTGTTTCGCGCTGATGGCTTGATCGTGGCCACGCCGACCGGCTCGACGGCTTACAATCTCTCAGCCGGCGGCCCGATCATTTTTCCATCGATGAACGCGATGGTAATCACGCCGATTTGCCCGTTCACGCTTTCCAACCGGCCGATCGTTGTGCCTGATGATTCTGTGATCGAGGTACGCTTGATTACTGAGAAAGAGGAAGTTGCGCTGACACTTGACGGCCAGGTTGGTTTCTCGCTGAAAGCACAGGACCGGGTCGTCATTCGCAAGAGCGAAACAGCCTTCAATCTGGTCCAGCCCCCAAATCGAAATTATTTCGAGGTGTTACGGAATAAACTGAAGTGGGGAAGGTGACGCGGATGACAAGAATATTGATGTTGGTTCTTTTCGTCTTTGTGATGGTGTCCTCCGGCCATGCTCAATTAGTGCCGCCAGTATCCGCCGACAAGTGCCCGGGAAAAATCTACAGCGGTAAGGATGTCGAGCGGCGCGCGCGCATCATCGATTTCAAGAGCTTGACGGTGCCAAACGAAGCCAACGCGCATGGTGTTCACGGAACCGTGATCATCAATGCAGTTTTATGTCACAACGGCCGAGTGACGGATATCACAGTGATTCAAGGCTTGCCGTTCGGTGTTACTGAGAGCGCCATCAGCTTGGTCCGTAACACGCGATTCTTGCCCGCGGAATTAAACTTACATTCCATTTCGCAAGCGATGCAGTTCCAGTTCAGCGTCAACGATGTAGGCGCAGTCACAGAGAGGATCGATCCTGCTGAGGCCGCCGGCCGGTTGGTGGAAGACCTCGATTTCATCGGATATCGCCGCCTGACCAAAGAGCAAATTCTCGGCTGGATTCTGACTCGTCCCGGCAACACTTTCAATGCAGATTTAGTCCAGCAGGACCTCAAGGCGCTCTTGGCAACGGGCTACTTTGACAGCAAAAAAACGCGCGTGACTCTTGAAGACGCTGTCAGGGGCGGCGTCCGCGTCGTTTTTGAAATGGTTGAATTGCCGCTGATCGCTGAAGTCAGATTCGAAGGTCTTAAGCTGTCGGATCAATCCGCTGTCATTAACGAGCTAACCAAACAAGGCGTCGATGTGCGCAAGGACAGACCGCTCGATCCCGCCACGCTGAGGAAAGCGGAGATTGTAATTGAGCAGTTTTTCCAGTCTCAAGGCTGGATCAACGTTAAAGCTGAAGCAGTGATTGAAAGCATCAGCTTCACTGAATCGAAGGTAGTCTTCAAAATCAGCGGACATAACTTTTGATCATGACTCAGTCGAAAACGGCCACTCAATCAACTACGCAACCACGCCCCTGGTACCGGCCTTCGCTGACCACCCAAATTCTGATCGGGCTCGTGATTGGCGGAGTACTCGGCTATATCAGTCCCAAGTGGGGCAACAACGTCTATTTCCTGCGCGACATTTTTCTTAACCTCATCAAGTCGATCATTGCGCCGCTGATTTTTTCTACCCTGGTCGTCGGCATTGCCGGCGGTGGTGATCTGAAGAAGGTCGGCCGCATGGGTGCGAAAGCGCTACTATATTTTGAGATCGTCACCACGATTGCGCTATTCATCGGCCTTGCAATCGTGAATTTCACGAAACCGGGAGCCGGCGTTCTTCTTAGTGGCGGGAGCGACATCGCCACTCTCGTTAAGACACAGCCGCAGGGCTTTCGCGATCTGCTGGTCCATATCTTTCCCGCCAGCGTGATCGATTCGATGGTGCGCGGCGACGTGCTTCAGATCGTCGCCTTCAGCGTGCTCTTTGCGATGGCCGTGTCGGCGATGGGCGAAAGAGCGGCGCCGATTCTGCGTGGCTGTGACGCGCTGTCGCAAGTCATGTTTAAGTTCACAAACTACGTGATGATGTTCGCTCCCATCGGCGTGGGCGCCGCGATGGCCCATACGATCGCCACGAATGGCTTAACCGTTCTGTGGAATCTCAGCAAACTAATTGGCTCGCTTTATCTCGCGTTGTTTGTCCTGGTCGTGTTCGTCTTTGGCGCGGTAATGATCATCGCGCGCGTGCCTATCAAACAATTCCTGAGAGCCGTCCGCGAGCCGTTCACGATCGCATTCGCCACCACCAGCAGCGAATCCGCTCTGCCAAAAGCGATGGAGAACATGGAGCGGCTGGGTGTGCCGCGACGCATTGTCGGCTTTGTGATGCCGACCGGTTACAGTTTCAATCTTGATGGCACGACGTTGTATCTCGCGATGGCTTCTGTCTTTGTCGCGCAAGCGGCGGAGCCGACGATTGGTCACATGAGTTTTGGCCGCCAGATCGTCATGATGTTGACGCTGATGATTACTTCAAAAGGCGTCGCGGGCGTGCCGCGCGCCGCGCTGGTGATCTTGTTGGCGACCTTGAACAGCTTTATGCCGGGCGGGCTGGGGGCGATCGGTGTCGCGGTGATCTTCGGAGTTGATGAATTGATGGATATGGGCCGCACGTCCGTGAACGTTTTGGGAAATTGTCTGGCTACTATCGTCGTGGCGCGCTGGGAAGGCGAGTTTGATGATGAGAAGGCGCGCGTGTTCGGGACCCCTGAAGAAGTGCGGCGCGAACTTGCCGCAGGCGATCTGGCGTTGGCTGAAGCGGCGACGGAGTGAAACGATCCGCAGTTCACGCAGCCTTGCTCGAATCGTTTATTTCGGCAATCGCAGACGCGATCACCTCGTCTTTGACGCCGTGCTTGCGTAAGCTCTTAACCAGATGTGAAAGCTTCGGGTGTTGATTCAATCGTTCCAAGTCTGAACGCAACCCCTGTCCGACGTAGGCGCGAATTAGCGGTTGATAACCCGAGAATCCCAGACGCGGAGCGATTTCTTTTAGATCGTTAACTACATCTTCGGGAATTCGCAGGCTGATCGTGGTCATTGCCCGATTTTTTTGTAATCGCACTTTCAACTTACTGATTTTCATATAAGGTTCTTTCTCCTTTTTCGACCGTTCGTGCTGACAAGAGTCGGATGACCTCTTCGCGCTCAATAAACACGACGCACAGCAGGCGCCAATTCGTCGTCATGCCGATTACGGCTTGGGGCTGTTCGCCCCCAACCGTGCCGGCGTCAACCACACGTAGGAATGGATCGAAGAAAACTTCGCATGCGGTTTCAAATGAGATTTTGTGCTTACGAAGATTTGTCTTAGACTTTCGTTCGTCCCATTCAAATTCGATTTCATGCAACGTGTAGGTGACATCCACCAGTAAAAGATAACATCAAACGTATATACAACGTCAATACGTTTGCAGCAAAGAGTAGATCATGCTTTTTCCAATAGCTGACGATAACAGAGGCCGCACCACCGCGCCGGTCGTTAACTACGTGCTCATCGCGGTTAACGTGCTGGTGTTTGTGTTTCTTCAGGGCCTCGGCAGCAACGATAAGTTCACCTACGCGTACTCGACCGTTCCCGGTGAGATCATCACCGGCAGGGACATCGTCACCCGTCCTGTAGCCGTCCAACAGTTAACCGGCCAGCGCATCGAGATGCCGGGATTGCAGCCGACGCCGATTCCGGTTTACCTCACGCTGCTCACCTCGATGTTCATGCATGGCGGCATCGCGCACATCTTCGGCAACATGCTTTTCCTTTTCATCTTTGGTGACAACATCGAAGATCGTCTAGGTCACCTGAGGTATCTTATTTTCTACCTTGTCTGCGGAATCATCGCGGGACTTTCACATGTCCTGGCGACTGCGCTCTTCGCGACTGATCCGGCGAGCTTGCTGGTGCCGAGTCTCGGTGCCTCAGGCGCAATTTCAGGAGTGCTCGGTGGCTATATCCTGCTGTTTCCGACGAACCGGGTGGTCGTGATACTGGGTTGGTTCGCAACGCCGATGCCCGCGTTCATTGCGATCGGTCTCTGGTTCGTGTTTCAGTTGATTAACGGATTGGGGGTGCTCGGCAGCGGGTCACAAGCAGGCGGCGTTGCTTACGCCGCGCACGTCGGCGGATTTATCTCCGGGCTGGCTTTGATTAAAGTTTTTGAGATTGGGAGACGGCCGCCCGATCGTTACTACGAACGCGAATTCTGAAAATGAGCACGACATTGGAGACGCCCAACCAGCAAGGCCTCGATATTCGCTCGACTCCGCGCGAGGAGATGGATCTATATCCGCTCGACACCTTTGCTTATGAGTATCCGGGCAAAGAGATAAAGATCAATTTCGAAATTCCCGAGTTCACCTGCATCTGTCCGTTTTCTGACTTTCCTGATTTTGCGACGATTCGGCTCGAGTATGTTCCGAATGAACGCTGCGTCGAGCTGAAGAGTTTGAAGCTCTACATAAATGCGTTCCGCAACGTCAAGGTCTTTCACGAGCATGTCATCAACATGATCCTTGAAGATTTTGTGGCCGCCTGCGATCCGTTGAGCGTAGAAATCGAAGGCGACTTCAACGTGCGCGGCAACATCAAAACGACGATCCTGGCGAGCTATCAAAAAGCGGAAGTCAGAAGTCAGGAGTCAGGAGTCAGCAGCGGCGCCTAGCGTTCGGATATGTTCACTACTCTGTCAGGTCTTTTTCTCGTTGTCGTTGTTTTCGTAGTTTTGTTATTTCTCGCCCGCCGAATTCTTCGACTGGCTTTGAAACTCGCGTTGGTAGGCGCGGTTGTCTTCGCCTTACTTGCCGGGGGATTGTTTGGTTGGTGGCGAGGGTGGTTTGGTTCCGGCTCTCGCCCGGAACATCCTCAGGCAAATCAAAGATCGACTCCCACCCGGCGTCCTTCAAGATAATTGCAATTAGATGAATTCGAGTCTAAGGCGTCACTGTTATTTTGCGGGTGCGTTTGTCCTGGGCGCGTTCGTTTTGGTTTTCTGATCAGCGACGAAGGTCCGTTTAGCGAATTCTTTCTTTATCACGTGGCGATTCCAAACATGTGGAGCGCTTTGAATGTCCTGCCACTCATTGTAGGGGTTATGTTTAGTCGAAATGTGCATCAGCCGAACGATATCGCAGCCTATGTCGGATTCTTTATTCAATGGTTCATCGTTGGTTTGATCGTTTCGGAATTCATTTCTGCCTTGAGATCGCGAACCAAGTGATGCTGCTTCGCGGCTGTGCAATCCGGCTGGCTTGTGGCAGAGTGAAAACATGAGCATTGAAGTTGAGCGCTGGGCTGAAGCCGGCGCGCCAGAAGCCCAGGAGTTGAAGAGACGACTGATCGACGAAGGTTATAGCGTCTTTCTATCGAAGGACGCGCCCGGCACGAAGTATGGCCCGCACGCGCACGCAGAGGACCAATCGCACTGGATCATCAGCGGCGGACTGGAACTGCGCGTCGGTCACGAAACCTACCGGCTGCGCCCCGGTGATCGAGATTACCTCCCTGCCAACACAATTCATTCGGCATTCGTTCCCGATGATGAAGGCGTGACTTACCTGATCGGATCAAAGCATTAGTGTCAGAAGCCCGACCGTCAGGGAGGGCAACTTAATCAATCGTGCCCTCCCTGACGGTCGGGCTTCTGACATGGTGTGCTAAATTCACTTATGAATGAACACGCAGTATCAACTCGTTAAGACTCCCGAAGAACTTCGTCGCGCCGTCTCGGAACTCTCAAACGCACAAGTAATTGGTCTCGATACAGAGACGACGGATCTCGATCCTTACCTCTCACGCTTACGTCTGATTCAGCTGGCCACGCCTGACGGCGTCTTCATCATCGATCTCAATCGTTTTGCTGATACGGATTTGAAAAGGGGCGAAGCGCTCGCTCCTTTGCGGCAACTCTTTAGCTCTCCGCGTCCAATCAAAATTGCGCACAACGCAAAGTTCGACGCGAAATTCATCAAGCACAATCTCGGCGTTGATCTCGGCGGCTTGTTCGATACGTTGCTGGCCAGCCAGTTGGTTTCCGCCGGCGACATTGAAGAGAGGCATGGACTGAATGCGATCGCCGCGCGCTATCTCAACGAAGAAGTTGATAAGACCGAGCGTCTCAGCAATTGGGAATTCGAACTTTCGGAGGCGCAGTTGCAGTACGCGGCGCGCGATGCCGCGGTCCTGATCCCGTTGCGCGAAAAATTGATCGATAAGATCAAATCGCTCGGGTTGATTCAGTGTGCGCAACTCGAGTTTGAGTGCGTCATGCCAGTCGTCGATCTGGAGTTGACCGGGTTTTATATGAATAAAACGCGCTGGCTCGAGCAACTGGCGATTGTCGAAGAGCGCCGTGCTGAGCTGGCGAATGAACTGCAAGAGATGCTGGGCGAGGGCGTGGCGCAAGCTTCTTTGTTTGGACCACCCCGCGCGAATATCAATCTCGATTCGCAACAGCAAGTCACTGAGGCGATGAATCGGCTCGGCATTCCGCTGCCTGATTCAACCCGCAATTGGAAGTTGCAGCCGCTGGCCGCGCAATATCCGATCGTGGCGAAGCTGCTCGAGTACCGCACGATGCAAAAAGCTTTGACGAGCTATGGCCAGAACATGGTCGAGCTTATCAATCCAAAGACTGGCCGCCTGCATGCCGACTTTCGTCAAATCGGAGCGCCGACGGGTCGTTTTGCCTGCACGAATCCAAATATCCAGCAGGTGCCGCACGCGGCCGAGTACCGCCGCTGCTTTATGGGTCATCCCGACAGCCGGCAATTGGTCATCGCTGATTACTCACAGATCGAACTGCGCATCCTCGCTGAATTCTCTGGCGATGAAGGCTTCATCCAGGCTTTCAATTCAGGAGCGGATCTTCATCGCGTTACTGCTGCCCAGGTCTTTGGCGTAGCCCAGGATCAGGTCAGCAAAGAGCAACGCGATTTTGCGAAGCGTCTGAACTTTGGTGTTGTTTACGGAATCGGTGCGCAGCGTTTTTCGATGATGACGGGTTTGAGCGTGACTGAAGCTGAAGACGTTCTGCGTCGTTACTTTGCGACGTATCGAAAACTTGATGCGTACCTGCGCGAATCCGCGAATCGCGCCGTCAGCGAGAAGCAGGCGCGGACCGGGTCTGGCCGCCTCGTCAAATTCAATTACGATCCTTCAGATCGACAACAGGTTTCCATGACTCAGCGCAACGGCAAGAACGCGCCGATCCAGGGAACCAGCGCCGATATTCTCAAGCGGGCGCTGCGGCTGTTGAATGATGAATTGCGCGGGACTTCGGCAAAGATCGTGAACATCATTCACGATGAGATCGTTGTCGAAGTTGATGAGGGTGAAGCCGCGCAGGTTGCGCAAACTGTTGAGCAGACGATGTGCGCCGCCGGCGAAGAGTATGTGCAGGCCGTGCCGGTAAAGGTTGAGTCGCAGATTTCGAGTGAATGGACGAAGTAGTCAAACCGGGATGCTGATAGATTCATTCGCGCCAAATCCCGACGCCGTCGAAGTCCACAGCATTCTGATTAACGCCCCTCCCGATGTTGTGTATCAGGCGCTGTGGACGGCGGACCTTGGGGGCTCAATCGCGATCAAGCTACTAATGTTGTTGCGATCCGCTCCTCAAATCCTGGCGCGAGGCTTCCGCGCGTTGCCGCACAATCAAAGGATCACCTTACAGACTTTGATCGATTCGGGCTTTGGCCTGCTTGCCGAAAAGCCGTCTGAGGAAATACTTCTCGGCGTGACGGGAAAGTTTTGGCGGCCGACCGGAAATCTCTCGCCATTCAATCGATCGGATTTTGATCTGCCGGTGGCGGCAGGATTTGCGCGAGGTGTTTGGAACTTCACCACTAGCGAAGGACACGAAGGACAAACCATTCTCTGCACCGAAACGCGTGTCGTTTGTGGCGACTCAGCCAGCCGTCGAAAGTTTTTTGCTTATTGGCTTGTGGTACGACCGTTTAGCGGTCTAATCCGTCTAATCATGCTCAGAAGAGTGCGAAAGGTCGCCGAGAACAGAGGGTAGCGTTGCGGTTGAACTCGGCCACCTGTCATATAATCCGACCGCAGAGGCAACTAATACCATGAACACGGAGCGTTTCCGTGACAATTGAGCCGATGGAAATCGCGGACTTCAGGACTGAGCTGGAAAGACTGCATGGCGCCAGCTTCGGTTGGGCCCTCAGTTGTTGCCGCCGCGACGCGACTGAGGCCGAAGAGGTTTTGCAGACGGTCTATTTGAAAATCTTTGAAGGTAAAGCCAGGTATCGTGGCGAATCGAGCCTGAAGACCTGGCTATTTGCGGTGATTCGAAAAACCGCGGCGACCGAATATCGCCGCCGCTTGCTGCGCAGTTTGAGACTCGCGGCCGACACCAGCGAGGCGAACGATCTCGCTGCTCCTTTCGAAAACCAGACAGCGAGTTTCGAACGGTCTGAAGCGCAGACGCATTTTCAGATCGCGCTCAAGACTTTACCCAGGCGCCAACGCGAGGCGCTGCATTTGGTTTTTTACGAAGACTTGAGTTTGCGTGAGGCGGCCGATGTGATGGGTGTTTCGATTGGCAGCGCGCGACAACATTATGAACGCGGCAAGAAGAAGTTGCGCGAGTCGCTGACCAGAATGGAAATGGGTTATGGAAATAATTGGGGACGACAAGAAAATCCGGGCGCTGTTTAGCGAGGCGAAGTTGGCCGACGCGCAGGCAACGCCAGGCTTCACCTCGCAATGGAATCGCGCGCAGTCGCGAGCGCTCCGGCCGCGGCGCGCTTTCAAGCTTTCGTTCGCGGCGGTGACGGCGCTGCTCGTCTGCGCTTTGATTTCACTGGCGGTGTGGTCGCAGTATTCGCAACCACGCGCGACGTATTCGGCTTTCGCAAATGTGCCTGCGCTTACGAGTTTTGCCCCGCCGGTAGTCAAGACGCCAGATGAAGTTCCGACGGCTTCGGTTCAAACAGGAGCTGTGCATCGACCGATTAGATCGCGAGTCCCGAGATCGACGGCGCAAACAAATGCGCTGACGGTTGCATCAGCTCGCGAGGCCGCGAAGGAAGCAACCAACATCGACAACTGGCAATCGCCAACCGCGACTCTCTTAAGTTCGCAAACGGATGGCTTGTTCAAGTCGCTGCCGCAGTTCAACGAAAACGCGAACGAACTGAAATCGTTTTTACCCGGCCATGCAAACGAGAAGGAGAAATAACATGAGCAAGAGACTCGTCGTGATCCCTGCTTTTGTCATCACGATTATTTTGGCAAGTTCCGCGTTCGTATCAGCGCAACAGCCGCAGCCGGCGGACGGGCCTTCGCAGCAGATGCAACAGCGTATGCCACCGCCGCCTCCGGATCTGGCTGATGCGATGTTTCCGCCGGACATGATCATGCAGCACCAGCGCGAGTTGGGGTTGACTGACGAACAGAAGACGTTCATGCGCGGTGAGATTCAGCGAACCACCACACGCTTCAACGAACTACAGTGGCAATTGCAGGATGCGATGGAAGCTCTGCACGAAACCATGAAGGCGAATCAGGTCAACGAACAGCAGGCGCTGGCGCAACTCAATAAAGTCCTTGATGCCGAACGTGAGATCAAAACGTTGCACATGGGCATGGCGATCCGGATTAAGAACAAGCTGACGCCGGATCAGCAGATGAAGCTCCAGACGATGCGCAACACCATGGGTCCGCAAGGGCCCCGCAAAGGGCCAGGTGGTGCAGGGGGGCAGGATGGACCAGGACGAGGGCCGCGACCGGGTGGACCAGGACCAGGCGGACCGGGACCAGGACCGGGTGGCGGGCCTGGCGGTCCGGGAGGTCCTCCGCCAGGGGCGGGACCAAGACCACCAGCCCAACCGCCGGAAGGACTGTTGCCTCCCGAACGACCCTTGGTTCCATAACCGGAAACTAACTTCGCGCTGGACAGGAAACCAGGAAGGCAGGCCCGAGCTAAGCAGCTTTGGCCTGCCTTCTCCATATGAAATAGACCGGAATTCCGGTCAGCACCAGCAGATAACCAATGCCGGCCGTTGCCGGCGTGAGATAGGCCAGGTCGATCACTAACAACGCCGCTATCGCTATATAGATGATCGGCACCAATGGATAGCCGAAGGTGCGATAAGGCCTTTCGAGGTCGGGCGCTTTGCGGCGCATCACGAATACCGCTCCGACCATCAGGCCATAAAAAATCAGATCCGCTGAGATCACATAATCGAGTAGTTGGCCATACACGTTGCCGTACTTGAACGCTCCCGTTTTCGCGTCGGCCGTCACCGTTCGCGGCAACGTCAGCAAACAAGTCCAGATACCCTGGGCGATTAGCGCGGCTACTGGAACATGACGTGAACTGAGGGTTCCGGCGCGCTTGAAGAAAAGACCATCACGGGCCATTGCGTAATAGATTCGTGCTCCTGCCAGAATCAAACCGTTGTTGCATCCGAACGTCGACACCATAATCGCGATCGCCATCAGGACCATTCCGGGATGACCGAAGGCTGCCTTCATAGTTTCCGTGGCCACGGTGTTCGGAGGATTTCGTAGAGCCGGAAACGCGGACCATGGCAGCGTAACGACATAGGCCAGATTCGCGAGCAGGTAGAGCGCGACCACAGTTCCACAGCCGATCAGCAGGGCCCGCGGCAGATTGCGTCCCGGCTCTTTGATCTCGCTGCCGGTAAACGTGACGTTGTTCCAGGCTGATTGAGCGAACAACGGACCCACCATCGCCAGCCCAAGCAGCATCACCAGCCACAGTCCATTCGTCTTTGCGACTCCGGGCTGCACTGAACTCGGGTCCCAACCTGCGTTCGCCCACGGGCTCCACCATGAAGCAGCGTTAGCCGCGCTGCCGGCGTTTCGGCCCAGCACGAGGCCGACTAGAATCAAGCCGATGAGCGCGGCCGTCTTGGTAAAGGTGAAAGTGTTTTGAATGAGCTTGCCGGTTTTGAGACCGCGCGTGTTCGTGAAAGTGAGAAAGAGTATCAGCAGGATCGCGACGAGTTGTTGCGTTGAAAGAGTGATCGCGTAGCTGCCCAGATGAATGGGTGGAATAATGTATATGCTGTCGGAGACGCGATCGGTCAGCACGCCCATGAAGTTAGCGAAGGCCACCGCAACTGCCGCAATCGTGCCCGTCTGTACGACGAAGAACAGAGACCAGCCGAAGAGAAAGCCGGTGGCTGGACCATAGGCCTCACGCAGAAAAACATATTGGCCGCCCGCGCGCGGCATCATTGCGGCTAACTCAGCACAGCAAAGCGCGCCCGTAATCGTCAGCACTCCGGCGATGGCCCACGCTGCCAAAAGCCATCCAGGCGCGCCCACCAGTGCAGCGGACTTTGCGGAGACAATAAAAATGCCCGAGCCGATCATCGAACCGATCACGATCATGGTCGCGTC
>DNNE01000043.1:32101-78406 GCA_003487805.1 Blastocatellia bacterium | reverse complement strand
GTCCGCGGAGACCACCGGAAATGGGAATTAATTGGGTCGCACCCCGAAGGGGTGCGTTGTCATCCGTAACTACGACAAAGGGAAAGGCGATGGGAGCAGGCCCACCGGGCGCGGGCGCGGACCCGATGATCAAATGAAAGCCGGCGCGGACGGTAAGTCCGTTACAACTCACCGACGCGCCCTGTTCGCCGTAGCGCGGGCGAGGTTCAGGCTTCCAATATCGCCGGTCAGGCAGATGAAGGGTCTGGGCGACAAAGATCAAGAAATCCTCTTCGCTCTTCCACCTCGAGTCATCAGGGTATGTCAGTTCAATCTGAGAAACGTGACCATCTTCGAGTTTGATTACGACCGTGTTTATCGCCGCGAACTCTGGAAAACGCGAGACGTTGACCGCCACGTGCCCGATCTCATCCACAGCCGAAACATCCTGATCTTTTTGAAGTGTCCTTGATCCTGAAATGAAGAGTTCGGTATAGCTCTCGTTTTTCACTTTCAATCCAGCGAATTTCTTTTCGAGTTCTTCACGATTCATCCCGAGGCGAAAGCCCAGCAACGGGGGCAAGCTCGACTTGTTGAGCCAACACGATTGCCAAAAGCATCCGCTGTGCGCGGCCAGGGACAGGCACAAACACACCGCAGCAAGAGATTTGAAAGTTGAGCTAGCCATGTCCGCTCATCTCTGAGCCCGAATTTCCGAGACGCTTCACAGGTGATGCGCCTTGAAGAACTCTACGATCTCCGCTGGAGCCCAGGGCGGATAGACGTGAGCGCCGGGATGAATGAACGTCTTTACTGGAGTCTGCGTTGTTGATGTATAAAACGTGCAGATCGGGCCGCAAGGTTGGCCCGGACCGGTGGCGCTATCGACCTGCTGATCGTTCTCAATAGACTTGAGCTGGAGATCAAATAGATCGACCTTGTCCAGTCGGCCGGCGATTGCCAGGATTGGGCGTGGTTCGGTGAGATGCTCTGTGTCCCAAAGCCGGCCGGCGACTTCGCCGATAGCCGCGATCGTCTTGCTGCGTTCAGCCCAAAGCAAATAACTGAAGACCGCGCCATTTGAAAAACCGGTTGAGTAAATGCGTTTGTCGTCCACCGGATAGGTCTGACGCATTGTTGCCAGCATCGTGTCAAAGAAATCAAGGTCCCGGTTTCCCACATTTCCATCTGTCTGGTTTGCTTCGACCTGCCAACCCGGTTTGATCCCCTCCGAATCGACATGGGATGGCGAATTGAGACCCTGCGGATAGACGACGATGGCTTCGGGCCACACGGTCTGAATATGCATTAACTGCGCCGTACCATTCATGTTGCCGCCGTGGCCGTGAAAAGCGAAAATCAGTGGCAACCTCTGGCCTTTAGCCGTGTATTTCGGTGCGAACACGATCGCCTTGCGTTCATTACCGTCGACAGTCCAACTCATAAGTTTTCCCGGGCCGTTGGTGGCGGCGACTTGTGCGGCGATAGCTTGCGCTGAAACTGCGATGGTCACGATTGCGATGACTAATCCGAAACGAGATTTCATTTTGTCTCCTTTTTCATGAATCATTAGAATTGTCCAAAACGCGAGCGATATTCGCTAGACGAAATGAAAGCCTTCACCATCTCAGCCTTGTTGAAGTTGCCATTGAAATTATTAAGCTTCGTCAACCAGAATTGATAGCCGTTGTCATTGTTGTCGGGTGCATCGGTTGGATTGCGGCGCAGGTACCCGAAGTATTGCATCAGCACGAACGTGGGGATGAACTCGGCTTGCCCGACTGAATCCGAGTCGGCGACTGACCGTAGTGCGGCAGTGCGTCCCGCCGTACCGCCGCCGCCAAAGGCGTTGACTGCCGCCTGACGCTCGGCAGTCTTAGGCGTCACTCCAGCTGACGCGAAGAGAGCGTCCACGTACTGATCGGCGGTTTGGGCGAGTGGATAACGGTTAATGAAGGCTGTGCTCGTGACGACTTGCGTGGCGTATGCCTGCTCGTTTACTCCGATTCGTACGTCGAAGCCGGGCTGTCCGACCACCACCCCGTCGCCAACTTGCCGAGCATCACGCATGAACTGGTTGTAACTGATGCGCGTCAAGGGATCCTCAGACTTCTTGCCGAAGGCCGTCCGCTGGGTGCGCAGGACGAACCCGCCCGTCTCCTGAAATTCAAACGACAGGAAGAAAGCCGCCGAAGTGTCAATACGTTTTCTTTGAATACAAGCGGCGTCGGTCCCGCAACTGGTGATGTTGTTGGTCCAGAAGGCGAGTCCCGATTCATCGTCTTCGCGATTGAGGAAGTCGTGATAGTGCTGACAGACGAAATCATCGGCCGCGTCTATGGGGTTTGTTGCCGGCTCAGATGAATCATCCAAGATCTGAATCGTTGCCGTTGACGGAGATCCGAGCGTAGCGCCAGAGGCAGCTGAAAGCACCACGGTGAAGGATTCGGTGCCCTCAACATACGAGTCTTCGCTGATCAGCACGTCGAACGATTTGGCTGTCTCGCCCGGCGCAAAACTGATCGTGCCTGCTGCCGTATTGAAATCTGATCGCTCGCTGGCGGATCCTGATTGCGTTGAATAGGAAACGCTGGCCGCCGTTGTGGTGTCTCCTCCCCGCGCCACCGTAATTGTCAGCGCGGTGCAATCTTCAAACGTAATGTAACTGGACTGACCGAACTGTATTACCGGGAGCGGCGTCGATAGCTGCGTGCACTGCGAGAATTCCGACGTGTTGCCGCTCGGGTTTGTGGCCGTTGCCGTGATGAAATTGCCGGAAAGGCTGGACATCGGCGCAGCGGCAGTAATCGAGCTGTTGCCGGCCCCGTCAGTTTCGGTATTGATCGAGCCAATAAACGTTTGGCCTTCACCGTTGCCCGAAGGGTCGCAGGAAGAGTTCGAGAAGAATTCGATTTTGAACGAAGTGCTGGGCTGGGAGTTGAGCGTGCCGTTAATGAGCGCAACATCACCGCTCCTGGGAACAGACGTGATCACGGGGAAGTTTTGTTGCGCGTTCGTGTCGCCCGCATCGTTTGGCGTCACGCCATCATCGTTGAGGTCAATGCCGAGTTTGCCGTTAGAAAAGATACGGTTGGAGAGGATGGTATTTTCAACGCTAACCAGGACTGTCACGCCGTTGGCACCGTTGAAGGCGATGGTGTTGCCCGCGTCGCCCGACCCTCCGATGGTGGAGCCCACGATACCATTTATCAGCACGCCCGATCCGCCATTGCCCAGAGGGTTGCCGAGAATGCCGGTGCCGATGAAGTTGCCCTGCACCTTCGTGTGAGTCGCGACGGCGACTATCTGCACGCCGTGCTTGCCGTTACCTGAGATGACGTTGCGCGCCTGCCCCAGGCCGCCGATGGTGGTGTTATCCGCGTCCCCCGTGACACGCACAGCTCCGCAGTCGCAAGCGGAATTGTTAGGGAGTGCGGCATTCCCATTGGCGTTCGTGCCGATAAAGTTGTTTTGTACCACATTGCCATTACCCGATAGGATGTCAACGGCCACCTGGTTTCCGGAAATGATGTTGCGCGCAGAGGCATCTACCCCGCCAATCGAGCTTGTGCCCGAGGAACCGATAACGACGCCATCAAAGTTTCCCAGCGCGGCCGTGCCGGCTGGATTTGTTCCGAGGAAGTTGCCCTTGATAAGACTATCCGCACTGCCCTGCACAGAAATTGCCGGCGCGGTTGAGAAAGAATTGATCACGAGGCCCTGGATGGTAGTGTTTCCGGCTACAACGGTCAGCCCTGATGCGCCCGCTCCCGCATTGGTTCCTTGCAACTGGATCAGCAGGACTGCGTTGTCACCAGAGTTCGCCTCGCTATTAAGGCTCGTGCCGGGCTGGGTATAGCCGTTGATGGAGACCGACTCAGTGATCTGAGGCAGCGCTGAACCCGGACTGATCGTATGCACGCCTGAGCCGGGAATATTGAAGTTGATTACGTCCGTGCCGGAGTTCGCATTGGCTTCCTCAATCGCGGCGCGCAGCGAACAGTTGCCGGAGATGGAAGTCTCGCAAATCCCATCGCCGGGGTTGGCATCGTGACCGTCGCCGTTGACGTTCACAGTGAAAACTTTCGGGGCGGCGAAGGCGGTCGGCTCCAGCAGTTGTCGATATCTGGTGGGGAGAGCAAACCAACTCGCAAACAGAACCAGCGTTAACGCAAAAGTGGTAACGACTCTTGAATGTGATTCTTGTTTTCTCATTTGGTTTGCTCTCCTTCTACTCCTCAGCGATTAGTGGAATGCCCGCGAGCCTACTGCTGGCGATCGGGCTCTGGCGGATTGCCGAACGTCGGCGTGCCCGCATAGACGAATGAGGTCTTTGACGTCGAGTTGTCGATAACTTCAACCGATGGCACGCACGGATCAGGCGGACTTTGCGCGTTGGAGACCAATGACACAGACCGAAAAACCGGACGTAGTTCCAGGCGTGTTGCCCCTGTATCGCCGATGAAAAACTCATCAGCGTCCAGGTGCAGGAACGTGGACTGTCCGCGTTGCAGCGTGACCGTGCGGCCTGCGGCTTCGCCGGTGCGCGGATTGGTTAACACGGCGCCGTCGGCGTCCATAAACGCCAGACGCACGCGGCAGGGATCGGGCGGCAAATTCGGGTCCGCCGGATTGATGTTCGAGGCATTGATACGGATGCTTTGCCCGCGCACGATGCCCACCATCGTGTAACGGCCCGGCGGGTCGGGCTGCGGATTAAAGGCGCGCGCGCGGCGAACTTCCCAAACGGCGCCCGTAGCCAGCATTGCTACCAGGGCGAGCGCGATCGTCACTCTTTTCCAAATATTGAGTCTGCTCATGTGTTTCTCCTGTTGCGGTGTTGAATTTCGGTCTCACCCCATAACGCGAGAAGTCACGCCGGACGACACCAGTCGCAACACAAATGTAATGGTAGCTTTGAGTGAATGAGTTAGAGCAGGTGAAAGGGGTCGCGTATAAATCCGGCGCAAACATCAGGTCTCAGTTCTTGCATATCATTTATATCTCCTGCCGCGAGTTGCAAAAGCGATTATCGACCTGATGAACCACCTGCCACCGCCAGCCGCGATAGAAATGCCGCCGATCAGAAACACTGCGCCCAGCCCGTAGAGAAGCAGCGGAGCTGCCACATCTTTATCCGTCAACTGCGCCAATGCGGTGTGCTTGCTCGCGACGACGAGTGACACGAAGACGGCGATCAACAGCAGGAAGCAGCCAATGGCGAAAAACAGGCCGCCGCCGATACACCCCCGCACGCGCATACTGCTTTGCGTCACGAACGTATTTCGATGGCCGCACTTCGGGCAAACCGGAAACGGCTGCGACGCATGGTAGCGGCACTCGATGTTCAGACAGACGTAATCTTCAGCTGCCATGGACGTTTGAAACTTCTGCTCTTAACCTCTTAACGCGAGAAATCTCTCCTTGCTACACCATACAGACAGAAATGCAATGTTGGTTTTGAATCGTTCGAAGCTCGCGGCTGAAGGGACATGTGTATAATCCGGTTGCCTTTCGGAATCGTGACGTTTCGTGTGAGCGACGGACCATGCCCTTATCCCCTTTAGAAAACGTCACCGGCCTACTGCTTGATTGGAGTAATGGCGATCAGACCGCGTATGAGCGCCTGGTTCCGCTGGTCTATGCGGAACTGCATCGACTCGCGCATCACTACATGAGCCGTGAGCGTGGCGATCACACCTTGCAAACGACCGCGCTGGTTAACGAAGCTTACGTGCGGCTGGTCGATCAGAAGCGGACGCAGTGGCAGAATCGCGCGCAGTTCTTTGGAGTTTGCGCTGAATTGATGCGCCGAATCCTGGTTGATTACGCGCGCCAACAGCAGTACCAGAAGCGCGGTGGCGGTGCTCAGAAAGTCACACTTGATGAGACCCTGGAAATCTCTGCCGAGAAGACCGTGGACATGGTAGCACTGGATGAAGCCCTCAAGAGCCTCGCGGAATTCGATCCTCGCAAAGCGCGTGTAGTCGAGTTGCGTTTCTTTGGTGGCCTGAACGTCGAAGAGACAGCGGAAGTGATGGGCATTCATGCCAACACGGTCATTCGCGACTGGAGCGCAGCGAGGTCGTGGCTGTACAAGGCCGTAACAAGTGACGAATAACAGATGTCAGATGTCACCTATCACTGGTCACTTTTCTTATGTCGCCTGAACACTGGGAAGAAATCGAAGCTGTCTTTCAAGCCGCGTTAACTCGCGATGCAATAGAACGACCTTCGTTCGTCGATCGCGAATGCGCCGGGAACGAAGCTCTGCGCACAGAGGTGATGGCTTTGCTCACTGCCGAAGAAGAGTCGCGTAACTTTCTCACTGACTCGGCACTCGAAATTACCGCAGGCCAACTCGCACAAGAGCGTGTTCACTCAGTTACTGGCAGGATGGTTGGCCACTATCGCCTCGAAAGGGCGCTGGGCGCGGGCGGCATGGGCGAAGTTTATTTGGCAATTGATGAACGCTCCGGTCGCAAAGTTGCGCTCAAGCTCCTGCCCGCCTATTTCAATACTGATCCCCAACGCGTGCACCGCTTTCAGCAGGAAGCCAGAGCGGTCCTGGCGCTAAACCACCCGAACATAGTTACGACTTACGAAGTCGGCGACGTTGACGGTGTGAGTTTCATTGCCAGCGAATTTATCGAGGGCGAAACCCTTCGTCAGGTCCTCGCGCAACGCCAGCGGACCACGCGAGAAGCCGTCGACCTGGTTATGCAAATTGCCAACGCGCTCGCGGCTGCACACGATGCCGGCATCGTTCATCGTGACATCAAGCCGGAAAACATCATGCTGAGACCGGATGGCTATGTGAAGGTGCTCGACTTCGGGGTCGCCAAGCTGAATGGTCCGGTTGTGTCACTGCAGGCAAATATAAATGCTACGAGTCCGGGCATGTTAATTGGCACGGCGCGGTACATGTCACCGGAACAGACGCGCGGCATTGAGGTGGACGGGCGATCCGATCTCTGGAGCCTGGGGGTGGTGCTTTATGAAATGTTAACCGGGCAGACACCTTTCACAGGGGCAACGCCCAGCGATTGCATCGCGGCGATCCTGGAGCGAGAACCACCCGCCGTTCAATCGAACGCGCCGGACGTTCCGGACGAACTGAGCTGGAGCGTCAGGAAGCTTCTACGCAAAGATCGCGACGAGCGCTACCAAACGGCGAAAGAATTGCTGGGTGATTTGCGAGAGTTGCAGCAGCGGCTTGAGGTCGAGGCTACGCTGAATCACACCTCGCCGCGAGACCGGGCGAGAGATGATCTCGGGCGCTCGGGGTCCGCGGCGCAAGTGTCCAAACGCGCTACAAAATACTTTGCCAGATATAGATGGGCCGGCGTCGGCGTCCTGTCAATTGCGCTATTGCTGGTCATCGCCGTAGTGAAATACCTTCCGGTCAAAAACCAGCCGATTGATTCGCTGGCGGTATTGCCGTTCGTCAACGTAAGCGGCGATCCTAACTCGGAATACCTGGCCGATGGCGTCTCAGAGAGTTTAATCAACAGCCTTTCACAGCTTCCTAACCTGAAAGTGATCGCGCGGAATTCAGTCTTTCGCTACAAGGTTTCGGATCCAAAGAGCGGTGTTCCGGATCCGCAGGAGATTGCGAAGGAGTTGAATGTGAAGGCGGTGCTGATCGGCCGCGTCATTCAACGCGGGGATGACCTCCTGGTGAGCGCCGAATTGGTTAAGACGAGCGACAGTAGCCATATCTGGGGGGCGCAGTACAATCGAAAAGTGACCGATGTTTTTGCCGTGCAGGCGCAAATCGCCAGAGACATCTCGGCGGAATTGCGGTCAAAGTTAGGCGGTGAGACTCCGTCCCAACCCCCAAAACGTGATACCGAAAGCTTGAAAGCCCTTGAGTACTATATGCGTGGTCGATCATACGTGCACCGGCGCACGCGCGAAGACCTGGTGATGGCAGGAAGCTACTATCAGAAAGCCATCGAAGAAGATCAAAACTATGCGCTGGCATATTCTGGCCTGGCTGAGGTCTATGGAAACCTCGGAGTGCGCGGCTATATTTCGCCAGTCGAGGGCCGGCACAAATTGGAAGAGGCCGCGCGTAAGGCCGTTGCGCTCGACGAGAATCTGCCCGATGCGCACGTGATGTTGGGATACTTCTATATGGGTTACGCCCCGTACGACTTTGCGAATGGTGATCGCGAACTGAAGCGCGCGCTCCAACTCAGTCCGAGTCTCCCGATTGCTCATCTATACCTTGCGCTCTCGCTGCTCAGACAGGGACGTCTGGAAGAAGGCTTGAGTGAAATGTTGAAAGCGCGCGAACTTGATCCATTCTCGACCATCATTGCGCGTCAGGTGGCGCTATATTATCTGCTCAAGCGCGATTACTCGCGGGCGCTGATCATGGTACGACAGTCGAACGAGTCGGGGCCGCCGTTTACAACCACGACCGAAATCGGAATCTACGTTCAGAATAAGCTGTACGACGAGGCGCTGGCAGCGCTTGATAAGGAAAGCCGCGAACGCAAGGACGACCCGGTTTTAATCCTCAACCGCGGGATGGTTTATGCCGCACAGGACCGGCGCGACGAAGCGCTGAAGATCGTCAAAGAGTTGGAACAACTCAACCGGAGTGATCTCAGCCAGGCTCAATGGATCGCCAAGATCTATGCGGAGCTGCACGATAAAGAACGGGCGCTCGCGTGGTTGGAACGGGGCTTGAACACGGGAGCCATTGGGGGCTTTTATAAGGATGAGCCGGTCTGGGATAGTGTCCGCGATGACAACCGGTTTTCAATGCTGGTGCAACGCATGGGTGTGCCGCAGTCGTGACTCAACTCAATGATGGAACGCTTCTCTCGTCAATTGCTGGAGTGCTCGAGAAGCTCAGTACTCGATTTCACCGCACCAGTGTCGGTCATTGACTTAACCATGCCTACGCCCGGTGCATACCAGTAAGTCTTCGTGACCGGGGCGCCTCCCTGGACCACTTTTGTCATCACCTTCATCGCGTCGAAACTGCCAGCCGGCACGGACACGGCTTCTGGACCGGACACCTGATTCGACTCGTCTATTTCCAGGCCCATCATGCCTTTGCCTTTCCACTGCCACGAATCGCCACTGGTGAGCGGGTTTTTCAGAAACTGCTTAGTCGGCTCGTATTCAGCCTTGTTCCCGGTCTTCACGAATTCCTGCCGATGCATCAGGACCCAGCCGCTGGGCTTTGAATACCAATCGTGAATCGGCTGAAAAGTCGATACGGTCTCGACCAGATAGAGCTGGTTACCAGCCTCTTTTTCTTCGCTCAAAACTTTCATACTGAATTCGGATTGCTTGCCGTCAGCGGTGGTAGATCGATATTTCCAGGAATCTCCGACGCGAAGTGGAAAGTAATCTTTTGAGCCGGTTGACGACGCTCCGCCTGATGAAGAAGGCGACATGGCTCCCTTCTTCAAAGATGAGCAGCCAAGAATCAAAGCTAGCCAGAGAGCCGCTACGACGATCAGAGTAACAACTGCTTTGTTAGTTTTCATTTGTGTTTACTCAGAGTCTGACTTGCGTCAAGGCCAAGTCTGAACAAGGGAAGTAGTTGAAAACGATTTAGTTAACCGCGAACCCGCGCGCGCATTCTATTTTCAGGACTTGAGCAAGTCAATGAACTGCCCTACGCACGCCTCCGGCGTACTCGGGGAGCTGGCGCTAGGAATCGCACATCATGAGTCGGCTAATTCATCAGCCGCCTTCACCGAGTTTCTTGATCCAAATGCTCGCTCCGTTGCTGAACATCGAGAGCGGCATTTCCTTCATGAAATCTTCACCGTGAAAATACTGCAAGAATCCATTGTAAAGATAGATGCGAAAAGCACTGTTGTATTGTAAGAAGGCCCGCAACAGATGCGTTTCATTCCAGGATCGCCCTTCAAGCTCCCACTCTTTCGGATATACAAAAGGATAAAAGATGTCGTGGAAGTGAATGTATGTTCCGCTTTTGAGGCGCGGCAAAATGTTGAAGAAGATGTGATTCACATCGCTCGCCGTCTTTGCGACGTGGGTGGAGTCAACAAAGAGCACGTCTCCTTCGTCCAACTCAGCAAACACATCGAGGCTTACATCCTGTACTTTCTTTGTAACTATCTTAATTCTATTTCGGTCATCCTCTTTGATGAGCGAAAGCAATAAAGCAGGGTGGGGCTCAATAAATGTGCAGTCCATCGCGTTCTCAAGATACAACTCGTTAGTGTCCAGAGCGACGCAGGACGAATAACCGGAGCCAACTTCAATCAATCTACGGGGCCGCAGATGCCTGAGCATGTAATACAGGAAGAGGGCGTCTGCATAGGGATAGTTTTCGTTATCGAAAAAGTATCTCAAGTGTTTCTGACGCGTCGCGGTCCAGGGCTGTTCACGATAGTAGCCGGCGAATTCATCCCATAATTTCCACTGCCCTTCTTCGTTGAGATCGACACCGGCAATGGCCCTGTCGGGCATTGGCTTCTTCCAGATCTCATCCTCTTTGAGCGTGATCTCTCCCGCTGAGGTAATCGGTGAATAAAAATGGCCTGCCGGCATCCACGTGCGAAGGTTGACTAATTCCGCTTCCAACGAGATCTTTTCCGTTTCCAACGAGCCCTTCTCCGCGGCCAACGAGGCCTTCTCCGCGGCCAACAACGAATTCTCTTCGCGCAGCAGATCGCGCTCTTGAATTAAATCTCTTAAGTAAGGCAGGGATTTTAGCGCGTTCTTAATCACTAGTTCTCCATAGAGAGTTCCTGGATTCCTGTTCGACATCTGGTGCGTGACGCGACGATCATTATAGACTGTTGCTCGCAATGCGGAAGAAAGGACCCGCGCGAAAATGTGGACTCCAGAAGCAGAGCCAGGGAAAACGAAATTGAGTAACGAGAAACCAATAGGAATCGGCATCATTGGCGCGGGCTTTGCCCGTTCGACGCAAATTCCCGGATTTGCGAATTGCAAAGGCGGGCGCCTGGTCGCAATCGCGAGCGCGCGCCGCGAACATGCCGAAGAAGTCGCGCGCGAGTTTGGCATCCCAAATGTTGAAAGCGACTGGCGCGCCCTCGTCGCTCGCGAAGATATCGATCTCGTTAGCGTCGTCACACCGGTGGTCACACACTACGAGATGGCCCTCGCCGCGATCCATCATCGCAAGGCAGTTCTCTGCGAGAAGCCGATGGCCATGAACGCTGATGAAGCAAAGCAAATGAGCGATGCTGCGCGTGACGCCGGAGTATTAGCGCTAATCGATCACGAGCTGCGCTTCCTGCCCGGCCGCCTGAAGATGCGCGAGCTGCTTCAGCGCGGCGAGATTGGCAAGGTCAAACACGCGTCTGTTATTTTTCGCGCGGATTCGCGAGCCGATCCTAATCGTCCGTGGAACTGGTGGTCGGACAAGACGCAGGGCGGCGGCGCGCTCGGCGCGATCGGCTCGCACGTGATCGACGGATTTCGCTGGCTGCTGGCAACAGAGGTTGACGCAGTCACTTGCGATCTCGCCACTCACATTCGCGAACGAAAAGATCATGACGGCAAATCGCGACCAGTAACTTCTGATGATGAAGCAAACTTACTGCTGCGATTCAACGACAGTGAAATGACGGAAGGGGCCACTGCAAACGTTTCGATGTCGATGGTTGAAGCCGGCCGGCCCGAACACCGCCTGGAAGTATTCGGCGAGCGGGGCGCGTTAAGAGTTGAAGGCGACGGCGAGCTGTGGCGCGCGAATGTTGGCGATGGAGATTGGAAGAAAGTCGAAGTCGATCGCGGCGAACTCGCATCTGGAATGAATGAGAACGGCTGGGCGCGCGGCTTTACGGTGTTCTCAAAGAAGATCATCGATGCCCTCAGCGCCGGCAGCACAACTGTCGATGGCGCCGCGACGTTCGCAGATGGCTATCGTACGCAGTTAGTCCTGGATGCCGCGCGGAGATCGGATGAGACTGGTTGCTCAGAACGCCTTCGGTAAGACACTGAAAAATGAAAATTGAAAAGTGCAAACTTTAGTGCCGTCTCACCGCAACCCAGCCGAAATGTCCGCAGCCGCCGCTCTTTTCTTATTCCCTTTAGTCGTGACTATTGATTGGCCAATGATATTACAAAGCTGGGTGCATTCATCCAGCAGTTCCCCCATTCGATGCTCTGGGAGCATTTCAGTCTTGATAATCAAACGAATCCAACAGCGAGACTCCCGCAACTCTTTGAGACAAATGCTGAGCTTATGCGAGAAGTCCGCACGACTTTCAGCCGCGCACGCTTCCTCATAATTCGGCGCCGGCGACGTTCCGCTACGCACTAATTGACCTGCAATATGTCGGCCCATTCGTGTGTCGGGAAGCGCATCAACAACCTTACCCACTCGCGCTGCGAAATTAATCAGTCGATCGGCTAACTCTTCAGATGTCATCTGCGCCCTCCTGATGGTTGAATTTGCAGTTTTCAATTTTCACTTTTCAATTTGCAATTTTCAGCAAACGCAGGACGAAGTAGAATCTACTGCTTGCTCGCAGTCTCCGTTCCTGTCTTATCACTTCCGCCGCCGCCCCAGATTCCGTCCAGCGATCCATCCGATTGCACCTGATAGGTGACGAATCCACAGCGGGTGCCGCCGATGCCGACTGCGATGTTGTCGCCGCGTTTTATGCCCACGCCGTCGGTGTTGTTACTCCAAACAAAGCGATAGAGATTTCCCGCCGGCTCAACTGTCAGGCGCGCCTTGTATTGTTTCCCGTCCGGATTCTTTCCCGTCGCGTCGTATTCGCCGGTCAAGCCTGAACCGCTGGTGCGAGTTGCTGACTCAGTGCCGGCGTCGTTCGTGCCCCAATAACCCCACTTGCCGTTCAGCGAACCGTTGCTCGCAATGTCGTAATCAACGACGCCGCATCCTTTGCCATTCGCACCATTCGCAAATGCAACCGCAATGATGTTTCCGTTTTGCACGCCCACTCCGTCGTATTGCGTCCCCGCGTTCCACTTGAATTGATAGACATCGCCATGCGTAATAACTTCCAGCGTGCCTTTGTATTGGCCGCCTTCAGGATTACTGCCGACGACGTTGTATTTTCCGGCTATATCAGGCGCCGGCGCGGTCGGTGTGTTCGCACTCGTATTAGCGGTTTTCGGTGGATCGTCTTTAGAAACAGATGTCGAAGTTGAACTCGCAGTTGACTTGCACCCCAGAACCAAACCAATCAATAGCGCGACGGCAAGAGCACTTCGGTGTTGGAATAGGTTCTTCATCATAATTCTCCAATCGATCAATTCAATAGCGGCGCTTATATAGTTGCATCTGCGGTTTCTTGTCAACGATTTAGTCAATGTCTATAGTTGGCTGCCTCTCCGTGCCTGTGAGGTCTTGAGATCCCGAATGGGAGGTTGCGGGAAGTAAGGAACCGCTTGCGCCAGTAAGCGGGTAACATCCAAGCCTGTATTTGATACGAGCATTTGCGGTCGGAACCTAAGTCGAATGCCCGATCCACCCGCTTGCTGGCGCCAGCGGTTCAGCACCAGAACACTTTGTGAGGAACAGCCGAAACAAAACCGTTGACTCAGTTCGCGTCGGCATCGACACGGGCGGAACGTTCACCGACTTTGTGTATCAAGCGGGTCGCGATTTACGAGTCTTCAAAATCGCCTCAACTCCCGACGATCCTTCGCGCGCAATTGCAGAAGGACTCGAGCGAGTCGCTGCCGAAGTAGGTTCGCCGGCCACGATCGAAGTGGTCCATGGCACGACTGTCGGCACGAACGCGCTCTTGCAAAGACGCGGCGCGCGCACCGCGCTGGTGACGACTGCGGGTTTCGAAGATGTGATCGAGATTGGACGGCAAGCCCGACCCGAACTCTACAACCTGAATGCAGTGAAGCCGCCGCCGCTGGTGCCAGGTGAACTGAGATTCGGCGTCCACGAGCGAGTCACCGCCACCGGCGAGGTTCTGGAACGACTGAATGAAAGTGACCTAAGCGAGCTGCTTGAGAAGCTCCGCACAGCAAACTGTGAATCGATCGCCGTGTCGCTGCTTTTCTCTTTCGTACACCCGCAGCACGAAAAGAAGATCGCTGATCAGTTGGGCCAACTCGGACTTCCAATCTCGATCTCGCATGAGGTTCTCCCTGAGTATCGCGAATACGAACGGACCTCGACAGTTGTCGTCAACGCGTACTTGCAGCCGCTCATGGGCCGCTACCTGACACGCCTAACTGGGTACGCAGGCGTCTCGCCTGCCAGCGCGCGGGACGCGCGCGTACCCAATTTACGGGTCATGCAATCCTCCGGCGGTAGTATCTCTGCGCAAGTCGCGGCGCGCGAACCAGTGCGCACGATCCTCTCCGGACCAGCGGGCGGCGTGGTGGGCTCTCTGCGGGTTGCGTCGGCGGCCAGGTTTGAAAACATCATCACGTTCGACATGGGCGGCACCTCGACCGACGTGGCGCTTTGCGATCGCGACGGCATGCGACTGACAAATGAATCAATCGTCGCGGGCGTTCCGGTAGCTATTCCAATGATGGACATTCACACTGTCGGCGCCGGCGGCGGATCAATCGCGCGCGTTGATGAAGGCGGATCGTTGCGCGTTGGTCCTGAATCTGCCGGCGCAGATCCCGGCCCGGCTTGCTATGGCCGATCGCTTCTGCCGACAGTGACCGACGCGCATGTCGTCCTGGGCCATTTCCCCGGCGCAAGTTTGTTAGGCGGTGAATTCAAACTTGATGAAGTGCGAGGACATCAAGCGTTGGGCCAACTCGCCTCGCTAATGAGCGCTGCAGCAAAACGAGAAGTCAGTTCGACCGAAGCTGCGCAAGGTGTGCTGGACGTCGTCACTGCCAGTATGGAGCGTGCGCTCCGCCACATCTCGGTCGAGCGCGGACACGACCCGCGCGACTTTGCGCTGGTTCCGTTCGGTGGCGCGGGAGGTTTGCACGCCGTAGCTTTGGCGCGCGCGCTGAGGATTCCCCGCGTACTCGTGCCTGCTTCGCCGGGCGCGCTGTCCGCTGTCGGAGTGTTGGCTGCCGATGTGGTTAAAGATCAGAGCCGGACCGTGATGTTGGAAGCGGGCGGCGAGTCTCAGCATGCATTGGAAAAAATATTTCGCGAGATGGAAAAGCAAGCGCGCGTAGCTTTGGCCCGCGAAGGCTTTGCGGATGGAAAACAGAGACATGAGCGCTCGCTCGCAGTCAGGTACAAAGGCCAGTCGTTCGAGCTTCAGATTAAGCAAACAACCGGCAACATCGCGGCGGCGTTCCATCGCGCGCATCAGTCGCGTTATGGTTATGCGCAACCAAAGAACGTGGTTGAGATTGTCAGCGCGCGCGTGCGTTCGATAGGCGTTATCGAGAAGCTGAAGATACAGAGATTGAAGGGCTCATCGTCTAAGGCGATCGTGAAACCACACGACTCGGTCGAGACATATTTCGAACGAAAGAAAATCCGCGCCGCAGTTTATCGGCGAGAAGAATTAGCGGCTGGTTCACGCTTGCGCACGCCATGCATCGTGACCGAGTACTCGGCCACGACCTTAATACCCGCTGGGGCGAACGCTGACGTTGATGGTTATGGGAATTTGATTATTGAGTTATGAGATTTGGTATGCCAGTAAAATGACCACGAACTCACACGAAGGGTTCTTTCGTGCCGATTTCGTGTGATTTCATGGATCGTTCTTGCTGACGCGAAACAACACGAAACCATTCGTGGATTAAGAATCAATGAAGACATTCGATCCAACCACGCTCGAAATATATCGCGCGCTCTACACCTCGGTCGCTGAAGAGATGGGGGTCGCGCTTCGTCGCACGTCCTTCTCGCCAAACATCAAAGAGCGCCGCGACTATTCCTGCGCCGTATTTGATTCTTCAGGTCGAGTGATTGCGCAGGGCGATCATATGCCGGTGCATCTCGGGTCAATGCCCATGGCCGTTGCGGCCGCGCTGCGCGAAGTCGAGATTGGTCCGGGCGACGTCGTCGCGGTTAACGATCCGTTTGCGGGCGGCACGCATTTGCCCGACGTGACTTTGATAATGGCAGTGAGCAGTGCGCAGCGGGCAGTGGGCAGCAAGAAAAAGCAAAAACCAAAGACCAAAGATCAAAGACCGCTCTTCTATGTTGCCAATCGCGCACATCACGCTGACATCGGCGGCGCGACGCCCGGATCGATGGGGCTGGCGACTGACGTGTACGGCGAAGGCGTACGCATTCCGCCCGTTCGCATTGTGCGCGGCGGAGAAAGCTGTGATGACGTGATGAAGCTTATCCTCACGAATGTGCGCAGCAGCAACGAGCGTCGCGCAGATTTCGAAGCGCAGATTGGATCATTAAAGGTCGGCGAGATGCGCCTGTTGGAAATTGTCGGGCGCCGCGGTGAAAAAGAGGCTCGCGACTACGCGCAACACTTGATCTCATATTCATCGCGGATGATGCGCCGCGCGATTGCTGAGATACCCAACGGAACATATAAGGCAGAAGATGCGCTCGACGACGATGGCATCAGCGACACCGAGATTCCGATTCGCGTGCGGGTGACCATCAAGGGTGACCGCGCGACCGTCGATTTTACCGGGAGCTCGCCCCAGGTTTCCGGCGCGGTGAACTCGGTCGAAGCAATCACGGTTTCAGCAGTCTCATATTGTTTCCGCTGCCTGGTCGGCAGTGACATCCCCGCAAGTGCCGGATTGATGGAACCAATCAGTGTTATCGCCCCCAAAGGGACGATCGTTAACGCGAATCATCCGGCGTCGGTCGCCGGCGGCAACGTCGAGACCTCGCAGCGAATTGTCGACACTGTTTTCAAAGCCTTGTCGCAAGCAGTTCCCGCACGGATTCCCGCGGCCAGTCAGGGAACGATGAACAACTTGACGATGGGTGGAACCGATCCGCGCACGGGCGCGGAGTTTTCCTATTACGAAACGGTCGCCGGCGGGATGGGCGCGCGTCCGGCGCTCGACGGAATGAATGCGACGCACACGCACATGACAAACAGCCTTAACACACCGGCCGAAGCGCTCGAATATGCGTATCCGCTGCGCGTCCGTGAATATAGAATCCGCAAAGGCTCAGGCGGGAAAGGAAAACAGAAAGGTGGCGACGGCGCGATTCGCGAAATAGAAACGCTGGCGCACACGCGCATGGCTTTGCTCTCCGATCGTCGTAAACGTGCTCCTTACGGATTGCACGGCGGCGAAGATGGAGAACGCGGCCGCGCTTACATCATTCGCCGCGATGGAGACAAAGAACAGCTGACTTCTAAAGGAAGTTGGGATATGGAAGCCGGCGATCGCGTGCGCATCGAAACGCCGAGCGGCGGCGGGTGGGGAAGTAATGCCCGTTCGTCTAAGTAAAGAATCTTTTCGACCATGTGCGCTCAGGTCAGAATTTTCTACCTTGTTTGCTAAAACGACCACGCTGTTCCGTGGTAGAATTTTAGCGGAGCCGAAACAGGAATGAGCCAAGCAAATTGGATGCTTGAAGAAACCATCGACCGCAGCCGCGAGATTGTGGAAGCACGCTCTCAATTAATGGAATTTGCGACGCAACAGGGAGTTTCTCCAGTCAATGATCTTGCCGACCTAAAAGGTTCACCCGCGCCGGACGACTCGGGAAGTGACGACATTGATGAGCTGTTGCGACTGTTGCGTGAGTGGCGTGAAGAAGATTTGCCGGAGGGCGAGTAGTGGCAGTCGTTGTCGATACCGATGTGGTTTCGTTCCTTTACAAGCAAGACGACCGAGGAACCTTCTATCTTCCTTATCTCTCTAACCAGTTACCAATAATTTCCTTCATGACTCTGGCTGAGCTGGAGCGATGGACGTTAGCGGCTAACTGGGGCGAGCGAAAACGTCAGCTCTGATGAAGTACTCGCGTAGATACACTGTGTATCAAGTCTCCGCGCTCCTGTGTCGGAAGTGGGCCGAAGTCGCCGACGGTGCGCGACGGCGAGGCCGTCCGATCGCAACTTCCGATGCTTGGATCGCCGCCACTGCCACGCTTCTGGATGTTCCTTTGTTAACTCATAACGCCAGCGACTTTGAGAGCGAGCCGGGGTTGAATGTGATTTCACAAACATAAAGTGGTGAAACTTTGTCGACGATAATGAGCACTACAGCCAAGATGATTCGCAGTATTGAACCAGACGAAAATGAAGCGCCGGCGCGACGGGAACACACGCGCGTGGCCCAGGCAGGATGGATTGAAGTGATTGCCGGATCGATGTTCTCAGGCAAGTCGGAAGAATTGATTCGCCGTCTTCGCCGGGCCAAGATCGCGCGCCAAAAAGTGCAGGTCTTCAAGCCGGAAATTGACGCCCGTTTTTCAAACGATCACATCGTCTCGCATTCGGAAATACGGCACGAATCAGTCAATGTTCGGACCGCCGAAGACATTCGCGCGAATGTCGAGCCTGACACGGAAGTTGTCGGGATCGATGAAGGACAATTTTTTGACAACGACTTGATTCAGATCGTGAACGAACTGGCAGGGCGTGGCGTGCGCGTGATCGTCGCGGGCCTCGATCAGGACTACACCGGAAAGCCCTGGGAGCCGATGCCGCAATTACTCGCCGTGGCGGAATACATCACGAAGACCCATGCGATTTGCATGAGGTGCGGCCAGCCGGCGAACTACACCCAGAGAACATTTGAATCAGAAGAGCGGGTCGCAGTCGGCGGCGCCGGCATGTACGAGGCCCGCTGCCGCAGTTGCTTCGTGCCGCATGCGGACGCACCGAGTGAATGACGCGGTGAACAACGCGCACTCGTGAACGTCACGAAGAATAGCCCGTCCCAAATATCTTTACGGATTACATAAACCCCAAATCTCCAGGATTTTCGGCTCCGCCTGCTAAGTTCCGTCTAAGAACTCTCTCGAAGAAGCCATCTGATGTCCTTGGCGCGCCAGCTATGAATCGTGCTGTTTCCTTTCGAAGCCGACGCTCTGACTGTTAGTCAAGAGCGAACGGGGGATGAATTGTCTGTCAAGTGGGCATTAGCGAAAAAATTCCCCGACTTGATGAAATGTTTAGCCGCTCTCGCGCATAACAAGCAGAACGATGAGTTGGTCGAACAGGCCGCTGTCAATCCGAAAATCTGAGACACGCAACTTAAGCGTGCATATTGACAGGGCCGCAGGAAGTGCTTAGTCTTTGCGGCATTCGACTGAAGTTGTTCTCACAGCGAGTAAGCCCCGGTTCGCTAGCCTAAGAGTCAACGCGCTTACCTGAGAGTCAGTCTGGCGAACGTTTAAGACGTTAATTGCGTTCCCGACGCGTGGATGTTCAGTTTCACAATCAAATGATCCTAGTTGTGATCTTTGGAGAATCATATGCCCCTTACAATAGATGGAACCGCGCTAAATCCTGAAGTAGCTGAAGCGCCGGAACCCCACATCCTGGATGTTAGGCATCGTCCTCAGGAAGGCAAGCTTTGGTGTTGGGCGGCGTGCGTGCAAATGGTCCTGGAATACTACGAGCGGACGAAGCCCGAGAGCGGCATCAAAAACATCTCGCAGTGCGACATCGTCGGAAAGATGGAGGGTCACTCCGCTAACCCGTGTGCAGACGATCCGCAAATGAGAGTGGATTCTTGTGGTTTAGACCAAATGAAACAGGTCTGGGTAGCATGCAACATCCAGGAAGACCTGCGTGATCCTCCGGCAGTGTTGACTATGGTAGGCATCAAGCAACAAATAAAGGACGGAAAGCCGATCGAAGTCGGCATAACATGGGGCTCGGGAGGCGGACATGCCATGCTGATTAAGGGCTGGGCTGCCACGAATCCAGAAACGCTGGTGATCGACGATCCGTTACGCGAAAGTTCTTTGGGAGATGATCCGTTCCTTGAGACCCCTTTGGGAGTAGAGGCTGATGGATCTGGACGGACCACACACGCGGATTTGAAAGACGCTCTTGGTCGTGGACAATGGACAAGGACGTGGTTCAATCTCGCGTAAAGAATGGGATCTCTGTCATGTTGAAGAGTGATGATTTTTCAGATGAGCGTCGCGACAGCCTGGTCAAACAGATCAACAACTGGCTGGGCGACATGATTCGAAACAAGCAGCTTCCTCCCGACAAAAGGGAGGCGCCCCTTGACGATTCAGACCCAACGTCGCTGCCAACTGGAGGTGCGTATGAACTCGGCGAACAGTTTTTGATGGCCTGTTTGAATGACCCCGAGGTCCACGCAGTCGAGTCACTGGATCGAGATTTGGGCGAACTGGTTACGTTGACCGGACGACGCCACCATCAACTCAAATACAACAAGAAGGCGGTGGCCTACGCCCGATCGCTGGAAAGGGATGACAGTTTGTGCCAATTGTTTGCCACCAAACTCGCCGTTAAATTGCAGGGAGCAATTAACTGGCTTGATGCGCACGATAATGAGCTTCCAGAGTCTGCTACGGCCACGTGGCGAGTTCGGCTGGTGACGATCCCGACATACCACGCACATGCATTTCTCATCCAGAAGATGAAGAACGGAACCGACGTGGCCGTCGGTGACAGTTGTGTTTTTGTAATTTCGGCGCCTGACTGGTTGGATAAACTTCCGAAGGAGGACTTCTTGACTTCGAGACAATTCTTGTTGGGGTTTAAGGACAAGAAACCGATTATCGGCCTGCGAGCGCCTGGCGTCCCAGACATAAAGACGAGAGCAAAAGGAGCGACAGCTATGCCAGATGATAAAAACAAAAATCGCGTTCCGATTTTCGAATCGTACCTTTACGACTTCGAAGCGACTAAGGATGCTTTGGGAGGAGAAGGCGGTGGCCGGCCGGGTATGCTTGGTGGCCCCGTGGGCGGGGAAAATCCTAAGTTCAGAATGTTTGTTTACCAGTTTATCCCGCCGCCAGAGGTGCCGGAAGTCGATAACTGAGGCGCAAGGCGGAAGGTTAGCCAGTTTGCAAAGAGAAAAACCTCAGAGCTTTTTTGCGGGCTTCGTAATTACAACGAGCCCGCGGTGTCCATGAGTAGTTTCTCGCGGGCTGTCGGAAAGGTGCTGGACAATCACCTCTCGATCCAGCTCGGAAAAATGAGATCAGCAATTATTGGGATGCCGTTGCGGTTGAACCGCTGCGGTCCTCCCGTGCTGGTCTGCCTACTATTCGCCGTTTTCATTTGCTCCGGCGCGTACCGCAAATCCTCATTTGTTCAAGCCAGGAGTGAACCATCTACCGACGAGTCGAGTCCCTGCGCTGAAGTCGCGGAACTAGTGGAGTCAGCGCGCCGTCTTTATGCGCGGGGCGACCTTAAATCAGCTCAGGAGGCGCTGGCAAAATACGGTCAGTCCCTGCGCTGTTGGCAATCGATTCGTGCACCCCGCGAAGCGGCCGCCACGCTGCGAAGTATGGGAAATATCTATTACGACATCGGCCAATATCAATCGGCGGCAGATTCATATGAGCAAGCAATCATCGAGAGCAAAAAGATCGGGGACATTCGCGGCCACGCTTTATCGTTGATTGCGATCGGGCTGATCGATGTCGATTCCGATCGCGCTAATGAGGCGTGGGCGCGAACGAACGAAGCGTTCTCACTCGCCAGGGATCTTCACGACGAACAGGTGCGCGTACAGATATTGATGAACTACGCTCTCGGGTACGACTCTCGAGACGACCCCGCGAATGCCTCAAAATATGCTGACCAAGGAGTGGCCCTCGCCGAACAACTCAACGAGCCAGAGACTTACGGCAAGGCCCTGCTGTTCGCAGGCATTGTAAAGCATAATTCGGGTAAATTGACCGAGGCGCTTGATTGTTATCAGCGCGCATTATCTCAGTTTCAAAAGTACGGACATCCAGCATGGCAGTCACGCGCACTGACGGCAATTGGTAATATCTATGCGGCGATCGGCGAGCTCCAGCAAAGCCTTGAGTACAATGAGCAAGCGCTGACCATCCAAAAGCGGCTCGGCAATCGCCGTTGGCAAGCCGTTACCTTTAACAACATGGGATATGCCTACCGCGAGCTCGGGGATCTGGAGCATGCCCTCGACAATTATTCCAATGCTTTGGATTGCTTTCGTGAACTGGGGCACGAGACTGGCCAATTCCTGACAAGTATCTTCGTCGGAAATGTGTATCGTTTGCTAGGCGATTTCGAGAAGGCGCGGGAGAACTACCAATTTGGACAAAAATTGAACCTGAAGCTCAAAGACAAGAAATTGAAAGCTTTGTCGCTAACTAATTTAGGATTACTGAGTCAGGCCGAGGGGAACCTGCCGGATGCAGCCCGCAGCTACTCCCAGGCCCTGATCACCTACCGTCGACTCGGCGACAGGCGCGGTCAAATCATCAATCAAAACGCGCTTGGCAATGCATTGTATCTGTTGGGCCAGAAGGAAAGAGCATTACGCCATCTATTGCAAGGTTTTTCGCTGGCTGAGAAAACAGGCGACCGTGAATTGGAGGTTTCGGTTCGTTACAACCTCGCACAGGTCCGCAGGTCGCTCGGCCAATTTGACGATGCTCGATCGCAAAACGAAAAGTCACTCGAATTGATCGAGTCGCTCCGGCTCAAGTTAGCGCGTTTCGAACTTCGCTCGTCATACTTTGCCTCAGTACGTCAGTTTTACGAGTTAGAGGCCGATATCTTGATGGAGCTGCATCGCCGGCATCCGGGCGCCGGCCTGGCCGCAAAAGCGTTTGAAGTTAGCGAGCGGGCGCGAGCACGATCGCTGCTTGAATCATTAAGGGAATCTCAAGTCAATACTCGCGCGGATGCCGATACAGCCTTGCTGGCGGAGGAGGGCATTGTCCAGCGCCAGCTGAACGAAGCGTCGGTCCGGCGAGCGCAGGTTTCAGGTGACCCGGGCAGTCCTGCTCTAGACGCGGTTTTACGGGAAATCGATCGCCTCGCGACGCGATATCAGGAATTGGAAGCACGCATCAGGTCCAACAGCACGCGTTACGCCGCCGCACCGCTCCCGCAACCGCTTGGGCTGAAGGAATCGCAACAGTTGTTGGATGATAACTCGATGTTGCTGGAATACATGCTCGGCGACGAGCGCAGTTATCTGTGGGTGATAACTTCTTCGGAACTCTACAGCTATGAGTTGCCGCCGCGGTCCCAAATTGAATCAATCGTTACCGAGTTTCATGATCTGCTGACCGCCAGTCAACCCGTAGAGAGCGAAACCTATGAACAGCTACAGGCGCGCGTCGCCAAAGCGAGGACCGGGCTTTTGAATGATTCGGCCGATCTGGGCAAGATCCTCCTCGGCCCCGTAGCAGACAAGCTCGGCAATAAGCGCTTGCTCATCGTGCCGGACGGAGTATTGCAATCCATTCCGTTTCAAGCGCTGACTATTCCGGCTGTCGGGGGATCATCCCTTTCGCTACTGGAAGAGCACGAAATTATCTACGAACCGTCGGCCTCAACGCTGGGCATGGTCCAGGAAAACGCGCAGCGCAAGCCTGCCTCAGGTAGCGTCGTCGTCTTCGCCAATCCGGTGTTTGACGGCGATGACCCACGCCTAGAATCAGCGAAATTCAAATCCGCAAGTGACATGACCGGGCAAACTCAGCAGATAAAGCAGGCCCTGCGGGATGTCGGTATCCAGGGAACCGGACGAATTCCTCCGCTCCCGGCTTCGCGCGAGGAAGCAGATGCCATTATCTCTTCTGTGCCATGGCGAACGGGTTTGAAGGCAGTCGATTTTCAAGCGAGCCGTCACACCATCGAGCAAATTGATTTCAGTCAATACCGTATCCTGCATTTCGCGACGCACGGCTTTGTTGACTACCAGCATCCCGAATTGTCGGGTCTCGTGCTTTCGATGGTCGATGAAAAGGGTCAGCCACAGGACGGATACTTGCGGATGCATGACATCTACAATCTGAAAGTGCCCGTCGACCTGGTAGTGTTGAGTTCGTGTAACAGCGGTTTGGGTAAGGAAATCAAAGGTGAAGGGTTGATCGGGCTGACGCGAGGTTTCATGTATGCCGGGGCCCGTGGAGTGGTCGCGTCTCTCTGGAAGGTCGATGATGACGCTACCGCTGAGTTGATGAAGAACTTCTACGCCGGAATGTTTCAGAAGGGATTTACACCTGAGGCAGCTCTCCGAGACGCGCAGCTCTCATTGCGATCGCAGAAGCGCTGGGAATCACCCTACTACTGGGCCGCCTTTGTAATCCAGGGGCAGTACGATCAGAAGGATCTGGGACCGCGACCTCATTCGAGTTTTGCACTTGTGTCCTTGATCACAAGCGTCATTCTGTTCAGCATCGCGGCCGCATTTGTGGTTCGATGGCGGCGGAAGACGACTATTAAGATAGAATAACCCGCTTCAATTTGAATGCGGCGGCAATCATGCCGGCTCGGACTTGATTCGGAATGAAAAAAGATTGGGCGCTAGTCAAAGAGTCTTTCGATGCATTGCTCGCGTGGTTGGATTCGGATCCGGAAATCGCAGCCTGCAAATACGAAGTGATTCGTAGCCGCCTAATCAAAATCTTTGTCTGTCGCGGTTGTCACGAACCTGAGGATCTGGCGGATGAGACTATTGATCGGGTCGCCCGCAAACTCGACGAGATCCGAACGACATTCACCGGCGAACCAATTCGGTATTTTTACGGAGTAGCTAACAAAGTACATCTTGAATATTTGCGGAGAAAACCGCCTCCGGTACCACCTCCGCCTTCGACCAACAGCGCTGAGATCGAGCGCGAGTACGACTGCCTGGAGCGTTGCATGCAGCACCTGGCCGCCGGCAATCGCGAGCTCGTTCTACAGTATTACCAGGAAGACAAACAAGCCAAGATTGAGAACCGCCAGCGACTGGCAGATCGACTGGGAATCGCAGTCAATGCTTTGCGAATTCGTGCGTGTCGCATTCGTGCTTCGCTGCTGGCGTGCGTTCAGGAATGTATCGATGGGGTGGCGGTGTGAAATGGCCCGCACTGAAACGACATTCTGTTTAGAGGCAGTCGTGAGGACTGGCATATTTTGAATTCAAACGACGCCAACGTGCAGAAAACTGTAAGAGAGTATCTTCTCGGCAGATTAACCCCGGAAGATTCGTCGCACGTCGAAGAGCGCCTGCTAACTGATGACAACTTTTATCAGGAATTGTTGGCCGGTGAAGATGACCTGATTGACGAGTATCTTTCCGGTGAACTGTCGGCGTCGGAACGAAACCCTTTCGAAGATTACTTCACGAGGACGCCCGAACGGCACGAAAAGCTTCGGTTTGCGCGCACTTTGAAGAGGTACATAACTAATAACGAACCCGCCAACACGTTCGAATCAGCCGCGCTGGAAATCTCTTCGGCCGGCAAGGCAGAGAGTGGATCGCTTCGTCGTAAACGCTCCGGGCTCTGGTTTCTGCCCTGGGGAAATCCGATCATTTCGTATTCGGTCGCAGCGGCTGTCGTCGTGATTTTTGCGCTTGTGTCTGTCTTCATCATCAGGAATCTAACAAACCGGGGGCCCTCCGGTCCTGGCAGAGTGTGGGCTGTCGAGCTGACTCCCGGACGATCGCGCGGCGAGGGTGAGTTCAAACAGATCACTATTCCAAACGGCACGGACACGGTCCAGTTCGAATTGAAAACAGCAGCCGCCGATGGGTACCGGAGCTATAGAGCAATTCTGCAAACTCCAGATGGTCAGGAACTTTTCAAGCGCGAGGCGTTAAGATCCACGCTCACCGCGAACTCTGCCACCCTGAGTTTCCAGGTGCCGGCGGACCTTCTTAGCCGGACCGACTACAGCGTGAAGCTGAGCGGCCTTAACCAACGCGACGAATACGATGACATCGGCCGGTATTCCTTCCGTGTCGTTCGCTAAATCAACTTCGGTTTATCCATCCTGACCGCATGCCATAGGTCCTCGAATTAAGTAAATTCTCATTTCTCTCTTCCTAATTTGCGAATGAATTCCGCGAACTTTCGTCCGGTATTCTTTGGCCTTAGCCCACTTTGAAATGTTTTCGTAGTCAGAAGCATATCGTTCAGAAACAGCCGAACTGCGCTATTTCAGATGAAAGGATGCTGCGATGAAACAAATCACGCGTTCGATATATGTGGTCGCACCCGCCGAGAATGTAACGGTTGAAATTGAAGCGACCAAGGTAGGAAGTTTTGTGACTCTGTCACTAGACGGGGAGTCGTTGAAGCCTGTTGCAGGAGTCAGCCCACTCACCTATCGCTTCGCCATCACAGCCGGATCGGGATTTGACCAATTCGGAATAATCAGCGCCCATTTTCCGGATTCCGCTCCCGACGATGCGAAGTATCAAGTCTTCGTAACAGGTGATACCGGCGGGAGATTCACCGGGTCCGATATCAAGAAGACAGATAGTAGCTGGAGCCGAAGCCTCGAATTCCGTTGCGTTTAGCTACTGGCTCCCAGACGCAGATTATGAGGAGACATCGATAATGCTTAGCCGAACAAGAATGACCTTGCGCGCCATCCCCACGCTTTCAAAACGGGGCCACAACGCCTCTCTCGCCATTTTGTTGATTGCAAGTCTCGCGAGTATCTTGCCTGTGAATCGCGCGTCCGCTCAATTGACTAAGAACCCCGACCAGTTAGCAGATCAAACAGCAGATACGGGGAAGGCGGCACGCCCACCGTTGCGGGCAGTTTCTGTTTACAACGGCGCATGCTTAAGGACCGGGTCCTCCCGGTTTCTCAATAATAAACGTGCGACGCCATTGTTGGTCCAATCACCCTGTTACCCTGATGCACCTCGCCTACTGGTTCAGGCTGTGAGAGATGCAGCCCTGCAGATTGTCGACCGAAACGATCCTTCTGAAGTTACGTCGCAATTCTTCCAAATATTATTTGCGGCCGTTGCTCATGCCGTCTCCGTGGATGCGGTAAACGCTACCGACCAGCAGCGAGATTTAATTAATCGAATAGAGATAAAACGGCTACAGGCTGAGACCAAAAGGACTGATAAACAGGTAGGAGCGTCGGGAAGCTCGAGCGGCTCCACGACTGTGGCTGAGAAGCCCGGCTTCGTAGAGCTACTGGGCTTTGCGATAGAACACGGCGCTATTCAAAAGGACGTGAGCGGCACAACTTTGACCCTTAGTTCTTCGCCTTACGCATTGGTCGCGGCGGCGCAGGGAGACACCGCAAGTTCTTATAAGCAGTACGGGTATCTGTCTCGAGTCGGCATCTCGGCGAACTTCAATATCAGTGACGAGAATAATGTGTTGGCGAGTGTGCGCCGGAATCAGTTGGCGGAATGGTCCATCCGAGCGCGTCTGACGCCTGACCGGACCGCACGTTCGCAGGCGGCCGAAGAGATCTGGGAGAGTGTGCGCGACCAATTCGCGCAGCCCGACCTTGTCTTAACCGGAGAATTGGCGGCGGAGTTTCGCAGCGACGCCGCCCTTGCCGCGAAGCGCAGAGAAATAGAGGATCGATTTCTGACCGCCGTCTTCACCGAACCGGTGAAGGCCGTTCTTAGCGACTCTTCCATCTCTCGTGATGAGAAAATCGATCGCGTGGCCAAAACAATTCTGTGCCAGGTAAAGTCTGATATTTTCGATGCGGTAAGGTCGGGCGCGTTCAAGCTGGATAATGTAACGCGGGAAAGACTTATCACGCGAACGCTGCCCCGCTTCCAGACAGCCTTGCAAGCGAAAGAAGCGGCCATCAAGAAATTTGCCGACGATCTGGAACGATTGAGTTACAAGCCGGTATGGACTTTGGCCTACGTCAACACGCGGGATCCCAATGCGTCGGACTATTCGACCTTGGCAACGTTCTTTCAGAAGAAATCGAGCGAGGGGTTCAGTTTCGTCGGAAACGCGGCAGTCAGTTTTTACAACAAGCCGGATCCGTCCCGCAAACAAACGCGTGTGCGCGACATTAACGCCGCTTTATCGTTCGAAGGCAACGCCGGCCGCAGCCCTTTTCTCTCAGCGGATCTAGACGAAAGCCGCATTACCTTTTCATTCACCGGAAAATATCAACGCATGATGGAGAACAGGCGCATCGCCAATCGGAAAGCTGACATTGGAATCGCACAATTCAAGCTCGAAATTCCTTTGCTGACCGGTTTCTCGCTGCCATTCTCGTTGACCTATACGAATGCCACCGAGCTAAACAAAGAATCCCATGTTCGCGGAAACTTCGGGTTCACAATTGACACCGACAAGGTCCTTCAGGTGCTACAGCTCAATAAACTCGCAAAGAAGTGACGATCGCGGAGGGAGCGCGTAGGCTTTGACGCCCCACCTGAGGATACAGTTGGTCTGACTTTGTCCCACCCCCACTGGAGTGGCTGACTATCATCAGCCACTCCAAGTCCCCATTTCCGGGAGTATTCGTGGGCGAGATTTCGACCATTCAGGAATTCAAGATCCGCATCGCCGCGCCCACCAGGGGACGTAGGTTTTCTTCGTGCGAGGGCCCGCTCGATCTGAAAACATCCGAGCCGGAGATAGTCGCGGCGACCGCATAGTCCGTGGTCAGCGTCGCTTTCACGTTCTTGATTTTTTCTTCCAGCGCTTCGTTCGATTGCAAGGCCTGTTCTTTGGCGGATTGCGAGGCGTCGGCGCGTTGCGTCTGGCGGCTGATTTCCTGCTTGAGAGTTTTTTCGTTTTGCTGACCGGGCAGCCGGCCAAAGTAATAGCCGATGATCACAAAAATGATCGGCTCAAGCCTCATGACCATTTTTTCATCGGCCAGAGGTTTGAGCCATCCGATCAGCGCCGCGCCGTACAACGAAATAAAGACGAGGGTGAGGACCACCATAATCCAGTTCTTGAGCGTGTCCGCTGTCGCTGGTGGGGCCGTGGGGTGAGTAATTCCGGTTGCCATTTTTGCCTGTAAGTAATTAGTTCGATATGAAAAGATTGATCTTGCAAAACCTTGCGATAGTAGCTATAAAATGCGCACGCTTTCTCTTGAAGGCTACCGGGTCCTGATTTCACCGGGAGCGAGGTATCACGCCGAGCCGTTTACCTCTTCACTAACACACGCACCGGCGATCTTAAGAAACTATCACCCGATGCGAATTTCTTTCGCGTGTAATCACTAGTTGTGATGCGGTTACCTTGAACAGCTAACCGCGCGCAACATTCATCCCCTATGACGTCCGACGCCGACATTACTGCGCTGTTGGTCGATTGGAACAACGGTGACAAGTCTGCAATCGACAGGCTCTTGCCGCTGGTCGAGAGAGAACTGCATAGACTCGCGCACAGCTATATGCGGCGCGAGGATCCCGACCACACGCTGCAAACCACCGCGCTCATCAACGAGACCTACCTTCGTCTAATCGATCAAAGAAAAGTCCAATGGCAGAATCGCGCCCACTTTTTCGGCATCGCGGCGCAGATAATGCGGCGCATTTTGCTGAATTATGCCCGCGATCAGAACCGTATGAAGCGAGGCGGCCGGAACATCCACGTGTCACTTTCTGAAGCTATGGTGATGCCGGCAGAAAAAGATCGAGAGTTAATTGCTCTGAATGACGCGTTAACTAGGTTAGAGGCAATTGATGAACGCAAGAGCAAAGTGGTGGAGTTGCGTTACTTTGGCGGCCTCACGGTCCCGGAAGTTGCCGAAGTTTTGAAGGTTTCGGAGATTACAGTGATGCGGGACTGGGCATTTGCCAAGGCCTGGCTCTCACGAGAAATGCAAAATGGTCAATAGCAATCTGGCAGAAGTCGAAGAAGTCTTTCACGAAGCGATGAGCTATGACCCCGAGGAACGGGTTGCTTATCTCGTCCGCGCTTGTGAAGGCAACGCCGTTTTACGGCACGAAGTGGAATCTCTCGTGGCCGCCTACGAAAGCGGAAGCGGGCTGCTGGATCACACTGCTGTCACTTTGGCCATGAAGGTCATCGGCTCTCGCCCCGATGATTCAATGTTGGGACAGGAGATTGGTTTCTATCGCATCGTCAGCTGTCTGGGCGAGGGGGGAATGGGAACCGTTTATTTGGCGGAAGACCGCCGTTTGAATCGGAAGGTCGCCTTGAAGTTTCTGTCCAGCGATTTCATCTCTGACACGTGGGCGAAGCGACAACTGATCAGAGAAGCACAGGCTGTGGCGATGTTGGACCACCCCAACATTTGCGCGGTTTACGGCTTTGAAGAAATTGGCGACCACAGTTTCATCGTCATGCAACACATCGAAGGGGCAACGTTAGCTGATCTAATCCGTAAAGACACATTAAAGAACACCCAAATCGTTCCGTTGGCCCAGCAGATTGCCAGCGCGCTCGGCAACGCCCATGCGCATGGCATCATTCACCGCGACATAAAACCAAAAAATATCATGGTTACTCCCAGCGGACAAGTGAAGGTGCTCGACTTCGGATTGGCAAAGACGATGCCCAAGAATCTGGAAGACGCCACGGAAAGTATTAGTCAACTTTCGAAAGATGGCTTGTTGGTCGGCACCATTGCTTATATGTCGCCGGAGCAATTGCGCGGCGAGAAATTGGATTATCGTAGCGATATTTTCAGCATGGGCACAGTGCTCTATGAAATGGCCTGCGGGAGAAATCCGTTTGCGCACAAAGCTGAATCCAGGGCCAGCAAGTCAAACGCTGAAGTGATCTCAGCGATCATGAGCGGTGAGCCGCAATCGTTGCGACAAGTCTCGATCAACTGTCCACGAGGAGTGGATCAAATCGTCAACAAGTGCCTGAGAAAAGAACGGGCCGAACGTTACCAGTCTGCGCCGGAACTGCTGATCGATTTGGACAACCTGCAAAAGGGCATTTTCCTCCCATCACGTATTACCTCGTATGTCCGGGTTCGGTTTGCCGCGGTAGCCGCGGTGCTATTGCTCGCGATCTTCGTAGCGATGTTCATTTTTCAACGTTGGACGACCGCGGGCCATACTTTGGCCGTGGTGAACATCGGTTGTGATGAGGTCACAATTCCGACGCAATGCATGGGTCCTGCGATGACCGAGGCGCTGCTCAAGACGCTGTCCCATCGAACCGGTCTGCGAGTGGCCCGATCCAGTATGCCGCCGGCCCTGTTCGGTCCGGAGGCTGCAAGTCCCCAAAAGGTAGCGCAAGAACTGAACGCGGACATGGTGATGTTTGGCCGAATAACCCGTGGGGAAAAAGGGCCGATGCTTATGCTTCACCTGAGAAGGTCGGACGGGTCGATAATCGCTGACGAGAGCGAGCCGCTGAATACTGACAAGCTGCCCGTGCTCGCGCAGTGGATCTCAATGAAGACCGCTGAGCAACTTCAGCTTCCAATGAATGAAGACGATCACAACCTGTTTAATGCGCTCGCTGCGCAACAGAACCAAAGTGGAGACGCTGTTAAGCTTTATATTCGGGGCCGCGATTACTGGAACAAACGAGACGGCGGAAATATTCAAGATGCCATCGATAGTTTCTTCCAGGCCACGGAAATAGATCTGTCGTATGCCAAAGCTTACGCCGGCTTGGCCGATTGCTATGCCCTGATGAACAACCCGAGGTATGCGCTTCCCGCGGACGCTATGACGAAAGCAGAATGGGCCGCCAAGAAAGCCTTGAGCCTCGATGATAACCTGGCAGAGGCACACAATTCCTACGGTTTGGTTTTTATGAAAGCGAGGTGGGACTGGGATAACGCGGAAAAAGAATTCAAACGCGCGATTGCCATCAATTCCGACTATTCTCCTGCGCACCTGAACTATTCGAATTTGCTCACTTATACCGGACGCATGAGCGAAGCACTCGCCGAAAGCAAAGCGGCGCGAGACCTGGAACCGTTTTCCGGACCCGCGATCCTGAATCACTGTAGGGCACAGTATTATGCGCGACAGTTCGCTCAAGCCGACGCTTGCCTCGACCAACTCAGCAAAGAACAACCGAATTTCGAGACGGCGAAGTATATGCATGCGATTGTCTATATCGCGCTGGGGAAAATTCAAGAGGCAACGCAAATTTATGAAGAGATTTACGCCAGGGATAGGAAACTAGCCGGCGCCATGTTGGGCTTTTGCTACGGCCTCGCCAATCGCCGTGAGGACGCGAACCGCATCCTCGCAGAGATGCAGGAACTCCAAACTAAAGAGGATCTGTCGCCACACGAGCTGGCAATAATTTATCTTGGTCTTGACGATCTGGATCGCGCCTTACCGCTTTTCAGCGAAGCAGTAAAAGATAAGTACCCGCCGACGGTAGCCATCTTCTTTGCCCCCATGTTTGATCGACTCCGCTTAGATCCGAGGTTCGCCGAGTTGGCCAAACAAGTCAGGCTACCTTCACTTCTTCCAACCTCGCCGGCCGTTTCAAATTCAGGAAATTAGAAGTTAGCGTAGCGTGTGTTGCGGCGGCAGTAGGTCGTATTTCTGGATCGTCAGACAGAAGTGAATTCACAAGTTGTCTCAGAGTTGGCGGGACTCCTCTCCGGAGTTTCTGAATGGCGAACTGTTCGGCGGGGTCAAAAACTCTTCCGGTCAGTAGCAGGAAAAGTGTTGAACCCATCCCGTACAGGTCTTCCGCCGCCGCATTTCCCACCTTGCGGTCGCGCGACTGTGCGGGCGTGAATCCCGGCGTCCCCCATCGCGGAGGGCCGAGTCGGTTGAGCGGCGTTGCGCCCTCGAAATCAATCGGAAGCAATCGACCATCACGAGTCACGATGAGGTTTTTCGGTTTACAGTCTCGCCACGCCCATCCCACGCCATGCATTTGTGAGATAAATTTTGCAAGCTGGATCGCATAATCCAGAACCCGGGACACGGCTAGCCGGCGATGACGCCGCAACAGCGTATCGTGCAGGGTCTCGCCGTCCAGATACTGCATTACCAAATAGCGATTCCCTCCCATTTCAAATGATGACTGCACCTGGGGAACAGGCACGCCACGTTTCGAGAGCCGCGTCAAGACTTGTTCCTCGTTTCTGATTCTCCACGCGCCGTCACGGCCGTCCCAGGTGAGTTCTCCGTTCTTGCGACCCTCCTTCAATAGACAGGGTCGTGGGCTGCCGGAACTAAAATCAATCGCAACGTAGACTCCACCTTTGCCTCTCTGAACCAACGCTTTCACCACGCGGATCGATGAAGCTGCTTTTTGTCCTACCGGCCTCGACCTGGGTCTGCGAACTACAAAAGGATCAGAAGCCCAGTCAGGTTTTGGTTGCTCGCGAATGTCAGGTATCAAGTTTCCATCCGGCGCATTTACGGCGGGCACTTGCTGTCCGCTTCGGGTCAGCTCGAGATGTTGGAAGGCGCCGAAGCGATAATAGACGTTGCTTGTATCAGAGAATCTCAGATCGAACGGTACGGCGGGCGCGGACATACGTCGCGTTAACTTGTGCAGCCGCTGCGCCAGAAATACGGCTTCGGCGTCGCTTCGGGGATATACGGTAATGATCTTTCCGATCTGACTGTAGTTGTAATCAAGACCAGAGTTGAGTTTGCCTACTTCCATCAACGAGCGTGGGGCCTTGAATGGAACTCCGCGCCCGGTCAGGAAGGGGGCAATCTTATTCAAAACCGTGGAAGCACTGAGAATAGTCGCGGAAATATGCAATTTCCATCCGGACGATGGCTGCTGGCGGCGATGTCCTTTGGCGTAGCGCCACATCGAATCCTTCGGAGCGCGTGGCAAATACAGAGCGCACAGTTTTTGCCAACGCGCCTCGAGGACACTAGCGCGCACATGGATAGTCGCAGTTCGCCGAATCGAGTCGTGGGCCATCGTTACTTCGTATACTTCGCGGCACGCGGACTTTTCTTCGCTTTCTTTTTCGTCGTCCTGGGTACAGGCTGATCCGCAGGTTGACAGCCCAGGTCAAGGCCGACATCAATGGAGTCCACATACTGCCCGAAAAGAAGACGCGTTTCAGGTCCGCAAGGTCCATCCGCGACCAGGTAAGCACGTTTCATGTCGAGGTCGGGATCGCCCATTGTTCCGTCAGTCCCCAACAACCTGTCGAGTTGCCGCGGGTCAACCGGGGTACCCGGAGGATTCTGTTCAACGAATTGCATCATGTACGCGCGCCATTCCGCCGAGCGGATGCCACCTTTGATTGCGGCGATTGCCAGGGTTTGGTTTTGTCCCGCCACGGCGCGATCTTTCATCGACGACTTCTTGGTGAGAACCGCATCGATAATTCTCTTCTTTGGCATATTGATTCTCCTTCTAACGTTTTGGACTAAAGGGTCAGCTAAAGGACATTCCCCAACTCGAGTAAATCGCTCAGGGTGAAGCGGCCAGGCGTTTGCCCGAGCTTAGGTTTCCAGTTTGTCTTTCTCAAAATCGAATCTTTACTGCCGCGGATGAGGCCAATCAGTACTTCCGCGACAATCGTGCTGCCGACGGGGCCTAAACGTCCGGTTGATTCGGCCGCAGCTTCCGCGAGAATGTAGTACCAAAGCGGCGTGCGCTCGGTAAATCCGCCATCGCGGACTGCGGCGAGTTGTTCGCCGCCGATGCTTTGCGCGACCTGCTCTATGTCCTGTGGCGTCATCGCCGGCAGGTTCAAAGCTGAAGCGACCGCCTGGCCGGTTGGCAGGCGCAGCATGTAGCCCCGTAAGAGATTACGGACTGGCAACCGCGCTTCGATCGGCATCGGTTTATTGAATGCAGCCAAGGTAAACAACGCTTGTGACAGGCCAGTGTCAATTGGCCGTGCGCGATTGGCGCCGCCCTCGATAAAGTTCTTCCATTCGATGATCCAGATATCCGGAAGCGTGTCGAAATCCCTCAAATTTCCGCTGAGAGCCGTAAGTGTGAAGAGATCTTTCAAGGTCGCCCTGGGGAAGTTCGAGTTGTAACGATACGCACCACGAACCATGCTATGGCCGAAACGGTAAGCGGCCACACTGAACTCGAACGGCAGGAACAAATCATCCGGGTCCGGCCGGAAGACCTTGTTCCCGCCCATCACAATCTCGTTGACGATCACGGGATCGCAAATACGGGGCAGGAAGTCCTTGATAACGATCCATTGATAGTGTCGTCGAAGAATTCTTCTCGCCTCGTCGAACGTGTGACCTCGCGCCGCAATGGCGTTATGCGCCCGCAGAAAAGCAACATGGAGCTGAGCGATAATCAGATTCTCGTCATTGCGCTTGTCGCCGACCAGTGCCGCCCGATCGTCTTTATCAGTTGAACTGCGCGGCTTCCTCGGCAGATCGTTAGCCTTGCCCGGCGGCGGTGACTTGCCGTCCGCGCTTGAAACAAAACCCAGCACCATCCCTGAACAGTTTCGGGGCGCGGGTTTGTAGTAGACGTTGTCAAGATCGACACCTGGGCTGCGTCCATTGGCGATACCGGTTCTGATCTCTTCCGGCGTGAGCACCCGAAAGTCGCCATCGCTGAGCTTGACCATATCGTCCGATTTAGCTTCGAGCGTGATGTCGTGATCAACGAACTGTCCGAAATAGGTGTAAGCCGAGGGAATAGACGAATCCGCCGAGTCACTTGTTGGCTCCATCATCGTGTCGCCGAGGTTTAGAAGACGGGCGCGTGTTTCCGGCACTTCAGGCAAAAGTGCATCGGCAGTTTGTAAGTCAGGAAACAGATAGCCAAACCGAGTTGTCTTTGACGTAATCGCAAACGAGAATGGAAGGTCGACCTCACTGTTAAGGGCGCCAACTTTATTAGTCGCCAGATGCAATCTTTCCAGCGTCGGAATGACACCGTGCGAGATTTTTTTGTAAGGCTCTCTCATGCCTAAAGATTCCTTGACTACGCCTCAACCGGGAACTGCCCTGAAGTGCGGAGAGAGGTCGTGGATTATTGGTAAAGATTGATTGCCAAGTCCCGAGCCGTTGATTGGATCAGAGAAACCGCCGACTTGAGCTTTTTGCCTTCACAAAGCCAACGAACTAAACGGTGCCCAAACCTATCATGAATTGCGGTCGCGGCAACTAGATTCGCATCATCATTTTGGTTTTTTATTCCTGGGTTTTAGTTGAATCCGGGGCAGCCACCCCGAACCGGGGCAAGTGGGTCCCGCCTCATTCCATTCAACCGCGCAAGAAATCTTTCCGACCACGTTCTAATCAACACAACGACCGCGTGACATATCGCGGTGTTTCCAGTTTTCACGCGTGCGAATCAATCTCTCCAGCGCGCGCACCGGTTTCGGTTATCGAAGGGAGAAAAAATGATGAGAACGAATGTGACTAGTTGGATGACAGGATTTGTTTTGGTGATCGCGACCGCCTGCGGCGCCTTCGCCGTCGGCTGGGGCAATCACGGTGGACCAGTGCCACCACAAAATGATGAGTATCGCCTGGAAGGACCGTTTACCCAGGGCAACCTTACGGTATTTCTGGTCCATGGTAAGGACAAAATCAAGGGTCAGACGTTCATTACCTTGCAGGAAGCGCTGGTCCAGAAGAAAGTGGTCGTCCGGGAGACGCGCGAGGTCAACGAACTATCGATCGAGAATCTCTCAAGCGAAGAAATCTATGTGCAATCAGGCGACATCGTAAAAGGCGGCCAGCAGGATCGCATGCTGGTGGTCGATCTGATTCTGCCGCCGCACTCCGGCAAAATTCCGATTGCCGCGTTCTGTGTCGAGAATGGACGCTGGAGTCGCAGAGGCAGTGAAGAAGTAACAACGTTTACGTCTTCGTCGAACGTCGTCGCCAGTCGCGAAGTGAAACTCGCGGCCAAAGAAAAAGGCTCGCAAGGTGAGGTGTGGGCCGAGGTTGCGGCCGCCCAGGACAAGCTCAGCGCAAACACCGGAGGCAGTGTGAGAGCGCCGGCCTCGCCGACCAGCTTCCAACTCGCTCTGGAAAATAAGGGGGTCCAGACAAGCGCGGACAGCTACATCAAGTCCCTGTCCGGGATCGTTGAAGGCAAGAACGACGTGATCGGTTACGTGTTCGCCATCAACGGCAAGATCAATAGCGCCGACATCTATGCTTCAAGCACATTGTTCAAAAAACTTTGGCCGAAGCTTCTCCAGGCCAGCGCAATTGAAGCAGTCGCTGAGCTGCGACGCGGAGAGAAATTCGATGCGCCAAAACCGGTTGAGGTTCAGGGCTTTCTGGATGACGGATCGAAAGGCCCCGAACAGGAAAAGAACGTTTCCAGCCGGGTACAGATGGTCACCCGCGACTCAAAAGACAACGTCTCGTTTGATACTCGCGATCGCGCCAAATCCAGTGTGGTGGTCCATCGGAATATCATTAAGAAAAACTAACGGTACGGAACCGCTTGCGCTAGCAAGCGGGTGTTCTGAACACAAAAGGCGCGAGGAGAAACAACTCTCTTCGCGCCTCTTGAATTACCCGCGCGCTATCGCACGCGGTTCTGTAGCTACCGCTCCGTCAGTGGACAATCTTCGTCGAAAACAAAACCCCGTACAGTTCATCCGATCGGCTATCAAACTTGCCGCCGCTGGTTGAGAGCATGACGTTCACTAATTGTGTCTGCCCGCCGAATTTTCGATAAGTCATCCACTGCAAGCGACGAAAGTCATCGGCCATCTGCGGTTTTGATTCACGAAATTCCACCCCGCGGGCTCCGTCAAGCTCCAACCACTTTAGCTCATCCACTTCGCCGTTCTTCTCTCTCACCTTCGCGCTTTCGTGGTATGCGTTCAGGCTCAAGTCGGTCGGGAAGTCGGGCCCCATCGGCGAGATGCTCACGATCAAAACGGCGCCGTTATTGCCCCACTGAAAACCATTATTCGTTGGTGGGCTTTGTTGCTTCCAGCCTGCCGGCAATGTCCATGAGATTCCCTGCTGGTCCCATTTCACGTCCTGTCCGTTCGCAATGGCCGCGATTTGCGCACCGGTCGGTGCCGGCTTCTCAACCGGATCGTTTCCTATCTTCGACGGATTGCTCGACGACGACGAAGATGAAGACGAATTAGAGTTACTGTTTGTTTTCAGCTTGTTGGTCAGGTTGCACGCTGCAACCACCAGAACCAAAGCCATAATCGCGAGCGCATTTTTCATCGGGCGATATTCATCCTTCTTAGAAGTTAATTGGCAGAGGCCTTTTACCGGAACATTGAACGCGAGTCAAATACTCGCATTCTTCAAATAGAACCACTCGCGTGCTATTCTGGATCCGTTCCCCTTCAGTTCGTTCAATCATGGCGTCATCAGCAGACGCTTCAAGAGGTGTGTTATGCGACAAATCGAATTAAGACTCGTATCTGAAAAGGGGACCATCGCGGCTATCGCGCTCCTGGCCACACTCCTGGCATTCGCATGTCAGCCCGCGCGAAACATAAATTCGAATGTAAACGGGAATGCGAACTCAAACAGCAACGCGAGTTCCGCGATCACCAACGACAACTCTGGCGCAAGTTCCGACAACAGCGGTCCATCAATCAACACGCGGGAGCCGGACAAATACTCGGCGACGCTCGTCTTCAGTATCGAGACTGAAGGCGGCGACAAAGCGATCGGAATTCCATCGTTGAATCTGCAGGTCGCCCGCAGTGGTGATGACCGACGAGTCGAATTCAAACTGCCGGACGGCTCGCCTCTGATCTATCTCGATCACGACAATCATCATTACGTAATCTTGTCGTCGCGCAAGCAGTACGCCGAGCTAACAAAGGAAGCGACCGGGATTCAGTTCCAGAAACTGCTGACACCCGGACAACTCGTCGACGATCTGAAGAAGATCAAAGGCATCGAACGCGCGGGCGACGACACGATGAATGGTCGCGCCGCTGAGAAGTATCGTTATAGTGCCGACACGAACACTAATACCAGGGCTGGCGAAGTGAAGACACAAGCCTTCGTTTACGTCGATAAAGAAACAGGATTGCCGCTGCGAGCTGAGTTGAACGCCCAGAGCTCAGGCGACGTAAAAGGTGTTAAGGCCGCGCGGGCCGTCGCTGAAATGCGCGACATTAAGACTGATGTGGATCCGGCGATGTTTCAAACGCCCGCGGGTTACGATCAAGTGCCGCCGGAAAAAGTGCGCCAGCAGATCGATGCCCTGACCAGCGCGGTCGCGACGATCTTAAAAGGAATGATGGCCGGTGCTACCGGTAACCCGCCGCCGCCGCCGGCCCCGACAGCTTCGACAAATCCATAACGATGAAAAAATCGATCCTTTTCCTGCTCATTGGTTTGCTTGTCGGCGTACTGGCGACCGTTTACTTTCTCGGATTACCACGCACGCGCGGTCTGCCAGGCACTCTGCTTAGACCGCCCGATGCGAGCGGGAATGCGGCTGGAACTGTCACCGTTACGATTGATGAAAAGTTTTTCGACTCGCTGCTGGGCACGATTTTCAGCAAGCTTGGCCCACCGCAACTGAAACTTTCACAAAATCAATCGCAGTCATTCATCCAGCCGGCGGTGTTTCAGAACTCTTGCAACAACGTCGTCATGTTGAATTCGGAAGGCGGCAACGTAAAGACCGGCGTGCGGTTTACCGGCGGCAAGATCGTCGCGCCGCTGGCGTTCGCCGGCAGCTACAGTGTCCTCGGCCAGTGCGTTCAATTCAAAGGCACTGGTAAAGCGACCGTCGATCTATCGTTCGACGCCGCCCGGCAAACTGTCTTCGGCGCACTGAATGTGGAGGACGTCGAGCTCGACGGTGTATCGCCGATCGTTACTACGCTGGTGGTTGCGTTTGTTCGCCGCGCCATCGCCGAACAACTAAATCCATTCGAAGTGCTGCCAGTCTCGCAACTGTCACTATCGCTCCCGGTCCAGGTAAGCGGCGGCATTGTGAAAGCGATCGTGAAAGACGTCCGCTCGGAAGTTCAGGAAGGCACCCTCAAACTTTACCTGACGTATGACTTCAGCGCTGAGAAGAAGAGTGGGTGATTAACTTTCTTTCATATAGCCGTCTTCAGACGGCTTGCCCGAAGGGTTCATAGACCAGCGCTTTTAGCGCTGGGTCAGCCGCACACGTCCAACGTTAGCGCGCTTCAGCGTGCTTCTCATTAGCTTCAGTATCGGAGCTAAAGCCTTAGACATAAGCCCGTTAAAACGGGCTCGAGAATTTCCGTCTCTATGAACCCGGGCGTAAAACGCCCGGTCTAATAACCCTGCGGGCAAGCCGCGTTAACGCGGCTGACGGACAGCCGTTGTCCGCTAACCCTTTCAACGAGCTTCATTTCTTCTAATCCCAACAAGTTTTTTTCTTCCTAAAGCATGAAACGTTTCGCTTGTTTTCTACATTCACCGGCGAGACTTGAACAATGCTTCTTTCGGAAGCGTACTTAGGGAGGACGATCATGATGAAGATTTTCGCAATAGCATTTCTGGCGCTGGCTTTGACAGCGTGTGAATCCAGCACCGAAAACGCAAACAGCAGCAACGAGAACAAACCGGCCGCGACCACGCCGGCGCCGGCAACGCCTGCAGCCACGGCATCTCCGGCCGCCAGCCCGACTGCGTCGCTACAATTCAAAGCAGGTGACAAGGTGAAAGTCACCACCAACGGTTCATCGGCGGAAGCAACCGTGGTGAGCGTCGACGAGAAGGCCGGCAAGGTCACCGTCAAGATGGCCGGTCAGAAGGATGAAAAGACGGTCGCCATCTCAACCGTCGTCAAGCAGTAGCCGCAAGTACGGAGGTGAAGGCAACGCGACCACGTTGCCTTCATCAAACCGATTGAATTTGGAGTGCGCCGGCTTGACGGCGCTTTGGATTTCTTGAATTAGGAACAAAAGCGGCGTCAAGCCGCCGCACTCCAAATTAGTTATCGAACCCATCATGTCACCCGCGAAAAAGCTCAGGGAACTCGGGCAGCAGGATTTCGATCGGCTGCTCAGTTGGCTTGATGCGGATCGCGAGCGCGCTGGATTCCTCTACGAACAAATTCGCCGGCGACTGGTTACGATTCTGGCTGCGCGCGGTTGCACATTGGCTGAAGAACTCGCCGACGAAACGATCGATCGAGTGGCCCGCCGGGTCACTGATATTCACGAGACGTATCGGGGCGATAAAGCGCTGTATTTCCTCGGCGTGATGAATAACGTCCATCACGAATATCTCCGGCGGCCGCCATCGCCGCGGTTAATACAAACGGATGAAGATGTTGAGGCGCGAGAAGAAATTCATTTTTGCCTCGACAATTGCCTCTCACAGCTCGCGCCGTATTCTCGTCAACTGATCGAGCGTTACTACGCTGAAAACAAGCAAGCGAAGATCGATTTGCGCAAAGTGATTGCGCGCGAAATGGGAATCAAAGCAAGCAGCTTGCGTCTGCGCGCGCTGCGCATAAGAGAAAAACTACAAACATGCATCGCGCGATGTTTGGATGGGAGCGTGTCGGAAGCCCGACCGTCAGGGAGGGCCACTTAGCCAACACTCAATGACTGAGAATCATGAACAACCTATCTCTGATGAGACGATTCGTCGTTTCCTGCTGGGCGAATTGACCGGCGGCGACCAATCGCATTTCGAAGAACAGTTATTCACGGACGACGATCTGGCCATGCGCGTGCGCCTGGCTGAGCTGGAGTTGTGCGACGAATACGCGTCGATGCGTGTCAGCGATCGAGAGCAACAGATATTTCGAGAACGATTCCTGTTGACCCTTGATAGAAAGCAGGCTCTCGAAGTGTCGACGGCTTTGGGCGATCGGTTCAGGACTAAGACGACCGAGCATTCACTCATCCAGCGAATCAGGAACTTAATCAACATCAATCAAGCCGTGTGGAAATACGCATTTGCGGCCCTGATTCTGTTATTTGTGTTGGCAACTGTTCTGCTCGTAACGAAGGATAATTCGCGCATTGCGCACTGGATTCCTCAGCGCGTCCCGCCGAAGCCCGCCGCAACGGCAACTCCGCGCATTACTCATCATTCGACGAACGCACCAGCACCCGCGCATGACGAACAATCGCCAGAACTGCCTTTGCACGATTCGTTAACGCCCAGTGTGGTGCTCACTTCAAACAACCCGATCGATTCGTCGCCGGTGATTACTAATGCGAATAGAGATTTCGTGCGGTTCGAAATCGTCCTGGACCAGCCGGCGGCTGAATTCTATGACGTCAAGGTCACGACGCTGTCAGGCGAATCGGTGTTCTCTGTAAACGCGATCAAGCGTGCGGAAGACAAATTGCTACTGGATGTAGCTGCGAACGCGATAAACTCCGGAGACTATCAGGTATCGCTAACGCGGAGTGATGATGAGAAGCAAAGCGCGGGAATTTATTACTTTCGAGTGCGGTAGATCCTTGTAACGCAAACTGTTAGTTTGCGCGCAAGCTAACAGCTTGCGTTACGCCAATCACTTGACGCGGCTCTTGCGCCGGCGCAGAAAATCGATCAGCACAAACTGCGAGAGATTGTTTGGATTGGCAAAGTAAGCCTTGCCGTTCGTCATCGCGGTCATCTGCTTTACGAATTCGACCAGATAATAATCGCTGGCGAGCATGAACGTATTGATCATGATGCCCGCTTTGCGACAGGCCTGGACTTCGCGGAAGGTTGCGTCCATCACGAATGGATCGCCGCCCATCGAATTCTTATAGATTCTGCGTTCGCTCGTTTCACCGGGTGACCATTTGAAACCGCTCGGATGCGTGACCGCGCCTTCGACGAAACAAGCCGTCGGCTTTCCATCCGTTACCATCACGATCTGCTTCATGTCTTTGCGTTGCGCCTGCAGGAGGCGCCGCGCCAGGCGCAAACCCTCGGCAGTGTTCGTGTGATATGGACCAACCTGCGTCGTCGCAAGTTTTGCCAGCGGCAGTTCCTCAGCTGAGTCATGAAACAAAACGATTTTTAGCGAGTCGCCCGGGTATTGCGTGCGAATCAAATGACCAAGAGCCAGCGCGACTTTCTTTGCCGGCGTAAACCTGTCTTCACCATAGAGAATCATTGAGTGCGAACAATCGAGCATGACCACAGTCGCGCACGACGATTGATAATCGCATTGATGGACGTGCAGATCGCCATATTCGAGATTCAGCGGAACTGACAGCCCTTCGCGTTGAATCGCCGAAAGCAGCGTTGTGTTCACATCCAGATTGATCGTGTCCCCAAACTCGTAAGGCTTGCTGGCCGCTTCGGCTTCCACGCCCGTCGCCAGGTGCGACGTATCGTGGCGCCCCATCGAACTCTTACCGAAACTTCCCAGCAGATTGCGCAGAGTTTTGTAACCCAGAAAATCCAGACCCTTTTCCGTTACCTCGAATTTGACATTGCGCGGCAGCGGCTCTTCGACTCTTCCTTCGCCGTTGCCGCCCATCGTGTCGCGCCGTTGCTCGGCTGGTTCTTCATGAAGAGTGAGGTAACCCTCTTCAATGAGTCGCTCGATCAACTGGTTCAGCATTTCCTGGAGCTGCGACCCTCCGTACTTCCCTTCGTTCTCGTCGAGCATCTGCTGAATCTGATGCTGACTCAAAAGCTTCTGGTCCATCAGTGCCTGCAACAGCGCGCGCCGCAGCGCGTCGAGCGACGTGTCCTGCTCAGCGCGCTCGCGCGTCCAGTAGTAATCGTCGTCGTAACCGGAATAGAGCAGCGAATCCGCCAGACCTTCCATCAGGTCGCCGAGATTCAGGCCGTAAACGTCGAGGCCGTTGAATTTTGAGTAACGAGTGAATTTCATTTAAGCCGTATCTGTGAGAATCTATTTCTCAGTAATGATGCTTAGAGTTGGAACGTTAACAAAGTGGGCAGGGTTGTGCGTGATGAGCGGAGCTGCGAACGCTAACGCCGTGGCCGCGATCCAGGCATCTGACACCGACATAGACCTACCTTGCATTTGAGTACTATGCTGAACTTCAGCCCAGCGGAGACAAATGATTTCGTCAGCCTCGGCAAGGACAAAGTCTTTCAGATAAGCATGAAGCTCTGCCCTCCGCCGCTGTCCCCATTTATGAATTAGCGTCCAAAGTTCAAGCTCAGCACGCGTCTGTGCGGCAATAACCTGTAACCTTCCCTCAATGTAAGGCTTGTACAACACAGCTCGCGTGTCGCCCTTGAAGCAGAATGAAACTATGTTGGTATCAACGACGACAATGTCATTGACGAACTCGCTGCTCATTCAGGAATGCTCCGAGGCTTGTCGTTCCCGCGCAGATTATCCAACCACGCGAGAAATTCGTCTGCACTTTCTTCTTCGGGCCAAAAATTCCCTTGTAGTTCTTTGATGCTGCCAGTTGGCCTGACACCTTGCTGCTTGGCCAGTTCCCACGCGCGTGCATGAGCCTGTTGGGTTCGAGCCTCTTGCTGCACTCGGTCGAGAAGCCGAACGCAGTCTTCATGGGAGACGGCGGGTCCTTCAGGTCCTTGACCGTGGATTTTGGTAGTAACAAATTCACTCATTGCCTCGACCTCTTAAGATCATACATGTGTGATAAGAGCCTTCTCAGCCGCATCGATGATCAATTCTTTCAGTTCAGCGTCATTCGCGTCGCCTTCTGACAATCTTTCCGCGTAGTCTTTAATTTGCTCGAGTGCGTTCTGGGTATCACTCAACCAACGAGCGTCCCTCACGTAGGCGTCAAGGAAGTACTTGCCCCATTCTTTAACGTTGTCGCCGCTCGGCACCCAATTAAAATCCAGCTTTCCGGTCATCTTATGCAATAGAGTGAGATCGTTATCAGCGAGGGCCTGCGCGGCCGCTTTGTAGCAATCTTGAAGCATATCTCGGTAAACCGCAGCTTCTGCTTGACTCTCAAGCGCTATCCGCTCGTGTTCCCGCAGGCGCTCTTCCAAGCGCTCCCGATCCTCTTCCCACTTTTCGGTCACGTTTGTTTACCTCACTCCAAGTCCGATTTCCTATCCATACCATTCTAACTGTATCTGCCTGTTTCCGTGAGATCATCATAAATCATCCCCCGCCGATCTTTCTTGGCCTTCGTCACCGCCGTGTAGCCGCCTTCTTCATTGCGGCTGATTTTGTTTTCGGCATAGAGACCTTCCAGAGCGAATTCGCAAGCCGCGATCGTTTGCGCTTCGTCTTTATGATCAAAGTCAAAAGGAATCAGCGCCGTCTCGATCAATTCAGGCGCGGATTCGAGCAGCAGCATGCACTCTTCAGCTGAAGCCGTATCAGCCAGCCGGACGTTGTTGCCTTGATCGAACCAGGCGACGGTCTTCGCGAAATCGATGCCCACGAAATAGCCTTCAAAGATTTCGCCGGCAGCGCGCTTGATCAAATCCTTCGCGATGCGCTGAGGGCCGATCTGCTCGCCTTCATATTCAAGTTCCATCTTGCCGGTCATCGAAGGAATCGCCGCGTAAATGTCCGCGATGCGCGGCACGATCTGTTGTTCGTCCGTCATCAGCGCGCGACGTTCGGCGTTGGATACGACCGACTCCATCACAGTAATCGGGAGACGCTGCGACACCCCGGAATGCTTATCGATGCGCTGATCGTCTCTCGCTTCGAAGGCAATCTGTTCAATAGCCTCGCGAATGAAATCCGGAATCGTCAGACGATCTTGCAACCCTTCGCGCGCAGTCCAGGCTTCCTGCCTGGTAATCTCGACGCCGAGCTCAATCTCTTTTGGATAGTGGGTCGAGATCTCTGCGCCGATTCGATCTTTCAAAGGCGAAATGATCTTGCCGCGCGCCGTGTAATCTTCCGGGTTCGCCGAAAACACCAGCATCACATCCAGCGGCAGACGCACGGGGTAACCCTTAATCTGCACGTCGCCTTCCTGCATGATGTTGAAGAGACCGACCTGAATCTTGCCGGCGAGATCGGGCAGCTCGTTAATTGCAAAGATGCCGCGATTAGCGCGCGGTAAAAGACCATAGTGAATCGTCAGTTCGTCGCTGAGCAGGTGCCCGCCCTTGGCGGCCTTGATCGGATCGACGTCACCGATAACGTCAGCGATCGTTACGTCCGGCGTCGCCAACTTTTCGACAAAGCGCGCATCGCGACCGACCCAGGCAATCGGCGCCGATTCCTGATGCAACTCAATCGTTTGCCGGCCATAAGCGCTGATTGGATGAAAGGGATCATCGTTAACTTCCGAACCGGCAATGATCGGAATCTGATCGTTGAGAAGATTTGTAAGCTGGCGAATGATGCGGCTCTTCGCCTGGCCGCGCAGGCCCAGCAGAATCAAATTGTGCCGCGCGAGGATCGCATTGATGAGCTGCGGAACAACTGTCTCGTCATAGCCAACAATGCCGGGGAACAGGTTCTCGCGCCGCTTGAGTTTGCAAATCAGATTCGCGCGCATCTCGTCTTTGACTGAGATGCTCTGGTAGCCACTCGCTTTGAGTTCGCCTAAAGTCCTTGCTCGTTCCATGGTTGGATTCTAACCGAAGCGTGTCAGAACCGGGAGCGGTAGCGACCGGATCGTAAATTCAACTGCATTGAAATGAGTTCTAGAGAAAGAATTTAGACCCGCCGTCGACTTCTTGATCCGGTCGCTACCGCTCCCGGTTCTGACACTCCTCGTTTAGAGGCGGGCTACCGCGCGCCTTGGCGGTCGTTTAGAAGCCGGACTTGTCCGGCTGATGTCGGAAACGGCGGACAAGAACCAGGATAATGGGGAAATGGCGGGGGGTAAT
>DNNE01000043.1:20069-31788 GCA_003487805.1 Blastocatellia bacterium | reverse complement strand
GCGGGCGGTAGCCCGCCTCTAAACGAGCGTTGATGTTCTTATTAATTGCTCGGCGTGGTCGCGGAATACGCCCCGTCAGAATGCTGCGTGACCAATCCGTCGGCGATCAGTTTCTCCAGATGGGCCAACACCGCGCGTTCAGCCAAGGCGTGCGTCTTGGGCGGGACATCAACATAAGCTCGCGCTACGATCTCTTTCGATGTCGCTGCGCCTTCGCGCACGGCGATAAGAATCATCTCTTCGCGTAGCAGTCGATGCGTGATGTATTCGTCGATCTTCTCGTGAGGATTTGCGATCGCCGGTCCATGTCCGCCAAATAAAACAGAGAGATTCCGGAGCGCGCGCATGCGTTCGAGCGACACAAGATAGTCACGCATGTTTCCCTCTGGCGGATCGATCAGCACAGATCCATAGCCAACGATGTTGTCGCCGGAAAGCAGTGCGCCGGTGCGTTCGTCATGAAAGCAAAGGTGGCCGCGCGCATGACCGGGGGTGTGCAGCGCACGCAAGTTGATCGACGGTTCGCCTTCGATGGTCAACACTTCGTTGTCATGGATAAGACGACCGACCGGAAACTGGTTCTTTAATGACTCGGCTGTTTCAGCGTGGGCCGCGACCTGACAAGTACGGCCATGTCTTTCTTGCAAATGCTTGTTCAAAGCATTCACACCGGCAACGTGATCGGGATGCACATGCGTCAAGACAATCTCTCGCACTTCTCTTCCTTCGACGATCAAATCATCGACACACTGCGCCAGCGCAATTTGTTCATCTTGATAAGGCGATCCTGGATCAATCACGAGAATTTCGCGCGACGTGTAAATCAGATAGCAATTCGTGTGGGTTGCGGGCGGCCTGGTCGGCGTCCGCACCGGAAAGCAGATGTAGTTAGGATGAAACTCGATGCGGCGCGTCGGTTCGCCGTGGGCTTCGGGAATTGAAAGAAACCGCTCAACGAGATCGCCGGTCAACCCGGCGGCGATTGTTTTCATCACGTGCAGCACCGGCGGCACCACGATGATTTCGCTTCGCCGCCACTGTTCGTAGGCGTCACGCGCGGCAATCCATTCACCACTTTCCAATTCAGAATCTTCAGTAACCCGCGGCTCTTGCTTGGCAGGAGAGTTGACGAGAAAGAACCAGGTGTCGAACCTTCGCGGCGCAAACGGCGGGGTAAGCCAGCGACCCGCGAACGTGAAATCATTAGCGTCGAGCTGCAATCCAAAATGATCGAGCAGTTGCGGCCACGTCACCCGCTTTGATTCGAGATCGTCGAAGAGCGAAGCGCGTTGACCAACGGTCAGGGTCTTCGATCCACGCGCGAGTAACACTCCAACTTCTTCGAACAATTCGCGCGCGGCGCAACTGATCATGGCGGCCCGCTCTTCGTCTTCACAGTTTCGGACGCGCACTTCTGCGTCGAATGTTTCGCGCTGCCCACCGGGAAACGCGCGATAGCCGCCAAGAAAAGCGAGCTTCGTGCTGCGCTTGACCCAGTAGACTTCCGGATTGTTTGGATCAGTGTTGGGCCGAAGAAGGATTACCGCCGCGGCGTCTTTCGGGGAAGGAGAAGTCATGTCCACAGATTACGCAGATTTCACAGATTCAAAAAGAGAATTAGCCACAAAAAAGGACAAAAGGCTCAAAAGAAAAGCTCAGACTCGGTATCAGTTTGAATGAAAACCTCGCAGCCGGTTTTGATTTCATTTGTGCTTCTTGTGCCTTTTTGTGGCTTAGTTTTGTTCAGTGTAATCTGTGCAATCTGTGCAATCTGTGGATTATCACTACCACCGAAATCTCTCACCATCTCCGCCGGTCCATGGATCGCCGCGCATGTGATAGCCGCCCTCTTCCCAAAAGCCCGCCTGATCCGCGGCCAGAAAACGCACGCCCCGGACCCACTTCGCCGATTTCCAGGCATAGAGTTGCGGGATGATGAGACGCACCGGGCCACCATGCTCAGGCGGAATGGGCGCACCGTCGTGAAGAAAAGCAAAGAGCGAATCTTCTTTCAGAAAGTATTCGATGGGAACGTTTGTCGTCCAGCCGTAATCGTAGGCGAGCGCGAGCACGAACTTCGCTTCGGGTTTCACGCCGGCGCGCTCGACGATCTCGCGCGTCGGCACACCGGTCCAGACATTGTCGAGCCGCGACCAACGCGTGACGCAGTGAAAATCGGAATAGACTTTGACGACCGGAAGCTGCATGAACTCGTCGAGAGAAAACGCCAGGTTGTTTTCAACCAAACCATCAACTTCGAATTTCCAGGTTGTCAGATCGACCGAGGGCGCCCCATGCGCATCAAGCACCGGCCATTTCTTTGTGCGCGATTGTCCCGGCGGAATCCGGTTCTCGCGGCGCGTGTCGGGAGAGATGATTACGTCGGGTTCCGTAATCTCTTCCGGCTTGCGCGGATCGTGTGATTGATATTCGGGATCTTTGATTAGGGAATCGAGGAAGCTCATCGTGATCCAGGTCTTCGGTCTTTGGGCTTCGGTCTTTGGGCTGGCGGCTTCAAAGTCCAAAGATCTAAGACCTAAGACCGATTTTTTACTTGCCGTTCCGCCATTCTCACCAATTCTTCAGGCATCCACTTGCCCACGCCTTTTTCCACCGCGCCGCGAATACCCTTCGATCGATCATGCCAGTCGTCACGGTTTCCTTCGGGGCCGGACTCTCGTTCGTAGTTTTCAGTTTGCTCGAGCGACAACACGATGCCCTGTGCTACGCCGGCCCAATCTTTCTGTTGAATGCCGCGCAAAACCAGTGGCAACCCTGCCGACCAATCTTCTTCCGGCGCGCGCGCGTCCTGCTCGGGAATTGTCAGGTTGTATGTCGGTGGAAATTCGCCGCCCGAAAACTCGCGGACAATTTGCTTCGCAATGTCTCTGTAAGCAGTCTGCGGATTTTCTTTTCGCATCGCCTGCGCGCGGCGAAACAGGTCGGCAACGGTCGGGACTGTTTTGGTGTCAGCCACAGCTTCTCCTAATGGGTCGGTTGTGAAGATATAACTTACACGCGCAATCGGAGAAAGCACAACTGCCGCGCTCGATTGGGAACGCGACTGGAGCGCAAGCGTCCCGCTTGCAATCGTCGGCGGTGCAGGGGCAGATGCAAGCGAGACGCTTGCGCTTCAGTCACTCCTCAGGGAGCCCAGCGCAGGGCTTCACCTTTGCACGATTCAAAACTGAACTGAGTTTTCTTGACGGGCTGAGCGAACCCATTCCAATTCCAATTGCGTCTAAGACAAGAACCATCTAGTCTCCCCTCGCTGCTGTCAGGCGATTTGCTTTCACATTTTCGTAATCCTGAAATTCCGATTTCAAGGAGGCGAAGCCCATGACTCTCCCGAGCCGTCTTGTCTCACTGCTACTGGTCTATTGTTTCGTGCTTGCCTGCGCAACGCCGTCAACGGCCGCTGTGCGATCCTCAAGTCACGAGGCGAGGGCTGAAGAAACTCTGCCTACTGGAATCCTGGATCGGACTTACAACTTCTTCTCCACGTTTTTTTCAAGCCCGGCAAATTCACCCGACGACAAATCGGACGAGGAAACGGGATTGAAGTTTCGCCTAAGCGAAGCGCCGGAGCAGCCGGAAGCAAAAACTACAAACAAAATAGCGCAAACGTCAGTTCTGTCGAATGCCGAGACACAGGCGATTCTCAATCGCCTTCCACTTATCAAGCCTGATGCGAGTGACGAAGTTGATTTCGCCCTGCGCGATAAATCTCTCCCGCCACCACGAACGGGCGTAACTCTCTTGCAGCCATTTCCGATCGTGCTTGAAAGCGGGCCGCCCGATCAAAAACTTAGTATGCCGCTCGAAGTTGTTCGCCAATCACCCGAAGGCGACGTGCCAATCGCGCCGAACCTGAGCGTTACGTTTTCGCAACCGATGGTTGCTGTCACCTCGCAGGAAGAAGCCGCGGAAAATGTTCCGGTGAAACTCTCGCCACAGCCGCCAGGAAAGTGGCATTGGATCGGGACAAAGACCCTTCTGTTCGAGCCGGATGTTCGCTTTCCCATGGCGACGGAGTATTCAGTCACTGTTCCGGCAGGGACGAAATCAGCGACCGGCGGCGCGCTCGGGCAAACAAAGAGTTGGACGTTTACCACGCCGCCGCCAACGGTGAAGAATTTCTATCCGGAAAAAACGAACGTGCAACGGCGCGACGTGCTTATGTTTGCCGAGTTCGATCAGCGTATCGATCCTAAAGACGTTTTGGGAAATCTCACAGTGGTTGCCGGAACAGCTCAAGTGGCGACGCGCCTGGCCACAAAAGATGAAATCGAGGCAGACGAGAATGTTAAAGACTTAGTGAAGAATGCTGAAAAGGATCGCTGGCTGGCGTTTCGAGCAATCGACTCGAATGGCAGAACAGTGAGTGCCTTGCCGGCTGGTGCTAGCGTGAACGTTACGATCGCTGCAGGCACACCGTCAGCGGAAGGCAGCCGCACCACAAAAGAGCCGCAGAATTTTCCCTTCATGACTTTTGCGCCCCTGCGCCTGGAAAGGAGTTACTGCTTTTATAATTACAACGCCCCGTGCCTGCCTGAATACACCTGGCAGGTCGAATTCAATAATCCTTTGGACGCTGAGACGCTGAGCGAATCGCAGATTCGCGTCGAACCGGCGATCGACAATCTCAAAGTCAGCATCGCTGGAAACACCTTGCGGATTGACGGCTTGAAAAAACCAAATACCAAATATCGAGTCATCATCGATAAGTCGCTTCGAGATAAGTTCGGTCAAACACTCGAAAAGAATTTAACCGTCGAGTTCAAAGTCGATGGCGAACCGTCGCGAATTGGCCTATCCGGCCAGGGCCTGGTCGTGCTCGATCCTGCCGGCCCTCGACAGCTCTCGATCTACAGCGTGAACTATCAGACGGTAAAAGTGAGTCTGTACGCGGTCGAGCCGGAAGATTGGAGCAAGTATCAAGTCTATCGACGAACAATCTATAACCGGAACCCGAATGATAGGACTGCGAAACAGGCGCAGCTTCCTGGCCGACTCGTCTCTTCTAAACAGCTCGATCTGAAACAGTCGCCCAACGAGATGATCGAGACCGCGATAGATCTTTCGCCCGCGCTCAAAGATGGTCTCGGTCACGTGATCGTTTCGGTCGAATCGATTACGCCGGTTTCGGATATCTATCACAGCCCTCTGCTGGCCTGGGTGCAATCGACGCAAATAGGTCTCGATGCTTTTGTTGATAACGATGAATTAATTGGGTGGGCCAACTCTCTCGTTGACGGTTCGTCGCTCAACAACGTGCAGATGCAAATCATGCCTGCGAGCGTTTCGGGAATCACCGGCGCAGATGGAGTCGCACATCTACCGCTGAAAGCGGCGAACGATTCTGCGCCTGGCATCCTTGTCGCGCGGCGCGGGAACGATGTCGCTATCTTGCCAGAGGACGTTAACAACTGGTGGGCGACGAGTGGCTCGTGGCAAAGGAAACCGCTAACAGATGAATTGCGCTGGTACGTTTTTGACGATCGCAAACTCTACCGGCCCGGCGAAGAGATACACGTTAAGGGTTGGATTCGTCGTCTTGGCAAAGGCAAAGGCGGAGACGTCGGGCCACTTGATGGAGCGATCAAGCGCATTAGTTATGTGGTGAAAGATAGCCAGAACAATGACGTCGGAAAAGGCGAGGTGACGCCGAATGCCTTTGGCGGATTCGATTTCGCTTACAAGCTTCCGCCGAACATGAATCTCGGGACTGGTCAAATCAAATTCACAACTGACAGCACCTGGAAGCCTTCTGACAACGAAGGATGGTTCCACAACTTTGAGGTTCAGGAATTTCGCCGCCCTGAGTTTGAAGTAACTGCGAAGCTTGAGAGCGAGGGACCACTGTTTGTCGGCGATCACGCGGACGTGTCTGTGGCCGCGAATTATTTCGCCGGCGGCGGATTGCAGAACGCTGAAGTGAAGTGGGAGGTGCGATCGCGCCCGACGAACTTCACGCCGCCAAATCGCGATGACTACACATTTGGAAAATGGATTCCGTGGTGGGAAAACTCGTCAGAGAACAGCGACGAGAACAACGACAACGAACTGGCCGGGCGCACAGATTCAAGCGGCAAACATCGCCTGCGGATTGATTTTGATTCAGTGACACCGGCGCGGCCTTCGACGGTAATCGCGGAAGCGAGTGTGCAGGATGTGAATCGCCAGACGTGGGATTCGGCGGCGACGATGCTGGTGCATCCGGCGAATCTTTATGTTGGCTTGAAGAGTGAAAAGACTTTTGTGCAGCAGGGCGAGCCGCTCGTCGTGCAATCCATCGTCACCGATCTCGACGGCCGTAGCATTACTAATCGTGAAGTGAAGATGCGGGCGGTGCTGCTTGATTGGAAACAAGTCAAAGGCGAATGGAAAGAAGTTGAAACGAATCCACAGGATTGCCAGATAAAGTCCGGGCCCGAGCCGGTGAAGTGCACGTTCGTATCTAAAGACGGCGGCACGTATCGTGTGCGCGCGACGATTCACGACGATCGTGGCCGCGCTAATGAAACCGAGATGACCCTGTGGGTCGCCGGCGGAAAGCGGCCGCCAAAAAATGGGGTGGAAGAAGAAAAAGTCGAACTGATTCCCGAACGCAAGGAATACAAGGCCGGCGACACGGCCCAGCTTCTGGTGCAAGCGCCTTTCTATCCGGCGGAAGCAATCATGACCCTGCGCCGTTCAGGCATCGTCAAGACTGAAAGATTTCGCATCGACTCACCGACTTACACTCTGCGCATTCCGATCGAAGAAGCCTGGACACCGAACGTGCATGTGCAAGTTGATCTTGTCGGAAGCGAGAATCGCGTGTCAGAACCGCCTGCGGTAGCGGGCGGGCCCGGCACCCGACGTAATGCGGACGGGATGTCTGCGCTCCCAGCGAAACGTCCCGCCTATGCATCAGGCGAAATCAATCTTTCGATTCCACCACTCTCGCGAAAACTGAGTGTGACCGCCACGCCGCGCGACAAGACGCTTGAACCCGGCGGCAACACCTTGATTAACGTCGAAGCTAAAGACGCGAGCGGCACGGCGGTCAGAGACAGTGAAATTGCGGTCGTGGTCGTGGATGAATCTGTGTTGGCGTTGACGAATTACAAGCTCGACGATCCGATGACTATTTTCTATGCGGAACGGGATGAAGACACGAATGATTATCATTTACGCCAGAGCGTGATCCTCGGTGACGGCATTGGTTTTGGGCTAATCGCCTTTCGCGGTGGCGGGGCCGGGGGCGCAATGGCGGAAACCGTGAATGTCAGTTCGGACTCTTCCGTAAACGCGAGTCGCATCACGGCGATGCCGATTAATGGTCAGCGCGCGCTTTCGAACAATTTCGTACTCGACGGCATAAAGAAAAACGACCAGACAAAGATCGCCCTTCGCGAAAACTTCAACGCCCTGGCGGTCTTCGCTCCTTCTGTTCGCACCGACGCGAATGGTCGCGCACAAGTGCAAGTGAAGCTGCCGGACAATCTCACGCGCTATCGCGTGATGGCGGTCGCCGTTGCCGGCGCCAGACAATTTGGCTTCGGGGAATCAGCGATCACGGCCCGTCTGCCTTTGATGGCGCGACCGTCGGCGCCACGCTTCTTGAATTTTGGCGATCGATTCGAATTGCCGATCGTCTTGCAGAACCAAACCGACAACGCGATGACGGTTGAAGTCGCGGTACGCGCGACGAATGCGGCATTCCCTGGGTACGCAGGCGTCCCGCCTGCTTCAACCACGCAAAGCCTCGGAGCGAACGAAGCAGGCGGGACGCCTGCGTACCCAGCAACCGGCCGGCGCGTCACCGTGCCCGCCAACGATCGCGTGGAAGTGCGCATTCCCGCGTCAACAACGAAAGCCGGCACGGCGCGATTCCAGATCGGCGCAGTCTCGGGCAAATGGTCGGATGCGGCGGAAGTGGAATTGCCGGTGTGGACGCCGGCGACGACCGAAGCCTTCGCAACTTATGGCGAGATTGATGAAAACGCGATCAGCCAGCCGGTGAACGCTCCTGCAAATGTCTTTCCACAGTTTGGCGGCCTCGAAATCGAAACCTCTTCCACGCAGCTTCAGGAATTGACCGATGCGGTGATGTATCTCACCAGTTATCCATACGAATGTTCTGAGCAGCTTGCCTCGCGGGTGATCACGATCGCGGCGCTGCGTGACGTGCTCACTGCTTTCAAGGCGAAAGACCTACCGTCGGCGCCGGAGATGGAAGCGGCGGTCGCCCGCGATCTAAAACGTTTGCAAGGCATGCAGAATGAAGACGGTGGCTTTGGATTTTGGCAGCGTGGGAATGAATCATGGCCGTACCTGAGCATTCACGTGGCCCACGCCCTGGCGCGCGCGAAGCAGAAGAAATTCGATGTGCCGCAAGAGATGTTCGAGAAGTCGCAGAAGTACCTGCGGGAGATCGAGTCGCACATTCCGTCTTATTACGGCATCGACGCGCGTCGAGCCATCATCGCCTACTCGCTCTATGTCCGCGCGCAGATGGGCGACCGCGATCCGGCGCGCGCGCGGAAGCTGATCGAAGAAGCGGGAATTGAGAAGCTCTCGCTCGAATCTGTTGGCTGGTTGCTGTCGGTCTTATCGAACGATAAAGATTCGACGACTGAAGTCGCGGCGATTCGTCATCTGCTCAACAATCGCGTTACCGAAACCGCGGGCATGGCGCACTTTGTCTGCTCGTACAGCGATGGTGATTACCTCGTGTTGAATTCTGATCGCCGTGCGGACGGAGTGATCCTGGAAGCGCTGATCGGCGATCAACCGAACAGCGATCTGATTCCGAAGATCGTGCGCGGACTACTGGCGCATCGCACTCGCGGGCGTTGGGAGAACACCCAGGAGAACGTTTTCATCCTGCTCGCCCTCGATCGTTACTTCAATACATTTGAGAAGGTGACCCCAAACTTCATCGCCCGGGCCTGGCTCGGCAACGCTACAGCCGGCGAACAACAATTCAAAGGCCGCTCAACTGATCGGCAGCAGATCAATGTGCCGATGCATTATCTGGTCCAACAAAACGGCGCGCAGAACCTGGTCCTCAACAAGGATGGAGTTGGGAGACTCTACTATCGCATCGGCATGAACTACGCGCCGAGTGATCTGAATCTGAAGCCCGTCGATTACGGTTTCACAGTCGAGCGCAGTTATGAATCAGTCGATGATCCCAAGGATGTTTCGCGGGACACCGATAGTGTATGGCACATCAAGGCGGGTGCGCGGGTGCGAGTGCGTTTGACCATGGTGGCCACGTCGCGGCGTTATCACGTGGCGCTCGTCGATCCGTTGCCGGCAGGATTTGAAGCATTGAATCCCTCGCTGGCAACCACCGGAGCTATCCCGCGCGATGAAAAGCAAACCAGTGTGGCGGAGTATGGCAACCGGCTTTCTATTAAGGGTGGTTATGGTTGGTGGTGGTTGAGGCCTGAATGGTTCGAACATCAAAACCTGCGCGACGATCGCGTCGAGGCTTTCACTTCTCTGTTGTGGGAGGGCGTGTACAAATACTCTTACGTCGCGCGCGCGACCACCCCCGGCCAGTTCATCGTGCCACCGGCAAAAGCGGAAGAGATGTATCACCCGGAAACTTTTGGCAGAGGGAAGACGGATCGGGTGAGGGTTGAGTAGAGAACAGACATCATCCACAGATTACGCAGATTACGCAGATTACACAGATAGGGAAAAGGACTAGCCACAAAAAAGCACAAAAGGCACAAAAGGAAATCGGAATCGTGATTTTCCTTTTTGTGCTTCTGGTGCCTTTTCGTGGCTTAATGTTTTTGAATCTGCGTAATCTGTGGACTAAATCTTTTCGAGTTCTTTACGCGTGAAGTCATCTTCAACGTTGCCCGTGTTCAGCGTTGAGGCTGGTTCGAAAAGCAGCACTTCGCATTCTTCTTCCGCTACGGGGCGATGTTCGACACCGCGCGGCACCACGATGAACTCGCCCGGCTCGATCCATTCCTGGCGTTCGCTGTCACCCTCTCGATAGTCCATCCGAAAGCGGCCCTTCACGACGAAAAACATCTCGTCTTCGTTTTCGTGATGATGCCAGGTGAACGGACCCTGGAATTTGACGAGCTTCAAATACTGGCCGTTGAGTTCGCCGGCGATCCGCGGATTCCAGTGATCGTGGATGAGAGAAAACTTTTCGGCGAGATTGATCTTCTTCATACTTGAAAGAGGACAGGATTAACAAGATTTACAGGATAGAAAAAGAGCTGCTAGACATTAGGATCAAGAACTCATTCTGGTTTCTCTAATTCCCTATCTTGTAAATCCTGTTAATCCTGTCCTTTACCCTTCGCTAATTCATGATCCCCATCTGCCAAAGCATGAATGCATAGTCGAACGCTGTTTCGTGAATTGCGTCGTAACGGCCCGATGCGCCGCCGTGACCTGCGCCCATGTTCACTTTCAGAATCAAAGGATTGTTGTCGGTCTTAAAGTCGCGCAGCTTGGCGACGAACTTCGAGCCTTCCCAGTACGGCACCTGGCTATCGTTGAGCGAAACCTTCACCAGCATCGCCGGATAATTCGCTTTGTGAATGTTGTCGTACGGCGAATACTTCTTCATGTAATCGTAGGCCGCCTTTTCGTTCGGGTTGCCCCATTCGATGTACTCGCTGGTCGTGAGCGGCAGCGACGCATCGAGCATCGTATTCAGCACATCGACGAACGGAACCTGCGCAACCACTGCTTTGAACAGGTCAGGCCGCATGTTCGTGACCGCGCCCATCAATAAGCCGCCGGCGCTCCCGCCCTGAATCACCATGCGATCCTTCGAAGTGTACTTATTGTTAACCAGATGTTCGCCGCAGGCGATGAAGTCGGTGAAGGTATTTATCTTATTCATCATGCGGCCCGCTTCGCGCCAGGGTTCACCCAACTCGCCGCCGCCGCGAATGTGCGCAATCACGTAAACCACTCCGCGATCGAGCAAAGCCAGACGGCCCGCCGAAAATGTCGGCGGAATGGAAATGCCATACGATCCGTATCCGTAAAGCAGCAACGGCGCCGAACCGTCGCGCTTCACGCTTGTGCGGTAAACCACAGACATCGGGATCTTTGTTCCGTCCGCAGCCGTCGCGAAGACTCGCTCGCTTTTGTAATTCGCCTTGTCGAATCCGCCGGGCACTTCCTGTTGCTTGAGGAGCGTCGCCTTGCTGGTGTTCATGTCGTAATCAAAGACCGAGCTGGGTGTGGTCAGAGACTGGTAGTTGTAGCGCACGACCGTCGTTCTGTATTCATGATTAGCGGCCAATCCGACGGCGTAGACCGGCTCAGGGAACGCGATGCGATGGCGCGTGTTGTTTTTGAAATTCACGATCTCGATCTGCTGCAGACCGTTCTCCCACTCTGAGACGACCGCCTGATCCGAAAACAGATCGATGCCTTCAATCTTGACGGCGGGACGGTGAGCAATAAACTCTTTCCAATTTTTCTCCGAAGGATCAGAAACGGGCGCAGTCACTATCCGAAAATTCTTCGCGCCTTTGTTGCTGCGAATGTAGAAGAGGTCGCCGCGATGATCGACATCGTATTCATGATCGGCCTGGCGCGGGATAATTACCTTCCAAGTTGAATTCGCATCGTTCGCCGGAATGTAGCGGAACTCGTTCGACGTTTTGCTGAACGCGCCCAACAGGATCACGGCTTTGTCGCGCGTGCGATCGACGCCGATGTCGAACAGCTCGTCCTT
>DNNE01000043.1:19544-19774 GCA_003487805.1 Blastocatellia bacterium | reverse complement strand
CCGATGTCGAACAGCTCGTCCTTTTCTTCATAGATCAGCTCGTATTTGTCGGTGCCCAAAACGTGACGCCACAATTTGTCGTTGCGCTTCGAGACTTCATCTTCAGTCACATAAAAAATCGTTTTGTTATCGGTGATCCAGGCCATGTCATCGACACGATCCATATGGTCCGGCAACAACTCTCCGGTCTTCAGATTCTTGAAATGGAGCGTGTACTGGCGATAGCCGGT
>DNNE01000043.1:18927-19138 GCA_003487805.1 Blastocatellia bacterium | reverse complement strand
TTGGCCATCTCGTTCAGGTCAAGGAGGATCTGCTCGGCAGCGTCAACTGAGCCCTGTTTGCGGCAATAGATCGGATACTGCTGCCCTTCCTTCGTGCGCGTGTAATAAAAATAGTCGCCCCAGCGATAGGGCACGCTCACGTCAGTTTGTTTGATGTGACTGAGAATTTCGTTGTAGAGCTTTTCCTGCAGGCCTTCGGTCGGCTTCATCA
>DNNE01000043.1:18326-18635 GCA_003487805.1 Blastocatellia bacterium | reverse complement strand
CAGGCCTTCGGTCGGCTTCATCAACGCTGCCCCGTACGCATTCTCAGCTTCGAGGTGGGCGATCACTGCCGGGTTCGATTTTTCGCGCAGCCAAAAATAGTTATCGACCATTCGATCGCCGTTGATGTCCGTTATCTTCGGTTTCTTTTCGGTAGTTGGCGGTTGCAGCATCGTTGATGAGTTTACGTCCTGGGCCATGATGTTAGTGAATGCGAATGTCGAAAGTGAAAAAACCAGTAGGGTCAAAAGTATTCGTTTCTTCATCTGATGTCTCCGATTCAACTGCGACTGAGTTTAGAGGCGGGCTAC
>DNNE01000043.1:6422-17976 GCA_003487805.1 Blastocatellia bacterium | reverse complement strand
CAGTAGCCCGCCTCTAAACGATTTCTTATTTCTTTGATTCTTTCTTCCTTCGACGAGCGACCGCTCGTCAGTCATGGACTGTTCAACCGCGGAGCGGATCGCCCCAACCTGATTGAAGGTACTTTCCGTCCTCAACAATACACGGCACCGTCGGATCATCGCCGGAGTACTTGAACATCTCGGCGCGATACTCACGATTCGTTTGCGCGTCGCGATCGATAAAAGCGATCTGCTTCGAGTTGTAATAATCGCGCGCTTGTTGGCAATACGGACAGCCTGGTTTGGTATAGATAACCAGCGACACCTTGTTCACCTCCGTGGAGGGATTGAGTTTAGCAGAGTGCGGATGTAGCGCAAGCTGTTAGCTTGCGAGCTTTCAGTTGGCAGCGACGCAAGCTGCCAGCTTGCGCTACATAAAAAAAGGGACGAGCGTGCCTCAACGCTCGTCCCAGCAGCATGACCAAGCAGATAGTCCGGATTCAGCCCCTCCGGGTTGAAACTTTAGTCACGCTGATCTTTTTGCTCCTCTCCCTTTGGGAGAGGTTAGGTGAGGGATTGGCGACGCTTGCAAACCCATTCTTGGTTTTCGCTTGAACGACATCTTGAGACAAAAAACCAATACCCGTTTGTCCAGCTAAACCCTCACCCCCGGCCCTCTCCCAAAGGGAGAGGGAGTAAGCTACTAGTGTCGTCGCGCGTCACGTCGATCCTGACGAAAGTCACGCACGTCGCCGCGTCGATCTCTCAAGTCCTTGTTAACGTCGCGACGGTCGCTGCGAATATCGCCGGTATCGGCCCTGACTTCCTGACGATCGGCTCGTAGTTCCGCTTGCGATCCACCGTCACGTCTGTCCTGACGTAACTCGCGGACGTCGCCGCGTCGCTCAACTACGTCCTTGTTAATGTCGCGACGATCGGAGCGGATGTCTTTCGTGTCTGCTCTAACCTCGTGACGATCCGCGCGCAGCTCGCGTCGCTCCCATTTGTCGATGCGTCCCTGTGCCGACGCCGTTCCGAGCAGTGTCAGCAAAGACGCCGCCAATAATGCAATCTGAAAAATATTTCTCTTCATTTTCGATTCCTCCTGAAATTTAGTTTCGAGCCTTGTTTGCAAATACACATTCAAGGTCCGCCTCCGAAGAGGCAGGAGGAGAAAAACGTCAGGTCATAAATCGAGTATTGACCTCAACATTTCTTTCGCGGCGAACCCCTTGCCAGTTCGTTAGACGCGACTGGTTTGCGGTTGGACGAAAAATTTGGGTAGTGTCTCAATTTGTTGAGGGTGAGGTCAGTACCGGGAGCGGTAGCGACCGGGTAACATCCTGGCAAACTCGATTCTCGCTATCAGTTACGACCCGGTCGCTACCGCTCCCGGTACTGACTTCATCTTCTACGATTGCACTTCGGCGCCCCGCGCGCACGCACGTTTAGATCAAACCTCTTGAGGACACCGCCGGTCTCTCTAGCCTGATCATTACTTCTCAGATAAAATGCGCCCCTCGATAAGCAGACGTCGCGCACGTAGGAAGCTCATGCTCAGCTCATAGTTCGTCTCTCAATGGAACAGCAAATCCACTTTTGCACCACTCACGACGGCGTGCAGATTGCCTATGCCATGGTGGGCCAGGGCCCGCCTCTGGTTAAAGCGGCGAACTGGCTTAGTCATCTCGAGTGGGACTGGCAAAGTCCGATCTGGCGTCATCTGCTGCGCGAGTTCTCGCGCGATCAAACTTTCATTCGCTATGACGAACGCGGCAACGGCCTTTCTGATTGGAACGTCGCCGATCTTTCTTTCAACGCGTGGGTTGAAGATCTGGAGTCAGTCGTCAACGCAGCGAAAGTCGATCGCTTTCCCCTGCTCGGCATTTCCCAGGGCGGCGCCGTGGCGATCGCCTACGCCGTCCGGCATCCGGAAAAAGTTTCGCATCTGATTCTTTATGGCGCTTATGCGCGCGGGTGGATCACGCGAGATTCGGCCGACGAGATCGAACAGAGGCAAGCGCAACTGACGCTGGTTCGCCTGGGATGGGGCAAAGACAATCCGGCGTTCCGGCAACTATGGACCTCGCTCTACGCGCCCGACGCCACGCCCGAACAGGCGCAGTCGTTCAATGACCTGCAGCGGATCTCCACGTCTCCTGAGAACGCAGTCAAACTCTTAACTGAAATGGGTAAGATCGACGTGGTCGATCTGCTGGGCCAGGTGAAGGTGCCGACGCTCGTCCTGCATTGTCGCGACGAAGCAGGCGTTCCTTTTGAAGAAGGGCGCAGGATCGCGTCGATGATTCCGGGCGCGCGCTTTGTTCCACTCGAGGGCCGCAACCATTTATTACTTGAGGGCGCGCCGTCCTGGGGAACTTTCGTGAAAGAGATTCGCCGTTTCCTCGGGACGGAAGAAACGTCAGCCCTAACGCAAACGTCCCTGTCTGAAAGTAAGCCCACACCTGATTTGCATCGCAGCGATTTGCCGGAGCGTTACTCGATCATCTCGCTACTTGGGGTCGGCGGCATGGGTGAAGTTTACCTCGCTGAAGATACCAAGCTCGGGCGCAAAGTCTCGCTCAAGACTCTGCCGGCCGAGTTCACTAACGATACGGAAAGGCTGCGCCGTTTTCATCATGAAGCGCGCGCCGCTTCGGCGCTGAACCATCCCAACCTGCTGACGATTCATGAAATTGGTTCTGAGGCGGGCGCGCATTTTATCGCGGCTGAATACATCGATGGTGAAACCCTGCGTGCGACCCTGAAACGTGGCCGAATGAAGGTCGATGACGCGCTCGACGTGGCCCAGCAGACGGCATTCGCCCTGACCGCGGCGCACGGCGCGGGCATCGTACATCGCGACATCAAACCCGAAAACATCATGGTGCGCACGGACGGCATCGTGAAGGTGCTCGATTTTGGGTTGGCAAAGCTTTTGGAGGATCACGCGCGCGAGATGGTCGATCACGAGGCAGACACGCGCGCGCTGGTTTTGACAGATCCCGGCAAGGTCCTGGGAACTCCACAATACATGTCGCCTGAGCAGGCGCGCGGTCAGGAACTGGATGCGCGCACTGACATCTGGAGTTTGGGCGTCGTGCTTTATGAAATGCTGGCGGGCCGGCCGCCGTTTCGTGGCGAGACCAAGAGTCACACGGTCGTCTCAATTCTTGAGAGTGAGCCGCCACCACTAACGACTTTCGCCCCCGACATTCCCGCAGAGCTGCAACGCATCGCGCGTAAAGCTCTGACGAAAGATCCTGACAGCCGTTATCAAACCGCGCGTGACCTGATGACCGATCTAAAAACGCTGCGGCGCGATCTCGACTTTAAATCCGAGATGCGCCGATCGAGTACGAGTCTCGCAGATTCGGACTCGATCGCGGCCCAGCAAGAATCCAAAACCGCGACTCTCGTCGCGGACACACGCATTGACGAAAGAGGTTCAACTGCCGAAGTGGACACTTCATCGCGTCTCTCCGTCGGCTACCGAATCGCGATTCTTATCGTGCTGCTAGCTCTGGCGCTCGGCGGTTTTCTCATCTGGAATTACTCTCGCTCGCACACAGCGTCCGGCTCGATCAATTCAATCGCCGTACTGCCATTTGTTAACGCGAACAATGATCCAAACACGGACTATTTTTCCGACGGCATGACTGAAAGCATCATTAATAGTCTCTCTGAATTGCCTCAGACCAAGGTGCTGGCCCGCACCACGGTATTCCGCTACAGGGGACGAGAGGCCGAGCTGCAAAGGGTTGGGACCGAGCTCGGCGTTGACGCATTGTTGACCGGAAGAGTCTCACAGCAGGGCGATACTTTAACGATTCAAGCCGACCTGGTGCGCGTATCCGATGGATCAGAATTGTGGGGAGGCCGCTATAACAAAAAACTCGCCGATGTCTTCGCGGTGCAAAACGAGATCGCCAACGAGATCTCATCGACTCTGCGATTGAAACTAAACAGCGACGTGCAGAAGCGCGTCACCAAACACTCGACGGATAGTGTCGAAGCTTATCAGAGCTACCTGAAAGGCCAATTCGAGGCTCATAAATTCACCCCCGAATCATTGCAGAAAGGCATCGAACACTTTGATCACGCGATCGCCCTCGACCCTAACTACGCCCTGGCATACGCGGGGCTATCCGACCTCTATATCGCACAGGCACATGTCTTTGTCCCGCCAAAGGAAGGCTATGCCAAGGCGAAATTTAACGCCGAAAAGGCGGCGCAATTGGATGACACCCTGGCCGAGGCTCATGAGGTTTTAGGATCGGTCAAGCTCTACTCTGATTGGGATTTTCCGGCCGCCGAAAGAGAATTCAAACGAGCTATCGAACTCAACCCGAACTATTCCCAGGTCCACACCAACTTGAGCGGCTACTACAAAGCACTGAGACAGTATCCGGAAGAGATCGCAGAGGCCAGACGCGGGCAAGAGCTGGATCCGCTTTCGGCGTTCACGAACATGGAGTTGGGTGAAGCGTTTTACCAGTCTCGCAGGTACGACGAATCAATAGAGCAAATCAAAAAGGCTCTTGAATTAGATCCGCATTTTTTCGTCTCTTATCATGTGCGCGCGCGGGCCTATGAGCAGAAGAAAATGTATGCGGAGTCGGTTGCAGATTGCCAGGAGTGGCTGAAGATTTTTCCTGACGACCCTATCGCACTCGCATCGCTGGCGCACGTGTATGCGACGATGGGCAAGCGCGGCGAGGCGTCCGATATAATCGGCAAACTGCTGGTGTTTTCCAAACAGCGTTATTTCTCGCCTTATTGGATCGCAGTGGCTTATGCCGGCTTAGGCGACAACGATCAAGCCTTTCGCTATTTTGAAATGGCCCTGGAAGATCGGTACTTCCTTATGATCTGGATCAACAGCGATCCGCGCCTGGACAATCTCCGTTCCGATCAGCGCTTCGTCGATATCGTGCGCCGGGTTGGGGTTTGAAAATGCCGCGCATCCTAATCATTGGCGACGCCGTTGCCCCGACCGGTTTTGCGCGCGTGATTCGCAGCATCTTTCAGCCGCTACAAAATGATTTTGAGTTACACCAACTGGCCACCCGTTACGATGGCCGGCCTCACGACTATCCATGGAAGTTATATCCGGCGGCCAAACTGAAGAGCGTCTATGGATACGACCAAGTCGTTCCGCTAATCGAAGAGATCAAACCCGACATCGTCTTTCTGCTTTACGATATTCCTTTTCAGATTCCTTACCTGCGAGAGTTGCGCAAAGCTCCTCCTCACTTAAAGGTCGTCATGTATTCGCCGGTTGAATCCGGCCCTATCGCTCCTGAGATTATGCAGCGATTAAATGGCGTGTCGCGCTACATTTTGTTTACTGAATATGGGCGGAGTGAGATCGCCACGTCGATCGAGAGCGTCCGCACAGAGAATCCAGGTTTCCAATTTCCAGAGCTGCAGGTAATACCGCACGGAGTGGATACTGATCGCTTCTATCCACTCGGCGATGACGATCGCAACATTCCCGCGCGGCGGCTTGAAGCACGACGCGCGATGAAATTTGACGATGCCGAGCACCTCGAAGCGTTCATCGTGCTCAACGCGAATCGAAACATGCCGCGCAAAAGAATCGACCTCACGATGCAGGGTTTTGCGCAGTTCGCTCGTGACAAGCCCGCGAATGTGAAGTTGTATCTGCACATGGCGACGGAAGACAGCGGTTGGAACGTTCTGATTCTGGCCAGGCGTTATGGGATTTACGATCGCCTGATCATGACCCAGGCCGATAACAGGCGGCCGCAGTTTTCAGACGAGCAATTGAATCAACTTTACAACGCGTGCGACGTGGGGATCACAACTACGACGGGTGAGGGATGGGGAATGGTCAGCTTTGAACACGCGGCGACACGCGCCGCGCAAATCGTGCCGCGTCATACCTCGCTTGCTGATTTGTGGAAAGGAGCGGCTGAGTTCGTTGAGCCGGTAACCAAGCTAACTTATCCGGGAAATCTTACCGAGGCCCACCTTGTATCCGCCGAAGGAGTAGCGGCCGCGTTGCAGCATCTCTATGAAGACTCTGATTACCGGCGTTCCCTCGCGGAAGCCGCCTATCGAAATGCAACGCGACCTGCTTTCAACTGGAGTTCAATCGCCGCGCAATGGAAGCACGTGTTCGATGAACTCCTTCAAGATTGATTCACGGCTTCAGACTACTCGGTATAGATTCCAATCGTCACGGCCATCCCTGTGGCTGACTCGGGGATTGTGATCGAAAAGGGCGTAATCGTGGGCGGTTCGCTAAACGGATACGCCGCGAAGGTGACCGTCACATTTTCTGAATTATCGTAAGACGGCCAATCAGCGGTAGTACCCGCATCTATTGTGCCGCAATCGCCTCCGGTGGAAGATTCGATGCCAAAGAAAAGCTCGCCCGGGGTGTTGTTATACAAGTTCATGATTCACTCCTTCTGGATTTAGAAAATCGATGCGCAACGTGACGGATACTATTCCGCCAGCAACGCCATTTCTGCCTGCTCGCCAGTTGTGGTCGATGGCCAATTGACCGAAAAGTTGGCCGTCCCATCAGCAGGAAGAAAAGAAACAACTACATTTTGCTGGTTGTCGTAGGAAGGGAGATTGGCAATGCCGTCCACATCGATGTTCCCACAATCTGCATCTCCGGCGGCACAGGTGATCCAGTAATTCACCTGAACTCCGGTTTCATTAACGAGTGTCATTCGTTTTGTTCTCCTATCGATATTTGAAGCGCAGAATCTCTTGCAAACACGCAAATACACCGGTTTTGGATAGTTTGCCGGGGGAAAATGTGCGCGAAGCGCGCGCATCCTACTAAAAGAGCGAGGCCGTTAGCAAGAAAATTCGCAAGGACCTCTTGTACGCCACTTTCGGAACCCTCTTTTATCCTGAGCGATGCATTCACGAACAGTGTTTCAGTCACGTTCCACGGCTGACCGAAACGGTTTCGTACATCACATTGACGCTCCCAATCCGACACAAAAAGAGCAACTGATCGCCACCCCTATCCATCTGACTATCGGCTCCTCGATTGCAAGTCCTTTACAAGTTCTTTGTAAATCGGTTTGGCCATGCGCAGCTAAGCGTTATTACTGATGACCCCTGGGCCATCGCTCACATGGAGAACACCGAATGAAGTTTCCTCGATTTCCTCACCTGCGAACTGTGAAGTTTGCACCCCTTGCTGTTTTCTTTCTTTTCTTTGTCACAAACATGACTGGCCTCTATTTGAGTCCTGTCTTTGCGCCTTCAGTGGTTGAAGCGAAGCGGCAGGACGAATTCATCCCGTTGGATATTCCACAATCAGGCGATTGCGACCTCGACCTGATTATCTTTCGCGCGGGCGAACACGAAGGCGTCGATCCACGGTTCATTCATGCCGTCATTCAACAGGAATCTGGATACGACCAGAAGGCGAGCTCGCCTGCGGGCGCGAAAGGCCTCATGCAGTTGATGCCGGCGACGGCGAAGCGATTCGACTGTAACGATCTTCAAGACCAGGCCTGCAATGTTGAGGCGGGAACAAAATATCTCGCGTGGCTGTTGAAAAGATTCAACGGCGATGTATCGCTCGCACTGGCTGGTTACAATGCCGGCGAAGGCGCAGTTGATAAGTACAAGGGAGTTCCGCCGTATCACGAGACAGAGAATTACGTGAAAAAGATCGTTGCCAATTACGGCAAAACCTATCACCCGATCCTTTCGCCGGACGACGCAAAGGTTGCATTCCATCTCACGAACGACGATGCGACCGAATAAGCGAGGCGCTGCCGTCCCCCATGCGGGCCACCGGAATCCCGTCGCGGCGCTTTAATCAAGCGCGCAACTGAACGAGACTACTACGATCCTCGGGTTCATGCTCTATCTTAGGCGGGGCCGATCCTGGATCCTGGGCGTTTCGACGCCTGCTTCGCTTTCCTCGCCCGCTGCAGTTTGTCACCCCGTGAGTCCAGGCGGCAATTCACTTCTCCTTTTGATTGCAAGAGAACGGGCAACGCCTTCCACGGGCTGGCTTGATAAAAGTCTGGCTTCGCGCGCGTCAAGTCGGATAGAATCGGCGGCGAATTAGCGTTGAGATATTAAAGAGCATTCACGCGAGACGCGGCCAAGTCCCAGACCCTCAACGTAAGTCGATCCAAACATGAGCGCGGCTCTTTCACCAGGTACAAAACTGGGCCGGTATGAAATCCGTTCGCAAATCGGCGTGGGCGGAATGGGAGAGGTCTATCTGGCCCAGGACACCTCACTCGATCGTAAAGTGGCGTTGAAAGTCCTGCCGGAAAATGTCGCTTCAAATCGCGACCGCATGCATCGTTTCGTCCAGGAAGCGAAGGCTGCCTCAGGACTTAATCACCCCAACATCATCACGATTCACGAGATCGGAACTGAGCCCGGCGCGCATTTCATGGTCACCGAATTCATCGATGGCGAGAACTTGCGGCATCACCTGAGGCGTGCGCCGACGACCCTCGCGGAAGCAATTGATATCGCCATTCAAATAGCTTCCGCCCTGGCGAGCGCCCACGCGGCCGGAATTATTCACCGTGATATCAAGCCCGAAAATATCATGGTGCGCGCGGACGGCATCGCAAAGGTGCTCGACTTTGGACTCGCCAAACTAACGGAACGATGGCGAGCCGACGAAGTCGATCGTGATGCGGCCACCCAGGCCTTTGTGCACACTGAACCCGGCATTGTAATAGGCACCACCGCTTACCTTTCACCTGAACAAGCGAGGGCCCTCGACGTCGATACGCGTACCGACATCTGGAGTCTGGGCGTGGTCCTCTATGAAATGATCACACGGCACGCCCCATTCAGGAGCGACACCCCCAGTGATACGAGCGCGGCGATTTTGAAGACTGAGCCGCCTCCGCTTTCCGAATTCGTGCCCGAGGTTCCGGCTGAAATCGAACGCATTGTAAGAAAGGCCTTACAGAAGAATCGCGAAGAACGTTATCAGGGTGTCAAGGATATGTTGCTGGATCTTAAGAGCCTGAGACGCGATCTGGATCTCAACTCGGCGATGGAACGTTCGGGTGCAGCCTTCAGCCAGGAACGCAGTACCGGCGGCGCAAGGACAGCAACAGGTTCAGGGACTGTCCCCTCAAATCAAACATCATTGATTACCGTCCAGCTCCCGGTGAGCAAAGCTCGCGCGGGAATCGCCGCGCTGGTGTTGATTTTCGTCGTCGGACTTGGCGCCTGGTACTGGTGGCGGCATCGCGAGCCCGACACAGGTCGTTATGGAGCTTTGGCGGTCAACCAGTTGGTTAGTCGCAAGAACAATCTGGGCGAAACCGGCGCGCGTCACGCGCGATTCTCACCTGACGGAAAATTCATTGCGTACGCTTCACCGAAAGGAAACAACAGCGCGATTTGGTTGAAGCAACTCGGGAGCGGCGATCCGTTTTCCAATCAGGCAGAGTTGCCAACTGCGGCCAGTCCAATCTGGTCTCCTGACGGATTGCAAATCGCTTTTCTTTCGAAACGCGATTCGCAACACGGCATCTGGACCATGGCGGCCTTCAGCGGCTCACCGGCGTTGCTCAAATCTCTCGATGGTTTCAGTCGCGAGCTAGTCGCCTGGACACGCAGCGGAAAAATTTATTTCATCAGAGAGAACAACCTTTACGCATTGAACGTCGCGACGCAGGAAGTATCGCCGGCGACTAAACTGGATTCGTCGAAACATGATCGTGACTTCGCCGTCTCGCCCAACGAAGACCAGGTCGCTTTCATCGATAGCGTGGATGGGCAAAGCGATATCTGGCTCGTACCCATGGGCGGCGGTCGTTCGTCTCGCGTGACGAATGACGCGGCCCAGGACAGCAACCCGGTCTGGACTCCCGACGGCAAGCGGATTGTTTACAGTTCCAAGCGGAACAGCGTCAAACAAATCTGCATGGTCCGCCTGGACGGCAGTCAACCTGTGCAGTTGACCGTCAACGACAGCAACACCAACGTCCTCGATATTTCGTTTGATGGTTCGAAGATTCTTTACTCAACGGACCGTGACGAATCTGACGTTTGGGGCATCAAGCTCGATCAGCAGAAAGAGTCACAACTTTCTTCTGATACCGGAATTAAGTTGTGGCCTGATGTATCTCCCGATGGGAAAACCGTGGCGTACCAATATATTCGCGGCGCGACCGGCGCAACCCTTTTCAATTCTCTGCTGTTGGCAAAGTCGTTGGCCAGTGACACGTCCGATCTTCAGCTGACGTCCGATGGTTTTGCACCGGAGTGGTCGCCGGATGGAAAGCAGGTTGCCTTTCTGCATTACGCAAACGGGACCAGTGATTTATGGATGGTCCATGCAACGGGCGGAGACGCCAAAGCTCTGACCACGGGAGGCGTCGTCTTCGGCGGCTTCTCTCAGCTACCTTACAACCGAATGCAAACCCAGGACTTTCAATGGTCCCGGAACAGCGCGCATCTGATTTACTGCGCCAGGACTTCCAATATTACGAATGTCTGGCAGGTGGGCATCGACGGTTCCGCACCCGTTCAATTGTCAGACAATACGGACGGAAGTGTTCGGTTCTTCAATCCAACGTGGTCGCCGGACGAGAGACACCTGGCATGGCTCGCGGTTTCAACTGAAACAAATGCTACGAGTGTGTGGGTATTTAGCGAAGGTCAGAAAAAGAAACTTTTCGAATCGACGTCACCGCTGGGACTAGTCGGCTGGTCGCAAGCCGGCGACGGACTGATCGTAAAATCGATTCCTGGCGCGGACAGTGCAACGAATGGACCAGTCGAGGTCAGCCTGATTGCCGTCTCTGTTCGCGACGGCAAGCAACGCTCGCTGGCCCAACTTCCGGCGACGTACTTTCAGAACATCAGACTCGCGCCATCGGGCAATCAGATTGCCTACGTCACGCGACAGGACGGCGCCGATAGTTTGCGCGTGATGCCGGCCGCGGGAGGCGCCGCCAAAACGATCATCACTACCAGCGATCCTCGCGTTTACCTTGCAGCAATCGTCTGGTCGCCAGATGCTAAGTCAATCTACTATGGCAAGCAGTCAAGTTGGACGGTGTTTTCGATCATCGATAATTTCAAGTAGGTCTCATTACTCTTACCAAGTAGGTCTCATTACTCTTACAAGGAGAAACCAATGGCCAAGACCAACCTCGAAGAATACGCGCAACTGCGAACGATCCTCGATTCGCTTGAGATTGGAGCGCTGCGCTATTACCTGAATCCTACCGATCCGAAGGTCCGTTCGGAGCGCCTGGAATATCTCACGAAACAGTTGATGCCAATCGTTAACAAAATCTGGGGAACCGGCCCGACCAAGAAGAAAAAGAAAGGGTTGATCGATTGTCCCGATGGCTACCACGACTGCAACGGGTGTTGCGTTCCCTATCCCTGTATAGGAATTTCTCTCGATTACTAGCTAACGACGCAGAGCGGAAACGAAGTTTCTCCTGCCAGCCGCAGGACAGGAGAGATCTGTTTTCCGCTTTGCCAGGAATATCGACGAGACGAGTACGGTACGGAACCGGTCGCGCCAGCGACCGGGTAGTTTCATTGGAGATTACCCGCTTGCTAGCGCAAG
>DNNE01000043.1:0-6129 GCA_003487805.1 Blastocatellia bacterium | reverse complement strand
CCCGCTTGCTAGCGCAAGCGGTTCTGTATCAGATTGATTCTTCAACCACAATCTGTACTTTGTGGGCAACGCCTGTTTTCGATCGCCGATCTTTTTATTACCCTGGCGCCGCCGGCGGATGCGATTCATAATTCGCAGACGGCTTAGCGCCCATCAGATAGCGCACAACTAAGGAGGGAATCTATGTCACGCTTGATTACTGCTGCTGCGATAGTCGGATTACTCTTCGCCAGTCTGGCTAGCGCCCAGGTACGGAACACATTTACCGTCGGTACTGCCACCGCGGCTCGTGGACAAAAAGCTACCGGCACAATCGAAGTTCCGGCGGGCAGCGATGCGGCGCTGAGTATCCCGGTTGCTGTCTTTCACGGCGCCAAGCCAGGTCCCGTGTTGGCTCTCGTCGCAGGCGCTCACGGCACTGAATACACTTCGATCATCGCGCTCGAAAAACTGATCGGATCGCTGAATCCGGCGGAGCTCTCAGGCACAGTCATCATCGTTCCGCTCATTAACATTCAATCGTTCGAACAAAAAGTGCCACACCTCAATCCGGTGGACCAAAAGAGTATGAATCGCTGGTACCCAGGCAAGATGGACGGGACCCAGACCGATCGCGCTTCGTATCTGATCACCAAAGAAGTGGTCGAGAAATGCGATCACCTCATCGATCTGCACGGCGGTGATCTGGACGAGAGCCTGCGGCCTTACAGCTATTGGACGAAAACCGGAAACGAAAAGCAGGATCAGATTTCGAAAGAGATGGTTTTGGCATTTGGTCTAGACACAATAATCATCTCGACCGATCGCCCGAAAGACCCGCAGGCGTCGCGGTATCTCGAAAACACCGCGACGACGCGCGGCAAGGCTTCGATTACGGCTGAAGCGGGACATGCGGGCACCGTTGAGACAGACGATCTGAATGCGCTGATCAATGGCTGTCTAAACGTGATGCGTTATCTGAAGATGCTGCCCCGTCAGCCAGCCATGGTCGAGCATCCGGTTTGGATCGAAAAGGTTGTGACCATAGCGAGCGACCAGACCGGAATCTTTTATCCGCTGGTCAAACGCGGAACGTATGTCGAGCAAGGAATGAAAGTTGGTTACGTCACCGACTATCTCGGCAAAGTGATCTTTGAAGCGCGTGCTCCGGTTGCGGGGGTGGTGCTCTATGTCTGCGCCGTACCGTCGATGACGAAAGGTGCGACGATTGCGAATGTTGGGGTGGTGGCGAAGTAAGGATGAAAAGTCACAGAATTCTGTGGGCCTCTTCCTCACCCCACAAAAAGTGGAAGAGAAAGATTCTATCGAAAAAGCCACCATCGCCATCAAGTATGTGAGACGCGAGTTTCGCAGCTTCCTTAAAGCCAAAGTTCGGCGCACCGAATGGCGTGTTATAAGCAAAGGCTTTGAAGTCGTAATGAACGAGCAAATAGACTGCATCCAGACCAACGTGCTTTCGTAGATCCTTGTAACGCTCGTCCTTCCGGTGAGCGATAAGAGAGGTTGTTAACGTCTCCACCATTTCATTGGGGGAGTAAGCCCCCCCTGGGGAAGGAAACCGAATCCATTTAATATCGAAGTGCGAACGAGTTGAAGGATAGAACCTGACCCCTTGCAAATACTTTTCCAAAATCGGAAAGCTGCTCAAGTCGCCCACGTGATCGCTGTGCTCTTGCTCCCAATCGGGCTTCTTGGGCCAGTTGTTATCAACTTGTTCAATCAGCCCGAATATTTGCTCTCTGAATTGTGCGCCATCCGCCGCGTCGAATCTTACTTGCTTCGCGGAAAGCCAAATCAAACCGATATGTTGCGTTTCATTTCGGGGCTGCTCTCCGATTGCTTTCAGAATGTTCTCTTGATTTCTTTCCTGTTTTCGAGCCTCCGCTATTTGATCTCGATCTACCCAACTCTTGAGTTCGATGCCTATCTTCTTTCCTGATGCGGTGACGGCGATCACATCTGGACGCTGGTCAAAAGGTTGAGATGGAGAAGCAAGCGCGCGCTTACCGTACCATTCGTCAACGACATCCCACTCTTGGATCGGCTCCCCGGCAAAGTCGGGACAGACCTGTAGGAATGATTCAAAGATCAATTTCTCATTCTTCATGGCAGCGGAGACACCCGTTTGGAGCCTCTCTACGATCTTAATCTTTTCTTCAAAGGGTAGTTTGGCGAGGCGCTGCCGCCGTTCATCTTTGGCGCGAAAGAGATCTTCTACTCGGACTTTGTTTGGATCGAATGTCGCGCTACTCATCACTCTTGCTCCCAATCGTAACGCACGGCAAACTCTTTCCACTTCTCCGCCAAACCGTGGCGACGGATAATGTCATGAAAGACTTCCATGTCCATCTGTTCCGATTCCAGCAAAGCTAATACTCGTGTGTGATCCTTCAGTCTGCCTGATCGAAGAAGTTCAACCGCAAGATGTTCGGACGAGAAGATCGGTGTGTATTCCCCTCCAAACGCCACCCGGTTCGCTTGTGTGACCGCTTCTTCTTGCACAGATTCGGATGCGGGCACAAATTGCACCAGCCAACCCTCAATTCGAATGTATTCTCTCTCTGTATTGTACCCGAGTTCCTGCAGATACGAGTAAATTCGCCCAAACGACACCAACCCATTCGCGCCAACGACGACTGGTGATATGAAGACATCGATGTCATCAGTCAAGTAGGCCTCCAAATACTGAATCGCCGCTATTCCACCGCCAATCGCAAACCTGTCGATGATGCCATCGCCTTGCATACGGTTAAGGACTTGGATGACCTTTTCCATTTCTCAGATGAATTCCTCAAGGATCTCAACTTCTTTCCGCACTATCTGATTCACCATCTCGCCGACGGCCTTTCCATTTTTCTCGGCCAGGCGCTCCACTTGCTTCTGCAACTTCTGGTCGAGATAAATTGGCAGACGCAACTTTGTTCCCTTTTGGTAGAACTTTCCCCTCACGGCTTTTGAGAAATCGTATTCTCGTTTCATTGCTCTATTGCTCACTGCCCCGGCGCCGCCGGCGGCTTCAATTCATAATTCGCCGGTGGCGCTGCACCCATCAGATAACGCACAAAATAATCCCAACGCCGCCGGGTCATGTAATTGCTGGCGGTGCCGTAACCATGCCGTTGGTTCGGCAACATGAGTAAATCAAAATCCTTGTTCGCTTTGATCAAAGCATCAACCACCAGCAGCGTGTTGTACGGCGGCACGTTGTCATCCACCGTGCCGTGCGCGAGTAACAAATGCCCTTTCAAATTCTTCGCGAGATTCTGATTAGCCTGATCGTCATAGTTACTCTTGCCATTACTGTCTTTGGTCAACAGACCCTGATAACGCTCGCCCCAGTCGTCTTCGTATTCGCGATTGTCGTGGTTACCTGACTCCGAGATTCCGACTTTGAAGAAATCGGGATAGCGAAACATCGCATCAGCCGTCGCGTAGCCGCCGCCTGAGTGGCCATAGATGCCCACTCGATCGATATCGATCCACGGATACTTTTCGGCAAGCTGTTTCATCGCCGTAATTTGATCCGGCAGAGTGTTGTCGCCCATGTTGGCGTAGTAGAAGTCGTGGAATTTTTTCGAGCGCGTCGGGTTTCCCATGCCATCGATCTCTACGACGATGAAGCCGAGTTCGGCGAGTGCCTGCGCATCGCCACGCGCCGCTGAAAATGAGCGACTGCTGACGCTGCCGCCCTGCGGGCCGGGATAGATGTGATTGATGATCGGATATTTTTTCTTCTCGTCGAGGTTCGTCGGCAGAAACATCAAGCCATAGAGATCGGTGACGCCATCACGGGCTTTCACGGTGATTGGCTGCGGCGGCTTCCAACCTGTTGCCAGAAGTTTTGAGATGTCGGCCTTCTCGATCGCGGCGATTAGTTTGCCGTCAGCGCTGCGCAACACGGCAGCCGGCGGCACATCCGGTTTCGAATAACTGTCGAAGAAAACATTTCCGGAAGGCGACAGGCTGATTTCATGGTTCCCGTCTTCTGGTGTCAGCAGCGAAAGATTCTTGCCGTCGAATCCAATGCGATAGAAGTGGCTGAAGTAAGGATCGCGTCCTTTCTCGCGGCCGGCCGCCAGAAAGTAAAGCAGCCGATTCTTCTCATCAACTTTGATTAGCTGGGTGACAGTTCCCTCGCCCGTCGTGATCTGGTTCTTCAGTTTCCCGCTCGTCGCATCGTAGAGATAAAGCTGGCCCCAACCATCACGTTCGGAAAACCAGATCACTTCGTTCGTGGCCGGCAGGTAATGCCAGTTGACCCGACCCAGGCCCGATTCAAATTGCGTAGCCGCGGTCTCTTCCAACACATCGCGAATTTCTCCCGTCGCGGCGTCGGCAATGCGGAGTTGTGCGTGTTTGTGATCGCGCGAAGTCGACACGAAGGCAAGCTGCTTCGCGTCAGGGCTCCATTCGACGTCCGCCCATTCACCGCCACGGCATTGCACGTCGTCGCACAAAGTCGAGCGATGCTGATCGGGCGGCAGTTTAAGACGGATTACGTTGGGCGTATCAACTTCAATGATCACACGTTGGATCGTTGTCACCTTTTCATCGCCGGGCAGTGGATACTTCCAGGCTTGCAGTTGCGGATGACCGACGCGCGTGTCCACCAGATACATCTCGCCAACGCCGCGCTGGTCCTGCTGAAAAGTGGCAATCTTCTTTGAGTCCGGCGACCACATGAGCACTGCCCGATCGCTGTGCGTCCAGCCCGCATTGTCTGTCGCGTAACCAAAATCTTTCACGCCGTCGGTCGTCAGTTGCGTCTCGTTGCCGCTGGCCACGTCGCGCACCCACAAGTTGAATTCGCGAATGAACGCGGTGCGCTTTTTGTCCGGCGAGAGAACATCAACTGGCGCTCCACCGCGACCTCCACCTCGTTGCCCTGCTGCTGAAGCAGCGTCGGCCGTGCATTGATAAGTGGTCAGATCACATTTCCATCGACGTCTCTGGACCGTGACTGTGATCGTCTGCCGATCGGGGGACATTTCAAAATCAGTGAATGGCAAACGATGAGCATCAAAGGTCGCGCCTGCCGCGGTCGACAACGCCGCCGCCAGCTTCACTTGATCGAACGCGGGCATCTTGGTTCCCTTCGCTGTGTCGACCATGATGAACTCACTGCCCTCGGGTGTCGTGACGCGATACCAGAATCGATCATCGCCCTGCCACGCCGGCCGGACTCCGGATCGAAACACCAGCGGATTGGTGTTGTAACCCATCCACTTCTCAGCCCGCGCGTAGTCGGCAGTGGTTAAGGTACGCTGCGCGTCGCTGGCTTGTTGCGCAAGAGCAGGAGAAACGCACGACAGGATAATGAGCGTAAGTTTTAGAATGTGTTTGCTTTTCATTTTGTTAGTTGTAGTCAAGCGAGAGAGCGATACCAGGCAGTGCAATTTACTATCGAAGCGATTCGCGATCGGTGTTAGCATAGCGAGGTCTGACTCATAAGAAAAGAGCTTCGTTCTGTTTCTTCCTGTCGCTGCTGGTGCTGATCGGATTCTCAAGCGCCGCGGGCCAGTACATTTCCGCTGACACCTACACCCGCTATGAATTGCTCACGCCAGAGAGCCATCAATTCAAGATCTATTACGAAGTAACTGAAACACGCGCAGGTGCACGTTATCACTTCAATCAAATTCGCGAAGGCAGCGAGGCCTCTGACGAATCGGTGATCGATCTCGCCTCTGGCAAACCTTTGAAGTTTGAAGTAGTCAGCGGCGCGCAAGCAAAGATTGATTCGCCGAACGAAAATTTTCCTGCTGCGGCCCATTACATTAAGGTCTACCTGGTCCATCCGATCGCGGCGGGTGGCGAGTATCGAATCGCAATTATCAAGACCTACAAAGACGACAAGAGCTATTACACCGAAGGCGACAAAATTGTTTTCAAACGCCCGCTGGGTATACCGCGCGACAGTATCGTTCTGCCCGCCGGTTATGAAATCGTTTCATGTTCAGTCGCGACTCAGGTGCTGAAGGAACCGGACGGCCGCCTGAAACTCGCGTTCGTAAATCCCGGAAGCGGCGGTCAATTGGAAGTAACGATTAGAGCAAGGAGTCAGAACCGCCTGCGGTAGCGGGCGGGCCTCGGGTTTGGTCAGAACCGCCTGCGGTAGCGGGCGGGCCT
>DNNE01000164.1 GCA_003487805.1 Blastocatellia bacterium | reverse complement strand
GGAGGTAAACTGTACCACTACCCATCTTTACTTCGAATATCGCAAACGACACATGCGCAGAAGCGTCCTGGAATAAGCCCAGCCAAATCTAAGCAGCTTTGCGTGAGACCTGCCCGAGTGCCGCACCTTATAATGAAAAGGCACTTCTTTTATTCTGCCGTGGTTTATCTGAATTCTTACCAAAATCTCTTCGAGTACATCGAAGTCTCTCGCGCGCAAATCCAGAGTAGCCAGGACCTTCCGATCGTACATGCGGAAGCCGCTGGAAAGATCGCGCAGCTTCATCCCGAGCAACAGCGCATAGGTCCGATTCAAGATCGTGCTGAGGATGCGACGGCTAATCGCCATGTCCGCCTGGCCGCCCGCGACATAGCGCGAGGCAATCAGGAGATCGGCGTCCGATCGCTTTAGCCAAAAATCCTTGAGAAACACCGGCGGGTGAGAGAGATCAGCATCCATCGTAACCACGTAGGGCGCAGTCGCAGCGGCAAACCCTGCGAGCAGCGCGCCGCCATAACCACGCTCACTCTGTTCGACCACGCGCGCGTCCAGCTGGTGCGCAACTGATTTCGAATCGTCAGTCGATCCGCCGACGATAACAATGACTTCTGCGCGCACGCCAAGTTCCTCAATCACTTCACGAATCAGCGGTAGCAACAGGCGAAGGTTCTCGGCTTCATTAAGAGCAGGGATCAGGATGCTGAGGTCAGGCATGGGTACGATGGCGTTTAGTTTCTCTGAGTGATTCAGTCTCCGTGGACCTACGGAGACACTCGGGCTACACAGAGATAACACACGACGAAAGGTATCTGAAAACATGGTAGAAACATCAATTGGTTTCGTGTTGTCTTCCCCGCGAGAAAAACGATCCACGAAATCACACAAAACGGGCAGGAAAAAGCATTTCGTGTGGGTTCGTGGATCGTCTTACTTGCCGTGAGGCACCTCTTAAAATAAGAAAGGCTAACCCAGGGTTAGCCTTCTCAGTTTGAACCGCAGTGTAAGATTGCGTTTAGAACCTGCCGCGATATTCCGATGATTCGATAAACGCTTTTACCATTTCGGCATTGATGAAACTACCGTTGAATTGGTTCAGCTTCGTCAGCCAGAAATCGTAGCCCGTGTAGTCAGTGTCCTGGCCGCCGTTTGGATCGCGACGCAAGTAGCCGAAGTATTGCATCAACACAAAGGCGCGATTCAGTTCCTGCGCTTGCAGCGTCGCATTCTCGGCCACGTCACGCAACGCCCGACCACGCGCCGCCACGTCGCTAATATCAGCGGCGCCGCTGAATTCACCAATGGCAGTATTTCTATCCGTTGTCGACGGAGTCACGCCGACTTTGGTAAAAAGCTGATCGACAAAGGTTGCCGGCGCCATTGAAGTCGGATACGCGGTAGTAAATCGCGCCCGCTGCACGAACGTCTGACTGAAAGCAACCTTGTTGGTTTCTAATTGTTGCTGCCAGTTTCCCTGATTCACGATCACGCCATTACCGATTTGTTTCACGTCGGGGACGAACTCGCTCAACCGAATGACCGGGACGGCAAGCGAATGCGATCCGCCAAACGTCGATGTTTGGTTAGCATCTCCATACGCTGTCTTGTACATGCGTTCGACCAGGTATCCGGTCTCCTTAAACTCGATCGACAGGAAGAACGCGCCGGAAGTATTAACGCGCTGCGCTGCGATGCAACCAGCATTGTTTCCACACCCGGTAATCTGGGCCAGCCAAAACTGAAATCCCGACGAGTCCGGCATCCGACTTAGAAAATCAACGTATTGCTCTTGCGTAAAAAAGTCAGCATCGTCGATCGTGATGAACTGCGGCGGGTTCGTTCCGGGTCTGACGCGCAGCGGTTTGACCTTAACGTTGCCGTAAAAGAGATCAGACGGCAGATTGGGATCGGCCGTGACAATTTGGAGCGTCGGCGCTTGCGCATAAGCAGCGACAGCGGCGATCGCGACGATCAAGGTGGCAATGGTCAGTTTCATCTCTTCTCCTGATGCTCGATGGAAACTCAACCAGAAACGGGGCCGGCTCTGGTCCGGATGGTGTTGGCAACACCCTTTGAGGTCTTTCGAGTTTAGCCGCCGGTATTACGGACTGTCAATGATTTATTCCGCCCGCGATAATCAGACGGTTTCCGCACGGATTTGGCCGACAAAAGTTATTGACCGAACCGCTGATTGTATTCGGACGAGGCTATAAAGGCCTTGACCATTTCCGCGGCGAGGTAATCGCCATTGAATTGATTGAGCTTGCCAAGCCAGAACTCGTATCCCGCATAGTCCGTATCCTGCGGATCGTTCGGATTGCGACGCATATAACCAAAGTACTGCATCAGGACGAACGCGCGATTTTTTTCCTGTTGTTGCAGTGTCGCGTTCTCAGCAACGTCGCGAAAAGCGCGAGCGCGCGCAGCAACGTTGCTAACGTCCGTTGCTCCAGCGAATTCGTTGATTGCCGCATTTCTGTCCGTCGCTGATGGGGTGACGCCAGCATTTTGAAATAGCTGATCAACGAACGTAGACGGCGATAAAGAATTCGCATACTTGGTAGTAAATCGCGAGCGCTGCACGAACGCCTGGCTGAAGGCGACCTTATTATCCTCCAGTTGTTGTTGCCAGTTCCCTTGATTGACAATCACGCCATTACCGATTTGTTGCACGTCTGGAATGAATTCGCTAAACCGAATGACTGGCGCAGAAATCTGATGGGAGCTTCCGCCCAGAGTTGATGTCTGGGTGGCATCACCAAACGCGGTCTTGTACATCCGCTCTACCAAATAGCCCGTCTGCTGGAATTCAATTGAAAGAAAGAATGCACCCGAGGTGTTGGTGCGCTGGACTAACGTGCAATTAGCGTCTGAGCCGCATTGGTTAATGTTGTTGGTCCAGAACTGTAACCCGGACGCGTCCGGCTCGCGATTCAGAAAATCCAAATAGTGCATCCGCACAAAGAAATTCGCTTGGTCCAGCGGGCTCGCGCCGGTAGCAATGTCATTGTCGATGATGGTCACGGTGGCATTCGCATTTGAGCCTAGGGAACCACCATTTGGATTGCTGAGATTGACGCTAAAAGTTTCGGGTCCTTCCAGATACGAATCGTCTACGATCAAAACCGAAACGACCTTGGCAGTTTCACCCGAGGCAAACCGCACCGTCGTCAGCCTGGTTTCGTAATCGCACCGGGCAGAGGCAACGCCATTTGCTAGATTGCAGTTCTGCGCACCAGCGAGATCAGAAGTCGCGAAACTAACACTGGCGGCCGCACTTGTGTCCCCGCTGCGAGTGATAATCGTGTCGACGCGCCCATCTGCTTCGCCCACCTGGTATGTTGCGGCGCTGAATTGAATTAACACCTGCGTAGGTGTTGGTGTCGGCGTAGGTGTTGGTGTCGGCGTGGGTGTTGGTGTCGGCGTGGGTGTTGGTGTCGGCGTAGGTGTCGGTGTGGGCGTAGGTGTTGGTGTCGGCGTAGGAGGCGGGGGCGGCGCGGCGTCCTGCGTAACAGTGAAAGTCAAACCCGCAATTGTCATCGTGGCAGAGCGCGTGGTGGTTAACGAATTAGCCGCCACCGAATAATTGACTGTACCGTTGCCCGTTCCGCTGGCGCCGCTCGTGATCGTTATCCAGGGCGCATTGCTGATTGCCGTCCAGAGGCATCCACTCTGCGTGGTAACGCTTACGCTCGAGCTGCCGCCGTTGGCGATGAAGTTCACACTGGCTGGCGTCAGCGAATAGGTGCAGGTCGTCCTGGGCGTGAATACGGCGCTCTGCGCATTGGTCAAACTTTTCGGACTGGTCTCAGATGTCAAAGCGTCGATTACGTAAGGATCGGGTTCGCCGCCGGAAATGCCAACAACCGGAAGCAGATTTGTATTCCCATCGCCATAGCGGGTCGTGATGACGCCGTCGGATCGTAATTCAATTTCAAAGTTGATCGGGCTTCCATCTCCGAACTGAACGCCCTGCCAGCGAAAGATTATTCGGCCGGAGTCAGGCTGAACCACGTAAACATCAGCGCCGTTTCCGCGGCTGAGATCCAGGTCGTCCCACATGCCCGCGATCATTTTGTTGAGCGAGAGATCAGCCGTTGAGCCGGGCACGTCGTCGGCGTCGCCGTTCGGACGCAAGGGCGGCGCTGAGAAATACAGGTTGCCGTTCGTCGAAACTGTCACTGAACTGTACGACTGGCCAAAGAAGGGGAACGAGAATGGGAGCGCAAAGTTCGTTTTGTAACGATCGTCGAAAGTAAGACCGAGTGCTGTGCCACCTGTGGACAGCGCAGCGGGAGTAACTAACGTTGTCGTGTAAGGGTCAGCCGAGTTAACCGGGATGCTGACCGAGGTGGTGGCCGGAGTTCCTTCGTTGCCAACATTATCGAATTCCCGTAACCGGATCGTTCCCGCCAGGTGACGATAGGGAATATTGAAGTTAACACTTTGAGTGGCGCCGGAAGCGGCCGGAGCAATACTGGTCAGTGGAACCACGGCATTCGTAGTCTGATCGACAAAACTAAGGTCATAGAGCGAAGCCTGACCTGAAGCGCCATCATCGCCTGACGCAGTCCACGAAACATTGACGCTGCGGCCGTTCTGCGAAGCGACCTGGAGATTCGTCACTGTTCCCGGCGGCGTCACATCGTTCTCATTAATCGCCTGCAGCGATTTGAAAACGTTAAGGCGGCGGCCAGTCAGAGACTTTCCCTGGAGCGCGGCGATCGGGTCTCCATTGAAAGCCAGCAGCGAGCGCAACTGATTAACTGAAAGGTTTGGATTGGCCGCGCACAACAAGGCTGCGGCGCCGGCCACATGCGGCGAGGCCATCGATGTCCCGCTCAGCACACCGTAATTATTGTTCGGCAGCGTGCTGAGAATGCCCTGGCCGGGCGCGCCCATCAGGACAGAGTGCGCTCCGAAATTCGAGAAGCCGGCGAGCGTGTCAGCGCTGGTGGTGGCCGCTACAGAAATCATATTCGGCAGCGAATAACCGGATGGATAATGAGGATGAACGTCGCTGTCAGTGGTCTCGTTTCCCGCGGCCGCAACAAAAAGAACTCCGGATTGGGCCAATGCATTGATGGCGTCTGCTGAAGCCTGTGAGTATCCGCCGCCGCCATAGCTCGCGTTGACTACGCGAATGTCCGCGCCTTTGGTATGGCTCGAGCTGGCCCAGAGGTCACGCATCTGCTTCACATAGTTGTAGGCCTTGATCGCGTCGGCATCAGTGCCGGAGTTCGTCGCTTCGGAAATGAATCGCAGCGACATCAAGCTCACGTTCCAGTTGACTCCGACCACGCCAGTGCTGTTGTTACCGACAGCGCCGATTGTTCCCGCCACGTGAGTAGCATGAGATTCGGCAAGTATGTTTCCCGTGTTATCGCGAAAGTCATAGCCGTTGACGTCGCCGCTGATTCCGGGAATCGATCCGGGACTTGGATTGGTCCAGATATTCGCCTGCAGATCCTGATGAGTACGATCGATGCCTTCATCGATGACTCCGACAACGACGTTCTTGTTCCCTTGCGTCACATCCCACGCCTGTGGCGCCCCAATCAAATTCATGCCGTAGAGTTGAGGAAAAGACGGATCATTTGGCGTCGTATCGGTGCGCAGAATGTAATTTGGCTCAGCATAAAGAACATCATCGCGCACGTTGAGGGCGGCCACAGCTTTGAGCGTATCGGCGTCAGCCATTCGCGCGATCCGGAGACCGTCAATTAGATCCGATCCTGCGAAGCGATCAATCTGGACGGCAATAGGCTCGAGGTCCTGAGTCTGCGAGGCGAGTGGTGGCGGCGAATCTTTTCGCGCTGCGTTCAGGACAGCCTTACCTTCAAAAGCAGAATTCTTTTTGAAGCGCACGAGCGCTTCACCGGGAACAAAATCCGGACGCTGGCGCTTGGCGTTGTCTGATGCCGGGGACGAAAGCGAGCGTGTCGCTTGCGAGTGCGGCGTCAACCAAACAGCCGCGACCAACATCGCCAGCAACAAGAGAGCGAATATCGTCTGTGTCGAGATGCGAGTAGCCGTCATGAATTAATACTGGAGTTGGGAATGTGTCCCTTCGAAAATCTTTGGATGTCCAAAATGCCGGGGTGCTTAGCGGCCAACAAATATACCGCACAGACTAGTGGAGTTACAGGCGGGGCAGTAGCCCGACCGTGAGGGAGGGCGTGTATGAAGCTCGCTCAGCGAACCCCGTGCCTCACCGTCGGCTACCGCCCCCGCGGTGATATCTACTTTGATAAACGGTGTTCAGACTACCGACTTTAGTCGGGCTTTTCTTAAGCAAGAAAGAACCCAACTGAAGTTG
>DNNE01000067.1:4050-10733 GCA_003487805.1 Blastocatellia bacterium | reverse complement strand
CCGGGACGGTTGCGCTCCAGTCGACTCCGTTCAACTCGAAAGATACACGACGCAAAAGCATGATACCTTCTACGCATGCTCTTCGATCATCTCACCCAATTTCTCGATCATCTCCGATACGAACGAAACGTCAGCGCGCACACGCTGCGGAATTATGAAAGCGATCTAACCCAGTTCTTCAATTTCCTGGCTCCACCTAAAACTGAAATCCCTGACAAGCTCGGCTCCAAACAGCGCTCGCCGCAAAATGAACCGAACATCGAACAGATCGATCACCTGACGATTCGCGAATGGCTCGCCACCCTGCACTCTGATCACAAGAAGAAGACTTCAATCGCGCGAAAACTGGCCGCCTTACGAACTTTCTTTCAGTTCCTGGTGCGCGAAGAAGTGATCGAATCGAACCCTGCAAAGCTGGTCGCGACTCCGCGCAAGGAAAAGAAACTGCCGGTGCATCTTTCCATTGAAGACGCCGTGCGCTTCATCGAAACGCCCGACGCTGATACAGATTTCGGCAAACGCGATCGGGCAATTCTCGAACTGCTCTACGCAACCGGAATTCGCGTGGCAGAACTGGTGAACATCAATCTGCGCGACATCGATTTTAAGAACAAGCTGCTGCGCGTCTTTGGCAAGCGCCGCAAGGAACGGATCGTTCCTTTTGGCGAGCCGGCCGCCAAAGCGTTGCAGGAATATCTATCCGTGCGCGAAAAGTTTTTGATGAATGCGCCCGTGACGAAGCGCGACGCGCAACCCCTGATTCTGAATTACCAGGGCACGCGCATGACGACGCGTTCGGTAGGGCGTCTGGTCGAAAAATACATCAGGCTGTGCGCGGGCATTCACGACATCAGCCCGCACGCGCTGCGGCACTCGTTCGCAACGCACTTGCTCGACAGCGGCGCCGATTTGCGCGACATCCAGGAGTTGCTTGGGCACGCGCGTCTCTCGACGACCCAGATTTACACGCACGTGTCGATGGAAAAACTGATCGAGGTTTATGACAAGACGCACCCGAAAGCTTAGCCAATCGCAACAGGCAATCGGTGACCAATCATGGTGGCCTTTCAGAAGAAACCGTTGGGACAGTAATTATATAGTTGACTCACTCAAGTGGGATGTCTGTTTTCAGGCGCTGAAAGCGCTGGATGTAAAAGCCTGGGCCATCGCCCAGGTCTGAGTGCGCATGTTATCAGGAGCGCTGAAAGCGCGGCCTGTGAATCTTCAAGGCTTCAGACTCACCCACTGCAACATTCCGCAAAGGTTGTCATATTGCGCGCCTTCAGCGCTCAGTTGTCCTTGCGTCGCCCACCCGGCCCGTTGGGCCGGGCTATTACATCTGGCGCCTTCGGCGGGGTATGCAATTGGCATGATCAGGTGAGTCAGATATGTAGTTACCGTTTAAAACGGTTTCTCTTCTACGGGTACTCCTCGATCACCCGGCTGAAGCCGGGTGTGAATGAGAATTTCGATCTTCTTTCTGTTGCAACGCAACTTACCTCGTTTGAGTTGTGTTTCAGGATCTCGGCTTTTGTCGCGATGCTCGCGTGCGTTATGATTCACAGACGTGACGCAGAGCGATCGCCAGAAAGACGGACAACTCTCCGAACATCCTCTCGCCGAGTTGATCCGCGAAATAAACAACACTGAATTATCCGGCGCGCTGCGCTTGTCGCTTGCCAGCGCCAAAGTTGTACTCTATTTCCGAGCAGGAGATTTGGTTTTCGCCGCGTCAAACCTCCGCGCACACCGGTTGCGCGAAATCCTCAGGCGCAATGGCGTACCCGATCAGACACTTCAAAAATACGGCGCCGCGATTTCGGATGAAGAGCTGACGGAAGGTCTAATCGAAGGCGGCGGAATAACACCGGTGTTGCTGCAAAAAGCGCGCTCAGCGCAAGCCGCGGACGTACTGAGGGTCGCCCTGCTTTGGACGGATGGCGACTGGTCGTTTGACGCCCGCGTGCGAGTCGCCAATGATCTGCGCGTGACGATTAATGTCGATCGTTTGCTGCTGGAGTGTGCGCGTCATCTTCCTATGTCGTTCGTTAAGTCTCGCTTTAATAATTTCGATTCAGGATTTTCGGTCCTTGACGACATCGACTTGATTAATCTTTCGCCTGCAGAAGAGTTCACCCTTTCGCGCGCCAGAGCTGCCGGCGACGGCATTCGCCTGGCTGATTTATCGACCAATGGTTTGGCGGAAGAAGAGTCTTTGCGAAGTGTTTACGCCCTCACGCTTTCGGGCGTTTTGTATTCGCCGCACTGGCGCACAGCGATTAGTGCGAACGTTCCAGTCAAGCCGAAGAGACGAAGTGCGCCACCGGCAGTCAAAGAAGCGCCGCCCGTTATCGAAGCCGACACGACCGAAGCTGACGTCGAGCAGTTGTTTACCAGATTGAGTGCCGCCAAGAACCACTACGACGTCCTGGCCGTGCCCAAAGGCTCAAGCACCGCCCAGATCAAAGACGCTTATCACACTCTCGCACGCCGCTTTCACCCGGATCGATTTCATCAGAGTAGTTCTGAGTTGCGCACCAGAATCGAGTCGGCGTTCGCGCGAATGGCCCAGGCGTACGAAGTTTTGAGTGACACAAAACAGCGAGACTTTTACGATCAAGCAGGCACAACCAAGCGTACTCGGAAATCCGCCAGCGGCCCGAAGGCGCCGCGAGACGCCAACGTTAAAGATCAAAATCATCCAGGCAACAGCCGTGCAGAGACCTGCTTTCGCATGGGGACAGAAGCGCTCGAGCGCAACCAGATCGATCAGGCGATTCGATTGCTCGCGGAAGCAGCCATGCTTGAACCGCGCGAAGCTCGCTATCACGCGCACTACGGTAACGCCCTGATGCGCCGGCCCGGTTCGCGGCGGACCGCTGAAACTGAATTGCAAGCCGCGCTCGCGATCGAGCCGGATAACGCGTCGTTTCGGGTTATGCTGGCGGAACTGTATCAGCAACTTGGTCTACGCCGGCGGGCGGAGGGTGAAGTGGCGCGCGCTCTGGCCGCCGATCCGGCAAACCACGCCGCCCGCGCTTTGTTATCCAATCTGAAGAGTAAGTAGTCAGGCTTTTGAATAATGCCACCTGTCGAGCCTATTGAGAGTATCCGGTCCGCGGTGATCGAAGTTTTTGAGGATCTTGCCGCGCGGACTGACGAGTTCGAAGCCTACCTGCATCCGCACGCTTCGCGCATCGCAGCGATCGCAAATCAGCTTGCCAGAACATTTCATCTGGGGGCCCGTGATCGATTCTCTTTGCGCATCGCTGCGCTCGCGCACGATCTTGGCGAGCTCGCGATGAATCGCGATTACCTTCACCGGCACGGTACGTTGAGCGAGGACGAACGCGTGGATTTGGCGCGCCACCCGCTGCTCAGCGAGCGTGAAGCGGCGGTGGCCGGCGCAGATCGCGGCGCTCAGTTATTAATTCGCTGGCACCATGAGTGGTGGAACGGCAACGGCTATCCGGATGGCTTGCGATTCGAACAGATTCCCCTGGGCGCGCGCATCCTGCGGGTGGCTGATGCATACGCATCGTTAACCGACGCGCGCCCTTTTCGCAACGCCTACTCTGAACAACAAGCGCGCGAACATTTGATTGAATGGACGGGATTGGAATTCGATCCGCGGGTCGTGCGAACGTTACTGGCACTCGAGCCATTCCAGGAATTGAAGGGCTATGCACCAGAGGTCGAGCCCACGCCCGATTTGAATTTGATCGCGGACGAACTTCTGGATCGAGTGCAGCAGTTGGGCGGTTGATGTCAGACCGCTCGCGGTAGCGGATGGTTTGGTTACGGAACCGCTCGCGCCAGCGAGCGGGTAGCTATTAGTTCTTGAAGGATCGACAGGTAGTACCCGCTTGCTGGCGCAAGCGGTTCTGTACCGATCGCAACGCAGCTAACATGCAAACTCAAAACGCCCTCAACACTGGCAGCATTGGCTGGCTCGGTTTCGAGCTGAGTGTAATTCGCCGGTTGAAGTTTCGCTCTGTAGCTTTGCCTTTGGCGGGAGAGCCACACCTGGGCCACTACCTCAAAAGGTGGCAGGCGCGGGTGCTGGCAAATGACCCGGCTCAATGGGCCTGGACAAAATCACAGGCCTTCATTGAAAACAATTCAGAGACGCTCACTGAAGAAGACGTCGAAAGTGTGCTGGACGATGCTTACGTGCCGCGCAAGTCTTTTCGTAATCCAACGCTGCTGACCTGGTTCAACGAAACAGATGCGTGGTGGTTTGATAACGTCCGCGCAAATGCGGATCAACTCGGCTCGCCATTCAAACGCGCGCTGGCTCTGGCGCTCGGCATGTCGGTTGGCGATTACGTCTTCTCTTTCAATCTGGATACACGCGATATGCGGCAACCGCTCTCACTCTCGAACGTCTTTCGTCGTCTCTTGCACACAGTGCCGCAGCCGGTTAACAACCAGTGCCGGAATACCAGTTCGAATCAATCGGCAAAAGCGTTTCTGGCAGAGAGCCAGCAGGCCGACCTGATGTTTCTGCGGCTTCCGCATCCGACCCGTTCCGTTGACAGTCGTAACGCGCGGGTGCTGACCTGGCGCGAAGAGTGGATGCGCCAGGGAAAAGGTTTTTGGAGCGAGCAGGCGAAAGAACGCGGCCCGAAGCTTGATTCTTATGTTGAGACAAAAGAGCAGTATCTGGGACTGATCGACGATCTATTGCAGACGGCGGCGCACGTTCCTATGTGGGCCATCGAAGCCGTCAGTGATGGATTCGTTTCGACTGATGAATTAACAGAGTGTGTGGGAAACACCCGCAAGATCGAGGCGACCTACACCAAAGATTTCTCAGAGCTGTTGGGAATTCAGGCGGTGATTATTACCGCTGGGACGTAGTACGACTTTGCAATTCAACTTGTCGATGCGCTCAACGCATCTTCTGCTCGGCAGGAGCACAATGTTTACCTCTCTATGAACATTTCTCACCTACGGCGCGATGCTGAAGCGACTCTACAGAAATAGCTCTAATTGTGAACAGCGACCTTCAGACAACTCTGACTGTGCTAAGCTCCGCGATGCTGGGCGCGGCTCGCGCTAAAACACTCGCTGCACAAGATTGGACGGCCCTCCTGGGGCTTGAATGGAACGGTGTCCGTCTTGCCGCATTGATCGCAAACGATCTCGAACCGCTCGCGCTCGCCGCCTCCACCGCCGCCGCCTGATTGTCGCGGGCCGCCAAAATTCGAGCGACGTGCATCCCGACAAGGTTTGCAGCGTTTAGGATGACTCAATCCCCGCTCGCGATAATAGTCCTGTTCTCGTTCGGTGAATGGGAAAGCGGTTCCGCACTCGGCGCAAGTGATATCCAGATCCGGCATAGCTGTCTCCCCCGAGAAATCTCTGGCTGTTCTTGATAGCGTGTTAGGTGACGAAAGTTTACCTCACGCTCGTTTTGCTGTACAGGGGAAGAATATCTCCTCGATTCGCTTCAGCAGCCTGAAAGGCTGCAAGACAATAGCCGGTGGTCGAAGCGAAGCGAAGACCACCGGTTAATTGCGAATAAAAGACAGGCACCCTGAAGGGGTGCGACGAACAAGGACTGGAAGTAAATGATGAATTACGTTCTTGCACCCCTTCAGGGTGCGATCAAACCGGCTTGACTACCGGAGGTCTGCGCTTACGCTTCGACCTCCGGCTACTTTCTCGCAACCCTTCGGGTTGCTCTATCAGTCTCTCTGCAACTCCCGCACGTGGGCCCTCACTGTTTCACCCAACGTCTCCAGATTGTAACCACCTTCCATGCACGAGATGACGCGGCCGCCGCAGGTCTCATTAGCCCATTCCTTGACGACGCGAGTCATTTGCACAAAGTCATTGTCAGTCAACAGCAATTGGCCCAGCGGATCGTCCCGGTGCGCGTCAAAACCGGCTGAGATAATCACCAGGTCCGGCGTAAACTTTGAAGCGATCTCTTCGATGGCGGAATCGAACGCGCGCCGCTGATCGCCTGTCGGCGTCATCGCTCGCATTGGGACGTTCAAAGTGTAACCACGACCGCGTCCCTGGCCGGTTTCTGCGCGCGAGCCCGTACCCGGATACCACGGATACTGGTGCATCGAAAAATAGAAGACGGAACTGTCGTCATAGAAAATACCCTGCGAGCCGTTGCCGTGGTGGACATCCCAATCCAGAATCGCCACACGCTCGATCTCTTTATATTGCTTTTGCGCATATCGCGCCGCGATGGCGACGTTATTGAAAAGACAGAAACCCATCGCGCGATCCGATGTTGCGTGATGCCCCGGCGGACGCACGGGCACGAACGCGTTTTTGGCTGTTCCTTCGATCACCGCATCGATAGCGCGACACGCGGCGCCCGCTCCGCGCAACGCCGCTTCCAACGATTTGCCCGACACCATCGTGTCCGCGTCCAGGTAACCGCGCCCCTCGCGAACTGCTTCTTCGACGTGTTTGAAGTGTTGAGGCGTATGACAGGCTTGAATGTCGCTGCGTCTGGCTTCGTCGGCTTCGATCTCGACGACGTTGGCCCATAGATCTTTATCGGCCCGCAAGGCATCGATCGTCACGCGGTAACGTTCGGGCCGCTCCGGATGTTGCGGCCCGGTATCATGTTCTTCGAAAACAGGATGATGAACTATGGCGGTGGGCATGATCAGGTTCCCTCTCCCATTGGGAGAGGGTTAGGGTGAGGGCTT
>DNNE01000067.1:3649-3769 GCA_003487805.1 Blastocatellia bacterium | reverse complement strand
GAGAGGGTTAGGGTGAGGGCTTGCTGGGCGCGGCCTACCTTCCAGTTCGCTCGTCCCGCAATACATAGTTAAGAATCAGGGTATCGTTTGTCCCTGCACTAAGCCCTCACCCCGACCCTC
>DNNE01000067.1:0-3332 GCA_003487805.1 Blastocatellia bacterium | reverse complement strand
CTCCCAAAGGGAGAGGGAGCAAAATCTCAGTTTCGCATATTGGCCGGCGCCGCATCATAGAGCTGCTGCGCCTTCTCAGGATCCAGGCGTTTCAAAACTGCGTACTCTGACTGCGCGCCGGCTTTGTTCTTCTGCTCGATATAAACATAGCCAAGATACAGATGCGCCAGAGCGTGATCGTTCTTCAATCTGATCGCGGTGCGCAGTTGCTCAAGAGCCGCCGGGAGGCGATGCATCTTGTAGTACGAGAAGCCCAACTCGGTATGAGCTTCAACGTATTCCGGTTTCAGCACGACGGCTTCAGCCAGGTGCGCGGCCGCTTCAGTAAAGCGTGACTGATCGTTGTAGGACCATCCCAGGTTGTATCGCACGCGTGCGTTATTCGGTGAAATCCGGATCGCTTGTTCGTAGGGAGTCAATGCCTGGCCGAATTGCTTCATTTCAAAATATGTATCCCCCAAACCTGTGTAAGCGATGCCGTATCCCGGCTTCTGACTGATCGCCTGTTGATACGCGGCGATCGCTTCGTTTGGCGTGTTCAGTTTTCGCTTCGCAAATCCCAGCTCGGCGTACGCTTCGGGATAATTGGACTGCAGAGTGATCGCCTGACGGGCGGCGTTCGCGGCTTCGCGGTACTCATTGAATTCGTTGGCGCACCAGGCCAGGTTGTAAAAAGCGGTCGGATTATCGTCTTTGATTTTTACGCCCGCTCGATATGCCGTCAACGCTTCTTTGTATTGCTTGGTCTGGTAATAGTAAACGTCTCCCAACCCCAGATAAGCTGAACCTGAATCAGACTTCAGCTGAATCGATTGCTGATACGCGGCGATCGCCTCCTGCGGCCGGTTGAGTTTGTAATAGGAGTAACCCAGCTCCTGATAAGCCTCGGGGTAATCTGCTTTGAGTGAAGTAGCCCGCCGTAAAGGTTCGATCGCCTGGGCAAATTGATCTCGCTCGTTATAAATCCAGCCGATCTGATAATGAGGCGTGGCGTAATCGCTTCGCACAGAAATGGCCTGGCGATATGCGCTTAACGCTTGATCATATTGTTTCAGGTTTCGATAGGAATAACCGAGTTCGCTGTAGGCGACCGCATCGTTTGGATTGAGTCGCACCGATTGCTGTAACGCGGACAGCGCATTATCAAAATCGTCGCGATCGTTATAGATCCAGCCGATGTGATAATAGGCACTGGCAATCGGCTTTAACGCCACGGCCCTTTGATACGCTTCGAGCGCGTCGTCATACTTCTCAGCTTTAAAGAACTCATCGCCTTGCGCGTTGTATTGCTCGGCGGTGACGCCCCGTCGGACCGGTGGCGAGGTCCGCGGCGGCGTGGTGCGGCGGATCGGATTACGCCTGACCGGGGTGCTGCTGCGAGTTGACGTCGCGCCGCCAGTGGCGCCGCCTGATGTGGAACCGCCGCCCATATCGTGTTGGGCCATCACGACGCCTACGGTTAAGAAAAGCGCTCCTGCTAATGCAAGTCCGGCGAGTAATCGTTTAATCATTGGGGTGAACTCCGTGTGTTAAAGTAAGTGGCTCAAACAAATGGGCCGAAAACCAAGCACGGCAATTATAGATTGAACCAAGGCTGATGCAAGAGCGGCGCACGTCGGAAAGAGTTCGCGCAAACCTCAATGTGCGCTGGGAGACCTTGAAAGCGCAGGGCCGCGGCTCAGTTTGCGACCTCAGTTCATCAGGATGTTTTGTCCTTACCGGCGGTGAAGTGACCGCCGGAGAACTGCTGCGAATGGATTTGATATCCGCTGATGGAATCGCGACGTTTTGGGGAAACGTGGTTTACGGAATCAACGAGATGGGATTCGCCGTTCGATTTGTTTTTGGATCTGAAGCGGACAAGCAAGCGGTCGAGCGCATCATTCGTAACGCGCACTGACCGAGGTTTGACACTACCTTTTCGCTTACGTTAACGTAACTCCTTCGTTTTCCTGACAGCAATCTTCACGATGCGTCCCGTTCGTCTAGTGGCCTAGGACACCGCCCTTTCACGGCGGCGACACGGGTTCGACTCCCGTACGGGACGCCAACATTTTGAAGAGATCCTGCCATACAGAATAGCGCCTTCAATCAAACGGAAAGTATAAACGCTTTTTCAGCACGTCATAGCCGTCAGAAGAGTCTAATGTTACTTCCGCTTCTCGCGCGTTCCGGTATGCGTGAAGTATCCTCTGTGGATGGCAGTGCGAAGGATCCCAACCCGGATATTTAATTCTTAAACACCCCTGGAGGACTGGCTGGATTATCTAATGGGCTGGGTTAAGTATCACTAAGTTGAGAACCTGGGTTATTGGCGCGATGAAGACAAGTGGGTCAACCAGGATGCCCTGACGGACATGTTCGGGAAATTCGGGAGGACGAGTTTTACGAATTAATAAAATCCAATCTTGAGTATGAAGTCGCGGCATGGGCGGACAAAGCCCAGGAGGTTTCGCAGTTTTGGAAGTCGGTACGCGAGCTATGACTGGTCCACTTCCCAGCCATTCATGTTGAGACACTCAGTGAAGAGTAAAGCTCTAAGGCTGCATTATTGCTGGCCACAACTGGAAGGCCGCGAAAAATGCGCGTCGATTAACAGTCCAACAAGAGTTCATGTCAGGCTTTTAAGTGCGGTAGACGACTTGCAGGCCGCGACCCGCGTTCGACTCCCGTACGTGACGCCAACTTCCACTGTTAATGATTCGCGATCACGGTCCAAAGCGCCGCCGATATTCGCCTGAACTGATGAACGCCTTCACCAATTCAGCATTGATGAAGTTGCCGCCGGCCAAGTCCAACTTGGTCACCCAGAAGTCATAGCCCGCAAAGTCTTCATCAGGCGCGTCGTTTGGATTCCTTCTCAAGTAGCCGAAGTATTCCATCTGCACAAAGCTGCGATTCACTTCTCTTTGTTGGAAGGTTGTGTTCTGCGTGACATCGAGCAGCGCCCGGCCTCGCGCTCCGGCGCCGGCTGCTGTCGTGGCGCTGCCGAACTCCGCGATTGCATCAGCGCGCTCGCTTGATACCGGCGTGATGCCTGCATGCAGAAAGAGCTTGTCCACATACTGCGCCGGCGTGTCGGTCGTCGGATACAACCCAGTAAACTCCGCGCGCGTGACAAAGTCCCTCATAAACGCATCCCGGTTATCGCTCAAAGTCTGTTGCCAATCACCCTGGCCGACTGTCAACCCGCGCTGCATGGCTTGGGTGTCGAGCTCAAACTCGCTAAAAGCCGGCATGTTGTTAGTCAATGGCCGATCGAGCGCGGCCACATAAAAGCTGCGCACCAGTTTGCCTGTCGTCTGGAACTCGATCGAAAGGAAGAACGCCGC
>DNNE01000120.1:30326-38317 GCA_003487805.1 Blastocatellia bacterium | reverse complement strand
TGGACGCGAGCGGAACCACGTAGTCTGTAATCGACAACTTGTCCGTGACGTGGCTGTCTCCCGCCGCGTCAACTCAGACGTTGGGCGGGCCCGTCATTCCGCGAATCTAAAGCACTCGAAATCTGAGGCAATAATGCTCAAAATCGAAAAACTCGAACATGATCGAAAGTTCAAAGATGGCTCCCTGGTTTTTCACTTGTACCGAGCTAAAATTCCTGGAGGCTGGTTGGTGCTAATGCGAAATCACAAATACCATGAAGAGTATAGCGAGACCTGGGCATACGGTTATGGAGGGGCCACCTTTGTTCCCGATCCAAACCATGAATGGGACGGTTCATCTATCGACTAGTGGAACGGCCGCAAGATCGCCGCCCAACAAATCGTTGGACAGCTTTTCGTTAGATCAAACAGAGGGTTGAACAATGAAATACTACCTGTATATCTCTGATGCAAAACTTGAAATGCTGCTGCCTCAGATTACGGGCGAAAACAAAAGGAAAAGCTCTTGGGAGTTTAAGCTGGACCTCAAGCTCTTTAGCATTGTACGTAAAGCAGAAAAGGATGAAGATCTAGGTCAAATCGAAAAGCTTGAAAAAGTTGTAAGCTTTATTCATCAATTTGGAAATGTTGGCACCGTAGATAACCCTGATGAATATGTTGCGGGCACAATGGAGATGGGTTGGAGTGTTTTCAATAAAGCTACCCATTATCCACCATGTGTTTATTTTGGAGGTGCTACAGAAGAAACAGTCATCGGCCTTTTTGGTTCCACAAAGCATCTTATAGGGCACAAGCCTTTTATACTCTCAGATAATGCAAACGAGTCCATCCCATACGCTGATGATATTATTCAGTCTATCTATAGGTCTATTGCGAGTTCTAAGAAACCGGCACGAACTAAACCATCAAAATGGTTGCATGAGCTTTACTATCAATCGTCTCAACAAAGCAATGCTGCTACACATACGCTAGAATTCTTAGCTAAGCGTTTATTCTATAAATCTCTTGAGACTGTACCTGATAATCGCAAAATTCTGATAGGAACCCCACTGTATGTCTCGCTCAATACATAGCGAAGGGCGCTGTCTAACAACTCATTCAACCGGAGCGCGGATTGAATGCTTTTCATGATCGCTCTATTCTCCAAATTTGAAGACTTTTCGCTGCGCTCGGTTAATTTGGGCCTTATGAATACTTCAAGCGGAAGTTTTCCTAAATACTTGTTTCATTTCTTCCCCGCTCACCATGACGCTCAATCGCCATTTCGATCAGTTGATCGATTACACGCGAAAAAGGAGTTCCGGTCGCTTCCCACATCTTCGGAAAGCCGGAGACATCAGTCAGACCGGGCAAGGTATTGATCTCATTGACGAGCAACTCGCCGTCCTTCTTCAGAAAGAAATCCACACGCGACAAACCTGACGCATCAATCGCTTTGTAAGCGGTTACCGCCATCTTTTGAATCTTGCTGATTACAGCCTTGGGAATTCGCGCGGGGACGATGAATTCGTTGTTGCCGGTGCCCGAATATTTTTCGGTGTAATCAAGGAAGCGCGCAGATTCTTCGTGAATCACATACTCGCCGGGCAGGCTGGCGCGCGGCTCGTCGTTTCCGATCACGGCGCATTCAATCTCACGCGCGTCAACCAACTCTTCGACCATGATCTTCCGGTCATAACGCGCGGCCAGGTCGATAGCTTTCGCGAGCGACGCTTTGTCCGTGGCTTTCGAAACTCCGACGGACGATCCAAGGTTCGCTGGTTTCACAAAGCAGGGGAAACCGATTTCGCGAGTGATCCGCCGCATTACCTTTTCTTTGTCGCGCTCCCAATCCGAACGCAGCAACCATGTGTATGCGCAAACCGGCAGACCGGCTTCCTTAAAAAGGGCCTTCATGGTGACCTTGTCCATGCCGCAGGCGGATGCGAGTGTGCCGCAACCGACGAACGGAATCGCCGCCATCTCAAGCAGGCCCTGAATCGTTCCGTCTTCGCCATACGTACCGTGCAGCACCGGAAAGACAACATCCAGGCGCTCCGCGCGTCCGCTATCGCTGCCGAGGTTCATCAGTCCGTGCCGCGAAGGATCGCCGACAATCGCGACATCATCGCGCGTCGTGCCAAGCCCCTTAGTCGAAATCCTGCGGTGCGTCTCGGCTGGGAGAAGTTCGGCGGCGACCGCAGGCGCCAGCCAATTCCCTTCCTTGGTAATCGCGATTGGCACCACTTCATATTTCGATTTATCAATCGCGTCGATGACTGAGCGCGCGGAACGGACTGAGACTTCATGCTCGCCCGAGCGGCCGCCAAAAATTACCCCAATGCGAAGTTTCTGAGTCATATATTCAATTCTGTTTAGAGGCGGGCTACCGCCCGCCAAGTGGGGCGGTAGCCCCACTCTAAACGAAATCAGTTACAAAATTCGCTTTCCCAGCGCCGAAAGAATCAATTGCACACCCAACTCAGCCGTGCGATTGTTAACGTCGAGCGCCGTATTGATTTCCACTACTTCAAGCGATCGCAGGCCGTCTGCTTCCGAGATTTTCTCCATTGCCAGATGCGCCTCACGATAACTCAGGCCACCACGCACGAGCGTTCCCGATCCCGGCGCATCACCCGGATCGAGAACATCTACATCGAACGTGACTGCATAGCCGCCGCTGCCTTGAGAGGCAATGCCAATCGCTTCATCCATGCAGGCCGCGAGTCCCCGCTCATCAATTTCGCGCATCGTAAAGAATCGAATTCCCAGTCGTCGAATTAACGCCCGTTCGCCGGGATCGAGATCACGCCCGCCAACATGCGCGCACAACTTCGGATCGAACTTGGGAGCAAAGCCACCGAGGTTAACCAACTCAGGTGCGCCGTAACCAAGCAACACAGCCAAAGGCATTCCGTGAATGTTGCCCGATGGTGTTGTATCAGGAGTGTTCATGTCCGCGTGCGCGTCAAGATAGATAAGCCCCAATCTTTCATTCCGCTTGCGAAACGCCTTCACGATTCCCGACAGCGATCCGATAGCTATCGAATGATCTCCGCCGATAGTGATTGGCAGCGCACCAGCATCGACGATCTTTTCTGTCTCAGTAGTCAGACGTTCGCAGGCGGCGTAGATCTCGTTGAGATATTTCAGCTTCTCGTCAAAGCCGGGCAGTGAATGCGAGCGTTCAATCGCCAGATCACCACAGTCGTTGACTTCATACCCGAGATTCGTAACTCGCTCCGCCAATCCGGCCACGCGCATCGCCGCTGGTCCCAGATGGACTCCGCCTTTGCTTTGGCCATAACTTAGCGGCACGCCGAGAATCGTGACGCTTTTTCCCGTCCCGGGTAGGTCGGAATTCTGATCGGCCGCCTCTTGCTCGCTCATTACTGTCATGATTTGAACCTACTCTTTACAACTCAGGGTTCCCACTCGAAAGCTACTTCCGAAAGCGCCGTGTCGGGATCGCTGCCGTAATAAACTGATTCTATCACCAGCCGTACCCAGCGTGTTTTGACTGATGCAATGTCGATTTTTTGACTGTCCATGCGATCGCTAAAGTTCAACTGGCGCGAACTGCCGTCTGAGAACTGAGCAGTAACGGACGCTAACCGGTTGTTCTGTGCCCAGGCCGATGGAGATTTGAAATAGCCGGGCTGAAAGAGGATGCGGTGAAGGTTTATTTCGCGATCAAAATCGAAACGAATCCATTCGCCAATTCCCGGACCATCCACGCCTTCGATCCACGCCGTGCTGCGCTTCCCGTCAATCGTATTTGACGCGTAATAAGTATTGGCCTGAACCGCCAGGCGAATAGACGACGCTGAGGCGGTGATCCGCAGCGGCCGGGTGTCCTGCGGGTTAGTGGAGGATACGTCTTCAGGTGTTGCTGCCGACCGGCTGTTGGCATTAAGCGGTGAAGTGGCTGGAGTTGGGCTAGCGGTCCGACTTGAACTTGAGGAGTCACCGGCGCTTGATTGTCTGATAACGAAAAAACCGACTATGCTCACCAACGCCAGCAGCAATAGGGCAATTGCGACCACTCCCACCGTGAGGATCGGATTGGAGCGGGGAGTTTCGGTTGGAAGTACGGGAGCGCTCACGTTGCCACGATATGATGGTATCGTCGGCGTCGAAGGTTTTTGGGTGGGTGCTACACGCGGCAGCCGCTCAGTCGCCGGCGCTTCGCGCGTAATTGACGAGAGTGAAGTCCCATCTTCCAGACAGAACCTCAGCGTATCGTCTGTGTACTCGCGATTACATTTCGGACAGCGCTTCATAGATGTAACGCAAGCTGTTAGCTTGCGCAAACTAACAGTTTGCCGATGCGTTGACGATACGGAACGCCTCTTCCGGCGTAGTTGCAAAGCTAAGAATCTGAACGTCATCATCACTGACAGCCAGATTGCGTTGCCACGCGGCAACCACCGGCGGCCAGCAATCTCCAAGCAGGACCAACGGTCTCGGATCAAGCACGTGCGTCTGCATCTTGTTCCAAACCAGAGAAATCTCAGTCACTGTACCCATGCCGCCGCGCAAAGCAATGTAACCAACGGACTGCGTGATCAATCGTTGCAGCCGTTCGTAAAAATGCTCAGACGGGACTTTCTCAGTCAGATAACGGTTGGGTTCGGACTTGAATTGATTCATCGTCACCCCAATGACGCGACCACCACGTTCGTGCGCGCCGCGGCTCGCTGCTTCCATTACGCCAGCATAGCCACCGGTGCAAATTGTGAAGCCGGCATCCGCCAGCATCTCACCAACTCGCAACGCCTCGGAGTACTCGGGATCGCCTTCGCGACATTTTGATCCGCCAAAGATGGTAACGATTCGTTCGCTCATGCTATTCAGCCGGTTTTCCGTCTTTGGTCCATTGTGGTTTGAAATCAGTATTCACCAGCCACTCGACCGGCCCAACCATTGAGGCGATCGCTTCGGTCATGTGCGCAAAGTCGATGTGCGCTAAGTCGTCGCTGGGCCGATGATAGTCTTTGTGCAAACCATAACTCGATACGGTGTGCGCGATGATTCCCTTGCGCGCCAGCACGTAATTGTCAGAGCGGCGGAAGAAGTTTTGTTCAGGATGCGGATCAGCGACCAGTCGCGCGCCGTGCGCCGCGAGCTGTGCGCCCAGATCGGAACGCTCGTATCCGGTCAGCCAGAGTGTGTGCGCCCCGACCACGGAATCGGGCCTGCCGATCATTTCAAATTCAAGGTTAGCGACTAAGCTTTCAACCGGTACCGGCGGATGTTCTTGAAAGTATCTGGCGCCATAGCCGCCAATTTCTTCGCTGCCAAACAATGCAAAGACGACCGTGCGCTTTGGCTTCTTCCCTTTCGCCAGGGCTTCGGCCAGCTCCAAAACCGCGGTGACGCCGGAAGCATCGTCATCCGCGCCGTTGAAAATATTGTCGCCGGGCAGGCCAGGGCGTACGCCGAGATGATCGAGATGGGCCGAAAGCAAGATCGTCTCTTTCGACAACTTTGGATCGCGGCCGCGCAGTATGCCGATCACATTCGTCGTCACAGCTTCAATTGGCGCAGCATTCGGATCGCGTTGTCTTCGCTGAAACTTCACGGTTTGCAGGTAATCGCCGTTGTCTCCGGCAGCCGCGATCTTGAGCAGCTTCAACTGCGACGCGATGTATTTGGCGGCCGCCAATTCGTCAGCAGTTGCGCTGCCGCGGCCGCGCATCTCATCGGTGGCCAGTCCGGTCATGTACTTTCGTACGGACTTCTCTGAAACGGTTGTCTTTGACTTGGAAGTTTGCGCGACCGCCGGCTTGGTGGGAGTAAAACCAAACCAGGTTATTGATAGCAGGACAGCGACTGCGAGTATGCGAGGTCTGATGGGCGTTTTCATTTCTTAGCCTCGCCGCTGATCATTAATGAGCCGGCCTCGCGATACTTCACAAAGTCTTCCCTGCTCTTGAAAGATCCGCTGGTGTAGTCGTCCGGCACGGGCCGCGGATCAAGAATTCGTTCGTCATTCACATTCATAAAGCCGGCCGCCGTGAATAATTCACGATATTCGCGAACGCTGATCAATTGGACCGGCACGTTGAGATTCTCAGCCCATTGATGCGTCGTTTCGCTCTCCCAATACATATCGACGACGGCGACAAACAGTCCGCCGTTTTCCAGGACGCGGTGAATTTCGCTCAAGCCCTTTGGAATATTTCGATAGTAATAGAGCGACTCCATCGAAAACGCATGAGTGAATTCGTCGGTATCGAATGGAAGTTGTTCAGCACTGGCAACTTGAAAATCAACATTGGGGTAAGACTGTGAAGCTTCACGCGCCACGCGAACCATCTCGTCCGAGATGTCGATGCCGGTCACGCGACCGTTGATCGCAGAACCCGCCAACAAGCGCGTCGCCCAACCCGATCCGCACCCGACGTCAAGCACGCGCGCATCACTTCGAACATTCATCCGCGCAATAGCCTGCTCGCCGACGGGGCGATGGCCGCGTTCCATGCTGTCGCCCTTGCCGGCGCGCGCCCATTCGTTGAATTCAGTGCGAAGTTGATCGTCCATATGTATCGCGTTCTCTGTGTCCTCTGTGGTTAATAATTCGTTCGATAGTTTCACCACGGAGGACACAGAGAAGCACAAAGCACATACTAAGGCTTCAGTCGATAAAGCATTCTGGGAAACGGAATCGTCTCGCGCACATGCTCGATGCCACACATCCAGGCGGTGCAGCGTTCGATGCCCATGCCAAAACCGGAATGCGGTACGCTGCCATAGCGGCGCAGATCGAGATACCATTCGAATGCTTCTTTTGGCAGGCCATGCGCCGCGATTTGTTGTTCGAGAAACTCAACCGAAGTTGCGCGCTCGCCGCCGCCAATCACTTCGCCATAGCCTTCCGGCGCCAGCACATCAACCCCCAACGCATAATCTTCGTGCTCGGGATCGCGCTTCATGTAGAAAGCCTTAACGACGGCGGGATAATGATGGACCATTACGGGCCGATCATATTTACTTGAAAGAAAACTTTCATCGGGCGCCCCAAGATCACCGCCCCACTCGAATTTGTTTTCCATCGCGCCCTGCTCAAAACCTTCATGCAGCATCTTGACTGCGTCGTCGTAATGCAGACGCGGAAACGGCGGAATGATTGATTCGAGTTTCGAGGTGTCGCGCTCGAGCGTCTTCAACTCTTCCTGTCGCGTTTCCAAAACCCTCGAGGCGATGTACGAAAGAAATCGTTCAGCCAAATCCATTACGTCGTCGAGCGTTGCATAAGTCATCTCTGGCTCGACCATCCAAAACTCGGTCAGGTGGCGGCGCGTCTTGGACTTCTCAGCGCGAAACGTTGGGCCAAAGCAATAAACTTTGCCGAACGCGGCGGCGGTCGCTTCGTTGTAGAGCTGTCCCGACTGGGTGAGATAGGCTTTCTCATCTCCGAAATAATCGACTTCGAAGAGCGTGGTCGTGCCTTCACAAGCAGCGGGAGTGAAGATCGGCGTATCAGCCAACGTGAACCCGTCGTTGTCGAGAAAGTCGCGTACGGCTTTGACCACTGCGTGCCGCACCTTCAAAATCGCATGCTGTTTTTTGGAGCGCAGCCATAGATGACGATTGTCCAAAAGAAATTCCGGGCCGTGTTCTTTCGGCGTGATCGGAAAGTCATGAGCATTCTGGATGACTTCCGCACTAACGACATCGATCTCGACTCCGCCGGGCGCGCGCGCATCTTCGCGCACACGACCGCTCACGATGAGCGATGACTCCTGGCCCAGGGCCTTTAGCGCGTCCCAAATCTCCGGGGTTACTGCGTTTTTGGCTACGACGCCTTGCACGATGCCGGTGCCGTCGCGCAATTGCGGAAACAGAAGCTTGCCGCTGGAACGCATGTTATAGAGCCAGCCCTTCAGCGTGACTTCTTCGCCGACGTGGTTTGATAAGTCTTTGATGTAAGTTTGCATTAGTAAATGTGAAAGTGCGCGAAGCGCACGATCGATAAGGGCCCAGCGGTACAGAACCGCTTGCGGTAG
>DNNE01000120.1:15167-30005 GCA_003487805.1 Blastocatellia bacterium | reverse complement strand
GCGGTAGCAAGCGGGTTAATCGCTCAACGTCTTATCGAAGCGTTCGCGGTACATGTTCACGTTGAGTCTATCACCCGCTTGCTACCGCAAGCGGTTCTGTACCTGCGTCCGCTGCGCGGACTGCTTACCCGATTCTCTCCTTAATCATTCGCTGTAAAACTGGAAAGCGCTCTAACCACTCGGCCGCCTGAAGCACAATCAAAAATGTGGGATGAATGTGGCGCTCATAAAAAGGTCCGCGACCGAAAACAGCGGTCTGACATGAGAAAGTTCCCACTGCTTTCAGGCCGCGCTGAATAGTCATAAGACGAAATTCTTTACTGAAGTCATCGGGATCGATCGGCTCCAGCCCGTAACGTCTGCGCGTATCGAGAAAAAACAGACGATGACTGCGTACCTCTGCCAATGAAGGCGGGCCCGGTTGTCGATCGAGCAACAAAGAAACCAAATCATAGCTGGCCGGCCCCATGCGCGCGTCCTGATGATCAACGACCCGAACGCGGTTTTGCGGGTCGAGCATCAGGTTCGCGGTGTGATAATCGCGATGGCAAAGCACCCGGGTGCATGCGGATAATTCCGCGGCGATGTCGTTCAACTCAGCTTTCAGCTCGGCCGCCTGGCCGTGCGTCAATGTTTCTTTCCGGTAGCTTCCAAAGTAATGCTCAAAAAAGAAATTTAACTCCCAGGCAAGCTTCGCTTCATCAAAGGCGAGCCGGCTGGCAATTGAATCGCGCTCGAATGCTGTCGCGGTGGCGGCCTGGATGCGAGCAATAATGTCGATTGCCTGCTCGAGCAGATTCTCACGTTCTTCGTCTGTCACTTCTTCGAACACCTGGCACAACTGCCGGCTGCCCAGGTCTTCCTGAACGATGATGCCGTCGTCAGCATCGACGTCGTACACTTCGGGGACAGGCAGATTGCAGTCACGGAACAGTCGAGTCACATCAAGATACGGATGCACGGACGCGTCGAACGGCTCGGGATAAACGGCCGCAACTGCGTTCCCTTTATCCCACGGCATCCGAAAGTACTCTCTCGTCGAAGCATCAGGCGTCAACGCGGTAATGTTTTTGTTGCGCGTACCCAATCGTCCGGCCAGATACACTTCAAGCCGCTCACGTGCGCTGGCTGTGAAAGCGGTTGAAGTGGATTGAATGACTGAACTCATGCAGTGTAATCAGGGTGTTTCGGTTTAGGGTGCCGGGGTTTGGATATGAGACCTTGCGCCAATTATCGAGTGTTAACAAACAAATCCGAATTCACTGGACAGAAACGCACGACACCCTACACCCTGAACCCAATACCCTGCATCATGTAAGCGAATCTTATCACTGCGATAAGGAGACGACAAAATTCTCGCCTCTTGTTTCACCCGGAAGCGCCTTTGATGGTTTCTCTTTGCCGGCGATGATCTCTTTGCGGACGACGACGCAGTTTTCGATCACTTCGCCCTGGCGAATGCGCACGCGATCGCCGAGGATCGCCCGTCGCACTGTCGCCCCGCCTTCAACAATGACATCGTCCCACAGAATTGAATCCCGGACATCTGCACCGGAATCAATGACAGCCTTCCGGCCCGCGTAGAGAGGACGACCCTGTTCGCGCAGCAGGGCCAGACTGATATCGAGGTATCGCTGCAAAGTTGAAAGCTCGAACCACATGCCCTCGGCAACGTGGGCGACGATCCGCTCCCCATTCGCGATCGCCTGCGGATAGACCTTGACGACGGTGTCAGAAAAAACGTTTCGCGGAATATAGTCAAAGATGCGTGGCTCGAGGATTTGAATGCCAGTGAACATCAGCGGTGGATCGTCAGCGAAAGGTTGGGTTACGGAGGGCATGCCGGCGAAACGCGTAACCAAACCATCATGCGTCTCGACCATACTAAAGCGCTCGCGGGCGGTGTTGCGTTTCAGGACCAGGGTGGCCAAAGCATTCTGCGCGCGATGATGGGCCAGGGCCGCATTCAGATCAAGATCGGTGATCAGTTTGCCGTTAACAACGGCGAAGGTCTCGCCGTCAAGAAAGGCGCGCGCATTATCAAGCGCACCGCTGGTGCCCAGAATCACCGGCTCGTGCACGTACTCGAGATGCACGCCAAAGTCGCTTCCATCACCGAGCGCGCGCCGCACCGATTCGGGCTCGTGATGGAGATTCACGACCACGTCTTTGATTCCAAAGCTCGCCAGGTATTCCGCGACGTAACCAACCAGCGGCTTCCCCAGCACGGGCAGGGCCGGTTTGGTGCGATCGGCAGTCAACGGCCAAAGACGCTCGCCAAATCCCGCTGCCAGAATCATTCCTTTCATCAAAGTCATTCTAATGGAAAAAGCTCCAACGACCAGAGTGGCACAGGCGTCTCGCCCGTGAAATCACGCGCAGGATGCGCGTGCTACCTCAAACTGATTTAGTACTCATAAGCGCTCCTTCTGTTGGTAATAAGAAAAATATTCGCGTAATTCATTTGAAGCTGATCGCTCCAGTGTCGTAAGCTAACCGCCGGCTTTTCACATCGCTATTCATTCAGGGGACAAATGCCATCTGACCGATTCCTGTCGCTGCCATTCGAACAACAGATTGGCCAATTCTTTTTCATCGGACTGCCGGGTAAGACAATCGATTCCGAAGCGCGTGAATTGATCGAAGAGATCAAACCCGGGGGAATAATTCTTTTCGGCCGCAACGTCGACTCTCCGGATCAAGTGCGCAAGTTGCTGGATGACGCGCGAGCGCTGGTGCCTACACAGCTGTTATGTGGCATCGATCAGGAAGGTGGCCTGGTCGATCGTCTGCGCGAGATTTTTCCTGCGATGCCTTCCGCGCGCGCTCTCCGCCAGCACGGCGATCTTGCCGGCGTGCGCACGTTGGGAAGCATCACGGGCGAACTGCTGCGCATGCTCGGGATCGATATAAACTTTGCGCCGGTGATGTCGATCATCACCCAGGAGCGCAGTCAACTGACCAACGGACTCTACTCGCGTTCGTTTGGCAGTTCACCCGGCGAAGTTCTCGGTTACACAACCGTCTACATGCGCGGGCTGCAAGGCACCGGATGCCTGGGTTGCTTAAAACATTTTCCGGGAATCGGGGCCGGGACCGTCGACTCGCACATTGAAATGCCGATGGTGCCGCTGTCGCGCGACGACTTGCTCGCACAGGATCTCGCTCCTTACATCGAACTGTTTCAGCGCGCCGACGATCGCGTGCGCGTGGTGATGGTTAGTCACGGCGGCTTTCCCAACATCAACATCGAGAAAGGAACGACCGGCGGCCTGGTCGAGCCGGCTTCGATCAGCCCCACCATCGTCTCTCAGCTGCTGCGCAAGGAAATGGGATACAGACATCTGGTAGTGACTGACGACTTAGAGATGGGCGCCATTGCCAAGCAGTATGAAATCGAGGAAGCAGTCGTGAAAGCATTCAATGCGGGCGAAGACATGCTGCTGATTTGCGCCACGCCCACAACCATTCGCCGGGGTTACCACGCGTTAGTGGAAGCGGCGCGCAACAAACAGCTCAGCGAGCGTCGCATCCAGGGTTCGCTCAAGCGAATTGCAGCAACCAAAACATTGGCCCAGGGGCCGCGGCCGCTCGACATGGAACGATATGAAAAGTTGGCAAATGATATCCGAGAGCTTAACAAGAGACTGGAATATATCTATCCGGGAGAATCGCATGTGTAATAGCCTTCCGTCTGAACGCAGGTCCTGGCGGCTGTTCGCCTTGATCGGATGTGTTGCCGTCCTCTTATGCAGCGGCTCATCCTGCCGGCGAAATCGCAGCAACGGTTTCGTCATCGCTCTTTCGGATAACGTCAAGACAATCGATCCAATCGGCTCGCCGTCGGTCGATGCGGCCAGCGAACGGGTCCGCGCATTGATGTTCAATTCCCTGGTGAAGAAGGACGAAAAGTTCGATTACGTGCCGGAACTCGCTTCGAACATTCAACGATCCGATGATGGATTGACGTTCACTTTCATTCTGCGGGACGGCGTGACGTTCCACGACGGCCGGCCATTCACATCTGCTGATGCGAAGTACACGCTGGATACAGTTCTGGGAAACAGCTTTGCCAAGTCGGCGAGCTTCTTCGAAGGTGCGGGCGCGAATCGCACGGCATACGTCAAGAGTGTCGAAGCGCCTGATCCACACACGCTGGTGATTCAGCTAAACAAGCAGTGGACGGGATTGCTTCCTAACCTGGTTCCAATCGCGATCATTCCGAAGGGTACTTACGAACCCGACACAAAGAATGGGAAGCCGCCAGAACAAGCAATCCATCCGCTCGGCACTGGTCCATTCAAATTCAAGAGCTACGATTCCACTCAGCAAGTGCTCGATCTCGAAGCTAATTCGAATTACTACGATGGGCCGCCACACATTCCCACGTTGCGTGTCCGAGTAATTGCGGACGCGAACGCGATGCAAGCCGAACTGCGTAGCGGACGTGTGGATATCGCCCCATTGGCGACGAGTCTTTCGCCGGATGCGATAAAGTCTTTGGCTCAGGACCCGAATCTAAATGTACAAAAATTCCCTGGATCGAATCTGAACCTGCTGACTTTCAATACCAAAGAACCGCCTTTGGATAACGTTAAGGTTCGCCAGGCCATAGCCTACGCTATTAATCGTGAGAGCCTCATACGCGATTTGGTTTTGGACCAGGGAATAATCGCCCACAGTATTCTGCCCGAAGCCTCGTGGGCCTATGCAAAGCCAGTGACTTATCAATTCGATCCTAATAAGGCAAAGCAGTTGCTGGACGAAGCGGGCTTCCGCGATCCGGATGGCGATGGGCCACAAATGCGTTGGACAAAACCTTTGCTTTTTCGGATTTCGGGCAGCAGCGCAGCCGCACGCCAATATGCCAGTGTGATTCAGAATTATTTAGCAAGCGTCGGTGTGCCAGTCACGATTGAAACATCGGAATTCAACACCATGCGACAGCTGGTCCAGAACGGTCAGTTTCAGATCAACTATAGCCAATGGGTCGGTGGCAATCAGGATCCGATCTTCTATCACGACCTCTTCGCGACGTCAGAAATTGCCAGCCAGACCGGCGGCCTCAATCGCAGCCGTTACAGTAATCCTGAATTGGATAAGATCCTTGACGATGCTAAGAACACCTACGACCACGCGGTCGCTGGTCCGCTCTATGCGAAAGCCCAGGAGATCGTCGGCCGCGACGTGCCGGTGTTTCCACTCTGGTACCAGGCGAACATGGTGATCGCCAAAAAGAACGTCGGCAACATTCATGTGAACGCGAGCGGCGACTGGGGATTTGTGAAAGATTTGACGCTTCAGTAGAAGTGTCAGAAGCCCGACCGTCAGGGAGAGCATCTTTAGCTACAGACTCATCAGACCTGCGCGCCTTCGTGTGGGTTGGTTTTGTGTTCGTGTGATTTCGTGGTGTGTTTTGCAGCTGAATTAACAAGAACGAAACCACGAAATCACACGAACCAGGGCTCACGAAAAGACACGAAGGTTCAGTTGATGAGTCGATTACCCTCCCAGAGGAGAGGAATCAGTCGCGATGAAGCGACGGAATTCGTCCTGCAGCTTCGCCCACGCGATCACACCTTCGCGAATCAACCCTGGCTCTGGGCCTGAAACATCAACAACTGTCGACGGAAGCTCGCTCTCCACTTCTCCATCATCGATAATCAGATCGATCGCATCATCAAAGTACTCGTGAACTTCACGCGCGCTTCCAGCCGGCGCAGCGTCTGAAGGGTTCGCGCTAGTGGCAGTTAAGGCTCCGCCGCAACTTCTCACGATGGCGCGCACGCGATCATCATCAGGTAAACGAACACCCACCGATTTGGTGCCGGCCGTAATCTCTTCCGGAATACTCGCGCAGGCGCGGCCGATCAATGTTAGCGCGCCGGGCCAGAAATGTTTTGCGAGCAGCTCGAATGCCGGCGAGACGTCGTCGATGAAGCGATAAAGTTGATCGTAATCGCTGATGACGATCAAAATCGGCTTGTTCTCTTCCCTGCCTTTGAGCTGTTTGATACGGCGAACGGCTTCACGATTAAAAGGGTTTGCGCCCAGTCCATAGAGTGTGTCGGTGCGAAAAGCAATGATCCCGCCGCGAGAAATTGCCTCAGCGGCTCGATCAAGAGATTCGTTTCCTAGTTGAATCACGGAGAGTCTCGATTAACTGAGCGCCGACGGCGCGACATGCAATAGCCCAGCGCAACGCGCTGGGAAGACGATCATTTTCACATCAAAGCCCTGAAAGGGCGAAATAGGTTTGCCGGCCATCTCGCCCTTTCAGGGCTAAAAAGAGTTTGGGAATTATTGACCCTGGGCTAACGCCCAGGGCTATTACATTTCGCGCCTCTCGGCGCTCCGGCTAATTAATCTTCACTGCGTACCCCAAACCGTCACCCACCGCCATAACCTCTGCGCGCAACTGCGGGTGATTAGCGAAGTACTTGTTGAATTCGCGGAGCGCTTCCGTTGACGCTTTCTGATCGTCTGAGCGAATCTCACCCGCGACCTGGCCACCCCATAGAAGATTGTCGCAGATGATCACACCGCCGATTCGCAGTTTTGGCAGAGCCAGATCGAGATAACCGCGATACTCCTCTTTCACAGCGTCGATGAACAGGAGATCGAAGGTTTCGTTGAGCCGGGGAATGACTTCGAGCGCGTATCCCTTTTCGATTTGCGTTCGCTCGCGCAGACCCGCGCGGGTGAGATAACCGTCAGCCAATTTGATCATCTCGTCGCTTGGATCGATGGTGAATACGCGGCCGTCTGCACCCATGCCCCGCAACAGATGAATCACCGAATAGCCAATCGCCATTCCGCATTCGAGAGCGCGCCGGGCATTTATTGCGCGGGCAGTGATTTCGATAAAGCGAGCAACCTCTCGATCGGCGATGGGCACGCGATGCTCAGCCGCGTAGCTTTCCATCTCAGCAAGCAATTCATCGCTTGCGGGAAGTAGCTGATCGAGATACTCCGCTGGTTCGAGTTTTATGATGGCGTCGAGTCTAGCTTTCATGAGCCGGATTATAGCTCAAGGTTACAGAACCGCGAGCGGTAGCGAGCGGGATAAAGACTCAACTCGGGTTAGTACTATGCCGATCACGCAAGTTGCTGCCTTAACCCGCTCGCTACCGCTCGCGGTTCTGTAACGCTAGTCCAGAGGCTCGCCCTGATCATCGACTACATAGGCGATCGCATTCGCCAGCTCTTCTTCGGTCCAAAGATACTTAGTGCTTCCGCCTCGAGCCCATGGGCTAAGATCACTTCTCCAGCATCCTGCGTCCTTCATTGCCCGAGTCGCGTTTGCCTTCAGGGTGGACATAGTGCGTTTCGCGTTGTAGTGTGCTGTCAATACGCAATGGGGGTGATTGCTTCGAACGTTCAGGGCCCACAGCGTCCACTTTCGAATTGTGCAAGTCTCTCGTATTCCACCTTCGATTGCTGTGCGTTGTGGGGCGTTCAACTTTACTGGTGGCCGTTTGCGTAAGTCGCTCTCGATTAGCCTGCGCCGAGGACTGGCTGGAAGTGTCGGCGTAGAGTATCTACGGTGATGCCGATCAACTGAACCGCGGTCGTCGCCATGCATCCATGTTCCGTAAGATCGAAAAGTTATTAAGTAACCAACCGGAGTGTGATCGTCGTTGAATTCTCGGCGAGGCATGGGCGTTACATCACTTGGAGCGTAAAGCGATCACGGCTGAAATCGCGACGCGTTACAGAACCGCGAGCGGTAGCGAGCGGGTTAAGGGCGCAACTATGGAAATCGGTTATTGCCCATCGGCGTTGGCACAACTTGAGTCTTTATCCCGCTCGCTACCGCTCGCGGTTCTGTAACAGCAAGGAAGTCCGAACATTCCTATCACGCGGGTCCTGAGCTGGCCTTGGACGCAGGAAAGCTATGACTCTTGTCACTCTTTTTCAGCACCCACAGCTACGTACCGCCGCCCTAATCCCAACTCTCTCAACTTATGTTGCAACGACTGGCGATGCATCCCCAGAACCGCCGCGGCGCGGGTGACGTTGCCGCCTGACTCTTCCAGGCAACGCGCGATGTAACGCCGCTCAAACTCGCGCCGGTCGTCGCGAAAATCGTTTGTGTAGGGCACAAGCAAGTTTCCGTTCGTAGACATTTCGATCGCGTCTTTCTTCGGCGAGGGCTGATCGATATCGATCGCCGTAAGCTCATCGCCCTCGGACATGATCGCCGCCCGCTCGATCACATTTTTCAACTCGCGCACGTTCCCCGGCCAGTCATAATCCATCAGCAATCGCAGCGCGTCATGCCCAATCGCGCGCTCGCGCAAGCTGTGACGTTCGGCAGCTTGCCGCGCAAATGCAGACGCCAGCACCGGAATGTCTTCGCGTCTTTCGCGCAGCGGCGCGATATCGATGGTGACGACGCGCAATCGATAAAAAAGATCCGCCCGAAAATTGCCCTGCTCGATTTCTTCTTCGAGTATGCGATGTGTGGCGCTGATAATTCTGACATCAACCGGAATCGATTCATCACCACCGAGGCGCTCGATTCGTCGGTCCTCCAACGCCCGAAGCAGTTTTGCCTGCACGTTGGCGCTCATGTCACCAATCTCATCGAGGAACAAAGTGCCGCCGTCGGCCTGTTCGAATTTTCCTTTGCGGCGCGCCGCAGCCCCCGTAAATGCCCCCTTTTCGTGGCCGAAAAGCTCGGATTCGATTAACTCAGTCGGCAACGCGGCGCAGTTTACAGCCACGAACGCACCACTGCTCCGGGTCGTGCTGCGCTCATGCAGTTCGCGCGCGACTAATTCTTTGCCGGTACCGGATTCACCCCGCACCAGGACTGTCGCGTCCGTATCGGCAACCTTGTCGATCATCGCGCGCACGTTTTGTATTGGTTTGGAATTTCCGAGCAGCGAACCTCTCTGCGAGGTTTCTATTTCGATGCGACGACGCAGTAACTGATTTTCGCGCCGCAGCTTGATCGTCTCGAACGCGTTCTTAACGACCAGACGCAGGTCGTCAAGCTCGAACGGCTTCGCAATGTAATCGTATGCACCGCTCTTCACCGCTTGCACGGCCAAACGTTCCGAGCCATGCGCGGTGATAATGATCACGAGCGGAGCTTCACTGATGCTCTGGTCTTCGCTTTGAATTTGTTTGAGGAATTCGAGGCCGCTGATTCCCGGAAGGTTTACATCAAGCAGCAGGAGATCGAAAGTGTCCCTGGCCATCAGTGCGTGCGCGGCTTCGGCGCTTTCAGCTTCGGCGATCTCGTAGCCGAAGCTTTCCAGCGCGCGCCTGATTCCGTACCTGGCTGCCTCTTCGTCGTCGACGATCAATAAACGCAAGCTCTTCATTTTGACTCCCCAAAGTTTAATACAAAGCGGGCGAGGATGCCCGCTCCGCAGTCTTTCGAGGAGATTCACTTGCGCGTGCCGTGCCAGAGTCGCTCGGCTATGCCGACCGATGTGCGGAAGCCCTGTGCGCTTCCGTCCAGGTTTAATAACGAAACTGGGGCTGCGCCCCAAGAATGGGCGTAGCCCAAAATCCAGATGGCGTACTTGGCCGGAAGGCCAAAGGCCTTCCGCACATCAGACGGCATAGCCGCGACTCTACGGGGCAAGGCCATCTGCCTTAGTTCGCGCGCCCCGCCGAGATCGCGACAATGATGGCATCACCCTGCGGCCCAACGTGCAGGGTCCCTGCGATCACCGGCGAGCCTTCCCGCATGCTGATGTCGGTGTGAAGCCCAACCGATTCATAAACGACCTGGGTAACCGGCGCCACTCCCATCGATGCGTTAGTTGTCGTCACCTGGCCCGTTACAACTGGAACCTTCGCGCCAAATCTGAAGTCATTCATCCTCACGATGTCATTGCCGGTCCCGTCTGTTGCTAATCTAACCAGGGCGGTGAACTGATTGAAGCTCGGATTGCTGAGCGCCGCCGCCGAAGATGCCGACGAAAGCAAGAAAGGACTTCCCACCCAACTGACATCGAGCCGACCATTGTTCTTCACGCGATTCAGGAACGTACCCGCAACGCTGTAATGCTTGAAGGGCAGCACTTCGCGCAGACGCTTCATGATTGGATCGAGAGCGGGTGGTATCTTGCCTTCATCGATTTCCCGATTGGTTGCCAGAATCAAATAGAGCTGCGTATCCAGGTTAGTGTCGTCGTCGCGCAGTGCCGCGCGTGATGACGATGATTGTTCCTGACAGAAGACGGACGGCGCGGCCGCGCAGACAATCGCGCAGACCAACGCCAGCAAGAACACACGATAACTCTTAGTTGAGATCATTACTCGATACTCCTTTTGAAGTTTGAAGAAAGTAGCGATTGCTCGCCGGCAGGTCGGTCGCTCCGATTGCTGACACGCAGCGCATGCTTGAAAGTTCCAAACGTTGTAGCTGGGAGCGCGGGCGTCCCCGCCCGCATTGAGCGCGAAGCGCGAACAATAACCATGTCTGCAGGTTTACGCCCTCCCTTACGGTCGGGCTACTGCACCGGGATACTCAATTCAAATCTTGCTCCGCCGCCGTTGTTCGCCGGTGCGAGCCGCGCCGATCCCCCGGCTTCTTCCATTCGTTTGCGCACGATTGCTAAACCTAATCCTGTTCCGCGCTGCCGGGTCGTGAAAAAGGGTTCCCAAATCTTCGTGCGCATCTCAGGCGATATGCCTGCGCCGGTGTCTGAAACTGAAAAAGTAATAACCTCATCGGCCACCGCCGATTCGATCACAATGCCGCCGCCAGACGGCGTAGCCTGTAGAGCATTAAGAATCAGATTCGAAAGAGAGTCGCGAATCGCCGCGGTTTGGACGCCATTAAGCGCTGCATTTCCCTCGATCCGATGCTGCAAAACAATCTGGCGCTCTTCAGCATCGGCGCGAAACAAAGCGGCAACACTGCGAACCAGTTCGGCGGCCGCAGAGGGTGGTGCGGACTGAGGTTGTTTGCTGGCGAAACTTAATAGTTGGGTGACGCTCTTGCTGAGGCGATCCGTCTCGCCGACGATCAGACTGAGGTCGCGCGCGTGCTGTTGCTTAAGGTCTTCGTCCTCGCTCATCACCTGCGCGATCGATTTGATTGCTGACAGAGGATTCTTTACTTCGTGCGCCACGGTGGCGGCCATTTGGCCAAGCGCGGCAAGACGTTCGCCTTCCGCCACCTTTCTTTCCAGACGAACGTTTTCCTGCATCAGCCGATAGTCTTCGATGGCAACCACGATTTGGCCGGTGAGCACGTCTAAGACCGCGCGCACGTCCGGTGTCAGGGCGTTCGCTGATCCCTCAACCAAAAGCAAGCCAAGATTGTGATCTTCACGGGATAACGCGTATGCGACGCTATATCCAAGCGCGTTCAATCGCTCATCGCTTTCCAGCGTCTTCACGCCGTCGTTCATCGAAGTCCGTAAGAGTTTCTCGACCGCAGATAGTTCTTTGTCTTCCTGGTTTTCATTTTCCGGCAACAGCGCGATGTCGACGCGACGCAATGACAACGCGTTAGCCATCTGAGATTCGATCGCTCGCAGGAGTTCGGCCAGCGAACGATACTGACCGGACGAGGCGCTGATCTGTGAAACCACGTCGCGATAAAGCGCTGTCTCACGTTCGAAGAGCGAGCGAAAACTTCGCTCGAGCCATCCGCGTAGCGGCGCCGCCAGAAGGGTCAACGCGAGGATCAAAATTGCTTCGACCACGCCCGCGCGCAAACCGTAACGCGCGCTGGTCCATTCGGCGATGCGCCGGATTCCGTACAGATAAACCGCCAGGACTACCGCCGCGAAAGTCGCGACGACCAAACTCTCTTTGATAATCAGTTCGAGATAACGATAGCGATAAATGTAATAAGCCAGCAGCGCCGATGGCAGGAGCGATCCCAGGTTGGCAAGCGTTTGCAGGTACTGGCCGGCGATTGTGCCCCGCCCCAGACCAAGGCCCAGCGAAGCCAGAATCAAACAAGCAATGACAATGAATGAAGACGCGAGCGTGCGAAGAATGCGTCGCTCACTTTGCGAAGGTGCACGTCGGGCGACCAGCAGCTCAGTTATTGCGATAACGGTCAACGAATAAGCGACCCAGAGTGCAAACGGCAACACGAAGACCGAAAGCTTCCCAATCATCGGCTGGTACGGACCAGCCCACAGTCGCGGTACGACGACAAACAAGAAGGCGCAGGGAATGTACGAGAGATAAATGCGGACGCGTTCGATTCGCGTTAACTCGCGTCCATGGGAGCTGGCCCAGAGATGAATGTGAACGTGCAGCAGCAGCGAGTAACAAACGGTGATGCTGATGACGGCGACTGTATTCGCGAGGCGCAGTGGAACATTCCATTGTGCATGATCCAGTCCGAAGAGACTTCGAAGTGTGACGATCAGATTGCCCGCATGCCAGCCAACCATGCAGACGCCAAGGCCGAGCAGCAGACGCTGAATCGAGACCACGCCGAGCCGCTGCTTGAACAGGAGATATCCCATCCAGAGCGGCAACATCGCGCCCAGGCTGTAACCGATTAATTGGAGGGCTTCGAGAAGGGTCACATCGAGAGAATATCAGGAACCAGTGAAACGCGGAACGATCAGTCAATAGGGATCCAGACCCGTCATTCAAGCCTAATGAGATCAGCGACGGGAAGCTCCACGAGTAGTTCTGAGTTCTCCGAAAAAAGGAGGGATCCAGAGACTCTGCAAATAAGAGAAGTGATCTTGGTTCACGTCTGCCAGGTGCCGATTGAATTGGCTGTTATCAAAACGGAGGAGCGCTGACCGGCAAAAGTTAGCTGGCCGCCTGGACTTTCAAGGCAACAAAATCGATAGCTAACTTTGCGTGGTAAACGAACTCTAAGGTGAACACGAATTTCGTACCTGGAATCGGGATCGGTTCCGGAGACTGGGGAAGTTGGGCAAACTTCTGCGTGACGCCAGGCTGCCCGCTGCCGTTGTCCAGGACTGATACCGTTATGTCGTTCAGATCTTTGATCACGCCGACCTGCACCCTGATCCGAACTTGACGAAGATCCGCATTTTCACCGTTCCCAACGATCGAATAGAAGTGGAGAACCCTCGCCGTCCCAGCTCGCAGGAAGGCATACTCTACCTGGTGCTGGTCGAGGGCGGCTGAATACAGTTTCTGTATCTGTTCAATGCTGCCAACGGTTCTTGTCACCGAGCTTTCACTGTTCCTAACGTTCTGTAAGCTAGTGCCCGCGTCGTTCTTCATCGTTTCCATGTCGGTTCTTTGTTGCTCAAACGCGGCCGTCATACTCCGTCGCTGCTCTTCGAAGCCACGCGCCTGCGTCTGCAAGGCACTTTGGGCGTTCGCTATCTTCCCTTGTTCGCCGCGAAGACTGCTCAACATCGCCGCAAGTGAATTAGTGGAATTCGACGATTGGCTCACGTTCGCCTTTAACAGATCTATTGTGCTTTGGACCTGACCGTAAGTGGTTCCTGAAAGTGTTTCTGCCTGCTTGACCAATTTCTCAGAAGCATTCACGTTGGTGCTGGCTTCCGTCACATTTGCTCCCGCAACCGCCACATCTCTTGAGGCCTGGGCGGCCTTCTCCATCAGTTCCTTGCGGAGGTCGACCAGTTGGTAGCCAAATACTGCAAAGACCGCTGAAACGATCAAAATCACGAAAGCCGCAATCCCACGCAACCTCTTGAGGTAGTCGTCGATTCGATCTCTGACCTGCTTCTCGACCCACGCTTGAGTGAAATCGTCTCGCAGGTATTCACGATCAAGCTGATTTTGAGTAAGATCCTTGTGAGCCATCTTATCCTCGTGAGCTTAGGGCGGTCGGATCGCCTGAATTCCGAAAGCTATGCTGTCACCTTAATCGTAAGACTGACCGAGTAGTTTCCCTGCGTACCTGGGCCAGTTATAGTTACCGTTTGCGGAGGTGGATTAGTCAAATCTTTGCTGTGAGCCCAAATTGAGCGGGCGGCGCCATCCTCTTTCCCAATGGCCTTATTGATGAGACCCTTTTCCAAATCATCTACCGACTTGCCAGATCCCTTCTCGATGGCCTTCTTGATGAGCGTCAGCGTAGGTGGTAGCGCGGGATTGAGAAATGGCAAGGCATATTCCGGCACCATCTTCAAAACCCCAGCAGCTATCTTTTCCCACCCCACCTTGATGTCAATATCAAAGACTTCCACTTCGATTCTTTCGAAACTCTTCACATCAAGGTCATTGAAACTCACTTCGCGTTTCGAGACATCTAACTTTGTCTCCATATCTACTTTAGGCAGCGTGTCGTGGCGCACGTACCCGTCCTTGTTCTTGTTATCTTTTTCGCACTCCCAGTAATCACGAGGCCCTAAACCCGGCAACGCCTCGCGAGCATAGGTGACCTTGTCGTGTGAATCGATATATCTCAAACTGATGAGCGGACGGAATTTGCAATACGCATCCTTTAGATCGGCTGGAAATGTGAGGTCGGTCACGACTATCTCAACAGTAGACATGTGCAGCTCCTTAGGTTTGAAGGGATGCTTAACGAATCGGCTTACCTACCGCTGCATCCGTGAGAAGCGATAGCCGCCAACTAAATAATTGCCATTATGAGGTCGTCCACACGATATTCACGCGTGGACCAATGTCTGAGGTCGAAGATAAACTATTCTCAGAGAGTGGGAGTGTCAAGTTAGACTTGCTATTTGGTCATATTGAAACTGACCTTCGAAGAAACATGCCAATCGAACGCCGCGATGGCCGACGGCCCTGCTATTTGACTTAGGAGCACGCCGATCTTGGATCGGGCTACTGACCTGAAAGGCTCAGCGTAATTTCAGTCCGCCGATTCTTCGCTTTGTTCGCCAGCGTCGTGTTCAGTGCGATCGGGTTCGCTGCGCCCAT
>DNNE01000120.1:13241-14863 GCA_003487805.1 Blastocatellia bacterium | reverse complement strand
ATGCCGCTCGCCTGGATGCGCGTGACATCGACACCCGCCGCTGCCAAACGCTCAGACAAAACTCGCGCGCGATCCTGGGTGAGCTGTTCCAGCCCGGAAGCGTCGCCCGTGTTATCGGTGTAGGATTCGATCGTGATTTGATAGTCAGGACTGTTTGCCAGCAGCGCTCCGATTTGATCGAGTTTTGCCGCGGAGGCGGCCGCCAACTTCGAAGAGCGCGGACTTAGCCAGAGCGATTCCGCCAGCACGAGAGTCATGCCCCGGTTCGAATCGCGCACTGTCAGGAATCGCGACAACGACTGCTTCAGATTATCGGCTGCGGCGCGGAGATCGGCAGCGCGCTTATCGGCGGCGCGGCGTGAGTCTTCGGCTTGCTTCTCGCCCTCGATTCGCGCCAGACGTAGCTTTGCATCATCAGCATCGGCGCGGACGGTTCGCATCTCTTCACGCAGTCGCGCGACTTCTGTCCGCGCATCTCGCAGTTGCTCAGTCGCATTGACGGCATCGCGTTCCGCTAATTCACGCGCATGTCGCTCAGTATTCAGCTCGCCTTGCAGGCGCGAGATTTCCTGGTTGGCAGTATCGGCCGTGCGTTCCGCGCTACGTACCGCAGCATCGCGGCGCTCCAATTCTTCGCGACGTTCGCGGGCTGTGCGTCGCACCATCGCCATGTCTTCGGCTTTGGCGCCGCTGCTTATCGCCTGGCGCGCCAGAATGTCGATCTCTCGATCAGCCTGATGCATTCGCTGCGCGCTCTCAGCCTGCGCGAGATCGGCTTCGGCTGTGCGCAGCTCGTTGGGCGCGTCACGTTCCGCTCCGGCGTAGCGAGCAAGATTGATAGCCTGACGCGCGCCGAGTAATGCGACCGGAAATTCACGGAAGTCCGTTTCGGCGACTGGCGGCACGCGTGAATCGCGAAAATAGTCGCTGGTGTTTCCGATGTATTGAATCTTCGCCGTCTCGAGTTGGGCGTCTCGAATCTTTTCGGGCGCCAGATTCTCCATCACCACCATGCGGCTCGGAGAATGGACCAGGAAATGAGGTTCCGCCGTAACGATGAGCGCGAAGGTTTGCAGCGGCGTCGTCACATCAATTTTCGAATCAATGACTCCGCTGCCACTGCGTTTGATCTCGCCGAGATTATCGACATGCCCATCGGGCGAGATCGCCCACAGCACGTAGGTCGTGTAAACGCTTCCCAACTCGTAGGCGCGCGGAAGATTGTCAATCGCCAAAGTCACACGGGTTCCGCGGCGGCTCTGGCGCCTCACCGTTGCGTCACCCTTCAAGCGCGGCAAGCGCGTGGTGCCGTGAAATGGAACGTCGATCGTTTGGTCCAAAGGATACGTAATCGCCAGCGTGGTCCGCGTCACGTCGCTCTGGCTGAACACGGCGACAGAGCTGAAAACAAGTATGGCTAATGTGGCAATCAATCTGGAAATGGCGTGCTTCATCTCATTACCCCCCTCTTAAGCGATAGACGCTGTCGGCGCCGCAACTTAAATCCTCTCTGATTGATGCGAGACTCGCAATCATTGTTGCCGAACGTAAGCAAAACAGGCAAGTTGAGTGGTGAGGGGTTCTCATTATGTAGCCGTATTCAGACGGCTTGCCCGAAGGGT
>DNNE01000120.1:12784-12915 GCA_003487805.1 Blastocatellia bacterium | reverse complement strand
GACCAGCGCTTTTAGCGCTGGGGTTAGCGGAATACGAGGCACCCTAGCGCGCTTCCAGCGTGCTTCATCGACCTCTTCAGCATATGGCTAAAGCCTAGCCATAAGAGCCATAAGCCCGTTAAAACGGGCTC
>DNNE01000120.1:11508-12475 GCA_003487805.1 Blastocatellia bacterium | reverse complement strand
CATAAGCCCGTTAAAACGGGCTCAGGCGTCTCGCACGCCATTTCACCCGGGCGTAGAACGCCCGGTCTAGTAACCCGTCGGGAAAGCCGCGTCAACGCGGCTAAAGAACATCTTCTCCGCTTCAGATCCTCTGTCCGCTTTCTTGAGTCTGAAGCTTCATTAGTCCCGACTTTGGCCCTACTGATCCAGTGATTCTTTGTATTGTTTGGTGCGGCGATCCTGGAAAAACTGAATCACGTAGAACGATATGGCGAGGAATAGCATGATATGAATCGCGCCGCCTTTATGCAGCGTAAACTTTAGAATGAACCACGCGATGAGCAGCCCACTGCCGGTATACCAGAGCATATTCGTGACTTTCGCGGCGAGATTTAGTGCGGGCTTATTGTAAGCCAGCGCGCGGCCGGGGTCGACCAGCAGGTTTGGGAAACTCGATCGCGCGCAGGCCAGTTCGAGAAGCGTCGCTCGAAATTACCAGAACTCCGGACCGAAGTGGCACGCTGACAAGCCCACGCGATTGGTATGAGGTCGGATGATTGGCTACTGAATCTGACGTTTCCGTGTCTTTCCAAATTGTCGCTCCGTCACGCCCTGAAAATGCCGTGGCAAATGCTTGCGCGCCTGGCGCGATTACATCAAGAAACCCGTCGCCATCCAGATCGGCAAAGGCGATGGCCTGTGAATCATTATTGACAAGCGTGTCCCACACTATTTTTCCGTCTTCGCTATGAATCGCAATCAAGTGGCCGCGTCGCGTCGTCATAATCACCTCGGCGACACCATCACCGTCCAAATCCTCGGCGATCAGATTTCCTCGCGGTGAATCATCTTTGATTGTCACTCTTCCCAGCGGCCGGAGGTCCGCGGAAGTCATTGCGGTCAATCCTTCGCGGGTGCCAATCAAAACCAGGTCTTGTCGCCTGCCTTTGACGATGACTGGTCCAGTTAATGCCGGACTTCCGGCTGA
>DNNE01000120.1:10640-11208 GCA_003487805.1 Blastocatellia bacterium | reverse complement strand
GTTAATGCCGGACTTCCGGCTGAACCGGAACGAATTATCCGGCCGGCTTTGTCGCGCAGTTCGACTTCGCCATTTTCATACGCGACGAGCAGCGTGCCGCTCTGATCCGCAATGGGTGCGGGTGGTCCAATGACGCGTGCGGGCAACAACGTCTGAGAAATGAGACTTCCGCTGAGGCCGTTCATCACGAGCAGCCGCCGCAGCGAGTTGTCGATGATAATTACGATCGGGCCGCTTGTATCTGATGACGCAGTCGCTGAAGAAGGAGGGGCGGGCAGGGGCGATCGCCACAACTCACGACCGGTGCGGCCTTCAATCTTAATCGCCGATTGACCATCAAAAACCAAAACGTCATTAGATCCCGCCCTTGAATCGATGATTACCGCCGGCACCCCTGGAGTGACCGGCCGTCTCCCGCGAAAACTCCACAACGCGACGCCACTGGCAGAGTCGAACGCGAATGTCACTCCGTCAGTGTTCGTACCTACGACATCGAGGCTGTCGCGGGAGCGCAGATGCGCAACCAACGGTCGAGCGATATCGCCTACAGCGGCGCGCCACCCGCCGG
>DNNE01000120.1:2637-10363 GCA_003487805.1 Blastocatellia bacterium | reverse complement strand
GTCGCCTACAGCGGCGCGCCCCCCGCCGGTCGTGACAATTGAATTAGCCGGCAAAGTCTGTGGGGTAACCGTCGGCGTTGGGCTCGGGACAATTGGAAGTCTGGGAACGGACGGGGCCGCGACCTCGATCGTCCCTGCGGACGAGAACTCCCCTAAAGTTTTTGTGAGCGGCGCAATTCTCCAGAAGTATCTTCCCGGTGCGAGATCGTTTATGTCGGTTTCAGTTCCACTAATCACCCGATCGAAAACGATGTCGCGAAAATGAACGTCCGAAGCCAGCTGCAGCCGGTAACGCGAAACGCCCGCGCGTGGTCCCCAATGCAGGTGCGCAGTTGTGTTTTGTAGCTGGGGATTGTTTTGGGCGCCGACTACTCCGTCGATCGTCACAAGGGTGCTGACAACCAGGATTAGTGCGCAGGTAATGCTTATGCGGAACATCGTCACCGAATAATAAACTACGAATGGCGCATTGTTCCTTGGTTCTCGAAGATGTCTAGGGGGTTTCGTTGAGCTTATACCCGACGCCGCGCACCGTCAGCACATAATGGGGATTCTTCGGATCGTTCTCGAGTTTCTTTCGCAGCCGATTGATATGAGGATCGATGTTGCGCTGGTACCCCTCATACTCTGTGCTCCAGACTCGATCCAGCAAGTCATTGCGCGACCAGGCCCGGCCCGGCTCTGAAGCAAGCAAATCGAGGATCTGAAATTCAAGCGGAGTCAGATCGATTTTCGCGCCCGCGCGGGATACTTCGTGCCGGCGCCGATCGACCACCAGGTCTCCGATCTCCAACCTGTCTTCACTTCCATTTTGTTTGCCTCCGCCCAGGCTCCGTCGCAACAGCGCCTCAACGCGATACTCCAGTTCACGTGGACTGAATGGCTTCGCTAGATAATCATCGGCGCCCGCCTCAAATCCGGCGACTCTGTCATCCAGCAGATCATGCGCCGTAAGAAACAGCGTCGGCGTATCGATCCCCCGATCGCGCAGTTTTTTTAATAGCTCAAGTCCGGACATATCGGGCATGGCCACGTCGAAGATAAAGCAATCGAAACGGGTGCCCGTCGCGGCTTGCAACGCGGCCGGGCCGCTTTCCTTCTCAGTGACTTCGAATCCCAATCGCCGGAAATATTCAGCGAGCAACGTACGCATGTCCGCGTCGTCGTCGACGATCATCAGCTTCTTCGCGTTAGAGGTTATCGGTTCGGGATCCACAGTTGTTTTCCTTGTACTGTCTCGATAAGAGCCGCAACGATCGAGCTCAGTTATTATGTAAAGCCAGTCAGCGAAAGGGGTTTCTGCCCTAGTATGTCGGAGCTAAAGCCTTGACGTCAAACGATGGGCGTCAGTATATTGCCAGTTCGTAATCGTGCGCGGGCTCTGCGGTTGCTTCCCGATAAACGATCGAAGAATCGATTCAAGATGCGCGATCTTCGTCGGCTTTTAAAGTACCTACTTCCTCACACCGGAACGTTCATTATTGCGACCTTCGCGATGATCGTCGTGGCCGTGCTGGAAACCGCGACCAGCGCGTTGATTGTGCCAATCTTCGATCAAGCATTCGCCCACGGGAATGCACACCCCACTCCGACACCTTTCGCCTTGCAACGTCTGATTCCGGCCTCGGGTCTCCACGCCTGGCGGATGATTGCGGTGCTCCTGATCGGCTTTACAGTGGTCAAAGGTATTGCCGAATACTTCTCTACTTATTTGATGGCCTACATCGGCCAGTCTTCGATTCTTAGTCTTCGACAGCAGCTTTACAGTCATATTCTTGTCCAATCGGCGTCTTTCTTTGAACGACATCGCACTAACTATCTGGTGTCGCGTTTGATCTCAAGCGCGGCGGCAATCGAAGCAGCAGTGACTCATACGCTGCGTGACATGTTGCGTGAGGGATTCACTCTGATCGCATTCATGGCCGCTTCGTTTTACGTGAGTTGGCGGCTCACCCTGGGCTCACTGCTTATCGCGCCACCGGTCGCCGGATTAACGGTGCGCTTCGGCAAGTCCCTGCGCAAACTGGCGCGCGAGTCTTTCGAAGGCAATAAGTATCTGACCGACACCGCGCAGGAGACGCTGGCCAATCAGAACATCGTTAAGGCCTATGGGGGAGAAGCTCGCGAGCAAGAACGGTTTACGGCGGTCGCTCAACGCGTGCGGCGGGCCAACCTTCGTTCTGCGAGTATCGCCGGCATGTCACCGCCAATAATTGAATTGATTGGCGTCCTGTTTGTGGCTGTGCTGCTCTTCTTTGGCGAGCGCGAAATCAGATTAAGCCGTATGGACCAGGCCCAGTTCGTGCTTTTCATCGTCCTTCTCTTTCGCAGCTATGATCCCATGCGTAAGCTTTCGCGTCTGCAAAACTCAATGTCGCAAGCGTTGGCCGCGGCCCGTCACGTCTGGGAAGTTCTGGACGAGCATGCGGAGATAGTTGAAAAGCCAAATGCGATCGAGTTACAGCCACTGCAAAACGAGATTGAATTTTGCGATGTGCGGTTTGGTTATGCTGAGGAAGGACGCTCGGTCCTGCGCGATATCAATCTCACGCTTTCAGCCGGTAAAATCGTGGCCCTGGTGGGTGAATCGGGTGGCGGGAAATCAACCCTGACAAAGTTGTTGCCGCGCTTTCATGATCCGAGTTCCGGCAAAGTGTTGTGGGACGGCGTCGATCTCCGCGATGCGAAACTCAAGAGCTTGCGCCGGCAGATGGCTCTGGTCACGCAAGAGACGGTGCTCTTTAACGACACAGTCCGCTATAACATTACGTATGGTCATCCAAATGCAACGCAGAAAGAGATCGAGGAGGCGGCCCGGACGGCCTTTGCTCACGACTTCATTCTGGAATTGCCTAACGGTTATGACACCATCATCGGGGAACGGGGCACTTTCATTTCCGGTGGACAGCGCCAGCGGCTCGCGATTGCCCGCGCCGTATTGATCGATGCGCCGGTGCTGATTCTGGATGAAGCGACGTCGGCGCTCGATGCCGAGTCTGAGCACCTGGTCCAACGAGCGATCTCAAACTTGATTCGCGACCGCACGACCATTGTTATCGCTCATCGCCTGTCGACCGTGCGGCGCGCCGATCTGATCGCGGTGGTCGAAGCGGGCCAGATTATTGAACGAGGAACGCACGCTGAACTGCTCGCGCTTGGTGGTCAATATCAACGGCTCTATGAATTGCAGTTCGCGGATGAGGAAGAGGAACTGTCAGTAGTCAGTGGTCAGTAGTCAGTTCAGGAATTCGTGCTTAGATTTTGGAGCTTAGAGCTTAGTCGCTGGCCGTACTGAAATATTTGCTCGCCAGAGAAGAACTAATATCGAAGCTCTAAAAACTAAGCTCTAAGCTACGAAGCAACAATCGAGAACCAACAATCTTATGAAATCAATGACGGGTTTTGGTCGCGGCAATGCGACTGGTGAAGAATTTAGTGTCGCGGTCGAAATCAAGACCGTTAATAATCGATACCTCGATATTCACCTGCGGATCAGCCAGGAGTTGACCCCACTCGAGATGAATATCCGCAAGCTCATTAGCACGCGCCTGTCGCGCGGTCGTGTCGATCTGAACATCAATTTAGAGCGCACGGGCGAAACGACTTATGAAGTTAATCGCCAATTGATCAGCGGCTATGTCAGCGCGCTCCGCGACATTCAAAAAGAATTCAATCTGTCGGGAGATGTGGACATCAACACACTTACCCGTTTGCCGGGCGCCCTGGGTACGGCACGCAGCGGTATCGACGAATCAATGTCGGAAGGAATCACGCGAGCGATCGGCGAAGCTCTAAACGATCTCGAAACAATGCGCGCGAGCGAAGGGGCGGCCCTCGCCACGGAGATGCGCGTGCGTCTTGCGAAGATCGAAGCTGAGGTTCCGGTGATCGAAGATGCGGCCGCCGGCATCGTCGATGCCTATCAGCAGCGCGTGCAGAAGCGGATCAACGAACTGCTGTCGCGCGGTGACAGCCAGGCGATTCAATTGGACGCGGGCCGGCTGGCACAGGAAGTTGCCTATCTCGCCGATCGCAGCGACATTACTGAAGAGCTTACGCGCCTGCGAAGTCATCTCGAACAATTTCGCGTGGCGCTCGAGGCGGACGGGGAGATTGGCAAGCGGCTCGATTTTCTTTTGCAGGAACTTAATCGCGAAGCAAACACGGTGCTTTCCAAATCAACGGAGATCGCAATCAAAGACGCCGGCCTGGTAATCAAGGCTGAGGTTGAGAAACTGCGGGAACAAGTGCAGAATGTTGAATGAGTTAACAAAAACCGAGAGCTCCCCTCGATCCTCGACTGGTCGTGGAATGCTTATCGTAGTTAGCTCGCCATCCGGTGGCGGCAAAGGTACTTTGATCGATCGCGTTTTGAAGACGGTGCCGGGCGTTAGGTATTCAGTGTCTTACACGACGCGTGCGCCGCGCGGCTCTGAAGAGAATAGCCGCGAATACTTCTTCGTTGACGAGCCGGCGTTTCGCGAGATGATCGAGCAGGGCGAGTTTCTTGAGTGGGCTAATGTTTACGGTCATCTCTATGGCACGAGTTCCGCGCAAGTCGAACGCGAGCGGGCCGCGGGCCGTGACATCATTCTGGAAATAGATGTGCAAGGCGCTGAGAGCATCCGGGACAAAGTAGCTGACAGTGTTTCGATCTTTATTCTGCCGCCCTCGTTTGAACTGTTACGGGAAAGACTGGTGACCCGCGGCACCGATTCGGCGGCGGATCTGGAACGCAGATTGAAAGGCGCACCGGGCGAAGTCGCGCAATACAAGGATTTTGATTTCGTTATTTTGAATGACGACATCAATCGCGCCTCACAACAGTTAGCATCGGTGATTTACGCGGAGCGCGCGCGGCGTGAGCGACAGGAAGTTAGCTTGAGCGATGCGCTCGAGGATTTTAGAGTTACAGAACCGCGAGCGATAGCGAGCGGGACAGACACTCAGGCTTGAGTTAGCGGTCTGTCGCATCGGCCCTGAGATGATGCGAATGACTTCTAAGTTAAGAGGCGGGAGAAAGCTAATCGTGTTCCCTTCTCTGTGTCCTCTGTGGTTAGTTTGAAGGAGACTATCTAAACAATTATGGCAGCACAAGAATTAGACGAGCTGGTTGAGCAAGCAGCACCACCTGAAATCGATTCGAAGTATCGCCTCATCATCCTGGCGGCCAAACGTAGCAAGCAGCTACAGCGCGGCGCGCGCCCGCGCATCGAGATCGACGCAACCAAACACAAGTTCACGCGGATTGCCCTGGAGGAAGTGATTCAGGGCAGAGTGCAATTCCACACGACGCATGAAGACGACGAAGAATCGTCTGCTTCGACCTGAGAACCGCTTCACTGACGTTAGCCTCACGCAAAAAGCCTTCGGCTTGTTTTGTTGCAGTTCCTCTTAACCGACAGCGGTAAGAGAAACTTCGCAGAACAAATCTATTGACATTTCGCTTGCTACTCTGATAGCTTGCGCCCGTCTAACTGAAGATGGGTTAGAAGGCTGTCTCAGAGCCTGCGAATGCCGCAAACTCCCGGTCGGCCCCGGCCCCTTCCTAAGCGCGCTGGTCTCAGAGCCCTGCCACCACGCATGCCTCTTATCCAGCCCCTCAACTCATAAGGAGATCTATCGTGCAAATCAAAGACGCCAGTGAGGCTCTCTCGAAATTATTAGGGAAAGCTACGGAACAGACGGAGATTGAATCAGTGCATCAAGCGCAATTTGATCTGAAAGAGCTTGCAAAAGTAGTTGCAGACCCAAGATCAGTCATCAGCGCCCTGGGCCTTTCCGTGTCTAAAGAGTCCCAAATTCACGTAACCCTAAAGCAAAGACCTGAACGAACTCCAAGCACGACGGCGATGAGGCGGATCATCATTATCGTGATCAAATACAGAAACTGCGACGCCGATATTATTATTATCGTTAGTTAGCCGGCGGCAGCATCTTTGCATTTGAAGCCGAATTCAGGTTCTATCGTGGGGCGGGCGTCGGTTTTGCGCTCGTGCGTTTGACAGCCCGCTTCACATTCCTTTGTAATCGGACCGCCGCCACCTTCCGGCGTCACCCAATTGATACTCTGGTAAGTACAAAAGAATCGCAGCAATCGCAGGCTCGGCCCCAGGTCGGCCCGCAAGATATTGGAGGGAGTCTGAGTTGCGAAAGTTCCCGTGGTTTTTGTTGACGGCAAAAGTGCTTACTGATACGCTGCGCCTGCTTCTTTCACATTGAGTGAGACCGCTGCCTCAGAGCCCGCGACTCGCCGCAAACTCCCTGCTCCGGCCAACAACTCAATAGACCGCGGGTTGCAGGTTCGCTTGCCTTGACAGTTGTACGTCAATTCAAAGGAAAGCTCCCCGCCCCATCCTCGCTTAAAAGGAGAAAACAAAATGGCTACTAAAGATAAACTCTCGAGGGGACTTAAGATTCCACCTCCAAAACCTTCGCCAGTGCCCGTTGAATTGTTCGGACATGTGACTTTGGTTGAGGGCTACGCGTTAACGGGTTTCACCGGTTGTCACGCGCTCGTCTACTTGCGGGACACGCCCAATAAGACGGTGGCGGTTCTGACGACCGAGGTGCGGCTGCAAAGCCTCCTGGAAACGGCGTTGGATACTAAGAATCTGATCGCCTTTCTTGGAGTCAAGCTGACTAATCCTCCGACACCAAGGGGAGGAACCTGGATAGTCGATGTCTACAGCATCGATGGAGTGATTCTGTACGGCGGTCCATGAGTTGTTTAGTTGGTGTTACATGACGTTCCGCGCGGTCGGACACGGCCGTGCGGAACTTATCAAGAGCGCCACACTCTCTGCAATCGAACCCACCTTTGTCACATTCCTTTGTAATCAGGACCGCCACCACCTTCAGGCGTCACCCAATTAATAATCTGGTAAGGGTCCATGATGTCGCACGTCTTGCAGTGAACGCAGTTCGAAAAGTTGATCTGCAGTTCACGGCGTGCGTGCCCGCCCGCTACCGCAGGCGGTTCTGACTCCACCATTTCGTAAACGGCAGCGGGACAGAATCGCTGGCAGGGGTTTCCGTATTCTTCCGCGCAACGCGTGGCGCAAATATTCGTGTCCAGCACATGCAGGTGCGCCGGCTGATCTTCATTGTGAGCCACCGCGGCATGATAGACATCGGTGACTTTGTTGAAGGTCAATTCACCGTCAAAGCGAAAGTCTTTGTATCGCTGACTAACATCATCTCCGGCGTAGCCATAGGCGTTTAGCTTCTGCATAGCCTCGTGCCCTGCCTCCTGATGATCTCGATCAAGAATGCCCCAGGCGCGACCGCCAGTGATGTACTGCAATCCCGCATTAGCCATGCCCAACCAGCGTCCATGACGAAAGCCCGCGTGAAAGTTTCGATAGCGGCGCAATTCCGGCGTAATCCAACTTTGTCTCACGCGACGCTCAAAGCGTTGCAATGCACTGGCGGAGTAGTCGTTGATAATCAACGCGTCGAAAATTGTTTCCGCGGCGAGCATCCCGCTCTTTATGGCCGAGTGTATGCCCTTTAAGCGCGCCGCATTCAGAAATCCCGCGCTGTCGCCCACGATCAAAACTCCATCAGCGTACGTCCGCGGCATGGCATGCCAGCCTCCGGCCGCAATTGCCTTCGCGCCGTAACGGATCATCTTGCCGCCCTGGAGAAGTTTCGCGATGAATGGATGTGATTTGTACTTTTGAAACTCAGCGTGCGGATCGATCAGCGGATCGCGATAGTCGAG
>DNNE01000120.1:2142-2339 GCA_003487805.1 Blastocatellia bacterium | reverse complement strand
ATCAGCGGATCGCGATAGTCGAGCCCCGTCACATACCCTAGATTCACGACGCGATTCTGCATCCCATAGATCCATCCGCCGCCATATGTCCATTGATCCGACGGAAATCCAAGCGTGTGCGTAACGCGGCCCGTGGGATAGCGATCGTCCGGCAACTCCCAAAGCTCTTTTACACCCAGGCTGTACACCTGCGGCTC
>DNNE01000120.1:1590-1815 GCA_003487805.1 Blastocatellia bacterium | reverse complement strand
AGGCCGAGACGCTGAATCAATTTCTTCGTTAGCGATCCGCGCACGCCTTCACCAAGTACTGTGACTTTCGCGAGCAGGTCGACGCCGGGTTCATAATTCGCTTTCTGCTTCCCTTCTTTGTCGACGCCTTTGTCGCCGGTGCGGACGCCGACTACCTGATCGTTTTCGCCGTAGAGCATCTCGGCCCCGGGAAATTCCGGGAAGATGTTTACGCCCGCCGCCTCG
>DNNE01000120.1:910-1293 GCA_003487805.1 Blastocatellia bacterium | reverse complement strand
TTTACGCCCGCCGCCTCGCATTGCTCGCCCAGCCACGCCGTCAGCCGGTTGAGCGACACGATGTAATAGCCGTGATTGTTCAGCGGCGGCGGGTTGATTGGCGAGCGAATCGCACGCTTCTTCGTGAGATAGAGAAACTGATCCTCTTTCACTTCGGATTCCAGCGGCGCGCCTTTTTCTTTGAAATCCGGAATGAGCTCAGCCAGTCCGCGCGGATCCATGACGGCGCCGGAAAGAATGTGCGATCCAACTGACGCGCCCTTTTCGATCACGGCGATCTGGATTTCTCCGAGAGCGTTTTCATGGTTCTCGTTGTGATCGGCTATCAGCCGCGCCAGATGCAGCGCTCCACTGAGGTTCGCCGGCCCCGCGCCGACAAACAC
>DNNE01000120.1:464-612 GCA_003487805.1 Blastocatellia bacterium | reverse complement strand
GCCGGCCCCGCGCCGACAAACACGACATCCATTTCCAAACTTTCACGTTCCATATTGTGTGCGACTTCGCCTCGTCAGGAGGCTTCAACAACGGCCCAATTTTCAAAATGAATGACCATTCATTGTAGCGCAAATTGGTAATTTGCGT
>DNNE01000120.1:0-161 GCA_003487805.1 Blastocatellia bacterium | reverse complement strand
TAGCGCAAATTGGTAATTTGCGTATTCGTTTCCAAGCGCACATTGGTAAACTTGCGTGGTCGTCATGAATCGTAATTTAGCAAATTGCGCTACCATCTTTTGAGACTTCGATGGTTGATGTACACTGACTGCGATCGGATCAGACTGGAGCGCAACCGTCC
>DNNE01000163.1:45296-47467 GCA_003487805.1 Blastocatellia bacterium | reverse complement strand
AGCAAGCGGGTAATCTCAAGGAACTACCCGGTCGCTGGCACGACCGGTTCCGTACCCTCGAAAGCCGAATTCATTGATCGCATTCGAGGCCCACTGAATTGAGAATTTGATCCTGTCGCTGTCGCTCCGGGTTCTGTAACTCAATCTAGCGAATCGATTTGATCTCCGTTAGAATCCCGCCGTTCCCATGGACACGCTGTCTCCTGGCACCAAACTCGGCCGTTACGAGATCCGCTCAAAGATTGGCGAAGGCGGAATGGGTGAAGTGTATCTGGCGGAAGATGCCGGACTCGATCGCAAAGTTGCGATTAAGGTTTTGTCGGAAAGTCTGTTGGCCGATGAGCAAGCAAAGAGTCGTCTGGTTAGAGAAGCGCGGGCCGCAGCCAGGTTAGACCATCCGAACATCTGCTCGATCTATGAAGTCAGCGAAGATGATGGCCGCAGCTTCATCGTGATGCAATACGTTGAAGGTGAGACCGTCGACGTCAGAATGAAGAGGAAGCCGCTCGATCTTTCAGAGTGTCTGTCCATATCTTCTCAGCTCGCTGACGCTTTGGCTGAGGCTCATGCCCACGGAATTATCCATCGTGACATTAAACCCTCGAACATTCTCATCACGCCGCGTGGCAAAGTGAAAGTGCTCGACTTTGGCCTGGCGAAAATCGTGAGCCGCCGGGTCGCAGTTGATACGGAAGCAGAGACGGCAATGCTTCTGACGGAAACCGGGGTGGTGCTGGGAACCGCGCCCTATATGTCGCCCGAACAACTGCGAGCAGAGCAATTAGATGGTCGCAGCGACATCTTCAGCTATGGAGTCGTGCTTTACGAGATCATGAGCGGGAGGCGGCCATTCGAGGCCAGGAGTTTAGCTGAGCTAACGTCGGCGATCCTGATGCGCGATCCACCGCCGTTGCAATCTCACTCAGGCGTTGTCCCGATGGGATTCGAGGCACTCATCTTGAAGTGTCTCGAGAAAGAGCCGTCACGACGCTATCAAACGATGTTTGAGTTGTCAGTCGATCTGGATCGACTCTGCCGTGACTGTGAGAGCGGAAACATTTCGGCATCGATGAAAGAGGCACCCACCGTTCGGATGGACTCCGCCGTTTCGAAGCCGCTGCGAAGTTGGCTGCTGCCAGGACGTCGCGCCGTTGTAGGTTTCGTTGTTCTCGTGATCCTCACACTCGCACTACTCGGATACATGCGGTTCTTCCGCCACCCGACAAACAACGCCCAGTCGACAAACAAATATGAGAGCTCACCTGCCTACGACGCATATCTACGCGCCAGGGTAAATCTCAAGAGCGAGAATCCGGCGCAGATTGAAAATGCAATAGCGTTGTTGAAGCAGGCGACAAGCCTCGATCCGAATTTTGCTCCTGGCTGGGCGGAACTGGCACGCGCCTCCAACATTAAATCCTTTTACTTTTCTGGTTCTGATGCGGAAAAGAAACAACTAAACGAAGATGCCGCCGTCGATGTTGAAAAAGCTCTCTCGCTGGACCCGAACCTGGCTGAAGGTCATTTCGCGCGCGGCATAATCCTTTGGACGCATGCCAACCATTTTCCGCACGAAGCGGTTATTCAGTCTTACCGGCGCGCGCTGGACCTGGATCCGAATTTCGACGAGGCGCACCACCAATTGGGCGTGGTGTATTTTCACATTGGCTTGCTCGATAAAGGTTTGGCTGAACTGGAAAAGGCAACGAGCATCAACCCGAGCAACACCATGGCGCGCTTTCGCTTCGGCGTCATCGATATGTATCGAGGCAAATATGAAGACGCCTATACGATCTTTAAGAGCACGCCTTTGACATCGAATCCTTCGCTTTGGGCTTTTCAATGTGCCACTGCTTTGTGGCGGATGGGCCGTCCTGAAGAAGCCACACAATTGCTCGATGATTACTTGCAGAAGTACCCGAAAGACGAAGGCGGAGTAGGCACGAGCGTGAAGGCGATGATGTTGGCGAAGGCCGGTAAGAATCGCGAAGCCGAAAGTGCCATTCAACGCTCGATTGAAATCGGCAGGGGCTTCGGCCATTTTCATCACACCGCCTATAACATCGCTTCGGCTTACGCACTCATGAATCAAACCGGACTCGCAATCAAATGGCTGCAAGACGCCGCCGATGACGGCTTTCCCTGCTACCCTTTGTTTGCGAACGATACCA
>DNNE01000163.1:44797-45011 GCA_003487805.1 Blastocatellia bacterium | reverse complement strand
TGCTATCCATTGTTTGCAAACGACACCAATCTCGAGAGTCTGCGCAAAGATGATCGGTACATCGCCTTTATGGCGAAGTTGAAGCAGCAGTGGGAGCATTATCAGGCAACGCTCTAGTGCCTTCCGGCTGGTGATTAGGTAACTGCACTGAGTAAAAATTCATGATCGAAGGCAGAAAACTCGGCCGTTATGAAATCCGCTCAAAGATTGGCGA
>DNNE01000163.1:25618-44506 GCA_003487805.1 Blastocatellia bacterium | reverse complement strand
ATCCGCTCAAAGATTGGCGAAGGCGGAATGGGCGAGGTGTATCTGGCGGAAGACCTGCAGCTTCATCGCAAAGTCGCGCTCAAAGTCTTGCCGCCGGAGGTGGCCGCCAACAGCGATCGTATGCGGCGTTTCAAACAGGAGGCGCAGGCCGCGGCGGCGCTCAATCATCCGAACATCGCGCACATCTACGAAATTGGCGAGAGCGACGGCACGAACTTCATCGCGATGGAATTCGTAGATGGCCAAACTCTCCGTGAGGCTATTTTCGGTCAAACCGATTTGCGGAAGCTCCTGCGCCATCTACAACACGTCGCTGAAGGACTCGCTAAAGCTCATGCTGCCGGCATCGTGCATCGCGATCTCAAGCCGGACAATGTAATGATCACGCGCGACGGTCACGCGAAGATTCTGGATTTTGGCCTGGCGAAATTGATCGACACGCAAAGACTCTCGAGCACTTCAAGTGACATGGCCACGGCGATAATGCCGCAACAACAGTCACAACCTGGGACAGTGCTGGGGACAGTCGGTTACATGTCACCAGAACAGGCGCAGGGCAGGATAAGTGAAATCGATCATCGATCGGACATCTTCTCGTTCGGCTGCATGCTTTACGAAGCGGTCACCGGCCAGAAAGCTTTCGCCGGTGTTGATGCGATCGACACCCTGAACAAAATTATTCGTGAACCCCCGCCGCGGGTTAGCGAAATACGTTCGGACGCGCCGGCCGATTTGCAAAGAATAATTAGACGGTGTCTGGCCAAGGATCCCGATGATCGGTATCAAACGATCAAAGACGTGGCGATCGAGTTAAAAGAGTTGCGGCGAGAAATGGCAGCCTCAGCACTTGATAAGACCGACGCTCAATACTCGCGCAGTCAACCAAACGAGCCGGCCGGCGTCGCCACCAACAGTCAGCAGCCTGATTCAACGGCCGCGCCTTCCGTTCCATCCGCGGGCTCATTGAGCACAGAATCAGTGGTGACCGGAATTAAGCGGCACAAAGTTGCGATCGGTCTCGGCCTGGTTGTCCTGATTCTCCTGGCATTTGGCTTCGCATTGTTTCTGCCTGCCAGGAGCACTAAGACTGAGATCGATTCAATTGCTGTCCTGCCTTTCGCAAATGTCGGCGGCAATGCTGACACCGAGTATTTGAGCGATGGCTTAACCGAGAGCCTGATAAATAATCTGTCACAACTGCGAAATCTCAATGTTAAGTCCCGTAGCTCGGTCATTCGCTACAAGGACAAAGACGTCGAGCCTCAGCTGGTAGGCAAAGAGTTAGGCGTGCAGGCCGTGCTGTTGGGACGCATGTCTCAACACGGCGACGATCTGACTCTGAACCTCGAGTTGGTGGAAGCGCGAACCGGCAATCAAATCTGGGGCGAACAGTACAATCGCAAACTCAGCGACCTGGTCGTAGTGCAGAGCGACATCACGCGCGACGTCCTGGAAAAATTGCGGCAAAGGTTGACCAGCAGCGAACAGCAACGGGCCACTAAGAACTACACTGCTAACGCCGAGGCGTATCAGCTTTATTTGCAGGGCCGATTCTACTGGAACAAGCGGACGGCAGACAGCTATCAAAAAGCGATTGATTATTTCCGACAGGCGATCGAAAAAGATCCAAACTACGCGCTTGCCTACACCGGACTCGCCGACTGCTACAGCTTTCTGAGCAGTCAGGGCATTCGTTCACCACAAGATGCTTTCCCTCTGGCCAAAGACGCGGCGACCAAAGCCATCCAGATTGATATTTCGTTGTCCGAAGCCCACACTTCGCTGGCTTACGTCAAACTTTATTACGACTGGGACTGGGCCGGGGCGGAGCGAGAATACAAGAGAGCCATCGAGCTAAACCCAAACTACGCGACGCCGCATCACGGCTATGCGTATCTATTGATCTCTTCGGGTCGAACTGAAGAAGCAATCGCGGAAATAAAAAAGGCCGAGGCAATCGATCCGCTTTCGGTCCTCTTCCAGACTGATCACGGCGAGTATTACTATTTCGCGCGGCGGCCTGACGAAGCAATTGCGCAACTGCAGAAGGCCATTGATATGGATCCCAGCTTTGTGCGCGCGCATTTTTTGATGGGCCGCGCGCTGATTCAAAAAGGCCGGTGTGACGAAGGTATCGCTGAAGCCATGAAAGCCGAACAAATGGGGCCAGTGAGCGAGCAACTAGGATGGCGCGCGCAGGAGTACGCGGCGTGCGGGCGCAGGGCCGAAGCGCAAAAGCTGATGAATGAGTTGTTGGCACGGTCAAAAGATCGGTACGTTTCACCGCATTGGTTCGCGGCCACGCAGGCGGGTCTGGGCAACAAAGATGAAGCCTTCAAGTGGCTCGACCAGTCCATCGACCTTCGCTTTGGCCCGATGATCTATCTCAAAGTGAATCCGATTTGGGATCCGCTGCGTTCTGATCCGCGCTTTGCTGAACGGTTGCGGCGCATTGGCCTCGAGCCTTGATAAGTACAAAGCTCAAAACTTTTTTGCTTTCGAAGCAATCAAAAACCAGGTTGGGAAAAGTGAAACACTATGGCGCTAATTGGAGCGAATGAACTCAAACGTAAATTGCTGATCGCGGTTGAGGGACAGCCTTACCTCGTCCTCGACGTTTTCTTTGCTTCGCCGACGGCCCGCGGCGGCGCGACTATGGTGCGCACCCGTCTGCGTCACGTGTTGACGAATGCTGTCATGGAAAAGAGTTTCCGTTCGAGTGAGAAGTTTGAAGAGCCGGACATCGAGACAGTACCGGCGTCGTTTCTTTACAACGATGCCGAAGGATGTCACTTCATGGATGAGAAAAGCTTTGAGCAGTTCGTTTTCTCAAATGAAAACGTCGGCACGGATCGGGGCTATCTCAAGGATGGGGTGTCGCTCCAGGTTTTGAAGTACAACGGCGAGCCGGTCTCGCTGCAACTCCCTCAGTACGTCGAACTCACGGTCACGTCGACGGAACTGGGTCTGCGCGGCGACACCGCCGCCGGTGGCGCAACCAAACAAGCGACGCTCGAAACTGGTCTCGTGGTGCGCGTACCGCTTTTCATTAAGGAAGGCGAAGTCGTGCGGGTGAGTACCCAGACGGGCGAAGTTGCGGGCCGGGCTTAACCGGCTCATCCCGTCAAACGCACTCCCTTGTTGCACCGACGCAAGCGCGCGTTTATTACTCGATACGTTTTATATGCCAATTGAACCAGGCACAAAACTCGGCCGCTACGAAATCCGCTCGCAGATCGGCGAGGGCGGAATGGGCGAGGTGTATCGCGCGCGTGACGAGAAGTTGAATCGCGATGTGGCGATTAAGATCCTGCCCGTGGCATTTTCACAGGACCAGGAGCGATTGCTCCGCTTTGAGCAGGAAGCGCAGGCTGCGGGCGCATTGAATCATCCAAATATTCTCTCAGTCTATGACGTGAACACTTACGACGGCACGGTTTACGTCGTTTCGGAATTGTTGGAAGGCGAGTCGTTGCGCGATCGAATTGCCGGCGCAGCGTTGTCGCCGCGTAAAGCAATCGAATTTGGGGTCCAGATTACACACGGCCTGGCGGCGGCCCACGAAAAGGGAATCGTTCATCGGGATATCAAGCCGGACAATTTATTCATTACCCGAAACGACCGCGTCAAAATTCTCGACTTCGGGCTGGCTAAACTGGTCGAGCCGGCTGATGGAAACAAAGCACAGACCGACGTGCCGACGCGCAAGGTCCACACTGATCCCGGCACGGTGATGGGCACTGTGGGCTATATGTCACCTGAGCAGGTGCGTAGCCAACCAATCGATCATCGCTCCGACATCTTTTCTTTCGGTGCGGTGCTTTACGAAATGTTGTCAGGCCGGCGCGCTTTTAATCGTGATTCGGCGGTAGAAAGTCTCAATGCCATTCTTAAAGATGACCCGCCGGAACTCACCGAAACGAGCGCGAATATTAACCCCGCACTCGACAAGATCGTACGACGGTGTTTAGAAAAAAAGCCGGAGCACCGGTTTCATTCAGCGCACGATCTGGGATTTGCGCTCGAAGCGTTGACTGCGTCTTCTGACTCATCGGTGAAGACGCTGACTTCTGTGGTGGTTGCGGAGAATCAGACAGCCTCCGGCATTCTCAGGCCGTTTCCGAAGGCGTGGCTGGGATGGGTTGTGGCCGGAGTATTCGTATTGTTAGCGCTGGGCCTGGCCTGGACTTATTTTGCGCGCCCATCGCCAAGTGACCCTCGAGTGATGAGGGTTTCCATTCTGCCGCCAGAAAAGGCGACGCTAATTGCGGGTCAGGCGCCTACCGTTTCGCCTGATGGTACTCACCTCGTCTTCGTAGTTACCGACGCGACCGGGAGGACGGTGCTTTACCTTCGGGCTCTCGATTCGCTGGCGGCCCAGGCCCTGGTCGGTACAGAGGGGGGATTGTTGCCGTTCTGGTCGCCGACTAGCCGCGAGATTGGATTCTTCGCCGGCGGCAAGCTGAAGAAGATCGACATCGCTGGTGGACAACCTGTGACGCTCGCCGACGCGCCAGTCCCGCGCGGTGGCACGTGGAGCAAGGAAAATGTGATCCTCTTCGCCCCCGCTCCTCCGGCCCCGACCTTTCGTATCTCAGCCTCTGGCGGTGAACTCACGCCTTTGAACTCAGTTGATATACCTAATGGGGAGTATCCCCAGTGGTTCCCTCAATTCCTGCCCGATGGTCGGCATTACTTATTCCTTTCAGGTGGAAGCAGGAGAGCCGGAACTCGTCTTGTAAACATCGGTTCGCTCGACTCGAGGGAAGTGAAACCTGTCATGACGACGGACTTCACAGCCCTGTACGCGAAGCCCGGTTACCTGCTTTTTCGTCGCGACACAAAGCTGATGGCGCAAAAGTTTGACGCCGATCGGCTTGAGCTGTCTGGCGATCCGTTTCCGGTTGCGGAACAGATTGGCGTTGACGGGTTAACTTACCAAACGCTCGTTTCGGCTTCAGATCAGGGTGTGTTGGCTTATCAGAGTCTTGGTGCGGGAAAGACGGAATTGGTCTGGTTTGATCGCGAAGGCAAAAGGCTTGGGGTGGTTGGGGCGCCCGGAGATTACAGCGATCTATCACTGTCTCCCGATGACAAACGTCTGTCTGTTTTTCAAGTGGATGCCGATACGGGTAACGTGGACATTTGGCTGATGGACCTGGACAGTGGCGCGCCGTCACGCTTCACCTTTGATACGGCAGTCGATTTTACGCCGGTCTGGTCTCCGGATGGGAAGCGAATTGTTTTTGCTTCGCTGCGCGACGGCGCGCCGAACCTCTTCCAAAAGATGGCGAACGGCTCAGGCCAGGAAGATGCGTTGTACAAGTCATCTCTGGCGAAACTTCCGTCTAGTTGGTCCACTGATGGGCGCTTCGTCCTTTGCGGCACAGTTGATCCGAAGACCAGGTGGGATCTGTGGGTCTTATCAGTTAGTGATCAAAAGTGGGAATCCTTTCTGCAAACGCCCTACAACGAGTCTCGGGGCATGTTCTCTCCCAACGGCCGCTGGATCGCTTACGAGTCGGATGAGTCAGGGAGAAAAGAGATCTATGTTCAGACCTTTCCTGCCTCAGGCGCCAAGTGGCAGATTTCGGTGAGCGGCGGATCGCAGCCGCGCTGGCGGCGCGATGGAAAGGAGTTGTTCTTCCTTGGTGGCGACCGCAAGGTCACGGCCGTTGAAGTGAATATCGACGCGCCCGGTTTTGTGCACGGCGCACCCAAGGCACTCTTTGGGACTCGCATCAGTAAGGGAGAAGAGCGCCCCGGCAACCAGTACGTGGTTACCTCCGATGGTCAGCGTTTTCTTGTCAACACGGTAGCTGAAGAAGGGGCTTACACTCCTATCAACGTAGTGCTCAACTGGACTGCCGGATTAAAGAAGTAGCGCGAGTTCTTAGCTCGCCGAGGTAAGGTTCAGAGGGTGAGTCTCAGTGCGCGTCGCCAAGGGCGCTCGCCTCTCGCGTAAGGATAGCCGATGAGAGGCGCCTGCCGGCGTGTCGTGGCTTTCCGATGAAAGCCTAATATTGCTAAAACCTCACGTGCTCTTCAGGCGCGCCTTTCTTGCAATCCGTACACGCCTCGGCTGAGTCGTAATACTTCTCGTCAAATTCCACCAGCGATTTTATCGGGACACCGGCAATGGAATCCGGTGCTGAGGTAAAGCGGACAATCGCGCCGCAACCAATGATCGGCGCCCCCAGGGCGCGCACCAGCTCGACTGTCTCTTCGATTGCGTGACCGCTGCGAATGATGTCGTCGACGATGATGCAGGGATTGATCTCGCCCTGATTCACGTACTGGCGGAAGGCGCGTTTGCCGTTTTCCTGCTCGGCCCAATAAATCTGTTCAGCATTGAGAGCGTCGCGGACTCCGAAAGCGACGGGAATTCCGCCTGAGGCGGGGCTGATGATGGAGATCTTTGGCAATTGACTTGCGATATCCCGTTCGACGCGAAACTTGCGGCTGAGCGCCACTGCCAGGACTCGCGCCGTGTCGTAATAGCGAAACGCGAGCGGCATCTGAAAATAATGCGCGGTATGTTTGCCGTTCGGATATACGAAATGCCCCTCACGAAACGCGGCGGTGCGTGTCAGGATCTTCATGATCTCTTCAGATGAGGGAATCAATTGCACGCCTGGTGCTGACATAAGAGTCTCCTTAAGGAACTGATGCGTGATGCGTCATGAATAACGAGTCAAAACATCAATCTCGTACTACTCATCACTTTCGTTTTCGCCGCGTAGCATAACACCATTGTCAGGACTTTTCATTGAGCGACATCGCTCTTTGAATCAAACGCCGCTGATCATTTGAGAGTTCAGGAGGTAGTTGATCCAGCGCGAACCACTGCGCCCTCTTTATCTCGAAACTCGATGGTTTGGGATCGCCGATCACCCGTGCGCGGAAATAGATCTCGACCTGCTTCGGCTGGCCCAGCGTTCTCGTGAAGATGATTTTCACATTTGCGATTTCGATTGCGACTTCTTCGCGCAGTTCGCGCCGCAACGCGTCCTCAGGGTTCTCGCCTTTCATTAGGAAGCCGCCGGGAATTCCCCATCCGGCGCGAGAACGAAATACATGATCCAGCAGCAGAATGCGCTCTGCCTCATCAAATAACACGGCGCCCACCGTAACCGTGAAGCGACTTTGCGTGACAGTTCCCGCGTTGCGGCGGACAAACGCGGGCAAAAGCCGCCAAATCGCGCCAAGTAACTTAGAGAGCATTGCGGGACAGAATAACACGGGCATATTCATGAGGTGAGAGTCTACGCGCAAGACGACAGTGGGAACTGTAGGTCAAATACGGCGTGAAATCTTTCATCGTGTTCGCGCTCGCCTTAAATTGGGACGGTGTCCCGCTCGCGGTAGCTATCGGGCTCATCATTCTGTGCCCGATGATATTGCTCATTCTGAAGGAAATATTTCGACGGCGCTGAACTCGGGACATTGACGTGACCGCGCTGACTCTTTAAGATTCCCGTCGGATTCCTTAAAGAGACAATGTCTGCAAACGCCGCTGAAGCCATCAAAGGATCGGGCCCTCCGCCGGCAGTCCCCAAGCGCATCACGAACGCGCAGACTGTCTGCAACGAGCGAAACGAAAAGAACAAACTTTGTAATGGGCACCTGAAGCAGTTGAAAACTGCCGGAGAGTCCGCCGAGGTGCATTTGCGTGGCGATGATGTGTTGTTCAAATGCCACATATGCGGAACCTTGTACATGGGGCCGCCGCTGGGCCATGTGCGCGACCCGGACAAACAAAAACGTTTTGTCGAAGCTGAACTCTCTGCGCTCTTGCAAGCGGCCGGCGGCACGCTGCCGGTGATCAAGAAAAATGAAAGAGGCGTGTACGTGTTGGTTGAGGCAGCGGGAACCGAACCTGCACACGCGGTCCGACCCGCAGCAGCGATTCCGAAGCCGGCAACGCCGCCGGCCATCGCTCAGCAACCTTCCGCCGCTGCCGCGCAAGCGACTTCGGTTGCAGAGAAGTCGATGACTCCGCCGGCAAAAGCCGCGGCTGAACCAAACCGTCAGTTGAATCGCCGCTCAACTTACGCGGGCGTCGTTGACATTGGTCCAGTAGCCGGCGAAACGAAAGAACAAAAGATCGCGCGCTTGCAAAAAGTCGTTGCGGGCGCCAAGCAACGCTCAGAAGAAGGTGGCGCCGATCACGCAACCGTCACTGTGGTTGATTCGTCACCGAGCGCCGATGCGCACCGGCCCGCCGCGGAAGCACAAGCCGCAACCGGCGCAGCTTCAGCAGCGCCGTTGAGCGAAGCGGCTGCGAGTGCTTCACCCGTCGCGGGCGCTGAGACCCCGGAAGACCTGGCGCCGGACAGTGTGGCAGCGACGACTACGCCCACGCCAACTACTTCGCACACTGCCGCGGGAGAGCCTAATCGATCTTTGTTCAAGCGATCGACTTACGCTGGGGTGGTTGATACCGGTCCGGTGGCGGGCGAAACACATGAGCAAAAGGTCGCGCGGTTGACGGCAGTCGCCGCCGGCGCCAAGCAGCGCGCCGAAGAATCAGGTTAAAATAGAATTGCATGGACAGTTATTTCCAAGGTGTGCTCAGTCGAGCGACTCTTCAAATGCGGCGGCAGAGCCGCACTTTTTTTGTTTACTCGTTTGTCCTTTGCCTGGCCGTGGGTCTCTTCGCTTGTAACGCGAGCAGGCGACGCAGTGGAATTCCCGCGGGCGCGCAAACGGCACTGGATACCGCGATGGAAGACATTGACGCGGGCCGGTACGATAAACTCTATCAGGAAGCGTCAGATGAATGGCGGGCCCAATCTTCGGTGGAAGAGTCAAAAGCAACGTTTCAAAAGCTGCGCGACAGGTTGGGCAACGCGCGCACGCGCACGCAGGCAACTGCGCGCGAAGAGCAGACTTCGACCGGGCCGGTTGCCGGCCACTCGGTAACGGTGATTTATCAGACAACGTTTGATCGTGGCGAGGGGATAGAGACTTTCACCCTGGTCGATCGCGGTGGACGTTGGGCGCTGGCGAAGTATTATGTGAGTTCGAGCGGGTTGAAATAATTATCCACAGATTACACAGATGACACAGATTCAAAAAAAGGATTAGCCACGAAAAAGCACAAAAGGCTCAAAAGATAATCTCTGATGCAGGATCGATTTCAAGAAGTAGCTTGCCGGCGCTGTTGATCTCATTTTGTGCTTTTTGCGCCTTTTTGTGGCCGATGTTTTCTATCTGTGTAATCTGTGTAATCTGTGGATAGAATCTGATTATGATCGATCGCTACACACTGCCCGAGATGGGCGCCCTTTGGTCCGAAGAGACCAAGTTCCAGAAATGGCTCGACGTGGAGATCGCGGTGTGCGAAGTGCACGCTGAGATGGGCACGATTCCGCGCGACGCGCTGGAACAAATCAAAAGCCGTGCAAAGTTTTCCGTCGCCCGCATTAATGAAATCGAAAAGACGACGGATCACGATGTCATCGCCTTCACCACGAACCTCGCGGAGTCGATCGGCGAGGCTGCCCGCTTTGTTCATTACGGCCTCACTTCGTCAGACGTGGTCGATACGGCAAACGCGCTGTTGTTGCGCGACGCGTGCGACCTTCTGCTCAAAAAAATCGATCCGTTGCTCGATGTGTTGAAACGGCGCGCAGTGGAATTCGAACACACGCCGCAGATTGGACGCACACATGGCATTCACGCCGAGCCCACGTCCTTCGGCTTAACGTTCGCGCTCTGGTACGACGAGATGCGCCGCAATCGAGAACGCTTGATGAGAGCGCGCGAAACAGTTGCGGTTGGGAAGATCAGCGGCGCGGTTGGCGCGTTCGCTCATCTCGATCCGCAGGTGGAAGAAAAAGTCTGCGCGCGTCTTGGATTAAAGGCCGCGCCGGTCTCGACTCAGATTATTCAACGCGATAACTACGCTGAGTATCTGTGCACTCTGGCAATCGTCGCCTCCTCGCTCGATAAGTTCGCTTTGCAAATTCGTCATTGGCAACGAACGGAAGTCCGCGAGGCGCAGGAGAAATTCAAGCGAGGCCAGAAGGGATCAAGCGCGATGCCGCACAAGCGCAACCCAATCCTTTCCGAGAGAATCTGCGGCATGGCGCGCGTCGTGCGCGCGAACAGCATCGTCGGGCTGGAAAACGTGGCCCTATGGCACGAGCGCGATATCTCGCACTCATCCGCTGAGCGGGTGGTCTTGCCGGATTCGAGCATCGCCACAGATTACATGCTGCAAAAGATGACTTCGCTCATCGACGGACTCGTCGTTTATCCCGAGCGAATGCTCGAAAATCTCGATGCCACGCATGGATCGATTTTCAGCGGCCAGTTGCTGTTGGCTTTGACGAAGGCAGGCGCGTCGCGAGAGGACGCCTATGAATGGGTGCAGCGCAACGCGATGAAAGCTTGGGACGAAGGCAAGGATCTTAAGACGCTCGTCTCTTCCGATCAGGAAATTACGGCGCTCTTGTCAGCAGACGAGATTGATCGAGTTTTCTCGCTCGACACGTATCTCAGAAACGTCGACCAAATTTTCGCGCGGGTGTTTGGGTGAGGGGTCGTTGACTGGAGCGCAAGCGTCTCGCTTGCAACCACTAAAGCCCTTCTAGCTTAGGATGGCAAGCGGGACGCTTGCGCTCCAGTCCATTCGCACGCGGTTCCGACCGTTATTTATTCGCGAAGTTCGAAGCGATGTTTCCGATTATTGGCAGCTTGAACTCAACTCCCCCATAAGCCTTCACCGCCGCCATAATCAATCCGGCGATATAGGCGATAATCACCACCAGCCAGATCAGTCCGAATAGCATGCCGACCAGTCCGCCGGCGGCGCCGCTATTGGTGGCGGCGCTCGCGGCCGCGCCGGCAATCAGCAGGATGAATCCCAGGATCCAGACCACAATTGCTACCACGATAAACGCGACATGCAGCAGAATCGATTGCAGCGCGTGAAACTTCACAAAGCGATTCTCTTTTTCCATGACGAGGCAGATGATCGCGATGATGCCGACGGGATATCCCAGCGCGGCGGCCAGATTTCCGTCAAGGCCTAGAGCAGACTTGCCTGTGTCCATTTACAGTTTCCTCCTGTCGGGTCCGAAAGATTATTTGTTAACAGTTTTCCAGGCGAACTCGCCGACGATCGGCAGTTTGTACCATTGACCGCCGTAAGCTTTTATTCCGGCGACTACCACAAGAATCAGGTAGATCAGCAGAACAAGACATCCTAAAAACCAGGTAAGCAGACCGGCGATCCAACTCATGTTCACCATATTTAGAGCTAAACTGAGTATCATTCCGAGAATCTGAATTACGATACCTGCGACGATCTCCAAAGCTAGCAGGAACAACGACTGCACCGCGTGAAACTTCACGAATCGATTCTCTTTTTCGGTGATCAGAAAGACGATCGACAGGACCAGGCCGAGACAACAGACGAAGTTCAGGATGTAACAAAGCATGGCCCCGAGGTTCGAATCGAGGTTCATAAAACTCGTCTTGCCGCCCGGCGCGCCCGATGGCGGGCCACTCTCTGGATATGGAGAAGACATTTTCCGTACTCTTTCTTTCTTAAGAAATCTGAAAAGCGGTCGCTACGATGGCGGAGATAGTATGATATCGGCTACTGCTTGCGCAATGTTTTAGCGTAATATCTTCCGTTCAAACGGCGTCCGCGGACCAGTTAGGCGATATATTCCATGAAAGCCAAAGTTTACGTAACCCTAAAGCCGAGCGTCCTCGATCCACAGGGGAAGGCGATTAAGCATTCAGTTCAGCTGCTGGGGTTCGACAGCGTTAGCGATATTCGGCAGGGCAAGTACTTCGAAATCGCGATGAACGGCTCGGTAACGGAAGAGACAGCCCGTGACGAGGCCACGCGCCTGGCGCATGACGTTCTGTCGAACCCGATCATCGAAGACTTTCGGGTGGAGATTGAAGAGTGACGTAGCGCAAGCTGTTAGCTTGCGATTAATTATCTGCGCAAACTAACAGTTTGCGCTACAAACGATGAAATTCGGCGTCATAGTTTTTCCCGGCTCAAATTGCGATCACGATGCTTACCATGTGATCTCGAAACACGTGGGCCAGCCGGTCGATTTCATCTGGCACCGGGACACTGATCTTTCGAGTTATGACGCAGTGATTATTCCCGGAGGTTTTTCATATGGCGATTATTTGCGCGCTGGGGCGCTCGCGCGTTTTTCGCCGGTGATGAATTCGGTGAAGGCATTCGCCGCCAGCGGTAATCTGGTGTTAGGCATTTGTAACGGCTTTCAGATTCTGTGCGAAGCTGGTTTACTGCCCGGCGCCCTGATTCGAAATCGCGATTTGCACTTCGTCTGCGATCACGTGAGCGTGCGCGTCGAAAATATCGACACGCCATTCACGCACGAGTTGAAAGCCGGCAGCGTCTTGCAAATGCCAATCGCGCATGCCGAAGGGAACTATGTTTGTGACGATGCCACGTTTGCTGAGCTGCAAGGCCAGGGACGGATCATCTTTCGTTACTGCGACCGGAATGGCGAAACAACGGACGCGGCGAATCCGAATGGTTCCCGGGACAATATCGCCGGTATCTGCAATCGTGAACGAAATGTTCTGGGATTGATGCCGCATCCCGAACGGGCGTGCGAAGACTTGCTCGGCTCAAGTGATGGACGCGAGGTGTTTCGCTCGCTCGCTGGTACGCTCGCCGCGGCTGCTTAACGCCGTAACGCAAGTTGTCAGCTTGCGTCACCGCAAACTAACAGTTTGCGTTACATGACGAAAGGATGTTCGAAATGAAAATTCATTCAGGATGGCTGGCCGCGGCCCTGCTGTTGTTTGCACTGCTTGCTTGTAACCTCGGCAAGAACAATAACAACGCGAACAATTCAAACAAGAACTCGAACGCGAACAAGCCCGCCAAGGCACAGCCAACTCGACCGGCTAATGCAGACGTCTATGTTAATCGTGTCTATATGGCGAAAGACAAGAATGGACAGCCTGGCGCCGAAACTACTTCGTACGATCCGGCCGATCATACCGTGCACTGCATTATCGAGCTGAACAAAGCCAAGAAGGGCACCGAGGTCCGCTATATCTGGAGGATCGTGGACGCCGGAGGCGAGAGCGACAAGGAAATAAAAACCACCGATTACACGACCAACTCGTTCGAGAACAAGATCCATGGTCATTTGCAGCTTCCCTCCGATTGGCCGAAAGGAACCTATCGAGTTGATGTTTACATCAACGGCAATCTGGACAAAACGATCGATTACACGATCGGATGATCGAGGGGGCCGGAATAACTCATGAAACGATTTCTACCATTTGCAATCATCATCATCGTGCTCGTTGTTGCCTCCGTAGCGGGCCTGGTACTCCTGCGTTCGTCGCGGGAACAACAAAATTCGGCAGCCCCGACGCCCGATCCAGCCGGAGAAGCTAACGGTGCAGAGCCACCGCACGTGCGCGGTAATCCAAACGCGCCGGTGACCCTGGAAGAGTTTGGTGACTTTCAGTGTCCTACCTGTGGCACTTATTACCCCGAAGTGAAAAAAATCGAAAGCGAATTCGGGGACAAGCTTAAAGTGATCTTTCGTGAGTATCCGCTGCTGCCAATGCACGAGCACGCGTTGATGGCGGCGCAGGCCGCGGAAGCAGCCGGACTCCAGGGTAAATTCTGGGAGATGCACGACAAGCTTTACGAGAACCAGACAACCTGGGTAGCCGCCAAAGACCTCGTGCCGGTTTTCGTGGACTATGCGAAACAGATCGGTATCGACCCGGATCGCTTTATGAAAGATTTGAGTGCTGAGACGGTCGCGGTACGGATCTTTCAGGATGGCAAGCGGGTGCACGCCTTAGGCCTGAGAGGCACACCGAGCTTCTTTGTAAACGGCAAAGAGGCCAAGGACGATCAGTGGAAGCCGGAAGGCTTGCGACAAATGATCAAGGACGCTTTGAGCCCTGCCGGCAAGTAAGCCGAGTCGATCTGAAGTTACTCCGGCATCGGCTCGTTCTGAATAATCTCACCCGTTGCCGTAATGATTAGTTGGCGATCGGCTGTTATGTGTTCGCCTTCGATCGTGATTTCCTCGCCACTCGGCATTTCAACCGGCAAATGATCCAGGAAGCGTTCAGAATCGATCGCGGCCATGCAGCCCGTGCCGGCCGCCGTTACTGCCTGCCGGTAAACTGAGTCCTGAACGTCTCCGCACGCAAACACACCGGGAATGTTGGTCGATGTCGAATGTCCGTTGGTCTTAAGGTAGCCGACGGTGTCCATGTCAATCTGTCCGACGAACAGATCAGTGTTTGGTTTGTGGCCGATCGCGATAAAGACACCTTCGCAATCCAGCGTGAAATGCTCTCCGTCAGCGCCGTTTCGCAAGCGAACGCCAGTCACTCCATGTTCCGGAGTGCCGACAATTTCAGCCACATCGACGTTCCAGACGAACTCGATCTTTTCGTTTCGAAAAGCCTTCTCCTGCATGATTTTCGACGCGCGAAGTTTGTCGCGACGATGCACGACGTAAACTCGCGAAGCATACCGGGTCAGAAACGTCGCTTCTTCCATCGCCGTGTCGCCGCCGCCGACAACGACCAGACGCTTGTTACGAAAAGCGGGAAGTGGTCCATCGCAAGTCGCGCACGCTGAGACGCCGTTGCCGCCAAAACCGTTCGGCGTTTTTGCTTCGCCGGGGATGCCGAGCCATTTCGCAGAAGCTCCCGACGCAATGATCAGGGTATCGGCCTTTATGACCCGACTGTCCGTGTGCAGCGTGAACGGGCGGGATTGCAGATCGACTTTATTAATCCACTCTTCCAAAAACTCAGTGCCGAACCGCTCCGCCTGCTTGCGAAATTCGATCATCAGTTCGGGGCCTTCGATGCCGTTGGCAAAGCCGGGATAATTTTCCACGTCGGTGGTAATCATCAATTGACCGCCCGGCGTCGTTTGTTTGTCGGCGTCAGCGGGCGCATCGATCAATAAAGGACTGAGGTTTGCTCGCGCGGAGTAAATGGCCGCGGTCAAACCGGCCGGTCCTGAACCGATGATTACGACCTGACGGTGAAGTTCTTCTGTTGGCAAGCTGGTTGCGCTCCTTTTGTGTCAGTACCGCGAATGTAGCTTACGGCTCGTATACCCTGGTGTTGAGCATCCGATCCGCTCACTACGTTCGCGGTTCTATATAGTCATTAACAGGAAAATCAGTTGGCCTTTTCGGTTGCGCGTATAGTATAAATAATAGCGTACAAGTTAGTCGAACCAGGCAGGCCCCTGACCTGAAAGTGATCCACCTTTCGTTCGACTGTTTATCGAATCACTTGAGCACAGACTCGGAAGAAAAAACGTTGACTGACTCGCCCCCGATTCGCACTATCGGTGTGCTTGGCGCCGGCACGATGGGCCACGGCATCGCCCAGGTGGCTGCCGCGGCCGGCTTTGAAGTCGTCCTGCGCGATATGAATGACGATTTGGTCGCGCGCGGCCGGCAAGCGATCGAGCGTAATTTGGCGAAGGGGATCGAACGCGGAAAAGTTACCGAAGACCAAAAGCAGCAAACCCTTTCGCGCATTACCACGACCTCCGAGTTACGAGAACTGGCTGGGGCTGATTTGATCATAGAAGCGGCTCCGGAGAATCTCGATTTGAAGCAGACCCTGCTGCGCGAATGTGAAGCGGTTGCGCCAGCCACTTGCATTTGGGCCACTAACACGTCGTCGCTGTCGATAAGTGAGATTGCGCGTGGCTCGGCGCGTCCACACAAAGTTGTCGGCATGCACTTCTTCAATCCCGTGCACATCATGCGTCTGGTGGAGATCGTGGTCGGTCAGCAGACGGGCGGCGACACGACCGCGACTGTTCGCGCCGTGGCCCAGCAAATGAAAAAAGAGCCGATAGTCGTGCGTGACTTTCCCGGATTTGCCTCAAGCCGTCTGGGCGTTACCCTGGGACTCGAAGCGATGCGCATGGTTGAGCAGGGCGTGGCCAGCGCGCGCGACATCGACACTGCCATGGAACTCGGTTATAACCATCCGATGGGGCCCCTGCGACTTACGGACCTGGTCGGCTTGGACGTACGTTTGAGTATCGCGGAATATCTGCACAGCAAACTTGGTTCAGAAACCTTTCGGCCGCCAGAGATTCTTCGGCGTCTGGTAAGTGAGGGCAAGCTGGGCAAGAAATCAGGCGAAGGTTTTTATCGATGGAACGAGCATGATGGCGCGCAATCAGCATATACTACTTGAGGTAGTTTCATTCGAACTGAGGGAGCAACGGATCAGGTGGCGACTGTTATGAGCACTCCTTACCAAAATGAAGAGAGACGTTTTGCTCTCCGCATGGCGCTGCGGCTGCCGATCGTTGTGTCAGGCCGCTCAGATGACGGCGCTGCATGGAGCGAACCAACTGAGACCGATGATATTTCTACGTCCGGTGCGCTTTTTCATTTGAATCAGAAAGTTAGTATCGGCGAAAAACTTTACATCCGCGCGCATCGCCCGGACGGCTCGGCCACCGAAGCCACCGCTACCGTTGTGCGCCTGTCGCCGGCCATTTATGGGACCGCGCGCGTCGGTGTGCAAATCGCCGAGCCCGCCGAGAACTGGACTCGCCTGTTCGTTTCCTGGGTCGCTGATGAACAAGCAGCCGCGCCCGGCGACGCCTAACTACAAGCGCCGCAAGACAAGCCACAGATATACACAGATTTCACGGATAAGACTGTTTCTTGATCGGTCTAATCCGTGTTCATCTGTGGCTCGTTCATTTTGTGCGCGAGCCATCTTTGTGGTTTACTTTCGAAAAATCATAACTGGAGCAAATAAGTGAGCAATTCATACGAGACCATTCTGGTCGAACGTCGCGGCGGCGTCGCTATCGTCACCATCAATCGGCCTGAGAAACGAAACGCGCTCAACATTCAGACGCGCGCGGAAGGCGCCGCCGTTCTCGATGAATTGCGCGCAGATGATTCGGTGCGCGTCGTGGTGCTGACGGGCGCGGGCGATAAAGCGTTCATCGCGGGCGCAGACATCGCTGAGTTCGCCGAGCGCACGGCTATTCAACAGCGCGAAGTGATGCTGGATCGTTCGCTCTTCAATGCCATCGACGGTTTTTCCAAACCGATTATCGCCATGGTAAATGGCTTCTGCCTTGGCGGCGGTTGCGAAGTCGCGCTGGCCTGCGACCTGCGAATCTCGAGCGACAAAGCTTCGTTCGGGCAACCGGAAATCAATCTCGGCATCATACCCGGCGGCGGCGGCACCCAGCGGCTGACGCGTCTGGTCGGCGAAGGCAAAGCAATGGAAATGATTCTCAGCGGTGAAATTATCGATGCGCAGACGGCGCTGGCGATTGGCCTCGTGAATCACGTGGTCGCCGCGGATCAGCTTGAGACGAAAACGATGGAGATTGCGAACCGCATCGCAGAGAAGAGTCCAATCGCTTTACGACTGGCGAAAGAAGCGGTGAAGCTTGCTTCACGATCGAATCTGGATGAAGGGCTGCGCCGTGAGGTCGATCTGTTCGCGCTTTGCTTCTCGAGCGAAGACAAAGACGAAGGCGTGAAAGCGTTTCTGGAAAAGCGGAAGCCGGAATTCAAAGGTAGGTAACGGAGCGCGGGCATCCCTGCCCGCATTTTCTGATGATGAGTGAGTTGGAAGACGCCCGTTGGTCAGTCCTGAGTGATCGTGGTTGCGAAGCCAGCGGCTTAACGCATGAGGATGCGCGAAAATTGGTCCATCGTCTCGGCGGCGAAGACCGTCACGGCCTGTGCATCGTCACTGATGAAGCGGCCGGTCGGATGATGACGGGTGGCTTGAATCTCAAGTCGAAAGAAAATGTGGATCACACTTAATGGCTGGTCTGCTAGTGAGTGCTGCTGATTGGCCCCGTTCCGGGCCAAATGTTTATAGAAACCCGAGTGTTGAGATAAATCTGAAGCTCCTTTAGGAGCGGCATGTGATTGCGCTCCTAAAGGAGCTTGATCATGATTGCTCGTTGGGAGCTATAAACATTCCGCTCCTCACGGAGCGAAGGCGAATCCACCGCAAGTTATCAACTTGCGCTACATCATCAGCACAACTTTCCCAAAACTCGCATTCGATTCAATTCGTTCGTGGGCTGCGCGCACGTCTTTCATCGGAAAGATCTGATCTATGACTGGACGAACAGCACCGCTCGCCAATAGCGGCACGACTTGCTCGGAAAACAAACGCGTGGCCGTGGCTTTTTCTTCCAGCGAACGCGTCCGCAGTGACGTGCCCATGATCCGTAGACGTTTGTGCATCACGATCCCGTAATCAATCTCGGCTTTTGATCCGCTGGTCGTGCCAACAAAGATCAGACGGCCTTTGGTTGCCAGCGATTGCAGGTTCGCGTTCAAGTAAGCGGCGCCCACGAGATCGAGAACCACATTGACTCCCGCGCCGTCCGTCCATTGCTTCGACGCGTCAGCGAAGGTTGCCGGGTCGCCATCCACCACGACCGATGATGTCAATCCGAATTCTTTCGCGCGTTCTAATTTGTCTGCGGTCCGTGACGTGCCATAGGCGAATGCGCCCGCAGCCTTAACCAGTTGAATGGCCGCGGTGCCGACTCCCGAACCGGCCGCATGAATCAAAACAGATTCGCCGATCGTCACTCGGCATTGTGTGAAGAGCGCATCGTGCGCAGTCATGAAGACTTCCGGCACTGCCGCCGCTTCGGCCCAATCGAGTCTGTCAGGAATGCGAGCGAGATGGTTCGCGGGAACAGTGACGTAATCGGCTTGGCCGCCGCCACCGATGATCCCGAATACGCGATCGCCGATCTTCCATTCGCGCACTTCGTCGCCCACCTCTGCAACTTCGCCGGCGAATTCCATTCCCGGAATGTCTTGCGGATAACCCGGCGGCGCAGGATAGCGACCG
>DNNE01000163.1:5039-25320 GCA_003487805.1 Blastocatellia bacterium | reverse complement strand
GCGCCGGAGCCGCTGCAAGATGTCCGCGCGATTCAATCCCGCCGCCCGCACGCGCACCCGAACGCGATCGAGTGAAGCACGCGGCGCATCAGCCACGTCGCGAATTTCCAGGCCTTCTACGCCGCCGAAGGAAGTGATTGTTACGGCGCGCATAAGACTGTCGTAGATGTATCTTCACTGACCACGTTGTTCGATTGCCCGGAAGGTGAGCCATGCCAAGAATTTCATGCTGTCCTCTATGACCAGTCTAAGTCGATCAGACTCACCGAGCATTTGTTCTGCGGTCTTATCAACAATCATTTCCGGCGCTGGCTGTACCTGATCGTGAATCTTAAAGAGTTCTCTCAGCGTCCCCGCTCGTTTGGGGGATTCCAATTTGTGAGCTAAGTCGTTACGCAGCGTATTGAGCTTTAGGATTAGTTCCCAGCACGGATCATCGGATCGTTGCGGCACGGCAGCCCTAACGACGTGAGCTAGCTGGTAAAACGAGAGCTTATCGGGGAGAAACTTCGGATTAGGCAGTACGGCATCGGCAAGGTCGTTTAATAGTCGCTCAATAAGTAAGTGGCCCTTGAGAACGATGAGTTCTATGTCATCGGTCTTAGGCATGTGACGATCGTAAAGAAAGACGGGCTGCCCTTTCTTATTGAGGATTGGTTCATAAGTCATTCCACCGTCCGTTTCTTCCGCCTAACAACGCGCCACGCGTGAGCAACCCGCACGCTATTCGAGTATGTCCGTCTGTTCCGCAAACACCGCAGGCCTAACGCAACTCCTCTGATCTATTTGATTCCCAGAACCTTCTTGACCTGTTCCGTGCTGTAACGCTGCTTCCCAAAGTTCAGTGCGCGCGCTTCTAGTAGATCGAGATAGTCGATCAAGTTCTCAAGCTCTTCACGCAGTTCCGCGATCCTTTGGGTCACATATTTCTGTTCCCGTTTGAAGCTAGTCTTGTTAACTACTGCACTACTCATAAACGTCCTTCCGGTGGCCTATCTTTTGGATCACGATTGTATCATCTTCGACATCGAACAGAATCCGGTAATCTCCCATGCGTAGACGATAGCCGAAGTCAGCTTGTCGCAACCTTTTGATGTTGCCCGTCAAGCCGTCTTCCAAGCGCAATATCTTTCGAATGATTTGTGCTGCAACGGTCTTTGGCAGCGCGCGAAGGTTCTCGACAGCCAGCGGAGCGTACTCGACATGAAATCGTCTCGAACTCATTCCGATAGGTTATTTCAATAACGCGCGCGCCCGCTTCAAAACATTGTCGACATTGAATCCCAGGTTCTTGAGCGCAACGTCACCCGGAGCTGAGGCGCCGAACCGATCGAGGCAAATCACGTCGCCCTTTGGTCCAACATAGCGGTCCCAACTTCCCCGCACGCCGGCTTCCACCGCGAGACGAGCAGTCACTGATGGCGGGAGCACTTCATCGCGGTATTCTGGCGATTGCTCTTCGAAGAGTTCAGTGCAGGGCATTGAGACTACGCGAGTTGCAAGGCCGTCCTTCTGTAATTGCTCGCGGGCGTCAAGAGCCAGAGATACTTCTGAGCCGGTGGCGATCAGAATCAACTGCGGTGCGACCCGATCGCTATCGCTCCCGGTACTGACTTCATTGCGGGCATCGCTGCCACCAGAGCTGGCCCCATCTGCCTCAGCCAGGATGTAACCTCCGCGGCGCAAACCTTCTGCTGAAGAAAATTTCTTTCGATCGATCAAAGCGACTTTCTGCCGGGTGAGCGCGAACGCCGTCGGCGCATGACGACGAAGAATCGCCAACCGCCAGGCTTCGCGCACTTCATGCACATCAGCCGGGCGCACCACGAACAGATGCGGGATCGCGCGCAGCGCGGCGAGATGCTCGACGGGTTGGTGCGTTGGCCCATCCTCGCCCAGCCCGACTGAATCGTGGGTGAAAACGTAAATGACCTGGACTTCCGACAGACACGCGAGCCGAATCGATGGCCGCATGTAATCGGAAAACGTCATGAATGTGCCGCCATAGGGAATTAGTCCGCCGTTCAAAGACATGCCCGTCAACGTTGCGCCCATCGCATGCTCGCGCACGCCGAAATGAATGATGCGGCCATCGTAGGATCCAGCCTCGAAGCTCCCGCCATCCGTAATGTCGGTGTTGTTCGACACCCCGAGATCGGCCGAACCTCCGATCAGCATCGGCATGTGTGGCGCGAGCGCGTTAATTACTTTGCCGCTGGCGACGCGCGTCGCCATTGCTTCGGCGTCTTCGAAAGAGGGCAAATGTGACTCCCAACCTTCCGGCAATTCACCGCTCATCGATTCGCGCCATTGCTTGCCGAGATCGCCGTGCTTCGTCTCGTAGTTGCTGACCAGTTCGTTCCATTGATCCTCGATTTGTGCGCCGCGTTCGATGCTCCGACGAAAATGAGCGAGTGCTTCATCGGGCACAAAAAATTGTTTGTCCTCGGGCCAGCCAAGATGCCTCTTCGTTTGGCGCACTGCATCTTCGCCGGGCGGATCGCTGTGCGCCTTGCGTGTGCCGGCGGTGGGCATGCCGTAGCCGATGGTCGTCTTGACCGAGATCAGCGACGGCTGATCGCCGATTGCTTGCGCGTCGCGAATGGCAGCTTCGATCGCCGCCAGATCGTTTCCGTCTTCAACCGTCGAAGTGTGCCAGCCGTAAGACTCGAATCTTTTCGGCACATGTTCTGAGAAGGCCAGATCGGTGAAACCTTCGATCGTGACGCGATTATCGTCGTAGAGATAAATCAGCTTGCCAAGCTTCAAATGACCCGCGAGTGACGCGGCTTCGGACGCGACTCCTTCCATTAAGTCGCCGTCAGAAACGATTGCGTAGATATAATGATCGATGAGCGAAAAATCCGGCTTGTTGAATCGTGAAGCCAGGTGTGCCGCGCCCATCGCCATACCCACGCCATTCGCGAAGCCCTGGCCCAATGGGCCGGTCGTGATCTCGACTCCCGGCGTGTGGACGTTTTCCGGGTGGCCCGGTGTTTTCGATCCCCACTGACGAAAGTTTTTGATTTCATCCAGCGAAAGATCATAGCCAGTCAAATAGAGCAGCGAGTAAAGCAGCATGCAGCCATGGCCGGCGGACAAGAGAAACCGATCGCGATTTTCCCATTTGGGATTACGCGGGTTGTACTGCATGAACTTTGTCCAAAGCACGTAAGCCATCGGCGCGGCGCCCAGCGGAAGACCCGGATGTCCGGACTTCGCTTTCTGGACCGCGTCAATCGTCAGCGTGCGAATTGTGTTTATGCAAAGTTGATCGAGTTCGGGGGTGCTGTTGGTTTCCTGCTGCATTCTGACGCTCATAGAGACTAGTTTCAGGTTTCAAGTTCCAAGTTTCAAGTTGTCATACACGTGTGCGGCTCTCTGCGAGAAAACTTTTCACGTTAAGACCCAACGATGCGATGAAATCAGTGATGTCCTCCATTGCCGGCCCTTCTCTGCGGTTTCGTATCGCGGATGGGAGGATTAACCGCAGAGCAAAGACCGAGGACTTCGCAGAGGGCCGCAGAGAAAACTGAATTAAAGAATTACCCGAAAATCCCTTGGGACAACAAAGCTCAACTAAATGGGAGCCGTTAACATCGCACAACCGTCGCTAATTCGTCCAGCATTTTTCGATAGAAAATCGCCGGCTGCGAATGTTAAAGTCCTGCGGGCGAGTTTCGTGCGCGAACCGTACGTGCGCTCCGACGATCATGCAAGCGCAATCTCTTAATTGTCCCAACTGTGGCGCGGCGATTTCATCTGACTCGCCGCAGTGCCAGTACTGTGAATCAAAGCTCGCCACCGCAGCGTGTCCATCTTGCTTCGGGATGATGTTCATTGGCAGCAGGCATTGTCCGCATTGCGGCGCCGCGGCGGTGGAAGCCGGCCCGGCGACGTTATCGGTTTTGAAATGTCCTCGCTGTGAGGTTGACATGGCATCAATCGCCATCGCTTCAGAGAAGCTGCGCGAATGCGCTCGGTGCGGCGGGCTTTGGCTCGAGGTGGCCGCCTTCGAAAATATTTGCAGCAACCGCGAAGAACAGGGGGCGGTTCTCGGCGGGGCATCGCCGGCCCCATCTCATCCGCTCACAAATAGCGGGAACAACATTCGTTACGTGCCGTGTCCCCAGTGCCGGCAACTGATGAACCGAATCAATTTCGCGCATTGCTCGGGCGTGATCGTCGATGTTTGCAAAGGCCACGGAACATGGTTCGATCGCGATGAATTGAGCCAGATTATTCAATTCATCCGCGCCGGCGGACTCGAGGTTGCACGCGAAAAAGAGAAACGCGAGATTCAGTACGAGCGCGAGCAACTTCGCGCCGAACAACTCGCCGCCAGTCCGCGACCCGGCGCGTTTGAGAAATACGCGTCTCAGGATGAACGAATCGAAGGGCTGTCCGCGGCGCGCGGGCTTCTAAAATTTCTGATCAACTGATTGGACTCGCGTGTTACTCATTCATCGGCCCACCAAATCCGAAATTCAAAAGTTTATCGACGAGTCGAGCAACCTGCCGTTGTCCTATCGTCCCGTTGGTTTGGCTAAAGAGTCGCCGCCGGGATTCAACGCCGATGTGGCCAGTGCTATCGTCGGCCAGGGCGCGGATGCGTTCGCGCGGGCGCAGCGGGCGCTCACCGAATGGCGACACTTTGAGCTGGGCTGGGTTGAGTTGTTTCCGCGCGGCGCATCTACAGAGCCAGGTACGGTCGTGGCTGTGTTGGTTCGTCATTTGGGCTTGTGGTCGTTGAATGGTTGCCGCGTCGTTTATGGACTTGGTGACGAAGACGTTTGGCAATTTGGGTTCGCCTATGGAACATTGACGAACCATATTGAAATGGGCGAAGAGTCCTTCGAAGTTGCGATGGCCCGCGATACCGAAGAAGTAACTTACCGAATCCGGGCGGTGTCAAAACCTCGCGCCTTGCTGGCTCGTATAGGTTATCCGTATGCCCGAATCTCTCAGTCTCGCTTTCGCAGAGATTCGATTGCTGCATTGAAGCGCGCGATCGACGTTACTTAGTTTGCACATGATACGACCTGACCGCATCAAGCGCGCTCTGATTAGATATCTGCCGCTGACGCCGGCGATCTTTCTGGCGGTGCTCATCCCACGGTATTGGGTTGATCTGCCGCAGTATGACGAATGGGATTCGGTTACGTTCTTTGAACACCTGTCGCAGGGTTCGTTGACCGCGGGTCTTCTGTTCAAGCAGGCGAACGAGTATCGACAATTCTTTCCGAACGTGATTGTCGTGGCGCTGGGCTGGCTGACACGCTGGGACATCCGCTATGACATGGTGGTAACTTTTGTCATAGCCTGTTTGATCTCCGTGAACGTCTGGCGATTGGCTGCGCGCACCATCCAGGAAGATCCTTTGAAGTTTAGTCTCCTGATCTTTCTCGGAAATCTGATTATCTTCTCGCCCACGCAATATGAAAACTGGTTGCAGGGCCAGCAGATGGTTTACTACCTGCCCATTCTTTGCGTTACCGCCGCTGTCCTGGTGACGCGATCCAATTTAGCAACCCTAAGCAAGTTTCTGATCTGTGCCGGCCTTTCGACTATCAGCATGTTTTCATCGGCGAACGGCGTGGTGTGCTGGGTTGTAGTTCTGCCGATGCTTCTGTTCACAGACTGGCGCAAGAATCGTCGGCTTACACTGTGGTTGAGCCTGGCGTGGATCGCCGGGCTCGGCCTTTGCGTGGCACTCTATCTTCATGGCTATCAAAAACCGTGGTGGACGCCGAGCCCTCTGACCGCGCTTCACCATCCCGTGCGAGCACTCATTTATTTTCTTGGTTTTGTCGGCGGGCCATTCGGACTTGAGAGGGTGCGATTGTCCATAGTCGCGGGTGTTGTGCTAACAACCGGATTTGTCTGGTCGCTAATTTATGTCGTCAAACATCGCGCCGATCGGCGTCTGGTCGAGCGGGCGATCGGTTGGCTGGTGATTGGCTCATATTCGGTGCTCACCGCAGCGCTGACAACGGTCGGCCGCCTTGGATTGGCAACTGGTCCATCACAGGTGCCGAGGTACCTTGGGTTCTCAGCTTATTTGCCGCTGGCTCTGATTTTTCTCGCGTTCATCATTGGGCATGATATCCAGCGCCGTAACGGCCGAGTGTACTCGCTACGATTTCACCCGCTTACCTTCACAACGATTGCTGCGATAATTCTGTATCAGCCCTTTATGTTTGCCTTGTCGTTTCGCCAGATGGATGCCTGGCAAACACGACTCTTACAGGCCAAGGCGAGCATACTTTTGATCAATCATTTACCAGATACGCGATTGACGAAGATTCTCTACCCTAATCTGCAATTCTTGATCGAGAAATCTAACGCGCTGGATCGACTCGGATTCATGCGGCCATCGCTGGTCAAGTCGAAACACTTGAGAGAGTTTTCCGACGACACTGGGAATTATGGCGACATGCGACCGATTGAAAAAACCGCTGATGGGTATGCAGCTTCAGGAATGACGACACTTGCCAAACAGAGGGTGCCGGACGCGATCATTCTGGCCTATGACCTCGGTGATAAAGATCCGATTGCTTTTGCCATGTCACATCCAGTCAAACGTCCGGCCTCGATGTTTGAAAGCCTGGCACAGACGGGTGCGTGGTTCATTCGCTTTACCCCTGAACAGTTGCCGCCGGCGCCCGTCACGGTGACAGCGTGGGCGTTCGATGCGACGACTGGCCGGGCATTTCGTCTGAGTGGAGCGTCCCGGATAAATACTGCGCAGTAAGTTAGGAGAGCGGTTTCTCTCCAATACAAATCGCGGAGACTCCGAAAGGAAGATCGATCTTACTTAGTGCAGCTGCCTCAAGTCTAAGCGGCGCCGACAGCAAGCCGTTCAACCATTGCCAGCTCTTCGACCAGGGTTTTACTTCAGACTCAGCCTGCGCAGAACCCGATCGCGAAAACACCAGACGCTTGATTACCGCGACCGGCAGCAGCAAGGTGTTGGCGTAAGTTGCCCGCCGAATGCTGAAACCAACGCGGCGCATCTCTGCGCTAAGTTCACTTACCGTGTAGCGGCGTTGGACGTTAAGCGCATCATCGTGTGCGCTCCTCAACCATTCATATGCCGACACGCGCACGAACGCGAAGCCGCCCGGCCGCAGAACTCTATATATTTCGGCAATCGCGCGCACGTCGCCTTTATCGAGCACGTGCTGGATAGCGTCAAAGCTGGTAACCAGATCAAAACTTGAGTCAGCGAATGGCAGCTGCGCAATCGAGCCCTGCGTTAACTGTTGGTGATTGCGTTGGCGGCAGAATTCAAGCGCGGTAGGTGATAGATCGATGCCGACGACGCGTTGACTTCCGGTGTATTGACTCAGCCACGACAACATCCCGCCAGTGCCACAACCGGCGTCCAGCGCGCTCTGGACACTTCCTTTCTCGCACACTGGATTCAGCAGACTCCTGGTGATCTCACGCATCCCTCGGAACCACCAAAAGTTTTCTTCAAGCTCGTAAAGGTAGGCGTAATCTTGCGCTTGCATTGATTGAGGTGTCGAAGGATTAAGCTTCCAGTGAACGAATAATTAGAGCAGCGACCGGTTGATTCCGCAACCGAGATTACGGCTTGGGTCTTGTCTTGATTGAATCCTCCGCGCCACCTCTGCGTTCTCGGCGTCTCCGCGGTGAGTGTATTTGAACGTATATTCACCGCAGAGACGCGGAGGTCGCCGAGATAGCGCAGAGAAGGAATTGAAATTAATACCCCGCTCACGGCTTGTCATCATCGTCGTCGTCATCCGAATCCTTCTTCGCATTAGGATCGATCCTTCGGTAGATGTCGTAATTCCTTAGGGACTCGACTTGCTCAAAATCATCTTCGAGCGCTGTTGTGATTCGATCCTTCTCGGCATCGACGGCATCTTCTTCGTTCTGCAGGTCCTGCTTCACGATCAACCAGGTGATGTTGCGTTCGCGACAGATTTGCCGAATCTGCTCCGGCGAATAAGGGTTGACGGTGTGATCGAACAGCAAGACCGGGAACTGTGGCTTGCGTCCGGTCGCGTAGTAAAAAGCATCTTCGCCGGGCAGAAGCAAAATTCCCGCGTCCGGAGGTATGTTCGTGTCGGAATAGCGAACCAGCTCTTCGAAATTTGGAATCCAGTCGCCGCGCGTCGACAGTCCTTTCAACTGCGGCAGCGTCGCCCGTTGCAGTTCACCATCGTCGAGATTGGCATAGCTCAGACGCTCATGAGATCGGACGTAGAACGCCCCGGCGATCGTTAGCGAAAAAGCGATCGCTGTCGTGAAGGCTAGCGGCAACCAGTTGACCTCACGGGTCGACGTTGCGAGATCTGCCAGCGTCATCGCGACGAGAATCATCAACAGCGGCCAGATGGCGTACGTCGATCCCCAAAGCTGTTGCGACATGAAGCAACCGTGAATTGCCGCGATGACAACGAACGGTAAAAGTTGAGAGATTCCTTTGCGCCGGCGAATGTTGACGAGCGCTGAGATGAAACAAACAATCAGCAGGACCGGCCAGATGTTAATTAATCTGTCGGCTCGCTCTGACGAATCAGAATCGCGCAGCAGATAGATCGCCGGCCAAATAAAAGGGACTGAAACAAGCGTCGCCGTCAATATCAGCAGCAGCTTGTTCCGGTTTCGATTCAGCCAGAACAACACGATGCCGGCAACGATGAATGCGAGCCACACCAGAATCATTTTGTCCGCATAAATGCCGAGCATCTCTCCGCGCGCTGGTGTGCGCCGCTCGGCCGCGAACCGAATGGTCCATTGCCAGTAATTTCCCAGGCCGGCGATGCGATGAATGAGAACAATTGCGATTGCCAGCGCGGTCCCTGCTGACAAGAGCGTAATCAAAAACGGACGCACCGGTTCACGTCGCATCAATTGCCAAACTATCAAGACGATGATGGAGAGAGACGCGGCCGAGAGAAACGCAAGTCCGGTGTTTTGCTTAACGAATAGCGGAAGTACGAAAGAGACACCGGCGATGATCGGAAGGACCATGCCCGAAGGCTTGCGATCGATGTGCAGCAACAGAACGAGGCTGAAGAGAATAGCCAGGGAACAATCCGGATCATAAAACGGATGCGGAAAGACCGAGTAGATACCCAGAGGAACCAGTGGAAGGCTTAATAGAAGCGCGATTGATTTCCGGTTTTTCGTGCCAGCCAGGATTCGGCGCAAGATGCGCCACGTCAAAAATGTTCCGGTTCCGCCAACCGAAGCACAGTAGGCGACGTGGTGCCAGAATACTCGTCCGCTGAGTTTGATGATCGCGGCCTGAACTAAAAAGGTAAGCGGCGGATGCGCGAAGGGGAAATCGCGATAAGGAATTTGGCCGAGTGCGATCCGATAGGAGTTGTCGAGGGTGTAACTCAGGTCCCACAGCACCGCGACATGCGCGTTTTGCCAGACGACGACCAGGGCCGTTCCCACCAGCAATGCCGCCGCCGCCAACCATTCGGTAGTCAGCGTCCGAGTATTAAGAGGTGTATTGGAAACTCGCAGTGGATTCTGTGCGAACGAACGGACAAAATGAAAAACGACAAGGTCACTAAAATCGAACTGTTGTGATAAGTAGCACGCGCATCTTGCGCGTGATCTCACGGGCGGGACGCCCGTGCCACTCTTTCAAACTGACCCGCAACGTGATAACCAAGTTCTAGGCTGAAAATTTCCTCAGATAGTTTGCGATTACTGCATCCGGTTTTCCTTCCTCGTGAATCTCTCCGCGATGAAAATGAAACGCGCGCTGGCAAAGTTGGGTCACTGATTTCAAATTGTGACTTACGAATACAACCGCAGTCCCGTCGTGACTCACGCTCTTGATTCTGTCCAAACACTTCTTCTGGAAGGACACATCCGCCGTCGTTAATACTTCATCGAGCAGCAGTATGTCCGGCTCGAGGTGGGCGGCGATGGCAAAGCCCAGACGCAGATACATTCCACTTGAATAACGTTTGGTTTGCGTATCGAGAAAATCTTCGATTTCGGCGAAGGCCACGATCTCGTCAAACTTGCGACTTATCTCGTTTCGTTTCATGCCAAGAATTGCGCCGTTAAGATAAATATTCTCGCGACCTGTCAGATCGGGATGGAAGCCGGTGCTGACGCCCAGCAGACTTCCGCCGCGCCCATACAGATCTGCTCCGCCCGTTGTGGGCCGGGTCACTCGTGCGAGAATTCTTAACAAAGTCGACTTGCCGGCCCCGTTTGTCCCGATAATGCCGACTACTTCTCCCGGAAAAATTTCGAAGCTCACATTCTTCAACGCCCAGATAGACGGGTGATGTGGACCATAACGGCCCAGGAGCAGCGGTGCGTTGTTGCGGACCGAGTTCTTCAACGCATCACGCCACGTCGGCCGGGCCGCTTCGCGCGCGCCGATGTAATATTTCTTTCCCACGTTCGCGGCTTTAATAATCGGCTTCATATGATCGTCGCTGCTAAGTTGCCACCGCAATCTGGTACAGAACCGCTTGCGCTAGCAAGCGGGTAACCTCAAGGAAACTACCCGGTTGCTGGCGCAACCGGTTCCGTACAGTGTTCGTCTCGTGGACATTCTGGTCAAAGCCGCTACGGACTCATACTTCATCGGCGAAGCTACTGTCCAACGTATGAAAGACCTGCAGGGAGACTGCGAGCAGGACCAGCGTGACCACAACTGAAATAATAATGCCGGTCCAATCAAACGACAGATTGAATAGCGCCGAGCGAAACCCGCCCATAATTCCCACCAGTGGATTCAACGAGTAAATCAAGCGCAGTCTCGCCGGAACAATGCTGGCCGAATAGACGGTCGGGGAAACAAACATCCACACTTGCAGGAGAATCGGCAGCAGCGTGCCTACATCGCGATAACGCACGTACAGCGCGGCCGTCAACACACCGACAGCCAGGGCCAGCACCGCGATTTCGGCTACAAACAGAGGCAGCATAACGATGGTCCAACCAACCTGGACGCGGTAGTAAATCATGAACACGAACAGAAACACTGAAGCGATCATGAAATCCACCAGGCGCACACCCACGGCTGCGGTCGGCAGTGCAAGACGCGAAAAATAAATGCGCGTGATGATTTGCGAATTGGTTACCAGGCTATAGCTACTGCTCAGGATCGCGCTCGAGGTGAACGTCCACAGCAACATCGCGGCATAAGCAAAAACCGGATAGGGGATGCCGTCGGAAGGGACCCGAATAAATCGACCGAGGAAAACCGCAAATACCAGGGTCATCAGGATCGGCTGAACCACAACCCAGGCTGCGCCGATCATCGTTTGCTTGTATCGAACCTTGAGGTCACGCCAGATAAGAAAGTAAAGCACTTCGCGGTGCGCCCACAGCTCACGTAAATCAATCGTCTCCCAGAATCTTGCCGGCCGGATTCTGGTGACCGGGTCTGCCGGAAGGAGCTTGGCCGGCCGCTCAATTCCGAAAGGCGGAGCGGAGAGGTCCGACACTATGGAGGTTGCGTCATTCACAGAAGTGCTCATCGGCGAAAATCAGTTTGCGGTTCGTCTCACACCGCGAAAAAGAGGCGGCGTTTGCTTTCCTAAAGAGGGACAGTTTCAATAGCGGTTTGCAGCTGCACGTCCGCCCAGGGATGCGAGTGTCCATTCCCTGAAGCGATCGCCATGTGACCGTTTCCCGCAACTCTTCCATAAACCTTGAGCATGAGCGGAACTACTACGGCCGGCTCGAAGAGCTGCTCGTATCTCTCTCTCGCCGCCGCACCCATCCGTTTGCGACGTTCAGGATCCCCGGACAAAAGCAGCATCGCATCCGCGAGAGCGTCTGCATCGCCCGGGGGGATCAAAATACCCGACTGAGAGTCGATGATATCGGGAATGCCGCCGACGGCTGAAGCTATAATTGGAATTCCGTGGGCCATCGCCTCGATGATGCCGTTCGGTGTTCCTTCGGCGAGCGAAGGCAGCACGAATACATCCAGGCTTTCCATGAAGGCGCTTCTTCCGAGCGGCTCTGAATACTGGCCGACAAATTCACACGCGTCGCCGAGCGCTAATTCTCGCGCCCGCGCTTTCACTTCTGATAATTGGGGGCCACTGCCGGCTATCCTGGCGATCCCAACCGGTCGTTCCCGATTCATTGTCGCGAGAGCGTCCAGCAATACCATCGGTCCTTTCCCTTCTTCTACGCGAGCAGCGAAACCGAAAACCGTTTCCTCAGGCGGCGCGGACAGTTGCCCGCGAAGGTCGAACGTTTTCGAACGCTCCATGATCAGGGGCAGGACCGTGACCGAGCGCAGAAAAGGAAAGCGCACCAACCAGTCAGACGCCAGCCGCGGCGAGAGCGCGGCGAACTCGGTGCACAACGGCAGGACGGTTTCCAGTCGACGGTAATAATCTTCCAGCATCGGCATGTGATGAGGCGTTCCCATTTCGTGATAGAGAACGGGAATACCTAACTCGTGGCCCGCCCGGATCATCATCGCCGCGCCTGAATCAGGCGTGAAGACATGCATAAGATTCGGCCGGTTCCTGGCGAAGTATGCGCGACACTCGCGATAGTGAAGATGTGCGATTAGTCTGAGCGCGACCTGCCAGAATTTGCGAAGGCGCTCTGGCGCACGCCGCAGCAGGAAGAGAAAAAACAGGACACTGGAAAAAAGGTTTCGCAGCATCCGCAACACAGCGAAGAGAAAAGATTTTCTGACAATGATGGTGACCGGGACCCCATTGCTTCGCAATCGGCGAAGATATTGGTCGTTTTCATTTGGCGAGTACAACAACACCACCTCGACGTCGTATCCGCGCTGGCGCAGATGGACAGCGTAATTCAACATGATTTCATCCGCGCCACTTACAGGTCCAAGCAGACTGCTCTTACACAATGCTATTTTCAGATTAGTCATGTGATTGATTCAAACGTTTCGTCTCGTAATAGTTGTGGCACGCGCATCTTGCGCGTGGTTCACGGGCGGGACGCCCGTGCCACTCGATCAAGCTGCACGCAAAAGACGCAACAGGTTCAGATCAGTGCGCGCGCGCAACGGTCGCAGCCTCAAAGCCTCATGCGATTTGGCGCGCGCAGTTGCGGGGTCGCCTTCGACCAGCGCCGTCTCTGCCTCATGCACCATCGCGTTGTAGGCGAGGCTCAATAATCGCGATCGCGCGCGTCGACGTTTCCAGCCCGGCGCAGCCGCGGCCCTGGGCAGCTGCAACGCCGACTTCTGGGCCCGCAGCATCTGCCGGTACATCGAAACGCTGTCCGAACACATTTGCCCCGAGGTCAGGTTCGCTCGGCGATAAATTGCGACTGGCTCTGCTATCGTCACCACGGGCCGACGTTCTGTTACGCGCAACCAAAGGTCCCAATCCTCGACTCCCCCCAATCCGGACGTGAATAAATCGCATTCAATCGGAGTTTGTTTACGGGCGACCACTGTAACCGGAGAGATAAAATTCTGTTCCAGAAGATCCCAGAAGACATCGCCGTCCGGGCATTGTTTCGGAATGACTTCGCCAGTCGGCAGCCCATGTACAGGATCAGCGGCCAGCAGCCGCCCGTAACAGAACGCGGCGTCCGGCGAAGCTTCCAGGGCGCGGAGTTGAGCGTCAATCGAGCCAGGCAAACGAAGGTCATCATCGTCAAGGAAAGCAACGATCTCAACCGAGCTCGCGCGAATTCCCGCGTTCCTCGCGGCCGCTAACCCTTCGTTGCGCGGCAATCTTAGGTAGCAAATTCCCGCCAGCCGCTCGCACACTTCCGGCGTGTTGTCGGTCGACGCGTCATCAACGACGATTATCTCCAGATCCGTGCCGGCCAGGCGCACGCTTTCAACGGCTACCGGCAACAGACCGGCGCGATTGTGTGTTGGTATGATGACGCTGACCGCCGGCACCAGTGTTCCCCTCTGCGCTGAACAATGCTTGTTCGACTAACGCAAGACCAGCATCATTTTACTGATCTCAAGATCACTAAACTCTCTTTTTGCCCGCGCGATGAGATTGCGAAAAACGATTTTATCTGAGCTCAAAGATACTTTGTCTTAAGCTGTTCGTAAATGCAGCCGGGATGGTACCTGGCATCCTTATCCTGATTTCCGAATTTCCACATCGAGTTCCAGAGATGGACTGCGTAAGCCGTTTGCGGGACGGCTGCGACATAGGGCTCCAGGACTTTATGCCAATCTTCAATCGGACAGAAGACCTCGTATGGTTGCAGGTATTCGTCGAGACGATATTTTCTTACCAACTCCGTCAGCAGCTTTGGTCCGGTCTCTCCCCAAACCAACAGATCCGGGTTCTTCGTCTCGCAGACGCCAACCGCACAAGCCATTATTTCACTTCCAGCGGGGGCCTTAATGACGCCATTATTGACAACTATCTGCCCGGCGGCCGCCTCGCCGGCAAAGACGTACTCTGGCGCGAAATCAAATGGACGAAGGCAGACTACGTCCGTATCCGCCCACCAACCGCCACGCTCAAGTAACAGTTGGTAACGAAAATAATTTGCGAACCCGGCATAACTCGGACGATCCTTGTATTGGAAAATTGCGGAAGCAGGCAGTACTCCGTTTGCATCCTTGATGACGACTCCATCAGGGACGTTTGGCAAATCGTCGTAAGTGTATAGATGATATTCGTGGCCGTTTCGGAGGAACGAAATGATCGAGAGCCGCTCCATCACCGAAAGTCCCGAGCCAATCCACAAGCCTTGAATAATTCGATTGCTCTCGCCTGATCCGGGGGTTTTGCTAACGAAGCTGCTCGGCGACATGTTCTAACGAAGCAAAGCTAATATTGATTTCGCAGACTGTCTTGCCTCTGCTAAACGGGCGCATGATAGCATACGGCCCCAATCTGAGTTTGCACGACAAGGTACAGAGGCTGAAGGTCATACAACCGCGTGGCAAGAGAGACTCAAAAGCTTGATCATTAAACGACCCGGCGCAATGGCCCTTTCCTTTGAGCGAAAGAGAAAATGAAGAAGATCCTGGTGAGATCGATCAAGATAATTGCAATTAATCTGTTGTTACTCGTGCTGCTTCTCGAGTCGGGCTCCATCGCCCTTTACTTTCATCACACTGGAAGATTTTTTTATTTCGCCCATCATGGCGCGGACACGACGGTAGCTCAGCCGTCTGATAATCCTTTCTTAGACGAGGGTGGTCCCACGACCGTCAAACGCACCCTTCATCCCTATCTCGGTTTCGTTTACGAAGAGCACGCGAGAAAAAGATTACAGTTCTCGAACATCGATTATGCGCCGAATAACGTTGGCGTCTTGTCGCCCTATGATTACCCGTACAAGAAGACTTCCGACGACCAATTCATCGTTGGAATTTTTGGCGGGTCGGCGGCCATGTATTACGGCTTTTACGAGCTTGAGAATCATGTGCTGACCAACGCCCTCAAGCAACTACCTTATTTTCAGAACAAGCAAATAATTGTTCTGCCATTCGCGAGCGGCAGTTACAAACAACCGCAACAGCTACTGGAGTTGAACTACTTCACTTCGCTGGGCCAGGATTTTGATCTGGTAATAAACCTGGATGGATTCAACGAAACCGCGCTAGCTTATTTGAACAATAAGTCAGGGCTTGACCCTTCGATGCCCAGCGTCGAGATGTTTGGTCCCCTGGTCCAGCTTGCTAATCGAGGCTTTTCGACACAGGAACTTACTTTGACGCTCGAAATCCTGAAACTGAAAGATGAATTGAAAGAGACGGAAGCCGGCCTGAACAAATGCCGGTTTGCGACCTGTTACACATTTAGATGGATGAAGCTGAGATACTTGTTACGCCAATATCAGAAGAAGTCCGAAAGCTTCGGCAGCGTGACGAAAAACAGAACCGAGAGCGATTCCCTCGTGCACGTGGACAAACATGAGCAGCCGCTCGACGATGCGAACCTGGTTCCCGGGCTCGTAGCGCTTTGGGCCAAATCAGAATCGTCGATGAACGAACTATTGACCGCCAAACGTGTTCCTTATTTCGTGGTGGTTCAGCCGAATCAATACTATTCAACAGGCAGGAAATTCAGCGAGGCAGAGGCAAAAGTTGCGCTTAATTCATCGAGCATCTACGCGGAAGGCGTGATCAAGGCTTATCCGAAACTAATTGCCGAAATCGATCGGTTGAAGCGCTCCGAGGTTAACGTTATTAACGCGGTGAATGTTTTTGATAATACTCAAGAGCCGGTCTATGTGGACAGTTGTTGCCACTACAACAGGGCTGGCAATCAACTGTTTGCCGAATTTGTGGCGGGCGAGATCATGAAGTCTCTAAAGACTGCGCCGGCTGGTCGATCTTTGACTGGAGCGCAAGCGTCTCGCTTGCCCCTTAAGAACAGAAACTAACAGCAACCGGGACGGTTGCGATCCAGTCAAAGATCAGCGCACGGGCGGCTGTTGATTCTCTGTCTCTATTTCTTCGCGGAGGTTCTGATAGAAAAGTACGTTCACGGCTTTGGCATTGTCCAACCAGGTGGCCAGAGGGATGTTCACCTGACGATCAATGTAGAGTGTCGGACAACGGCCATCTCCAATTCCCTTGTAATACGCTTTGACGCATTCACGACCCTCGATTCTCCTCAGAGCCTCGTATCGATAGATGTCGAAGGACCAGTCATTTGCAAACGTTAAGAGACAGAAAGCGAATAAACTCCCGAGCATGACGGCTCGCTTTCGGCCTCGCAATAGGATTGCCCAGGCAATCATCGACAGTGGAATCAACGGCAGGACGAACTCGACGTACCTTAACACTTTTGATCCAGTCTCTACGCCGGGATAGGCCCGTCCCAGAGCAATTTGACCAACATTGACGAGGATGCCCGCCACCATCACAAAGCAGGCCCACTCGATGCCCGTTAGCCTGCCCTTGCGTTTCCAGATAATCGCGCAAATGGGAACCAAAACAACCAGCAGACAAAGTGTCCCCCACCAGGATGAATACGTCTCGATACCAAATCCAAACGAAACGAGATTGAGAAAGAATTGCCAGAACCTCCGGTCGTTAGGAAAGACCAGTTCCACATGAGCCGGCGTTACATAATGAGCCAGCCACAACGTCAGCCCGCCGCCGATCAAAAATACAGTCACTGCAAGTTGAGTGGCTTCGTTGATCCGACGTCCAGAGTTGTTCTTTGAATAGATTCGCGCACCCTTAAAGACACAAAAAGCGCTGAGCAGCACAAGGCAAGATCCGAAACCGGAAGCCAGCGAGCAGATTGATAAGACGGCAAGCAAAGAACCGGCGACGATATGCCGCCAACGCTGGGTATCCCTGAATAAGACATAAGAACCCAGGAAAAAGAAGATCAAATAAAAGAGATAACACGTCTGCGTGGCCATAAAGTGGTTGAACCAATCGATAGGAGAGAGCAGGAAGATCGCAAACGCGAGTTTCGCGTAAAGCGGGATTTCCGGAACGGCTTTGTTCGCGAACCAAACAATCCACCACACAAGAAAACCAAGAATCAGAAAATTGAGGATCAGGTTTACATGGATGTTCCATTGGTCCAGATGATATTGAATCCACACGAACAGCTTGGTGGTTGCGATCACATGCTCGCTCGCCGTAGTTCGCGTGTTACTGGTATCAAGTAGCCATGCGACCGACAGTTTGGCAGGCCGATCAGGTCGGAACATTGCCCAGTCATCTATGATCGGGATCTCTACTGCATACTTATGAATAACGTAGAGATGAAAAAGAAACAGCGACACGACAAATGAGAGAACTACCCATGTTGCCGATCGTTCGAATACTGTTTTTGAGTTACCGGGATTCAAAGCCTGCTGTTAGGAGCAAACGGTTTTCGCACAAGTGTCGAAGTATCAGTCGCGCATTTTCTTCCGCGTGGTTAATCACGGTTTCAATAATGATCTCAGGTTGCAGCGGTTCCTCGTATGGATCGTCGAGGCCTGTGACGCAATGGATCTCGCCGCGTCTGGCGCGCGCATAAATCCCTTTAGCGTCGCGCTGTTCGCAAACTTCCAGCGGCGTATCGACAAACACTTCGATAAAGCGATCGGCGCCCACCATATTGCGCACATCGTTGCGCGTCGCTTGATAAGGGCTGACCGCGGCGCAAACAACTGCGCCTCGATGTCTGACAATCTCAGCCGCGACAAAGCCGATCCGCCGAATGTTTGTGTCTCGATCTTCCTTGCTAAAGCCCAGGCCCTTCGAAAGATGAGTGCGCACAACGTCGCCGTCAAGTAATGTCACCCGGCGTCCGTGCTCAAGCAGCAACTGCACCAGGACTTCAGCCGTGGTTGTTTTTCCCGCGCTGCCCAGCCCGGTAAACCAGACACAGAAGCCCTGCTCGTGACGCGGCGGATAAGCTTCAGCCAGCAACTTCGCGATCTCAGGCCGAGTAAACCACTCAGGCAACTCGCGACCTTTTTGCAGATACTCTTCGCGAACTTGCGATCCTGAGATGGTGACGCCCGAGGAGTTTTCCGCGGCCGCTGTTTCCTGGTATCCGTCTGCGAGAGAGTATGACAGCTCCTTAAAAGGGATCACGCGCACCCCGAGTTCCGCGCTGTGTTGCGCGACCAACTCTTGCGCTTCGTACGGCCCATAAAATGGTTGGTCATGAGAGTCTTTGCCCGGGCTCGCATGATCGCGGCCAACGACAAACCAGTTCGCGCCATAGTTGCGTCGAATCAGCGCATGCCAAAGCGCCTCGCGCGGGCCGGCGAGCCGCATTGCCAGCGGCAGCAGGGCCAACACAATCCGATCGCGATCGTAATAACGCTCGGCGAGAATCTTGTAACTGCGCACGCGCGTGTAATGATCGATGTCGCCCGGTTTCGTCAGGCCTACGACCGGATGAAGCAATAACGTTCCTTCGATTTGTGCCATCGCCTGCTTCGTCAGTTCTTCGTGCACGCGATGCAAAGGATTTCGCGTCTGAAAAGCAACGACATTCGCGCGGCCAAGGACTTCGAGTTTGGTGCGCACTTCGGCCGGCGTCAGGCGCAAGTCCTGGAAATCATAGAGGCGCGGCAGCGAAATGACCTGGAGACGCCCCGATATATTCAATTTGCCCCAACGCTGCATCTCAGCGACCAGCGGATGCTTCGGATCTTGTGTGCCGAAGACTTTTTCCGACACCTCGGCTTGGTCCCATTCGTAGATCGCTTCAATCGTCAGGACTGCGAGTAGCTCGTTCTTGGTGTTGCGCAGCGCAACGTCCGTATCGAGGCGAAGCTCGGGACAAGGATCCACTGGCAGCGGCACTGGAATCGGAAACAGGCTTCCACTTTGCACACGCATTTCGTCGACGATCCGCTGATGGTCTTCCTCGCCTACGAAACGATCGAGCGGTGAGAAGGCCCCGCATGCCAGCAACGTAAGATCGCAGACTGAGCGTTCAGAGATTTGAATTGAAGGAAGAAGCTGCGCACGCGACGCAACTTCTTCGCGGGCCTCAGCTGAAACCACGAGGTCAATCAAACGATCGCCGTAGGGTTTGATGAGTGCGAATTGATTTGTATCTCTCAAAGATTTATCAGCACGGCCTTTGGCGTGTCAGTAAGAATGCCAGGGACCACACGCTTGCCGGAAAGCTGCAAACTTGAAACTGTGCAGGTAGAATGCCTGCCGCAGTAACGAGATGGCAGTTTAGCTACGCACCGGACGTTGAGCAAGATCGATTGGACGTCAGCAATGCAATCATTTTTGATGGCCCATGCCAGAGTTAAGCCACGATGATTTCCCACAAGTACAAATGCATCTTCATCCACCAGCGAAAGTGCGCCGGTTGCTCAATCATTGATACCTTCGGTTTCGAAGTCAGTGATCCGGAGTGGCACTTCATGAATGATGGAGTGTTGGATCCGGAGTACGAATCTGCTCCGTCCGGCTACTTCCGGTTTGCGGTCGCGAGAAATCCATGGGACCGCTTTGTTTCTGGATGGAAGTATTTGGCCGCGACGCGAGACAGATCGCTGCGAGACGTTCTCCGGAATCTGCCGGCGGAGGGCAAAGACTATCGCCACCTCACCCGGCCGCAGCACGCAACTCTCTATGACCAGAATGGCCGCCTGATCGTTGATTATCTCATCCGTTTCGAATCGCTGCAGCAGGGGTTCGATGAGGTGTGCGACATCATTGGGAAGCGCCGGCGAAAACTACCACACGTTAACAGGGGCGACAGAGCGCCCTACTCGAAATATTTTGACGAAGAATGCCGGGAACTTTTCCTGCGGCACTTTGCCAAAGACGTCGAGCTGTTCGGCTATCAGTATTGAGCGGCGGTGTGATTTGATTTGGTGGAGCCGAGGGGGATCGAACCCCTGACCT
>DNNE01000163.1:0-4718 GCA_003487805.1 Blastocatellia bacterium | reverse complement strand
GCTCTCCCAGCTGAGCTACGGCCCCTGATATTGCCGATCATGATGATCGGCCGGTGACGTGCGAGCAATGATAGAGGAGAACCCGCGCGGATTCAAAGACGACTGCAAGAAAACAACATTCGTGTTATTCGTGGTTAGTTCTTGTGCCTTCAAGTTTCGCGGGAAAACATTAACCACGAACAGACACGAACGAAGACTAACCTTGAGCAATTTCGTGGTTTGCCGCATTGCCTGACGGGATTTGGGAATTGTTGAATTATTTCTGCGACTTTTCTCCTTCCCAAGTCACTTACTGGGAAACCGCTGTGGATTAAGCAATCCGATTTGAAGTTAAGGAGAACCATCATGATTAAGTCACTTCGCTACGCGTTCGTGGTCCTGGCCATCGCCGGCTGCATGGCTTCCGCCGTGTCCGCCCAAAAGAAAACTGAAGGCTCAATGAAATGCGGCCTGTCTGGCAACGACGATCGGCTGTACAGCCATTGCGAGATCAAGGAACAGACGCTGCCCGCGGGCGGCGCTATCACCGTCGACGGTAAACAGAACGGCGGTGTGGCCGTCAAAGGTTGGGACCGCAATGAGATCCTCGTGCGGTCGAAGATTGAAACGCGCGGTCCGACTCAATCCGAGGCCGACCTGTTGGCGCAACAAGTGCGGATCGAAACGGTCGCGCTTAACATCCACGCCGAAGGTCCAGAGTCGCGCAACGATTATCAATGGTACGTGAGCTACGAGATTTTTGTGCCCCGCCGCGCCGACCTTTCACTGACAGCGCACAACGGCGGCATCGCGATCAGCGAGGTCACGGGAAAGATTGAGTTCAAGACTTTGAACGGCGGCGTCTCGCTGGTACGGGTCGGCGGAGCAGTTCGCGGCAGCACGACCAACGGCGGCTTGCACGTCGTGCTTGCCGGCGTCAGGTGGGAAGGCGAGATGCTCAACGTAACGACGACCAACGGTGGCGTCAATCTGGTGTTGCCTGACAACTATTCAGCGCACGTCGAGACCAGCACCGTGAATGGAAATGTGAATTCGGAGTTTCCGCTGAATGTGCCGATGACTGAGCGTGGTCGCCTGCCGAAAGAGATTAGCGTCGACCTTGGTTCAGGCGGTCCCACGATTCGCGCGACCACCACGAACGGCGGCGTGCATCTGGCGAGAGCGTCAGCGATGTAAGGAAAGGTTTCCGATTGAGATTCGCAAGGTCCGAAGGACCGTCATTAAATAGCCACGGTCATGAGACCGTGGTTAGCCCAAATACAAATGGCTGAGCACCGAAGGTGCGGCACCAAGATCGGATATCCCGGTGTTGAAAATGACGGCCCTTCGGGCCTCGATTTCATCTTGACGCTTCCGGATCCGCGGCCTTACGGCCGCAGCTACTGAATACCGCGCCTGCGGCGCCTTAAATGTTCTTTCCATTTTCACGCCCTCTTTGGCAGAGATCTCTCGCTGCTTCGGGCCAGTGTGGAAACTGAAAAGTAAAACCGGATTCCAACAGTCTGGTTGGAACTACGCGGCGGCTCTTAAGGATCAATTCAGTTTCGCTTTGCGCCAGGAACGCGCCCAGCTCCAACATCCAACGACTTGCCGGCAAGCCGAACGACACGCCTCGGGCTGATCGCAACGCCCGCATGAACTCAGCGTTGGGTAAAGGGTTTGGCGACGCCAAATTAACTGGTCCTTCAAGCTCGTCGTGTTGAATTAACCACATCACCGCCCGCACAAAATCTGCCTCATGCATCCAAGACATGTACTGTCTGCCATCGCCGGCCTGCCCTCCTAAACCGAGCCGCACCAATCTCAGAAGAATGTCGAACGGCGAACCAGAATCCGGATGCATCACAATGGCACTGCGCATTGCCACGCGATGTGTGTTCGGAGTCGGGGATTCGCGGAACACGCGTTCCCATCCAGTCGCGACCTCGATGCTGAAGCGCCAGGTGTCCGGCACGTTTGGCTCCGCGCCGCCAATGATTCCGGTTGCCTCATCGTTGGGCGCGTCATACCGGTGGGCATAGATCGTTGCGGTGCTCGCCTGCAGCCATACGCGCGGCGGTGTCCAAGCCTGAGCGATAGCTTCGCCTACAACCTTGGTTGATTTCAGGCGAGATTCAGTAATGATTCGGCGATTCTCAGCCGTGTAGCGGCAATTGACGCTCTGTCCGGCGAGATTAATGATGGCGTCGGCTGCTTCAAATTCAGAGATCCACTCACCCAGTGTTTCTCCGTCCCACGCGACTGTACGCCATGGTTTGCTCGCAGGTGTTCGACTGAGAACCACGACCTCGTCACCCTGCTTGTGAAACGCGCGAGCCAGCACCGTGCCGACATAACCCGAACCACCGGGAATCACGATCTTCATTTCTCACCTTCACACTTCAAGGAACTTGTGCCTTTGTTTTGGGTCGGGGAGCATGCAGCTTTCAGATTTGCCGAACACCTGATACCGGTGGCGCGCGATGAAGTCATAGAGCCAGTTGCGAACGCGTCGCGGAATGATTCTGCCGACTTGAGCGACACCCCAGATGCCGCCTATGACTTTGGCAAAGAAGAGAAAGGCGTCTCCTTTGGCAAGCAAGGTTTCGTTTGGCTCTCCATAATTGAGCACCGCATAGACAGTGTCGAGAGATTTGGGATCCATGCCATGCCGCTGCAACACCCTGGCGGCAACATCGCTCTGCAACGAAGCGAACTGAAGACGATCATGGCGGTCTCTCTTCAGCAGAAACTGGACGGCGCGATTGCAAAGACCGCAGACGCCGTCATAAAGGACGATTGCTTTTGTTTCGGACTCACGCACTGCAGCACCTCAAATCCTGCAACGTAAATGGACCAGGTTCGGGCAAGCCCCGGCGTATTTGCTCATCAGTGAATTTGTGCTCGGGCCAGAGATCGACCGGCAGCACATCGCATGGCAGCGCCGGCTCGACTACTCCTTCAGAGAGAATGCGGATTTGCGCGCGCGCTACCAGCGGAACCTTCATGGTTAATTCCCAAAAACGAGCGAGCAGGCGATGTAGCCAAACCGGCGCGCGGAACATCCGGATGCTGTTGCTGGTGACTCTGGCGACGCGGCGGACGGCCTCACTAAGAAAAAGCTCTTCAGCGCCGGTTAGCGCAAACGTCCGCTTGCTTAATCGCTCATCCGTTAAGGCAGCTTGCAACACTTCAATCAGATCTTCGACCGCCAGCGGACGGATGCCTTTCTCTTTAAAACCGACCATCGCAAAGAAAGGAAATGTGTAGAGCGCGTGGCTCAGATGATCCAACATGTGATCGCCACGCCCGTAAACCATCCCCGCCCGGATAATTGTGTAATCAAGAGCGGAGCGCCGGACGATTTCCTCGGCCGCCCATTTTGATTCGTGGTAAGCAGACCCACAGTTGGGACGAGCTCTCAGGAAACTCATCAGCATGATCTTCTTAACGCCGGCATTCTGAGCTGCGTTGACGACGTTCCGGGTGGCGTCAACATGGATCTTTTGATAGGTCTGAGTTCCGAGCTCGCGATTGATTCCAGCACAATGCGCGACTGCGTCACAACCAGCAAACGCTTCAGCGAGGCTTGCCTGATCCGATAAGTCATTCAGCACAAGTGTCATTCCCGCTGGTATCTTCCTCTCGCGCGTTCCGCGGGCGATCACAATTATTTCGTGCCCCTCGGCAGCCAGTCGCCGCGCGAGATGCCCACCAATGAAACCGGTGCCACCGGTGATTGCGATTTTCATGGTCGTACCTTTCTCTTAACTTATGACAACACGCCTTACGTTTCGGCTAATTCCAAATCGCGCAACTCGGAAACCAGCTTCAACGCCCGCTTTCTCACCGGCCGCATCAACGGATTGCTGGCCAGTGAAATCAATTTGTCGAGCAACTCAACCGTCTGTTCAATCAGCCGGTAAGTGCGCGCGCTTTTGGCTGATGAATCGTGAATCCAAAAAAGAATGATGCCCATGTGATAGAGCCACAGCAGATAGGGAAGCTCGGCGCGTAGTTCGTCGGGAATTCGCGCCTTCGTGTCGCGCACCAATCCCTCAAACAGCCTGATGCTGTCACGGCGCACTGGTGCTGAATCATGTGCGAACGGATTAAGAGGACTATGCGGATCGGCTGCCGTCTTGAAAAGCACTCCGGCAAATTCGTGATAAGGCTCGAGCGTGGAGATTTTCAATCGCATCACCGCCAGCAAGCGCGCTTTGAAATTCGATTCCCGCTCGAGCACCGGGGCCGTTGCGGCCAGATGTTCTTCGTGCGTACGGTGATAGAAAGCCTGAATCAGGTGCTCCTTGGAATTGAAATAGTGATAGGCATTGCCGAGCGACACCCCGGCATGCTGTGCGATCGCCCGCATCGTCGTCTGTTCATAGCCGCGCTCTTGCAGCAACTGCAGCGCGCTGTCGAGAATCAGGGCCTTTGTTTGCTCACCCTTGGGCGTCTTCGTCTGTGTTGTGGCGATAGAGTCCATCGTATTACCTCGACAAAACGTGTGTGGCCCAGTTGACTTGAACACGTTCAAATCTGGTGAGAGGATAGATCGGTCGCCAGCTCGTGTCAAGCATATTTTTGAACGTGTTCAGTAGTGGAGAGGGCTGGAGCTTTGAGCTTGGTTAGTGTCTTATCTTTGCGGGTTTTCTTTGCGGCTCTGCGCCTTTGCGTGAAAACTGCTGTACTAAAGAAGTAATCTCACGCAAAGACGCGAAGGCGCAAAGACACGC
>DNNE01000091.1:10682-10826 GCA_003487805.1 Blastocatellia bacterium | reverse complement strand
GCGGCTATTAATCGCGCGCTTGATTTGGGCATCAACTGGATTGATACCGCCGCCGTCTACGGCCTGGGGCATTCTGAAGAAGTGGTGGCCCGCGCGCTCAAAGGGCGCGCGGAACGGCCGTACATCTTTACGAAGTGCTCGATG
>DNNE01000091.1:4662-10344 GCA_003487805.1 Blastocatellia bacterium | reverse complement strand
TGAAGCGCAACTCAATACGCCGTGAAGTCGAGGACAGCCTGCGGCGGCTGCAGGTTGAGACAATTGATCTTTACCAGATTCATTGGCCCGAGCCCGAAGCCGATATCGAAGAAGGCTGGAGTGCTCTCTCTGAGCTGAAGCGCGAGGGCAAGGTTCGCTGCATTGGTGTCTCAAACTTCAATGTCAACCAAATACAGCGGGCGATGGCGATAGATAGCGTTGACACACTTCAGCCGCCATATTCGCTCATCCATCGGGACGTTGAGGATGTAATCCTGCCTTTCTGCAAAAGCAATCGTATCGGCGTAATCGTGTATTCGCCAATGATGTCAGGCCTGCTTACCGGAAAGATGACGCGTGAACGGATCAGTAATTTTCCTGAAGATGATTGGCGCAAGCATAACCCCGAGTTTCTGGAACCGCGGCTTTACCGAAACCTCTGGCTCGCCGAGTTGTTGAAGAACATCGGCAGGCGTCACGGTCTTTCAGCGGGAGAAATAGCAATTGCGTGGACGCAACGGTTATCAGCGGTGACCGGGGCAATCGTTGGCGGAAGAAATCCTGAGCAGGTTGACGGGATTGTGGCAGCAGCAGATTTTCGGTTGAGCGAAGACGAGATTGACGGAATCGACAGGTTCGCGCGCGCGAATGTTTGGGTGAAGGCAGAGGCGGCTTAGCGCCGACCTTATTCAAGTTGTAAAGCAAACTAACCAGCAGTTCGAGCGAGAAGATCAATTCAGCGAACTATAGCGGCAGCACACTGGGTTAATAGCCTTTCTTAATCGGTGTCGACATAAAACCATGTGGCAAGATATGGCCATCGCATCGCCCAGCCCTTCGCCAATCGTCTATCAATCTTTACCTGTCCTTACTCGTTCCTCGATGAGATCTGAGTTCGCTTGTTACACCGGCGAGATGGCACAGCGGGTGCTCTCTCGCGTACAGAGGAAATCGACATGACGGGTGAAAAATCTCCAACAGCGGTTTCGAGACGGACCTTCATCAAGGGTGTGATCGCGGGCGGTGCGGCGGTGGCCTCCGCTAACTACCTCTTCCGTGCATCCACTCTCCTGGGCCAGACGCCAGTTGCCGCGGTAAGTGAGCGGCTCATTGCGATAACTGTCAACGGCCAGCAAAGGCGAGTCGATGTAATGAAGCAGGAAACTCTGGCGTGGACCCTGCGCTACAAGCTGGGTCTGACCGGCACCAAGCTGGGATGTGATCGCGCGGAATGCGGTTCCTGCACGGTCCTGGTTGACGATGTGCCGCATTACTCGTGCTCGATGCTGACACACACAGTGCGCAACAAAAAGATCCTGACGGTCGAGGGCCTGGCCGCCGCCGATGGAACGTTGCATCCGGTTCAGCAGGGCATCATTGATGAACAAGGGTTTCAGTGCGCGTTTTGCATGTCGGGTTTCATTATGTCGGCCGTGGGATTCCTGAAAGCAAATCCCAATCCTACCAGAGCGGAGTTAGCCCACGGCGTTTCTGGAAACCTCTGCCGGTGCCAGGACTACGACAAGATTCTGACTTCCTTGATGCGTGGCGCCGAGAACATGAGGAGGGGAACCAGTGTCTAGCAAAGCTGCTGGCTCGAATAACTCAATCGAGCCCCAATACGGCAAAGGGCAGAAGTTGATTGGCAAAAACTATGTCACCGCCGATCTTCATGCAAAGGTGACTGGCCAGGCTAAGTACGCCGAGGATTTTCGCGCCGAAGGAATGCTGTTCTGCAAGTTGCTGCTCAGTCCGTTGCCGCACGCGCGCGTCAGGCACATTGATACGAGCGCCGCGCTCGCAATGCCTGGCGTGAAAGCAATCCTCACCGCAGACGATCTCCCCGCTCCGGCTGATAGCGTCACCGACAACGGGGCAGTCGTTAAGGCCAGCAAGTGGGGCGAACGAGGCCTCACCATGGAGCCTGTCTATCAAGGCGAACCGGTCCTTGCGGTTGCCGCAGTCGACGAACTCACCGCCGCCGATGCGATCGAAAAAATTCAAATCGATTTCGAGCCGCTGCCATTCGTCATCGATCCGCTCGAGACGCTGCGGCCCGGCGGGCCGAACCCGAGAACCGACGGGAATGTCTGGGTCACGCCGCAGACGCCACCGGGACCACCCGAAGTCAAAGAACTCAAGTGGACCGAGGCAGACTTCTCTGAATACAAGGATGGCCGCCTGCCAATGGGTAAGACTCCAAACGAGTGGTCGCATGGAGACCTCGACGCAGGATTTAAGAACGCCGCGCTGGTTCTGGACGAAACTTTCGTCACCCCTGATACGAGCCATGAGACCCTCGAGACGCGTAGTGCGATGGCTTACTGGCAGAACGGGAAGGTCTACGTTCACTCGGGTACCCAGAGCACATGGCAAACGCTGCCTGTGCTGGCGCGCTGGCTGAATATGGATCCGAGCAAAGTTGTTTTCATCAGCGAGTATACCGGCGGCGGGTTCGGCAGCAAGGTTACCGGCGGCGTTTCCATGATTATCCCGGCACTGTTATCGAAGAAGGCCAACGCGCCGGTGATGATGCGCATTAGCCGAGAAGAGGAAACCTTCATCGGCCGAGCCCGGCCCGGCTTTCGAGGCCGCATGAAGGTGGGCTTCTCGCGGGAAGGTCGCATCATCGCGCTGGATATGTTCGTTGTATCCGACAACGGTCCTTACGACGCACAGGGTGACGTGCCCACATCGGGTCGCATAGCCTCGCTGTTGTACCAGCCGCAAGCCATGCGCTGGCGTGGGGTAACGGTGCTGACGAATACGCCGCCCCGCAGTGCGCAAAGTTCGCCCGGCGGCCTGCAAGCAATCGTCATTATCGAGCCGATTATCGCGAAAGCAGCGCGCAAGCTGGGACTGGATCAGGTCGCGATCCGGCGCATCAACTGCCCGGAAGGCAAAGCACCGTTTGGACCGCCGGTCCAAGACAAGTTGCAGTACGCCACGAGTGCGTTTCTCAAGGAAGCGCTTGATCGTGGCGCCGAGCAATTCAAATGGAAAGAGAGAGTGGCGCGCACACCGAAACGGATTGGCTCGAAAGTGCGGGGCGTTGGTGTATCGCTCAGTTGTTACGTGGGAGGCACGATTGGTTTCGACGGACTACTGGTCATCGGACCCGATGGCCGGATCCGATTCCAATCCGGAATTGGCAACCTGGGAACAGAATCGATGATCGATGTCCATCGAGTCGCGGCGGAAATTCTCGGTGTGCCGTGGGAGCGGTGCGATGTCGTCTGGGGTGACACATCGAAGAATTTTCCGTACACGTGTGTTTCCGGGGGAAGTCAGACGACACACGCCATGACCCGCGCGGCCCACGCGGTGGCGATGGAAACAAAGAAGCGGCTCCAGGAGATCGCGGCCAGGAGTCTCGGTGGCAATCCTGAAGACTATGACGTCGGTAACGAGCGAGTTTTTCGAAAGGGCGGCGGCCAGGGACTGACTTTGGCGCAGGCGGCTCAAAAAGCGATCGAGTTTGGCGGCATCTACGATGGACATGAAGCAGCAAAGGACATTAACAAGGTTACGCAGGCAGCAGTCGCCGCGCTCGCCGGCCAGGGGCTGGTCGCGGCGGCGCGCGACAACTACGGGCGGGACGGTTCGACGTTTTCCTATGTCGCCAGCTTTGCCGAAGTGGAAGTGGATGTCGAGACCGGCAAGTACAACATCGTGGATTTCCTCGCTTACGCCGACGTGGGCACGGTGATCCACCCGCGTGCGCTCGGCGGGCAGGTGCTGGGGCGATCTATCCTCGGCATCGGTCACGCGATCGGGCAGAAGTGGGTATTCGATCCGCACTACGGCGAGATGGTTTCGAAGCGCTTCTATCAAAACAAACCACCGACGATTCTGGATCTACCAGTGGACATGCAATGGGGTGCTTTGGACATTCCCGACCCCGAAACGCCAGTGGGCGCTCGCGGCATCGGCGAACCGCCGGTGGGAGGCGGCTGCGCTTCGATTTTGAACGCGCTGTCTGACGCACTGGGGGACGAAATCTTCCAACGTGCGCCGGTGAATCTCGACACGATTCTGACGTCACTGGAAGCGGGCCGGCCGATGCAACATCCGCTGACGGCCCACATTTGATCTGGTGTGCAAGGGACTTGGAAGTGCTCATCGAGTGTTTTCGACGCGTAGCGTCGGCATGAACTTAGCCCGGCCTTTTAAGGCCGGGAAGAGCTCAAGGGGGTATTCGCGTCGCGTAGCGACGACTGAAACTAAAGATGAATTCAATCGTCGCTACGCGACGAGAACAGAGAATGACCTTTTCCCCGGCGTTGAAACGCCGGGCTAAATTCATACCGACGCTACCCGTCGAAGAAACTTGGCGAGAGGAAAGATCCATGGCTGTAATACGTGACGTGATGCCTGCATTTGAATTGGTTCAGCCTACTTCGGCGGCTGAGGCCCAGAAGATCCTCGAACAAAACGGCAGTGACGCTTTGATATTGGCCGGTGGAATGGACAGCTTCGACTGGCTCAAGGATCGGATCAAGCGGCCGAAGATCGTAGTGGACTTGAGCGGCATTGACGAACTTAAGGGAGTCCGCACAGTTGCCGACGGTATCGAGATCGGGGCGATGACCACGCTCACTGAAATCGTCAACAACGAGACTATCAAGCAAAAGTACGGTCTGTTGGCGCAGGCGGCCGAGTTAGTAGCATCTCCGCAAATTAGAAATCAGGGCACAATTGGCGGCAACGTCTCGCAGGACGCCCGCTGCTGGTATTACCGGGCAGGATGGCCCTGCTATCGCGCGGGTGGGAACATCTGCTATGCCGACGATCCGGATGGGCGCAACCGGGAACACGCTATTCTCCTTGCCGACCGTTGCGTCGCCGTGAATCCTTCCGACTCGGCCCCAGCCTTGATCGCGCTCGATGCGAAGGTTGTCATGCGCACACCAAAAGGCGAGCGTGTCGTTGATGCTGAGGACTATTTTATCGGACCCGAGATCGACATCACTCGGTTACATATCTTACAGCCTGGGGATCTGCTGACTGCGATTCGCATTCCCGCCACCTGGGCCAACACGAAATTCTATTTTGAAAAGATTCGTGATCGCAACGTGTGGGACTTTCCGCTGTTGAATATCGCTTCGGCAATGGTCGTATCTGGCGGGACCATTGAGCGAATTCGGATTGCCGTCAACGCCGTCGCCGCTCGTCCACTGCGATTGAAAGCCGTCGAGGATGCTGTGCGCGGCAAGGCGCCCAACGCAGAAACCGGTGTGATGGCCGGCAAGCTGGCCGTGCGTTGGGCGGTGCCGTTGCAGTTCAACGGCTACAAGATCCCGCTGATGCGAAACCTGGTAAAGCGGGCCATCGGCGGAGTAGAGGAGGCAGTATGGGCCGCATAATCCAGTGGGCTACCGACCCGTGGGGACAAAGCGTTCCTATCCATATCGCGTGGTTCCTGATCTGGTTTGCTGCGATTGGAGCATTGTTATTCCTGATGGTCCATGCAGTTTACGTGCGGTATTTCGCAAAACCCAGACAATTTGTTAGCGATGATTCTGGCGACATTGAGACCAGCCTGCCGAAGCAAATCCCCAGACACTCACTTGCAGCGCGCCTCTTTCACTGGATCATGGCGGCCTCGATGCTCACGCTTTTGTTCACGGCGTTTCTGCCCAAGATAGGAATCCAGTTCGATTGGGTAACCTACCATTGGAT
>DNNE01000091.1:1590-4284 GCA_003487805.1 Blastocatellia bacterium | reverse complement strand
ACTTCTGGTCAATATGGCCGGATAAAATTGATCTGCAGGATGCATTCAGAAGAACACTGCGTTTCCTGGGCCGACCTGCGCCGCCTCCGCGAAAGTTTGCGAAGTATCCGCTGGAGAATAAGCTCTATCACCTGACCATCGTAGCGGCGGGTCTGTCGGTAATCGGCACCGGAGTATTCATGATGTTCCGCGTGCGCACGATCTTCTTTCCGCGCAATCCTTACCTGTTCAGCGACATGACCTGGGGACTGATGTACGTGTTGCACGGGCTGGCGGGCGTAGGGCTGATCGGGTTGGTAACTGTACACATCTACATGGCGGTACGACCAGAAAAGCTCGCGATCACGAAGTCCATGATCGTTGGTTCTATGAGTCGCGAGTTTTACCTGGAAGAGCACGATTCCCACCGGTGGGTCGTTGACTCGAGTTTATCAACAAAAACTGTAGGAGAAGATGGAAGAAATGGAAATCGAAGAGCGGTGTAACACAATCGAGGAGTGCTATGAGTTCATGCTGGCCTATGCGGCTCAGGGACTCCCGACTGACAACGGCAGCCGTTCGGGCGGACAAGTTCGCGAGTTCCTGGATCTGGCCGTCAATGCCCTGAATGGCCTGGCGGAGAGTTATGCAACCGAGGTGCGGAACGAAGGCCTTGAACCCGCTGAAAAATATCACGCCTTCTTCGACGTGCTCAGCCGCGACGCCGGCGACTCACTCGCAGCCATGGAACTCGTTCTGGCGCAGCCCGCGATCAGCTCGCAGTTGATCGACAATCTAAATGCGTCAATTCATCTTCGCGCGCTGCTTACCGATCTGTTCCTGGTCGATGAGCTGCTGAAGATCCAACGTCAGACGGCGAAGCATGAAGTCAGTACCACCGCATAAGTAATTGCCAGCGAGACCGACTTGCTACCGCGAGGTAGTAACGACCTCATGTACGGTGACATAAGTAACTGCGAACGAGTCCCGGTGAATTCAGTGGCCATATATCACCGTCTGGCTATTGGCGGTCATCCTCCCTCAAACCCTTTCATTCAATTCCCTTGATTAGCGCAGGTTTGCACTGCTCGTGCCGGTTCGGCGCACGGCATAGTGAGTGCAATTACCGGCCTACTAATCCAGGACGGGGTGGGGAGGGAGATAGAAATGAAAATGACTCTACGAAAACATCAGGCAGTCGCCGCATCGCTAACCATCGTTCTCTTAATAGGAACTTTCGGGGCTTTCAATGTGAATGCCCAACGTCGTTCACGAAACTTCCACCGTGGTCCCCACCACAGCAGAGCCAAGGGAGCACTGATCGGAGCCGCGGCAGGAGTACTTGGAGGCGCGCTGATCGGCGGAAAGAAAGGAGCCTTGATTGGCGGTACCGCCGGCGCCGGAACCGGCTACTTGATTCAAAGACACAGAAACAACCGTCACCGCCATTATCGTCGGTACTCCAGACGCTACTAGGTTGAAGGGCGTAATCATGATCAATGTCACGATTGATGGTCTCGTCCAGGAAGCCCAAGTCGGGGAACGGTTGATAGACGTAATCAACCGTAGTCGAGTCAAGCTTCCGCAAGTCTGTTATCACCCTCAGCTTGGACCAATCCAAACATGCGATACCTGCATGGTCGAGATCGACGGTCAACTGCTCCGGGCCTGCGCAACCGCGGCGTCAGAGGGGATTATTGTTAGTACGAAATCTGAGGCTGCTAGTGCCGCACAGAGAGAAGCATACGACCGGATTCTCGGCAATCACATGCTCTATTGCACGGTCTGTGATAACAGCAACGGTAACTGCACGGTTCACAACACGGCCAAGCTCTTAGCGGTCGAGCATCAAAACATTCCATTCCGAGAAAAGCCTTACGAAGTCGACAATACAAATCCCTTCTATCGCTACGATCCGGATCAATGCATTCTCTGCGGCCGCTGCGTAGAAGCATGCCAAAACCTCGAGGTGAATGAAACGCTTTCGATCAATTGGGAAGACCCTCATCCGCGGGTGCTGTGGGACGGCGGCTCGACTATCGGTGAGTCGAGCTGCGTATCCTGCGGCCATTGCGTAACCGTATGTCCGTGTAACGCACTCATGGAAAAATCAATGATTGGCCACGCCGGATTTTTCACTGGTCTGCCGAAGCCGGTGTTGGACGGGATGATTGAAGTAGTGAAAGGCATTGAGCCCGAGACCGGTTACGGCACCATCATGCGTGTATCAGAAGCCGAGGAAGGAATGCGCGAGTCGCGCATTCGTCGAACCAAAACAGTCTGCACCTATTGCGGTGTCGGATGCAGCTTCGATGTCTGGACCAGGGACCGTCACATCCTGAAAGTCGAACCGCTCGAAGGCCCGGCGAATGGCGTCTCAACCTGCGTCAAAGGAAAGTTTGCCTGGGACCACATCAACAGCACCGATCGGTTGACGAAGCCACTTATCCGAGAGGGGGACAGCTTTCGCGAAGCCACGTGGGAAGAGGCTCTGAGCCTGATAGCTCGCCGCCTGACCGAGATCAAAGCTAAGCATGGACCAGACTCAATTGGACTCATCTCGTCTTCGAAGTGCACCAATGAAGAAAGTTATCTAATGCAGAAGCTGGCGCGAGCTGTGGTCGGCACCAACAACATTGACAACTGTTCGCGCTACTGCCAGTCACCGGCGACCGTGGGTTTATTTCGAACTGTCGGTTACGGCGGAGACTCAGG
>DNNE01000091.1:0-1298 GCA_003487805.1 Blastocatellia bacterium | reverse complement strand
GGTTACGGCGGAGACTCAGGCTCGATCACAGATATATCCCAGGCAGACCTTGTGCTCATTGTCGGCAGTAACACTGCGGAAAGCCATCCGGTGATCGCGACTCGCGTAAAGCGGGCACACAAGCTGCACGGTCAAAAGTTAATCGTCTCCGACCTGCGCGAGAATGAGATGGCGCGGCGCGCTGACGTCTTCCTGCACCCGAGACCCGGAACCGATCTCATCTGGCTCTCGGCTGTCACGCGCTACCTGATCGACAACGGACTCGCGAAGACTGACTTTGTCGACAAATGGGTTAACGGATTCGACGAGTATCGCCAGAGCCTGGAGCCTTTCACCCTGGAATTTGCCGCCGAGCGATGTGGCCTGCCGATTGAAACCTTGAAAACAGTGGCTCACATGATTGCCGAGGCTGAGCGTGTCTGCATTTTGTGGGCGATGGGCATCACTCAACACAGCCAGGGCAGCGACTCTTCAACGGCGATCTCTAATCTCCTTCTAGCCACCGGCAATTACATGCGTCCGGGGACCGGCGCTTACCCTTTGCGCGGCCACAACAACGTACAAGGAGCCAGCGACTACGGATCGATGCCGAACAATCTTCCTGGTTATCAGTCTGTCGATAGTCCGGAAGTACGCGCGCGTTTCGAGGCGGATTGGAAAGTAACGTTGCCGTCAACCAAAGGACTCGACAATCACGAAATGGTGGAGGCGATTGAAAAGGGCAAGCTCAAGGCAATGTATCTAATCGGTGAGGAGATGAGCATCGTCGATTCCAACGCGAACTATGTTGGCGACGCGTTCTCCAAACTCGAGTTCTTTGTGGTGCAGGAAATCTTTTTTGGCATCACTTGCCAGTACGCCGATGTCGTTCTGCCGGCAACTCCAAGTTTGGAAAAAGAGGGCACCTTCACCAGCACCGAGCGAAGAATTCAGAGGCTGTATGAAGTGTTTGAACCACTCGACGGATGCCGGCCCGATTGGCAGATCATCCGAGACGTCGCAAATCAGCTCGGGGCTAATTGGGACTACCAACACCCTTCGGAAATCATGAATGAAATCGCCTCGCTAACTCCTTTGTTCGCGGGTGTGACCTATGATCGCCTTGAAGGTTACAAGTCCTTGCAATGGCCCGTTGCCGCTGACGGTAGCGATCAGCCACTGCTCTACACGAAGGAGTTCTTTTTTCCAGATGGCAAGGCAAGACTGTTTCCTTTGCACTGGTCGGAATACCCCGAGCAACCCGATGCCGAGTTTGATCTCCATCTAAACAATGGCCGCCTGCTTGAACATTTTCACGA
>DNNE01000003.1 GCA_003487805.1 Blastocatellia bacterium | reverse complement strand
AGCGGGGTGGGCGTGGGCGGTGGAGTCGGTGTTGGCGTTGGAGTCGGAGTCGGAGTAGGCGTTGGAGTCGGTGTCGGCGCGCCGCTGACGGGAAGGCAGGACGAAAATTCCGATGTATTACCCTGCGCGTCGGTCGCCGTGCAATTAACAATGCCGTTGTTTATGCCCGCGGGAAAATCAAACGGAAAACTAAACGCTGCATTGCCGCCGCTGTCGGTAGTGACATTCGGAACTTTCCCCGTGACCAACGGTCTGTTGGCCTGCTGGTTTGTTATGCACTGAGGGTTTGCGCTGAAATACCAGTGCACCGTGAAGGTCGAATTAGGCGTGCTGTTGAGCGTGCCCTTAACTGTAATCGCATCGATACCTGTGCCAAATGGCTTGCCGTCTCCTTCATCCAAGAGGGCCACGGACCCGAACGATGTTAATACAGGAAAGTTCTGATGAAGGTTGGCTTCGCCTGGAAAGGGACCGCCCGGCTTATTCGGACTTATTCCGGCGTCTCCCAAATCAATACCGAGCAGTTTATTTCCATAGATGAGATTCGAATCGAGTTGGACCTGGAATCCGGGAGTGCCGTTGATCTGGTTTTCGCTAATATTTGGGATAGTAATTCCGTTTCTCCCGTTGCATGTGATTAGATTATCCGAAATCAAATGAGTCACCTGAGTGACATCAACGTGGAGGCCATCGATCCCATTCCCAACACAGCCGTTTCCAGTTGCATTTGTGCCAACATTATTACCACGGGCGGTAACGCCGGTGCCCCCGGAGAAGTGAAACTCACCTGCATCAAATTTTCCGAGGTACACTCCATAATTGAAATTGCCGGAAATAACGTTACCAGCCTCTGCAACCGATCCGCCAATTAGAGTCCCCTGCGCCTGGCTGACGGTAACACCGGCGGTATTGGGAACTGCATTGGTACCGGTCGCGTCTGTCCCAATGTAATTGCCTTGCACAACGTTAGGTGTAGTAAAGATTCCGCCGATACCGACGCCATCAGATGACCCAAACCGATTATTGCCCGAGATAATATTTCGCGCCGCCGGCGTGGTGCCGCCTATCGTGTTGCCTCCGACGGTTCGCAAAGATTGGTCGGGACTTTGGCCGACTAAACTCACACCGCCACCACTTTGATTGGTTATCGCTTTCGAGCCAGTGGCATCTACGCCGATGTAATTGCCTTGAATCAGGTTTCCCCCAGTTGCTCCATTGCTTGTACTATTCGAGTCCAAAATAAATATGCTGGCGATCCCATTGTTTGTGATCACGTTCCGCGATCCGGCTGCTGTTCCGCCAATGGTTGTATTAATAGCTCCGAGTGTCTGCACCCCGTAGGTATTAAATGTTAGTAGGGAGGTCCCTGAGACGTCAGTTCCGATGAAGTTCCCGACGATTCGATTGCCCGATCCTGAGACGTTGATTTCGCCGCCGAATTTGCCGCCTCCTGCAATCAGGTTCCGGGCGGCCGGAACTGTGCCTCCGACTATATTATTCGGTGAATTATCTATTAATATGCCGTCCTTGCCGCACAGAACATCCGTGCAGAAACCGGCGGTGCCAGCCAGGTTCGTTCCGAGGTAATTGCCTTCGATAATATTGTTCCCTCCGGCGCCGTCGATTACGATCTGAACGTCGGGAAAGCGATTAATGACAAACCCACGGATGACGCTGTTATTAGTCGAGAGCGTGAGCCCAGGCTTATCTGTGTTCGCGCCGTTCAGCTCGATCACTGGCGTGCCCGCGAACCCCGGTTGAGTGGTTGCGTCCACGGTTACGGGATCAATCATCGCCGGTAGCTGGGAACTGGGAACAATAGTCTTGTTCGCCGCGCCGATATTGAAAACAATGGTGTCTGCACCGACGTTGAGGTTGGCCTTGATAATTGCTTCTCGCAACGAGCCGGCACCGCCATCGTTCGTATTTGTAACCACAATCGGACCGGTTATGGGGGGCGCTGTGCTGATTGTGAGTCTCCATCCGTCAATAAAGCCACCAGCCCCGAGCGCATCGTCCACAACAAATAATTTCCAATTGCCGTTAGGATTCGTCCCGTTGAAGGTCGAAAGCGCTGAACCACCTGCCGGTGATGGAGCGGGCGCCGGGAAGATCTCGCCGCTTCCGATGTTAGTCGGCTTGAACGTGCCGGACGTCAGGTGTTGAGTCGATGGCAAAGACTGCGAGGCAAAGTCATCGAGAACGATCTTGAGATCAAACACCGAACTATCACCCACATCCGACATCACGATTGCGTTTTGGCCTTGAGGGCCAACCAGAAGGAGGTCGATGTCCTTTGAAGAGTTCTGGGTGATTCCATCGAGCTGCACGGTCAAGCGCGTAATCGTGCCGGTTAGGCCCGACACATTAATTGAGGAGGGATACGGAGAACTTGGTGTTGGAGGATTGCCGGTATCATCAATCACAATCCGCGAATTATTCGAGAAGATAGCTGCCTGCCCAGGCGTCGGCGTCGCTGAGGGCGTGGCGGTTGGGGTCGGCATTGGTGTTGGTGTAGGTGTCGGACTAGGTGGTGGATTTGCCAGACGCTGCCACGCCGGATAGTAATCGTTAGCCGGGTTGTTGGTTAGAACCGTCCGGTTTGTGCCGTCCGGGTTCATTACGAGAATCTCACTATTTCCTGTGGCACCAGAGACGAAAGCGATCTTCGAGCCGTCGGGAGACCACGTCGGCACGGAACCGCCAGCGTTAGTCAGTCTTGTGGGACTAGTCCCGTCGGCGTTCATTACCCATACCTGCGTAGTTCCAGATCGATCGCTGTCAAAGACAATTCGGGTACCATCCGGAGACCAACTCGGGGCGCTATCGTTGCCCGCGTCATTAGTGATGTTCGTCCGTCCCGTTCCGTCCGCTTTCATAACGAAAACTTCCTGGTTCGGACTTCCTGAAGTAAAAGCAATTTTGGTGGCGTCTGGCGACCATACAGGGCTTCCTTCGCTTGCCGGGACCAGTGTGATTCGATGTTGCCCGCTGCCGTCGACGTTCATGACCCAAATCCCGCCGGTGCTGGAATACGCGATCTTGGTACCGTCTGGAGACCATGCAGGTGAACCCTCAGAATCGTTGGGTGTATTCGTCAAATCAACCAGTCCGGTGCCATCCTGGTTTATGGCATAGATGTCGTAGCTACCGTTACCCCCGTTGCGAAGGGCGGAAAAAATAATCTTTGTGCCATCAGCTGACCAACTCGGGACAGGTGGCGATATGCCCCCTGAGATATTCGTTGTCAGCCGAGTCTGGCTGCTGCCGTCGGCGTTCATGGAATAGATGTCGAAGGTGAAGCCGTTGCTGCTGTCCCGGTTGCTGATGAAGGCGATCTTGCCGTTGACGACGTCAGGCTGAATTGAACCAACCGCGAAAGAATCCACTTGAGCGGTAGGCAATATCAAGCCGAGGGCGTTCGTGGACAGCGTCGAATTCAGATTTCCATCAAACGATGGCTCGCGGATCATCGCCGTCTGTGCGGCGGTAGCTAGCACTGATGGACTACTTCGCTGATGCCGTAAGACAATAAGGTCGGACAGGGCATCCGAATCCAACCTCATCGGCAAAACCGCGGCAGGTCGATTCTCGAGAACGTTGAATGCTAGATCACTTTTCCACGATGGCTCTCGATCAGGCAAGCGTGAATCTGTTTTCAGTTGCGTTTCGTTCACTAATTGAAGAGATTGGGTCAACGGGTCAACTAGCAGCAGTTCGTCGAAAGAGCCGCCCGTCATCCGAACGTTTACGAGTTGATCGACGGTAGCTGAGACAGATCGTAGGCTGAAATTCTCGATCGCGTGTCGTGCCGGGTTTTTCGCCGCCTTTGGATCGCTCGCGGCGGATCCCACAATCGCAATTTTCCCCCCTTTTAGAAGAACGGCGATTTGAGGCTTCCGGTCGCTGGTAAAGTTACCTAACACAAGCGAGACTATCTCTTCCGGCAACAGACGTCGGCTGACGGTAGCAGGCGGAGCCGCAGTCCGATTGGGCAGTTCGGCCGTTAGCATTCGGTCTCGACCGTCGATCCGTACCAACGTCCGGCCCGCGCCCGCGAAAAGATCCATCGCCGGATTGCCGTCAATACTTCCCAGCGCGAGTGAGGTAACTTGGTCCGGAACGTCGAAGACTTCCGATTGCGAGCGTAGCGCACCCTGCGGACCTTCGAACACCAGGACCCTCGATCCGTCTGAGTGGGTGACGCCTACAGCAATGTCGGCCAAGCCGTCGGGTCGATTCATCTCCCCTGTTGCCAGAGCCGTTACTATCCCGGGCAAAGGCACTCGGAGAGACATTCTCAGCCCCCCCAGCCCATCACCGGACAAGAGGTAGAGATAATCATTTCGGCGCGATCCGATTACCACGTCCATATGTCCGTCTGCGTCAAAATCTCCCGCAGCCATAAAGTCAGCCGCCACCGGCGCAGCAAAGACTACAGCCGGTGAGAGAAATGGCGCATTCGTAAACCTCCCGTCGACTTTCCGTTGCTTTGCTTCGGGAGCGTCTGGATAAATTGAATCAACATTGCCGCGCAGTACGCTCACGATTCCCTGCCCGTCGTATGAGTAACCACTGACAAGATCGGGCACACCGTCCTCGTCGAAGTCGGCCGAGGCGAGACTTAGCGGTTCGGCTAGATTCTGTTCGAGCGCAACTCGCAGTTCATCCGGACCAACATATGTAGTAAGCAGCTCGTGGCCATCACCCATATTGATCGTGGGGTTGCCGCGGCCAGAAGCATGAACGCTAATTGCCTCCCTTAGCCGCGCCACGCTCCCCGCTTGAATGTTCGTGGATTTTGTCCTTGGAGTTCTTGTCTTAACCACAGCGTGAACCAGAAAAGGAAGCAGACACAGAGCCAGAATCGTTACGAACGCTAGTGGACCTGGTTGCCGAAGCCAGGATAGGCGAAGCGTTCGCATCAAATACCAACGGCTAGTGGGGAAACAAGACATCTTGCTTTCTCTTCTCATTCTATAATACGAAGAGTTGTTCATTTGCTCATTTGGCTATCCTGGTCCGAACCTACCTTTGTATTCACCCGATGCGATGAAGGCCTTGACCATCTCGGCGTT
>DNNE01000089.1:23875-26379 GCA_003487805.1 Blastocatellia bacterium | reverse complement strand
CCGGTCGCTACCGCTCCCGGTACTGACCTCATTTACGATCAATTTGTCTACTTACATCATCTTGCTTCGAGCATTTTGCGCTCGGGCCGCGCCAATCGCCGTCTTAACATCCTTAACCTCTTCGGGCGGCGGCAGCACTGCCTTCATGCCCAGCGATTCCATCCAGAGTTCACGCGCCCAACCCATGGTGTGATAGAGGTGCTCGTCCTCTTCGTCTTCGACCTTTTCATGGGCCTCCTTTAGCAACTCGGCGACCTTGGATTTGGCTTTGCCGGCCACTTCACCGATCAAATGCCAATTCAGATGGTCTTTGTTTTCCGCGAGGACGATTGCTTCCGCCGCGACCACCTGCGCGGCTTCAGGCTCGCCGGCCGTGCGCGCCATTTCGATAGCTTGCAATAACGATTCGCCAATATGGCGCACGACTTTGCGACCGGGTGTCTCGGTTTCCGGATCGAGACCCAACTCGGTAATCACATTCTGCATAATCTCAACGTGATTACGCGTCTGTTCGAGATACTTTTCCCATTCCTCTTTCAGTTCCTCATTGATGGCGCAGCGAACGGCAGCCTCGTAGATCTGCACACCGCCCAACTCAGTTTCTAAAGCCTGGTACAAGAGCTCATTAAGCTGTTCTTCTTTCATCATTGCCTCCGTTTGTCGAAAATTGATTTTGAAGTTGCCGCAACTCGTGAGCAAATGAAATGCCGTCGCTGGATCATCAGCGCAATGAGAATGATCGCCGAGAATTTTGGAGGTCGAAGCGTTCGCGATGAGTGTCGCGGAAGCGTTGCCGATTGAAGTTGGTACTGAGCGGCGTACCGGAGAAGTACAGCGATGCTGAATCGGATTACAGGAAGATTCGATGAACTGGAAGAGTTACAGAACCGCGAGCGGTAGCGAGCGGGATAAACGTGCAAGTCAGATAAGTCGCGATAAATTCGTTGAGCACGGAGGCACTCTAGTAAAGATGGTTGAGCCGTGGATCCGCTCGCTACCGCTCGCGGTTCTGTAACGAATCGCGGGATCGTTGGATTTCTTCTTACGGCGTCTACGTGCTGGTTAGTCCCTTCGGAACCAGCGGCAAAGCTCGCAACCGCACGCCCGTCGCATTGAAGATCGCGTTTGCTACGGCCGGGGCCAGGCCGACGATCGGAGTTTCACCTGCCCCGGCGGAGGGAATGTCCTTGCGGTTGACTAATACAACCTCAATCTGCGGCGAATCGTTGAACCGCGGAACACGATAACTGGCAAAGTGCGGATTGAGAATCTTTCCGTTTTCAAATTGGATCGATTCGAAGAGCGCGCCGCCGATGGCCATCGTGATCGCGCCTTCAATTTGGTTCCTGAGATGAAGCGGATTTACCACCGCGCCGCATTCAAAGGCTTCCACGACGCGAATGACTCGCACGCGTTTATTGGTTTTGTCTTCTTTATCTGATGGGGGCTCGATGGCGATCTCTGCGCAACTCGCAATGTAACCGCCTTTTTCAAACCCGCACGCGATCCCGAATCCGTGGCCGCGCCCGGGTTTCGCCTTTCCCCAACCGAATGATTTCGCGGCAGCTTGCAGCACATCGCGCAGCCGTTTGTCCTTGATGTTCTTCAGACGGAATTCGAGTGGATCCATGTTGACCGCATGCGCGAGCTCGTCAATGTGCGATTCGCGCGCGAAGTGATTCGCGGTGGCCGCCAGACCGCGATACGAGCCCTGACGCAGCGGCGAGTTTGATGGATGAAATCGAATATCGTTGTTGGGAATGTCGTACTTGATCTGAATGCCAGAGCCGCCTGAGTTGTAGTTGTGAAATTCCCAGGCCGTGATCGTGCCGTCGTTCTTTACGCCGCTCTTGATGTCGATGACACCGGCCGGCCGAAAATAGGCCCAGGTGAATTCTTCTTCGCGCGTCCAAACCAGCTTGACCGGTTTGCCCGCGGCTTTCGCTAATCGCGCTGCTTCAACTGCGCATTCGCCGGTATGCTTGCCGCCATAACCGGAACCAGTGTCAGGCACAATGACGCGCACTTTATCTTCCGGAATATGAAACGCCTCGACGAGTTCGCTCTTTACTCCAAACGGTCTTTGCGAGCCCGTCCAAACCGTCAGCTTGTCGCCGTTCCACTCAGCCACGGCGGCGCGCGGCTCGAGTGGCGCGTGCGCGATGTAGGCGACCGTGTAGGTCTGTTCGAGTTTTTTATCAGCGGCCGCCAAACCATCTGTAATCGAACCTTGCGGACGCGAGCCGCCACCGCCTCCTTCGCCGCCACCGCCTCTTTGGCCGGTCGATGGTTTGCGCAGGAGATCAAATAATTCCGCGTTCGAAGGCTGACCAGGAGATTTCCAATCGACGGCGATCGCATTGGCTGCTTTGCTCGCAGCCTGTTGGTCCGGCGCCACCACACCTATAAAAGTTCCGTCGGTCACGACCTTCACGCCTGGCATAGCTTCCGCAGCTTTTGCGTCGACTGACACGAGCCTCGAATTGAACGTCGCCGGTCGCACC
>DNNE01000089.1:22985-23588 GCA_003487805.1 Blastocatellia bacterium | reverse complement strand
AATTGAACGTCGCCGGTCGCACGATCTTGCCGTAAAGCATTCCTTCACGTTTTATGTCCGAGGTGTAGCGATGCTTTCCGGTTACGAAATTCTTTGCGTCGACTTTTTCGGCAGGCGTACCCGCGATGGTCCAATCCTTCGGTGGCGTAATCGCGATGTCGTCGGGAATCACTTTGACAAGCTTGCGTCCCTTCGCAACTTCGGCGAGCGTCAGCGTTTTCGACTTGTCGTGATTCAAGAAACGAGCATCGACAATTCGTAAGTCCTTTGGCTCGACCTGCAACTGTTCGGCAGCCATGGCGATTAGCATTTCGCGCGCGGCGGCGGCGGCTTTGCGCAGCTGCGGCGCCATTGTCGGGGTGCTGCGACTGCCGAAGGTTCCCATGTCAAACGGCGTCAGATCGGTATCTCCCATGACCAGATGAACCGAATCGATCGGAACGTGCAATTCGTCGGCGACTGATTGCGACAACGTCGTGCGAGTATTCTGGCCCACTTCAACTTTGCCGGTGAACACGGTTACGCCGCCGTCCTCGTTGATGTGAATCCAGGCATCGATATCATTTGGTAGTCGCTCATTGCCGCCGCCGCGACCGGATTCGC
>DNNE01000089.1:22389-22686 GCA_003487805.1 Blastocatellia bacterium | reverse complement strand
GCCGCCGCCGCGACCGGATTCGCCCTGACCGCGTTGTTGTGCGAGCGCGCGCGCGGCGGGAACGATGAAGACGATGCCTAGTCCGAACGCCTTGATGAAATCGCGACGTGCGAAATGGAAGTTGTAATTCGGACTCTCGAACAGCTCGTAGCGATCAGGTTCAATTTCGTTGGTTTGAGCACATTGCTCATTCATATCTCGACCTCCCTGGCTTTTCTCAGCGCAATCTCGGCGCGCTCTGCGTCTCCGCGGTGAATCGCTTCTCCAAAAAACGTTCACCGCAGAGACGCAGAGAAC
>DNNE01000089.1:0-22101 GCA_003487805.1 Blastocatellia bacterium | reverse complement strand
CACCGCAGAGACGCAGAGAACGCGGAGGAAGCGCAGAGATCAGGTTCTACCTCCCGAAGCAATTTGAATCGCATCGACGATTCGCTGATAGGTCCCGCAACGACAAATGTTTCCGTTCATGCCGGTGACGATCTCTTCCCGATTCGGCTTTGGGTTCCTGGACAGCAGCGCACTCGCCGACATGATCATTCCCGAGGTGCAATAGGCGCATTGCATGGCATCGGCCTTAATGAAAGCCTCCTGAAGCGGATGCAGCTTGCCGTCTTTCTCGAGGCCTTCGATGGTGGTGATCTGTTTTCCCGTGGCGCGTCCAACCTGAGTGATGCACGAACGGGTCGCCACGCCATCAAGCAGGACTGTGCAAGCGCCACACTGACCCTCACCGCATCCATACTTGCTACCGTTGAGATCCAGATCGTTACGCAAGACGGCGAGCAGACTGACGGTTGAATCGACATCAACCGCCAGCTTCTTTCCATTGACGTTGAGCGACGTAACTTTGGCCATGTGCGACCTCCAGCTTTTGACTTCAAATCTGATTGGGAAGAGTTGGAAGGCTTAGTATAACTCCGCCTTTGCGAGTTTGGGAAAATGATGATTAAATCGCAAAAATCGAGCGAAAAAAATCATGAATCAAACCGGATATTCCTTGACCGCCAGAGCATTCCTGTTTCCAGCTGCTTTCCTACTCAGCGCGATGGCGCTGTCCGGAATCACGAACGGTCAGGACGTATCGTGGACCAGGGACGAAACGCCAATCCGCGATCAAATCACACATCTTCGGAGTTTGCCCGACGATGTGCGGGCGCGCACCACCAAACAACTCGCGCTCGATATTCGGCGGCTACCGAAAACTGCGAACAAACTTAATCTGGCAAATGGGCTGGCGAACCTTTCGACCGAGGGAGATTTCGGGCATGACACTTTGCAGGAAGTCGCGACCACTCTGGCCGGTGCGCTGCGCGAACAGCCGGTGCCGATGAATGGAGCTGAGCCGGCTTTTCCTTATGTTGAGCTGGCCACGCTCGTACGTTACGAGCACGTGCAAGCATCAGTGGACAATCCGCAATACGCGGCGGCGATCGCAAAACTGGAAGCAGATGATCAGGCTCGACAAAAAGCGGATTTCACGCTGACTGACTTGCAGGGAAAGAGCTGGACGCTACGTGAGCTGCACGGAAAGGTTGTGCTGGTTAACTTCTGGGCCACCTGGTGTCCGCCATGCCGGAAGGAAATGCCAGACCTTGATGCCTTGTACAAACGATTCAAGGACGAAGGGTTAGTGATACTTGCGGTCGATGATGAAGAGGCGGGTAAGGTGAAGCCCTTCCTAACCGAGCGACCGGTGACATATCCGATCCTTCTGGATCCGGGGCGCAAGGTGAACGATCTCTTTCACATCGACGGCATCCCAAAGAGTTTTGTCTACGATCGCGAAGGCAAGTTAGTGGCGCAGTCGATCGATATGCGCACGCAAAAGCAGTTTCTGGAGATGCTGGGACAGGCGGGTTTGCGTTAGGCCCGTTTGAAAATAAGACCGCCGGAAATCTTCCATCACTGGAGTGATCGAAGAAACCTGGTTTCCGAAATGGCGACTCCCATGCAAGTAGATTTTGAGCTCTTCGGAGATATTGCTGACGCCGAGACAATTGCTTTTACTCATTCGATCCGAGAATTGCGCCAACTGCGCGAGCGGTTCGGACACGGACGTTGGCGAAAGCGCAAAGGCGTTGCCAATGTGCGTCTCCGCGATGGTACGATACGGTTTGCTGAAATACATTGGTACGAGGCCCATGGTATTGGTAAAGTGAGAATGAAAATCAAGCGATATCTGGATTGAAATTATGGAAGTTGAAAGCACTCAGCCACGTTTCGCGGTTTGCATCGACAATACCGCTTACCCGGACGATTTGACCGTGCGGACCGTCTATCGAGTGCTGCCAGATGAATCCGCGGCACGAAGTAACTACCTAAGGATTGTTGATGATACCGGGGAGGATTATTTATATCCTGCCGACCTCTTTGTCCTAATCGATGTGCCGCTTGAAGCGCAGAAAGCATTGATGCAGGCGCCGACGCATTCCTGAAGCATGAGTCAGCAATCGAATAACGATAGCGATCCTGAGATGTTGGATGAATATGACTTCAGCGAAGGCGTGCGTGGCAAATACGCTGGCCGATTCGCGCAAGGAGCTAATGTTATCGTGCTGGATCCTGACGTTGCCCAGGTCTTTCCGGATTCCGAATCCGTGAACACAGCACTCCGGGCGCTCGCTGGAATTATTCAACATCAGTCGGAGAAAGCGAGCCCGTCTACCTCGGGTTCTTAGTTAGTTCGGGTCATCGCTGCGATGAACACCTCGGCGAATTCCACTTTGTTCTTCTTACTCGAAACACCATGAAACCAAAACCCTTCTTCAAACTTTCGATCGCAATTCTTTTCTTGCTCTTCGGCGCGGCCTCTTCATTCGCCCAACCCGCCCCGCTAACACCACAGCAGCGTGAACTCGCTGACTACATCAAGAGTCATTACACCAAGAGCGAAGTCATGATTCCGATGCGCGACGGCGTGAAGCTTTTTGTTTGTATCTATGAGCCGAAGGACAAGAAGCAAAAGTATCCGATCATGTTCGATCGCACGCCTTACAGCGTCGGTCCTTATGGCCCGGACAATTACAAGACCTCGCTTGGGCCGGACGAGTTGTTTGCGCGCGCAGGTTACATTTTTGTATATGGCGACGTGCGTGGTCGCTATCTGAGCGAAGGTGTTTATGAAGACGTCCGGCCATACATTCCGAACAAGAAGGGAAATCAGATCGATGAGACAACCGACACCTATGACACAGTCGATTGGCTGATCAAGAACGTGCCAAACAACAACGGACGGGTTGGTGTTTACGGGATTTCTTACCCGGGCTTTTACACTTCAATGGCGGGCATCGATGGTCATCCGGCGATCAAAGCCATCTCGCCCCAGGCGCCGGTGTCCGACTGGTTCCACGGCGACGACAATCATCATAACGGCGCCCTGTTTCTCGGGCAGAATTTTTCTTTCTTCACCGGCTTTGGCCAGCCGCGTCCCGTGCCCACGTCGAACAACGATTATGTGAAGCCGTTCAATTATGGAACGCAGGATGGCTACAAGTTCTATTTCGACATGGGCGGGATGAAAAATTCCGGGGATGCGTTTGAGAAGCAGTTTGGCTTTCGCCTCAAGTTTTGGGACCAGATGATGGCGCATCCGAACTATGATCAGTTTTGGAAAGAGCGAAACATTTTTCCCAACCTGCGAAATATTCATGCGGCAGTGATGACGGTCGGTGGCTGGTATGACGATGAAGATTTATTCGGCGCATTGGGAACTTATCAAAGTATCGAAAAGCAAAATCCTGGAATCTTTAACGTGCTGGTGATGGGCCCGTGGTGTCACGGCTGTTGGGCTCGGACTGATGGTGATTGGCTCGGCACTGCGTATTTTGGAATGAAGACCGGCGTTTATTATCGAGAGCATTTCGAGCTGCCATTCTTCAATCACTTTTTGAAGGACCTGGGCGATATCTCGCAAATCAAAGAGGTCAACGTCTTCGACACCGGCGCGAATCAATGGGCCGATCTGCCGAACTGGTCGCCGACTGTTTCAGCCGATACGCCAGTTTATTTGATGTCTGACGGCAAGCTTGTGTTTGGCAACGGAGCGAACGGCGCGCGTCCGCCTGCGAGTGGAAAGCTGTTCGACGAATACGTCAGTGATCCGTGGAATCCCGTGCCTTACACCGAAAAAAGAAACAGTGACACGATCCGCTATCCGCGCGACTTCATGACGGAAGATCAGCGGTTTGCGGCGACGCGACCCGACGTGCTTGTTTATCAGACTGATCCTTTGACTGAAGACATCACCGTAGCCGGCAGCATCAAGCCTGAGCTATTTGTTTCTTCCAGCGGCACTGATTCAGATTTCATCGTGAAGCTGATCGATGTTTTTCCGGACGATTATCAATATCCGGAAACCGGAAACAAATTGCCAAACGGGCAACCAGAGAGAATGCGACCGCCGCAGGATTCAACCGGCTCAATCTTGACGCCGAACGGTTACGAAATGCTTCTGCGCGGCGAGCCAATGCCGGCGCGCTTCCGCAACAGCTTTGAACGACCTGAGCCGTTGCGGCCAAATATTCCGGCGAAGCTTTCTTATGTAATGCCGGGCATCGTGCACACATTTAAGAAAGGCCACCGCATCATGGTCCAGGTCCAAAGCACCTGGTTCCCGCTGGTCGCGCGCAACCCGCAGAAGTTCATGGCGAATTACAAGCTGGGCACCGACGCAGATTTTCAGAAAGCGACTGAACGGGTCTATCACTCGCCGCAGTATCCGTCGCGTGTAGTGCTGCCGGTGTGGAAGAAATAATTTTGGAGTGCGGCGGCTTGACGCCGCTTTTTCGTTCGTCTTCCAGAGCAATGCGAAAGCTGCGTCAAGCCGCAGCACTCCAAAAAGGAGCATCATGTTTACACGAGTTAATTCTATCGCCGTCACGATCGTTATCGCTTTAGCTGCGTTCACTGCTGCTGCCCAGACCCAACTGCCCGCCGATCTGATCGAAAAGATCGACAAAGTCGCCACCGACACGCTGGCCCGCACAGGTGTGCCGAGCGCCTCGATCGCGATCGTCAAAGATGGGCAGATTGCTTACGTCAAAGCTTATGGCGATGCGCGACTTGATCCAAAAACAGCGGCGAGCACAACGATGCGTTACAGCATCGGCTCGATCAGTAAGCAGTTCACGGCGGCGGCGATTTTGCTTTTGCAGGAGCAGGGAAAGCTTTCGCTCGACGACAAAGTCGCGAAATACGTTCCGAATCTCACGCGCGCGAACGAAGTGACGATTCGACAATTGCTGTCACACACGTCGGGTTATCAGGATTATTGGCCGCAGGATTACGTGATGCCGGGAATGCTGAAAGCCACGGATGCTCAACAGATCATGGACGCGTGGGCAAAGAAGCCGCTCGATTTCGATCCGGGAACCAAGTGGCAGTACAGCAACACGAATTATGTGATCGCGGGAGTGATCGTCGAGAAGGTCGCACGCATGCCGCTGCTTCAATTTCTGCGCGAGAAAGTTTTCGCCCCGCTGGGAATCAAGAGCACCTTCAACACCGATGAAGGCCCGCTGGGCGAGAACGACCCGCGCGGCTATCTGCGATTTGCGCTGGGGCCATTGCGACCCGCGCCGAAGGAAGGCAAGGGCTGGATGTTTGCTGCCGGAGAGCTGGCGATGACTGCCGAGGATCTGGCGAGGTGGGACGTTTCCGTAATCGATCAGAAAGTTTTGAAGCCGGCTTCTTATCGCGAAATGGAAACTGACGTGCTGCTCAAGAACGGATTGGACACACATTATGGCCTTGGCGTTGACGTGAATTCGCAGGGTGGTCACCGCGCGATCTCGCACGGCGGCGAGGTGTCCGGCTTTACGGCGCAGAACACAATTTTTCCGGATGATCGCGCTGCGATCGTGGTGCTGACAAATCAGGATGCCGCCAGCGCCTCAGGCGCGATCGCCGGAGGCATTACTCCTTTATTATTTGCGACGAACGATCCGGCGACGCCGGCGAAGCTGGAGCAGGCAAAGAAGATCTTCGCGGATCTTCAGGCGGGAAAAGTTGATCGAACGCTCTTCACAGACAACGCGAATTTCTATTTCAATGAAGATGCGCTGAAAGATTTCGCGAGTGGATTGGGACCGCTCGGGACACCGCAATCATTTACTCAGGCGAGTCAGGGCCTGCGCGGCGGCATGACACTGCGCGTTTACCTGATTCGCTTTCCGGCGAAAGTTTTGCGCGCGTGGACTTATGAAATGCCGGATGGGAAGCTGGAGCAGTATCAGATTGCCGCGCAGAATTGATGAGTGGGGAATCACTCAACTGCTAATTCCGGTACCTGCTCGTCCTCATACTTCTCGATCAGGATGCCGACGACTTCCATGAATGATGCGAGAGGGTGCGATTCGTCTTCTCCAACTTGATCGATCAGGCTATCGAGCAATTCGACTAGCTGCCGGTATTCGCTCTCCGTGTGTGGAACGAACAGTGTGCGAGACAGGGGAGCCCAGGCATCCGCGGTTTTGTTTAAGTCGACGTTTTGCATCTACTTATTCGACCGCCGCAAAGGGCAAGAGCAAAGCGCGAAGCGGATTACTGCGAATGATAAACCCTGAGCACAGCGATGAGAACAGTCTCTTCTTCCAAAGCTGTATTCACCGCAGCTTTGAGCTTGTCGGCATACGTTGAGATCGTTTCAAAGTTTGCTTCGAATGCGTAGGGCGTATTCGTGTAAATCAAATTGATCCGATCCTGAATCAGCGAACCGGCTTCGGAGAGGTAACTGCCATCAAGCCCATGGATAATCGTGCATCCACCAAATGTGTAGGTGAATTCCTGAGTCAGCTCAGCAAGCAGATTGTAATAAGCAGCTCGTGGGAGATCAGGCAAGTAGACTTCAACTCTTGCTCTTTCTAACAGCGGCAATAAAGCTCTCCTTTCGCTTCTCGAACTCTTTGGTCCGCTTGAGCGACTCCTTCGCCGATAGTTTGATTCGCGGCGGACGTTCGATCTTGAGTTCTTTTAAGTCCTTTAGTCCTCTTGCCATCCGTACCTCCGAACCTTGCGTTCCCGCCTTGTTCTTCATCTTTCTCTGCGCTGATTATTGTCCGAAGCACGGCTTCATATCAAGACTTGCGACCGGCGCGTTTGAATTGGCGCAGGCAACACGAGCGGGAATCCCAGGGCGGAAATGTGTGGCCCGCCTGGCAGCAAGTGATCCCCATCACATCCCTGCATAAATTCTCGCTTTTCATGACAAACGGATGACAATCGAAATGGCGGATTTTCTAGAATAACTCCGTGATTGACCAACTGGTCATAGTCAACCTTCGGCGCGAGGCGCGGGACAAGATGCCCGCGGTGCTCAACGGCCTCGAAATGCAAACCTGCCTGCGCCGAATTCTCTTTCTCAATGCACATGACAATCGCGATCTGATTGAGACTGTCGAAAGCCACAATCTGATTCCGCCCACGGTTGAAATCTTTCGTGGTCAGCAAGCCTACGCCTTCCTGCTCGAAGTGATTTGCGGTTTGAATTCGCCGATCGTGGGCGAGACGGCGGTGATGGGCCAGTTCAAAGAATTTCTGCTCAACACGAAGTTTCCGAAAACATCCTGGGGCAATTTCTTGCGCCAACTGGCGACGAACTTGATGATTGACGCGAAGCGAGTCCGACACGATCATCTGCAGGGAATTGGCAGTCAATCGTACGGCAGTCTCGTGCGCCAGCATGTGAAAGGATTGCCAACTGTGGCCGTGCTCGGCTCCGGAAAACTCGCCCGGGAAATTCTGCCGTGGCTGATCGGCAAAACCAAAGTCCGAGTGTTCTATCGCAGCTGGCAGCGTGCGAAGGATCTTCTGCAAGAGTATCCGGAGATCGAACTCGTTCAATATATCGATGGTGACACTGGTTGGGAGCAAGCGGAAGCAGGATTAGTGATTGCTGCGCCTTTGAAAGCGGTTGACGTGGCGCGCTGGTCGCGAATGCAGAGCGCATCATTCACGAAGTGCCTGGATCTTCGCGGCGAGGCGGCAACTGATCCGATCATGCTACGGACGCCGGTGATCAAATTGAACGAGCTCTTCGAAGCGCTGCGCACTGAGCGCGAAAGATTAGCAGGACATGTCGAAGCCGCGCGTGCCGAAATCACACAGTTGGTCCGGCGCCAGTCCCAGCAGGCGCAGTTTCGTCCGTTCGGGTGGGAAGATTTATGCGCGTGACGATCGCGTCGCGTCGCAGTGACCTGGCCCGAATTCAAGCGTACCAGGTCGGTGACACTCTCCGCGCCACACACTCTCACATCGAAATCAATTATTCCTTTCACGAATCTCTCGGCGACAAAAACCAGACCGATCCATTGTGGCAGATGCCTGAGAAGGGGGTCTTCACGCAGGACTTTCGCGAAGGACTGCTGAATGGGGAGTTCGATCTGGTGGTTCACTCCTGGAAAGATCTCGCGATTGAGAATGATCCGGAAACTGAAGTCATAGCGACATTGCCGCGCGCCGACGCGCGCGATCTCTTGCTGGCGCCGCGGAGTCGTTGGAGCGAGGTCGAGCGGACCGGCGTTATGACGATTCTGACTTCGTCGCCACGACGCGCGCACAACCTCGATTCATTCCTGCGCGCAGTACTGCCCGCGAAGATCACTAAACTTGACTTCACCAATGTTCGTGGCAACGTGCCGACACGCGTGCGCAAACTGATTCAGTCGGATGTCGACGGACTGATCGTAGCGAAGGCCGCGATCGATCGTTTGTTGGAGGCCCCGCAGAGCGAGCTCGCCGCTACCCAAAAAGAATTACGAGAAGCTTTATCGCAGTGCCGTTGGATGGTCCTGCCGCTGCGCGAGAATCCCTCCGCACCTGCACAGGGAGCTTTGGCTGTTGAGATTTCTCGTGAGCGCGCCGACATCCGCGAATTGCTGACGCCGCTCAATTGTTCCGAAACGTTCAGCGCCGTGTTGAGTGAGCGCGAGATCCTGCGAAGTTATGGCGGTGGCTGTCATCAAAAAATTGGCGCCAGCGTTCTGCGCCGACCGTTTGGAGAAATCACTCAATTACGAGGTCTTACGGACGGCGGCGAGCTGCTTGATCGTTGCTCGCTCGTGCCGGCGAAGCCGCGACCGCCGAAAGTTTCAAAAGACGAGATGTGGCCGCTTGATCCATCGGAAGCTGATTGGTTTGTGCGGGAAATCATCCAAATCGATTCCCTCTCCTTTTGGGAGAGGGTTGGGGTGAGGGAACTAGCGGACGCGCCTACTCCCTCACCCAAACCCTCTCCCAAAGGGAGAGGGAGTGAAAGCCAGACTGCCCTTTGGATTGCCAAAGCCGATGCGTTGCCGGATCATTGGAATATCGAGGGCGTCAAAACCGTTTGGGCCAGCGGAGTGCAGACCTGGAAGCGTCTGGCGCGTCGCGGCGTCTGGGTGAACGGATGTGCTGAGAGCCTCGGCGAACAAGAATCGCCCCGGATCGAAACGCTCGTTGGCGCACAGGTTGATTGGCTTAAGCTTACGCATGAGAGCGGCTACACTGATGGTGAGATCAAAGCGCTGGCGACTTATCGATTAGTGCCGAAAGATGAAGCGGTCGACTTGAGCGGCAAGAAGTATTTCTTTTGGAAAAGCGGATCGAGTTTTGAGTACGCGCTTTCGCAGAACAGTTGGCTTAAAGACATGACGCATTTCTGTGGACCGGGAAATACGCAGCGGATTTTAGAAAGGAACGGGATCGAGCCGCATGTTTTTCTTGACCACGCGCAGTGGCTGGAAGAGATGTGTCAGAACCGGGAGAGGTAGCGACCGGATCATAGAGGCATCGCAGAAGAAATGAAGATGATCCGCTTTCAACCAAAGCAGCACTTTGATCCCGTCGCTACCGCTCCGGGTTCTGACACGTCGCTAAAGGAGATGTCCGAATGAAGCGTCTGATGCGGTTGCGCGCTTCGCAGCACTTGCGCGATTTATGCGCGGAAACTGAATTCAATCGTGCTCAGTTGATTCAACCGTTCTTCGTGGTCGAAGGATTGAATCAGACAGAACCAATTCCCGGTCTGCGCGGCAATGTTCGTCATAACATCCCTTCGGCGTTAAAGCAGATCGAAAAAGATCTCGCGGACGGCGTCACGCAGTTCTTGCTCTTCCCGGTTCCTTCGATGAAGAAAGACAGCGGGTTCGATCATCAGAGCACTCGCGAAACCATCTCGCAGATTCGCAAACAGTTTGGAAACAGCCTCTGTCTTTGGATTGACACCTGTCTCTGCTCGTACACGACGCATGGACATTGCGCGGTGCTGGACGAAAAGGGAATCAAGCTCGATGAGACTTTGGAAGAATTGGCAAGGTCTGCAGTGGCGTTTGCTGAAGCCGGCGCCGACGGCATCAGTCCGAGCGACATGATGGATGGCCGCGTTGGCCGGATTCGCAGTGCGCTCGATGAGAATGGATTCAATCTGGTGCCGGTGATGAGTTACAGCACAAAGTTCGCCAGCAATTTTTACGGTCCATTTCGCAACGCCGCGGATTCGGCCCCGCAGTTCGGCGATCGACGCCACTACCAGCTCGATGTTCGCAATCGCAGCGGCGCAATCGCGGCCAGCGTTCGCTGCGCAGAAGAGGGCGCGGACCTGTTGATGGTCAAGCCCGGATTGACGTCACTGGATTTGATTCGCCCGATTCACGAGCGCACCGGCTTACAGTGCGGCGCTTATCAGGTAAGTGGCGAATTCGGTGGACTTTCGGTGCTGGCGGATCAGGGATTGATCAAGTTTGATGAAGCATTGTTGGAAACGTGGCACGTTTTCAAACGCGCCGGCGCACAATACATCATCACGTACGGTGCGCGGTACGCGAAGAGTTTGGGAATTGGAAGGTGAATATCTCCCTCTCCCTTTGGGAGAGGGCCGGGGTGAGGGTCTACGAGCGTACAATATTTGGTACTCTTCGTCGCCAGCTTTAGCTGGCGCGATGATCTATCGCCCGCTAAAGCGGGCTGCAAGCATATCGAGTAAAGAGCGTAGGCCCTCACCCTAACCCTCTCCCAAAGGGAGAGGGAACGAAAACAGGAACATGACTTCTCAAGAAGCAACATCGACTGACCATCTCTCTCGCGAATATTTCGAGCGCGCTCTTCGCATCGCGCCCGGTGGCGTGCACAGTCCGGTGCGTGCTTTCAAGGGCGTCGGCGGCACGCCGATCTTTTTTCGCGGCGCCCAGGGCGGCACGATGACGTCCGTCGATGGCCGCGAGTACGTCGATTTCTGTCAGAGCTTTGGTCCGCTCATTCTCGGTCATCGCGACCCGGAGGTTGCCGCAGCCGTGCGCGAAGCGATCGAAACTGCATGGAGCTTTGGCGCCTCAGAACCATACTCACTTGAACTCGCCGAATGGATCACTTCGCGTCTGCCATGGGTTGAGATGCTGCGCTTTGTTTCTTCGGGAACCGAAGCTGTAATGAGCGCGCTGCGCGTCGCGCGCGCCGCGACGAATCGCAATCGCATCCTGAAATTTGAAGGTTGCTATCACGGGCACTCTGATTCGTTGTTGGTGAAAGCCGGCAGCGGTTTGGCGGGCGAGGCCGCCAGTTCAAGCGCGGGCGTTTCTGAGAATGTCGCCGGAGAGACTTTGGTAGCGCCGTTGGATGATGAAGGTGCCGTCAAAAAAGTCTTCGATCAATTCGGAGCGGAAATCGCCGCGGTGATTCTCGAACCGTTGCCGGCAAACTATGGTTTGCTGATTCAGCGGCGAGAGTTCATCGATGAAACAATCCGGCTGGCGCGTGCGCACGGCGCTCTGGTAATTTTTGATGAAGTTATCTCTGGTTTTCGCGTCGCACTGGGCGGCATGGCGGAAGTGCTGGGCGTCCATCCCGACATGGTGACTTACGGCAAGGTTATCGGCGGCGGGTTCCCGGTGGCAGCCTATGGCGGGCGCCGAGACTTGATGCAACTGGTTGCGCCTGCTGGTCCCGTCTATCAGGCCGGCACGCTAAGCGCGAACCCGGTAGGGATGCGAGCCGGACTGGCGACGCTCGAAAAAGTTGAGCGCGTCAATGCGTATGCGCTGTTGGAAGAACGGACCGCCGAGTTTTGCAATGGTTTAAATTCGAACCTCAAACAGCGAGGTCTGCCGTTTCAAATAACCCGGACCGCTTCGATCTTTTGGTTGCATACGGCCACCGCCAGCGCGATTCGAAGAATCGAACAGATACCGGCGCACAACGTTGAAGCGTTTGCCAAAGTATTTCATGGCGCGCTTGATCGAGGTGTTTATTTATCGCCGAGTGGATACGAAGTGAATTTCATGTCACTCGCACATTCGGATGAGTTGCTCGAGCGAGCGCAGAAAGCAATTTTGGAAGCAGTGGAGCTGGCTTGAAAGATTTGATCTCCCTCTCCCTTTGGGAGAGGGCCGGGGTGAGGGTTTAGCAGGTGTCGTAAGCCCTCACCCTAACCCTCTCCCAGAGGGAGAGGGAACCAGGAAATATGAGCGCCGAACGCAAACGCAATCGAATAGTGATCGGCCTGGTGGCGCTATGGGTTCTCTTTACGGTGACCCTGGCCGCCTGGTGGTTGGTGTTCGGCTTGCGCCAGCTCGACCTGATCAATCAATCGAACCTCGAAAACGCAGTCCAGCTTCACCGCCATTACCAGATGCTCTTGTGGGAGGGCGGCATCCTCATCGCTTCATTGATTGGCGGCGGGCTGGCTCTGTTCTATTACGCGCGCCGCGAGCAAAAGCGTCATGCGCAGGTGGAAGAGTTCTTCGCGGCCTTTACTCATGATGCCAAAACTGCGCTGGCCAGTCTCCGTTTGCAGGCGGAAAGCTTGCGCGAAGACTTTGCGGGCGACGAACCGAATCCTTTACTTGATCGTCTGTTGGGCGACACTCTCCGTCTGCAATTGCAGTTAGAGAACTCTCTGTTTCTGGTAAACCTGCCGCGCGGAAAATTCTTTCTGCAGCCAATTCGCCTGGGCGATCGAATCGAAGCCCTGCGGCTGCACTGGCCCAATGTAGAGATTACGCAGACCGGCGACGGGGTCGTGATCGCGGATGCGCGCGCGCTGGAAAGCGTGCTTACGAATCTGGTGCAGAATGCCGTCATTCATGGGCACGCAACGCAAGTGGATGTTCAGGTGAGCCGGAATGCGGGACGGCTTAGCGTGGCCGTGATCGATAATGGCCGCGGCTTTGAAGGTGACCTGGGCCAGCTGGGGCAATTGTTTGTGCGGCACGCGCGCAGCAGCGGCAGCGGCGTCGGGTTGTACATCGTGCGGCGCCTGCTGACAGCAATGAACGGAACGATCACATTCCGTAACGGTGAGGCGAAAGGGTTGGTGGCCGTGCTTGAATTGCCTGAAGCTGCGGGTGCGAACGCCTCAGCCATGCTTTCTGAAAATTCACACGCCGCCAGCGTGCGTACCAATTATGAAGCGCCTGTTGCTGGTCGAAGATGATCGTTCGCTCGGCGCCACGTTGCACGAGCGGTTGCTGCGCGAAAAGTATGACGTCGCGTGGGTTGAAACCAAGCAGCGCGCCCTGAAAAAGTTGGAGGAAGGAAATTGGGATTTGGTCATTCTGGATATCGGCCTTCCGGACGGTTCGGGTTTCGAGTTGGGACGGCACATCAAGCAGCAGACCACGGTCCCAATCATGTTTATGACGGCTTTAAGCACCGCCGAACATCGTTTGGAAGGATTTGAGATCGGGGCAGAAGAGTTTATTCCGAAACCGTTTCACTTGCGCGAGCTTCTGCTGCGTGTCGAGCACGTCCTGGAAAGACATCCGGTCCGCCGCCAGGCAACATGTCAGGGCTGTGTCATCGAATTAGAGAATCGCACGATCGTGCATCCGGACGGTAGACGCGAAGTTCCGCCGGCGCGTGATTTTGACTTGCTGCAATTGCTCGTCACCAGCAGCCCCGCGGTTGTCAGCCGCAATCAAATTCTGGATGAGCTATGGGGCGAGGACAAATTTCTGAACCAGCGCACCATCGACAATATGATCGTGAGGCTGCGCCAAACATTGGGCGACAGTGACGGAAGCTGCATTCGATCAGTGCGCGGCGTCGGATATCAATGGTGCGACGATGAGTAGTTTGGAGTGCGCCGGCAGAGCGAAGCGGCGACGGCGCTTTGGATCAACAAGCGCGATCATCTCCGGCGAAAACATTTGACCGGACTCTTCATTTCCCAAACCAACCAATCGGCTTGCCTGAGAGATCAACCCACACACTCTTCACCTGGGTGTAGAGTTCCAGCGCGTGCTTGCCCATCTCACGCCCGTAGCCTGATTGTTTGTAGCCGCCAAATGGCGACGCCGCGTTCATCATGTTGTAGGTATTGATCCAGACAACGCCGGCTTTGATTGCCCTTGCAAAGCGATGCGCGCGCGTGATGTTCTGCGTCCAAATTCCGGCCGACAATCCGTAGATCGTATCATTCGCTTTCTGAATCAGTTCGTCGTCATCTTTGAAAGTGATCACGCTTGAGACGGGGCCAAAGATTTCTTCCTGGGCCACGCGCATCGAGTTGTCGACGTCGCTGAAGATCGTCGGTTGAAAAAAGTAACCATTTTGAAATTGCGGATCGAGTTGCGGTGACCCACCACCCGTAAACACCGTCGCGCCTTCTTCGCGCGCGATGTCGACATAACTCTTGATGCGATTCAGTTGTTCTTCCGAAACCTGCGGCCCCATCAAAGTCGCTTTGTCCATCGGATCGCCGACCTTGATGCGATCGGCTTTTTCTTTGAATCGGCCAAGAAATTCATCCCTGGCTTTTTCTTCGACAAAGATCCGCGAGCCCGCGCAACACACCTGGCCCTGGTTGAAAAAGATTCCCATCATCGCGCCGTTGACTGCCTGGTCCAGATCCGCATCGGCAAAGATTATGTTCGGAGCTTTGCCGCCAAGCTCGAGAGAGACTTTCGTGAGATTGCCGGCAGCAGCTTTCGCGATTAGCTTGCCAACCTCGGTCGAACCAGTGAACGCGATCTTGTCAATGCCTTTGTGTGAAGCAAGCGCCGCGCCCGCTGTCTCCCCATAGCCAGGAATGATATTAACCACCCCTTCCGGAAAGCCTGCTTCCTGGATCAGCTTTGCGAGTTCGATTGCCGTGACCGGAGTTTGTTCCGCCGGCTTCAACACCACGGTATTCCCCGCCGCCAAAGCGGGCGCGAGCTTCCACGCCGCCATCAGCAGCGGAAAATTCCACGGGATAATTTGTCCGCAGACGCCGACCGGTTCGCGCAGAGTGTAATTGAACATCTGGCCAGGGACCGGAATCGTTTCGCCTTCGATCTTCGTGGGCCAACCCGCGAAGTACTCAAAGTTCTCAACCACGCCCGGCAAATCTATGTACGTCGATTCTTTGATTGGCTTGCCGTTGTCTCGGGTTTCCAATTCGGCGAGTTGGGGCGCATCGCGCTCGATCAACTGCGAGAGCTTGTAGAGCAAACGGCCGCGATCGCGCGCGCTGATCTTTGACCATTTACCTTCAAATGCTTTGCGCGCGGCGGCGACAGCTTTATCGACATCGGCCTGATCGGCTTCAGCGACTTCAGCGAACGTTTCGCCGGTCGACGGGTTCGGCGATTTGAATGTCTTGCCCGATTCCGCATCGACGAATTGACCGTCGATGAATAGTTGATAGCGGCGCGGCGTGGTTTGGGCTGGTTGTGGTGATGACATGATGACTTATATCTCCATTTTCAGATCGTCTTGTTAAGGATGATGTGAACTCTATCATCGCGGAATTGCGAAAGTCTAAGCCGGTCTGCGTTCTCAAGTGTTCCTCTGTGTCCTCTGTGGTAAATTCTCTCGCACGGCACATTCACCACAGAGGACACGGAGAAATCATGCCCAACAGAATCTGGCCCGAACTCATCCTGGAAGATTGGCAGGACACGCTCGCGACTGTGCACATGTGGATGCAAATCGTCGGCAAGATCCGCATGAAGCAGACGCTGCTCGTCAACCATTGGTGGAATGTGACGCTTTATGTTTCGGCGCGTGGGTTGACGACTTCGCCCATGCCTTATGAAGATCGCATCTTTGAAATCGAATTCGACTTCATCGATCACAAACTGCGCATTGATTGCAGCGACGGCGCGCTAACGACACTCGACCTGCGTCCGCAATCGGTTGCTGATTTCTATAAAGAGCTGATGGCGGCGCTGCGGGGTTTAGGAATAGATGTAAAGATCTGGCCGATGCCGGTCGAGATTCCCGATCCGATTCGTTTCGATCAGGATGATGTTCACAAATCTTACGACGCCGAGTATATGAATCGGTTCTGGCGCGCGCTCGTAAACATCGATGATGTCTTTAAAGAATTTCGTACGCGCTTCATCGGCAAAGTCAGCCCCGTCCATTTCTGGTGGGGTGGTTTCGACCACGCCGTCACGCGTTTTTCCGGCCGGCCCGCACCGCCGCGCACAGACGGCAAGATGAACCAGGAAGCCTATTCACACGAAGTGATCAGTCATGGCTTCTGGCCCGGCGGCAACGGCGTCCAGGCTGCCTTCTATTCCTACGCAGCGCCGGAACCGCCAGGTTATAGCGAAGCAAGAGTCACACCCGCTGCCGCTTTTTATTCACCGGAAATGAAGTTAATCCTTCTGCCCTACGACGTCGTCCGCCAATCCCCTTCACCGGAAGACACGTTGCTCGAGTTCATGCAGAGCACTTACGAAGTCGGAGCCAATCTGGCCAAGTGGGATCGGAAAGCTTTGGAGAGGTGAGAATTTGTCAGAACCGCCTGCGGTAGCGGGCGGGCAATTTGTTATAATCGCGCCCATGATTAGCGACCAAGAGGAACTCGAAGAGGTCCGAGCTTATGACAACGCGAAAAGCTCGATCGATCAGGCAATTCCATTGGCGCAAGCCATCAAAGAGATTGAAGATGATCTCGTCTCGTGAAGTCTTCATCACGCCAACGGCGTGAAATGTAATAGCCAGGGGCAACGCCCCTGGACGACATTAACCAGATGCAAGTGAGCCCTGAAAGGGCGGCATATTCCGCGCCTTCAGCGCTCATCAAAATTGACGACAACTCGACCTGGGGCGATGCCCCAGGCTTTTTCATTTCGCGCCCCTTGGCGCTTAGTCGCTTAAGCTCGACTTGGTTTCATCGAACCTCGGCGCATAAGATTCGCGCTGATCTTGCGAAACGTCTCACCGAGGCCGGAGCAATGCAGGAGAACAGACCATGAAACACGACGCCCTAATCGTCCCACCGGGAAAAACGATTCGCTTGAAGGATTTTGATCCGGCGGACACCGGCAAATTTCATAGCAAAGATGACGCGTTGGAAAAGCTCGAGACGGACATCGTGCGCCTCGCCGAATTCCAGGACATTCTTTACGCGCAGGACACTCAAGCGTTGTTGATAATTTTTCAGGCGCTGGATGCAGCAGGTAAAGACAGCACGATCAAACATGTGATGTCGGGCGTCAATCCACAAGGCACGCAGGTGTTCTCTTTCAAGCAGCCTTCGGCAGAAGATCTCGACCACGACTATCTCTGGCGCTATCACAAGGCCATGCCCGAACGCGGACGCATCGGCATTTTCAATCGCTCGTATTACGAAGAGGTGCTGGTGCTGCGCGTCCATCCTGAGTTCCTGCGCGCAGAAAAATTGCCGCCGGAAACAATGAAGAAAGACGTCTGGAAACAGCGCTTCGATCAGATTAACGACTTCGAGCGTTATCTAACCCGCAATGGCGTGACGATCCTCAAATTCTTTCTCAACGTCTCACGCGAAGAGCAACGCAAACGTTTCCTGGCCCGTTTGAATACTCCGGAAAAGAATTGGAAGTTTTCTCTCGCCGATGTGAAAGAGCGAGCTTGCTGGAACGATTATCAAAAAGCTTTCGAAGCGGTGTTCAATCACACCAGTACCAAGTGGGCGCCCTGGTACGTGATTCCCGCCGACCACAAATGGTTCACCCACGTCGCCGTCGCCGACATCATCATCTCAAAACTAAAGTCCCTAAATTTGAAGTACCCGACGGTGAGCAAAGAGCACCTGCAGGAATTGCAGGCGGCCAGAGAACTGTTGGAAAGCGAAGGCTGAGACTGGAGCGCGGGCATCCTTGCCCGCATCTTCGGGGCAGTAGCCCGACCGTGAGGAAGGGCGTGTCTTTACGCTGAAAGCGTGAAATGTAATAGCCAGGGGCAACGCCCCTGGACTACGTCAAAAAAATTCAACTAAGCCCTGAAGGGGCGACGTATTCCGCGCCTTCAGCGCTCGATTAAATTACGACAACGTAACCTGGGGCGTTGCCCCAGGCTTTTGCATTTTCGCACCTTCGGCGCTCATTCGTTCGTCGCAGGATTAATTGGTTGGTTCAAACCAAAGCTCGAGCGCTTCTCTGGCGTTCGCAATGGCGTCGTCCTCGGTGTCACCCGCGGAAGCACAACCCGGCAGTTCAGGAAAGACTGAGGAATAGCGGCCCGTCTCCGGATCTTTTTCGACGATTAGACGCAGCTTCATGATGGTGATGATAGCGATGATCGATGGGAACGTCATGAACAATGACTGGCGTGATTTGGCGACGCGAGATTGGGCGGTTTTAAGAGCGCCTACGGATCATTTTGCCAATCTCTTTGTTATAATAACCCCCATGAGCACCAACGGTGAACAATTCGTTATCGACGCGAGCGGCAACAAGACTGCGGTTCTTCTGGACATCGATCGTTATTCAGCGCTACTCGAAGCCCACGAAGAACTGGAAGCCATCCGTGCATTCGATGAAGCCAAAGCTTCGAACGAGGAACCGATTCCTTTCGCCCAGGCTGTTAAGGAAATTGAGGGCTCATAATTGGCATACGAAGTACTCATCCTCCCTCGCGCCCAGAAGGAACTCGCCAACCTGCCAAAACAAAATTACGCACGAGTACGAGACTTGATTTCAACGCTCGTCAACAATCCGCGTCCAACAGGCTGTAAGAAATTGACCGGACGTGATGGTTGGCGAGTTCGATCCGGCAATTACCGTGTCATCTACGAAATCGAAGACAGCAATATGCGCGTGATCGTTCTTGACGTGGGACATCGAAAAGACATTTATTCATAAGGTGGCTCACGCATGAACGAAGGCGAAGTCTTCGAATTTGAACCAAAGGTGTTTATACCTCCGTTCATCAACTGTCCGCGGTGCGGTGCCAAAGCATTTGGCGTGCTCTACATTCAAGGTCACCGCTTCTTCAGACGGTGCGGTGAGTGTTGTCAGGATCAGTCCTATCCTCTTCCGCCGATTAGCAAGCGAGTTGTATATCTCGACCAATTTGCGATCAGCAATATGATGAAGGTCCTAGATCCTGTTAGCAGCGTATCTCAGAGAGGAGGAATGTCTAATTCGTTCTGGCTGTCTCTTTTCGAAAAGTTGGATCAATGCTGCAAGCTCCAACTAATCGTCTGTCCTGAATCCGCGGCTCACAACAAGGAGTCAAGAGTCGCGCCTTACTATCAGTCTCTAAAAAGGATGTATGAACTGTTAGCGCAGAGTGTTAGCTTTCGCGACACTGGCTGGATTCAGAGCCTTCAAGTAAATGAGCATCTCAAACATTGGCTCACCGGCAAGGACGAATATGAACCTGACCTCCACATCAGCTCAGTAGTTCACGGCGAAATCGACGCGTGGACTGAGCGATACACTGTTAGCGTGGACATACCATGGGAGGAAGAATGGATCGCTGATCTTCGAAGGCAGCGAGATGGACTGAGCGAAGAAATAACCAAAATTTTCTCGCGTTGGCAAGGTGAACTTGGCAGAAGTTTTAATGATTGGTTTGAAGAGGAAGCGCTCGCTTTTGGTAAGAACCACCTGAAGGGATTTGGAAATCAACTCAAAAAATACGCGGACATACAAGCTGGCCAACGAGACTTGACCATGAACGACCTTTTTCCGGCATCGTCTGTGAAATTGATTATGATGGTTCGGCACGAGCTTATTAACACGGGAACCTCAAATGAAAATGATTGGCCCAAAAAGACGATTGAATATTTAAGCTCTCCGTCGCTGAAAGCCATACCATTCCTCAAAATCTCTTCCATGATGTGGGCAGCGATAGCTAGGAAGGCTGCGTCGGGGATGAAAAGACCGCCTAGTCGAGGAATGTCAAACGACATAGAAACAATATCGACTTTACTCCCTTACTGCGATGCCATGTTCATCGATGATGAGTGTCGGGGGTATCTGAATGAAGAACCGCTGCGGTCTGAGTTAAGTTACGGAACAAGATTGTTTTCTCAAAATAACAAGGATGCGTTCATAGATTACTTAGAGGCAACTAAGGCAAGCATAACCGATGAACAGTTGAATTTTGTGCGCGGCGTCTATGGTGACGACTGGTTGAGACCCTATACTTCCCTGTACCGAACTACTGCAAACGAAACTTAAAGAGCTAAAACCCCGTCGTCCCCGCCAACAACTGCCTCAACACATACGGCAGAATGCCACCGTGCAGGTAGTAATCAATCTCAATCGGCGTATCGATTCGCAGGACCAGCGGCACTTCCTCTGTTGACCCATCGGCGCGACGAATCGTCAATGTCACGTCCTGACGCGGAGTTACTTCAAACTTAGGGCCAGCACCGTCGGAGTGGTAATCGGAAGCGACCAGGCCGGTGATGTCGAATGTCTCGCTGCCGTCGAGATTCAACGACGCAGCGTTCGTTCCCTCTTTGAATTGACACGGCAGCACGCCCATGCCGACCAGGTTGCTGCGATGAATGCGTTCGAAGCTCTGCGCCACTACGGCTTTCACTCCCAACAAACGAGTCCCTTTTGCGGCCCAATCGCGCGACGATCCGGTTCCGTATTCCTGTCCGGCGATCACCACCAGCGGCATGCCTTCGCTCTGATACTTCATCGCGGCGTCGTAGATGCTCATGCGCTCACCGTCCGGCTGATGAAGAGTCACGCCGCCTTCCGTGCCGGGTACCATCAGGTTCTTGATCCGCACATTCGCAAACGTGCCGCGCATCATTACTTCATGATTGCCGCGCCGCGAGCCATAGCTGTTGAAGTCGGCAACGTCGACACGCTTCTGTTGCAGATAAACTCCGGCGGGGGAAGTGGCTTTGATCGCTCCCGCAGGACTGATGTGATCCGTCGTGACTGAATCGCCGAAGATTGCCAACGGCCGCGCAGCCTGAATATCTGCCATCTCGCCGGCGTCCGCGCCAAAGCCTTCGAAAAAAGGCGGCTCCTGAATGTACGTCGAGTTCTTATCCCACTGATACGTCAGACCACTCGAGGTCGGAATCGAGTTCCACATCGGATTCTGCTCCGCGAAGTTGCTGTACAGTTCGCGATACGTCTCAGCGTCAAAGGCGTCGCGCATCTTCTCGCCGATCTCTTCCATGCTGGGCCAGATGTCGCGCAGGTAAACGTCCTCGCCCTGCTCATTCTGCCCCAGGACATCTTTTGACAAATCTTTTTCAATCGTGCCGGCGAGGGCGAACGCCACCACCAGCGGCGGACTCATCAGGAAATTCGCTTTGATGCTTTGATGAACGCGTGCTTCAAAGTTGCGATTGCCTGAGAGCACGCTCGCGGCGATCAAATCATGATCGGTGACGATGTCTTCGATTGACGGATCTAGCGGGCCAGAATTTCCGATACAAGTCGTGCAACCATAGCCGACCAGATTGAAACCGAGCTGATTCAAGTAAGGCTGCAATCCGGTCTTCTCAAGATACTCAGTCACGACGCGCGAGCCCGGGGCCAATGAAGTCTTTACCGTCGGCCGCACTTTCAGGCCCTTCTCGACCGCTTTTTTCGCGAGCAACCCAGCCGCCAGCATCACGCTGGGATTTGAAGTATTCGTGCACGACGTAATCGCGGCGATCAGCACATCGCCATGGCCGAGATCGACGTGCGCCTTCGGAAATTCTTCGGTCATCACTTCGGCGACGCGATCCGGCGTGGGACGGTTGTTCATCATCTCTGTTTCGGTCCAGACGCTTGTGTCTTTGGTCGTGACGTGATCGCCGACCGGCGCCGGGACGCCGGCTGAATGCTGTTCACCGCCGCCGACTACAATTGCGAGGGCATGCTCGCTCGCGCCGATATCCGCCGCATAGCGCAGATCAATTTCGCTGTAAGGCTTTCCGTAACCTCCTGTCTTTACGTCCTGTTGCAGTAGATTGATAAAAGTGTTCTTGAGCTCCGGCAGGGCAATTCGATCCTGCGGCCGCTTCGGACCAGCAACACTCGGCACGATAGTTTCAAGATCAAGTTCGAGCAGAATGCTGTAATCAATGTCGCCTCTGCGCGGCATGCCAAAAATGTCTTGCGCCTTAAAATAATTTCGCACCGCGTCGACCTCTTCATCAGTTCGACCGGTCGCTTTCAAGTAAACGCAGGTCTCTTCGTCGGGTGGAAAATATCCCATCGTCGCGCCGTACTCTGGCGACATGTTCGCAATCGTAGCGCGATCGGTTACTGAAAGCGACGCGGCGCCTTCACCGTGGAACTCGACGAACTTGCC
>DNNE01000165.1 GCA_003487805.1 Blastocatellia bacterium | reverse complement strand
CTACCGCTCGCGGTTCTGTACCGCTTCGTCGTTGGCGAGCGTGAGACCCGGCTTTTTCTAAATCCATGACTGTTCTCTCGCTTTCAAATATCAGTAAACGCTTTGGGCCGACGCTCGCGTTGGATGGAGTCAATCTCCAACTGCGCGAGGGCGAAGTCCACGCGCTGATAGGCGAGAATGGCGCCGGCAAAAGTACTCTGATGAATGTGCTCGCCGGCCTGATTCAGCCAGACGAAGGAACTATGGAGGTTGACGGAACCGCGTACTTGCCATCAAGTCCGCTGGACGCGCGCGCGCGCGGAATTGCTCTGATACATCAGGAGCTCTCACTGTTTCCGCATTTATCCGCGGCGGAAAATATCATGATGGGAATGGAGCCCGCTCGTTTCGGAATGCTCGATCAAAAGAAGTTGAGGGCGCGAACGAATGAGGTGCTCGAGACGTTTCAGCATCCTGAAATTACACCTGCGGCGCAAGTTTCAAATCTCTCAATAGCAGCGCGGCAGATTGTTGAAATCTGCCGGGCCATCGCGGCGCGGGCGCAAGTCATCCTGATGGACGAACCCACCAGTAGTTTGCAACGGGACGATGTTCAGCGCCTTTTTTCAGTGATTCGCAAATTCGGTGAACAATCCATCACGGTCGTTTACATCAGTCATTTCCTGGAAGAAGTGCGAGAGATCGCCGACACGTTTACGGTGCTGCGCGATGGTCGCAGCGTCGCGACCGGCGCCATCAATTCCACTTCGGACGAACAGTTAATTGCGCACATGGTCGGTCGCCCGTTGGAGAATCTGTTTCCGCCCCGGAGCCGGCGAAGCTCGACGCCGGAAGATGCCATTCTCAATGTGCGCGAGCTGAGCGCGCCGCCGGATTTGAAACATGCCAGTTTTCATTTGCAGCGTGGAGAGATCCTGGGCATCGCGGGATTGATGGGTTCAGGCCGGACAGAGTTGGTGCGAGCGATCTTCGCGCTTGAAGGGGCAACGACAGGATCGATCGAAGTGAAGGGAAAGACGGCTGCCGCGCGCAATGGGACAACGGCCCTCAGGTTGTTTCAGCGCTTTGGTTATTTGAGCGAAGATCGGAAAGGTGAAGGACTCGCGCTCACACTCTCTCTGGCTGACAACGTGACTATGACCCGGTTCGCGGCTTGCTCGCGTTGGGGATGGCTGAATGTTTCGTGCCAGCGCGCCCAAACGCGAGCGCTCCTTAACTCACTCGCAGTGAAAGCACGTCACCCTGAACAGGCGGTCGCGTCACTCTCTGGCGGCAATCAACAAAAGATCGCAGTGGCGCGTCTATTACATCAGGACGCGGATATCCTTTTGCTTGATGAGCCGACGCGCGGCATCGACATCGGCAGTAAGGCCATGGTCTATCGCACGATCGCAGAGTGTGCTGAAAAGGGAAAAGCCGTGTTGATGGTCAGCTCATACCTGCCTGAATTGTTCGGCATGTGCGATCGGCTCGCGGTGATGAGTCGTGGGCGATTGTCTCAGTCCCGGCCGATCAGTGAATGGACTCCCGAATCGGTGATGCAAGCGGCTATTAGCGGTGAAGGGAACTGATGTTTGTCCTCCTTAGTTTCGTGTTGTCTTCCCTTAGCAAGAACGATCCACGAAATCACACGAAGTGACCACGAAAAAACTTTTAGTGTGGGTTCGTGGACAGTCTTACGGAGCATAGGAATCTCAAAATAGTCCATCCGCAACGGAGCCGCTACTTCCACCAAACCAACATTCGTGTTAAGACTTTCGCCGGATGAATTTGCTTAGCGTAAAGCATCTCTTCGTGCGGCTTGAAGATAAGCTAATCGTCGAAGATCTCAGCTTTGAATTAGCAGCAGGTGAGCGTCTCAGCGTTCTCGGACCAAACGGAGCGGGCAAGACGGTACTGCTGAAAGCGCTGCTGAATCTTCTGACTTATAAAGGTGAGGTGGTCTGGGCGCCAAGCGTGCGGATAGGCTACGTGCCCCAGAAGATCGACGCGGACACTCACTTGCCGCTGACCTTCACTGATCTCTTCCGCGCCAAATGCACGACCTTGAAAGTGTCGTTCAGCGAACTGGACGAGATCGCGAATAGCGTCGGGCTGACCAGACAGATCCTGCAGACGCCGGTGGGCCATTTGTCCGGCGGACAGTTTCAGCGTGGCCTGATTGGCTTTTCGCTGATTGGAAGTCCAAACGTGCTGCTGATGGACGAGCCGACGGCGAGCGTTGACGAACCCGGTGAAGAGCATATCTACGAACTTATTAACCGGCTTCAGACTGAACACAATCTGGCGAGCATTATGGTGTCGCATGATCTGAGTTTTGTCTTTCGTTATGCGACGAAGGTGCTGTGCCTGAATCGTCAGAAGGTTTGTTTCGGAAGTCCGATGGACGCACTCACGCCTGAAGTGCTGGCGAAGCTATACGGCGAGGCTGTCGGCGTCTATCATCACGACCACGATCACTCAGGCAGTAAAAATCCCAACCAGGTCTAATCGTGAGCGCATCCGAAACATATTCAGTCTGTCTTATTCTGCTGACGGCCCTGGCTGCCGGGCTCGTCGGCAGCTTCGCTTTGATGAAGCGTATGAGTTTGGCGGGCGACGTCGTCTCGCACATCGCTCTGCCGGGGTTGGGCCTCGCGATGTTATTCGGGATCAATCCGCTGGTCGGAGCTGCGGCCGCGCTCTTCCTCGGCACAATTCTGATTTGGCATTTGCAAAAGAGCGCGACGCTAACGACGGACGTCGCGATTGGCGTGATCTTTACCGCGGCGCTGGCAATCGGCACGGTCCTGACCCCGAGTGAGGATTTGATCGAAGCACTGTTTGGCGGCTTTCAAAGCCTGAGTGCGATTTGGTTCGTCGCCGGAGTAGTAGCCGTGTCGGTGATCGTAGGTTTCGTCCTCGTCTCTCGTCATCAATTGATTCTGTCGCTGTTCTCGCCAGAGCTCGCCGCGGCGACGGGTGTGAACGTCTCTCGTCTGAACCTTTATTTTCTGCTCGTTTTCAGTCTGACCGTGTTGTTGGGCGTAAGATTTCTTGGCGCTTTGTTGGTGGGCGCGCTGATCATCGTGCCGGCTGCGATCGGCCGGCAGTTGACGCACACGCTGACTGCATTTCTCGTCACGTCGTCACTCGCCAGTGTTTTGTCAGTCGCGCTTGGACTGGTTATTAGCCGATTCTATCCGCACTTCACAGTTGGCCACGTCACCCTTAACCTGGCCCTTGGCCCAGCGATTATCGCCGTCGCAACTGTGCTTTTCCTTCTAAGTCTGCTGCGGAAGAAGATCTAGCGAAGGATGATACGGAACCGCTTGCGCCAGCAAGCGGGTAATTGGTTTTCGTGTTGCCTTCCGGTCCGCAACAACGATCCACGAAATCACACGAAATGGGCACGAAAAAAAACGTTTCGTGTGGGTTCGTGGATCGTCTTATCTGGCATGGCGAGCTAAAAATAGTAGCACCGCCCGAATAGAACTTATTAGAGGTTACCCGCTCGCTTGCGCGAGCGGTTCTGTAACGGTTTGCGAGTCTGATCGCGAAGGTTCGCAATTGTCTTGTTTTTACGGCGAGCGATGGCGTATATTCGAATCAGGAAGTTTATCTTCTCGCCCCAACTTCCCAGAGTGACAGTCCACGCTGTCCGTCCCTGATTCCTCTCTTACGTTCACATCGATCGAACTGATGAACTAACCCGTGTCAGCAGCTAAGCATTCAAAAGAGACTGTGCATTCGTTCACCGCGGGCGAAACTCTGCAGGATCGTTATCGGATCGTCCGGCAGCTCGGCGCCGGCGGGATGGGCGCGGTTTATGAAGCGGTAGATGACCGTCTGCAGGCGACGGTAGCAATCAAAGAGACATTTTCAGTTGACGATCGCCTGCGGCGACAGTTTGAGCAGGAAGCGCGGCTGTTGGCCCAACTCCATCATCCGGCATTGCCGCGCGTGAGCGATTACTTTACGGAAAACGGGCGAGCGTTTCTGGTGATGCAGTTCATCGCCGGTGACGATCTCGCGCAGATCATCTCGCAGCAGCCCGGGCCATTTCCGCGCACACAGGTGATCGCCTGGGCCGATCAATTGCTCGATGCGCTCATTTATCTGCACACGCGCGAACGTCAGATCATTCATCGTGATATTAAGCCGCACAATCTCAAGCTCACTTCGAGCGGACAGATCGCGTTGCTGGATTTCGGTTTGGCAAAGACGCACGCCGCCGATCAATCGACGACCCAATCGTCGAACAGCATCTTTGGTTATACGCGGCGTTACTCGCCGCTGGAGCAGATTCAGGACCTGGGCACATCGCCGCAAAGCGACATCTATGCGCTTGGCGCTACGCTCTATCATTTGCTGACGGGAATTAAACCGCCGGATGCGCTGACACGGGCGGCCGCGCTCGGTAACTCAAAACGCGATCCGCTTACATCCGGGAACGAAGCGCTTTCAATTGTTGGTTCTGAATTGGCCGCGGTACTAAACAAAGCGATGGCTTTGAATGCGACTGATCGATATGAAAACGCGACGCAGTTTCGGGAAGCGCTCAAGCGGGTAGGCAGAAGAGACTTTCAATCATCGAATACCCAGGTCGTAGCGAACTCAGGATTGAAGAATAGCTCGGCGACGCTCGATCCATTCGATAGTTATTCGATCCTGAAGCCGGAAGAGAATGTGTTTCGAATTTCAAACCGAAAGCATGTGCCCGCATTGTTCGCAGCGGTACTTGCGATTGTGTTAATCGCTATCGCAGTCGCTTACCCCGGCAGTGTCACTAATACCTCGGCGGGTTTACTCAATTCCGCTGCCCACGAAATCAAGAGGCCCGCGTCGGATGCAGCAGCGCTGCGCCAACCCAAGGCAGAGACTCCCGCAAAATCCGTGGTAATTCGAAATTCTTCAGCCTCCTCGTCGGGGGAAGTGAAGCGAGTCAACGACACGCAGAAGTTACACCCTGCGAACTCCCCAACGCCGAAGCCACGCAGCGTCAAGCCCCCACCATTTTCGATCGCGCCTTAATTTGAAGAGGTGGCACGGGCGCCCCGCCCGTGAGCCCACGCGCGAGATGCGCGTGCCACGTCAGTTACATTCCGCCATAAAATCGCCAGGTTGTTTTGTAATCGCGCGTCAGTTTCTGGTTCGTCAGAATCGCGCGAATCATCTCTATTGGGATGCGATTCTCTTTTAATAGCGCGTCGTTGAATTGCCGGTTTGTCATCTTTCCGGAATCAACCAGATCGTGATGCAGTGAATACTGCTGCAGGCCGCCGATCAAATAAGCGATCTGATAGAGCGGGCCATAGCTGCCGTCGAATGAACGACGCACCTCGGCCGTAGCATTGTCACGCTCATGGCCGACCCGGTTCACGAGAAAGTTTATGCACTCCTGCGGCGTCATCTTCTCCAGGTGAAAGCTGAGTGAAAAGATGATCCGCGCGCAGCGATGCATGCGCCAGAAAAGCATGCCGATGCGGTTCTCAGGCGTCTTGGGAAAATTAAGATCCCAGAACAGCAGTTCCCAATAAAGCGCGTTGCCCTCAGTCCAGAACGGCGTGCCGAACAATCCGCGATATGGTCGATAGCGTGCAGTCATGAAGCCCTGCAGGTGATGACCCGGAATCAATTCATGAAAGACAGTGGCACGCGCGAAGTCGATGTTGTTGCCGCGCATGCTCATCATCTTTTGCTCGTGCGACATGGTGTTCGTCGGGAATGAAACCAAAATCGTTTCGCCGCCGAGAAAAAACGGACTGACGAGTTGCCGCTCAGGCGTCATCATCTCCATGCGCCAGGTGTCGCGCGCGAGTTGTGGCACAGTCACCAGATCATGATCGTCGACGAACTTGATTGCTTCGACTGCCAGGCCGCGAATCATCTCAGGTTGCTTGCCCGGCTCGACGTAATGGTTCTTCACGTGCTCGAGAGCTTTCTTCCAATCATCGCCATAACCCAGATCTCGCGAGGCTTTCTTCATCTCGTCTTCGCACCAGGTCATCTCTCTGTTGGCGATCCCGATCAATTCTTCCGGAATGTACGGAATCATTTCCGATTGCAGTTCGCTGAGCAGCGCTTCGCGCCCGATCGGATCGCCGATGATGTCGCTGGTGTCGCCTGGCCGTGCCTGGGCTGTCGCCGGTCGTTGAAAACCACCGCCGCCGCCCTGGCCACCACCTTGTCCTCCGCCTCCCCCACCACCGGGTCGCTGCCCACCGCCTTGTTGGCCGATCTGCCCTGCCGGTGTGTTGGTTCGCAAACCCAACAGTCGTTCGCTAAGAAATGCCGAGTAGCTGGTCAGCGCTTCGTCGAATGCCTTGTAAGGCTCTTCGTTCCACCAGGTGAAGACCGGATCGTAGCCGCTGTAGAACGTGTACCAGTTGCGCAGGTTGCCACGCAGCGAACTGATCGCGTTCACCGCGCGAAACGCGACCGTTTTCTTCACCTTGATCGCGTCGGCGCTGTCGCCGCCGCGCAGTCCGGCCTCGACTTGCCGCCGCGTGTCTTCGACTTGTTTCTTCAGATTGTTCAACGTCTCAGCGGCTTTGGCTGAATCCATCGGCTCCATCCGCCGCCGCGATTCTTCGAATTCAACAATCGTCTTTCCGAAGGGAATCAGCGGCGCAATCTCAGTCATCTGCTTCGCTTCAATGTCCAACTGGCGCAGTTCGTGCTCCAGATGACTGCGAAACAGGATGTAATCGACCTTGCCCTCCTGGCTCATCGAATCGAAGTTGAGCTTCTGAATTCGCTCCAGCGCGTCGGCATAAAATTTTCTGAAGCGCTCGCGGCGCGCCGCGGAATTGTTGACAAAGAACGATCGTTGCAGACTGCCCCGATCGGCGACGTAGTACTCGATGATCGGTCGCATCTCGCTCTGGCTCCAATCGTCCGTCGTAGCATCGGAAGCCGCGGATTTGTTGCCGCTTGGACGTGTTTGTTGCCGTTGAGCTGATGTGCGAATTGGATAACTGTTGAGTAGGAAGAAAGCGGAAAGAATAGCAACCGCCAAGCGGCGAAGGATTCTAGTCATCAGAGGGCTCCTTGAAAGCAGTTAAGTGGACTGACGGGCGCGTATAGTATCAGAAGCCCGATGAGGTCGGTACAGAACCGGGAGCGATAGCGACCGGGTAATTCTCATGTAGTAGATCACCCGCTTGCTGGCGCAAGCGGTTCCGTATCGTTCGTTTCTCCCTGACGCTCGGGCTTCTGATACGGCGTGCTTGCGCGTCGTTGAATGCCTTTGCTATGATTCGACTTCGTAATCATACGAAAGATGAGCATGCAGCTTGTCTGATTCGAATTTTTGATAGGATGCTCCGGAAGACCTTCGTAATGAATCGAGCGACTACACGGTTCACATTTTGATTGCGAGCCCTGACCAGTCGGGGCTGGCGACGAAGGCGCTCCTATCGAATCCGATCATTTGTACTTAGAAACAGTGAATCGCAAATCGTGAAGAGGGAGCGCCGGGTTTCCGGTGAGCTTCGCCGCCTGATGTGCGGAAGGCCAGTGGTCTTTGCAGTCATCGCCCCGTAGGGGCCAAATATTTATAATTACCGTGCGTTGTTTGAAGTTCTATAGCTCCTTTAGGAGCGAAATGAAATTCAATGATTGCGCTCCTAAAGGAGCTCCGAATCGATTTTAGGAAATCGGTACTATAAATATTTCGCTCCTAGCGGAGCGAGCGGATGAATGGCAATCGATAGATGAGCGAGATCAACGTACAACTCAATGACAGCGCACCAGTTCAGGTGCCCAGCGCGACCACCGTTGCTGAGGCACTGAAGAAGCTTGATCGCGATCTGGCGAAACAAGCTCTGGCCGCGCGTGTTAATGGGCGGGAAGTTGACCTTGCTTCCACCATTCAGGCGCCCGAAAACGGAGATGCCGTCAGGATTGAACCGGTCCTGCCGCAAACTCGCGATGGCCTCGATGTGCTGCGGCACTCCACCGCGCATTTGCTGGCCGCGGCGGTGCTCGATCTTTTTCCGGGGACCAAACTCGGTATTGGCCCAGCGCTGTTGGACGATCCTCGCTACGGATTTTTCTATGACGTGATTGCTCCAAGGCCTTTTACTGAAGCTGATCTTCCGGTAATCGAAAAGAAGATGCGGGACATCGCCAAGCGGAACATGTCATACCGTAGGGACGAAATTCCGAAAGCGGAGGCGCTGCGAATCTTCCATGAGCGTGATGAGCCTTTGAAGTGCGAGCTGATCGACGAGAAAGCCGGCGCAACGGTCAGCGTTTATTACATTGACGGTTCGCCGTTCCTCGATTTCTGCCTGGGCCCGCATGTGCCGAATACAAATCGGTTGAAGGCTTTTAAGTTGCTTTCGCTCGCCGGTGCTTACTGGAAGGGTGATGCTGAACGGCCGCAGATGCAACGCATCTATGGCACTGCTTTTTTCTCGCAGGAAGAATTGGAAGCGTGGCTCAAGCAACGCGAAGAAGCTGAGAAGCGCGATCATCGGCGACTCGGTCGCGAGCTCGATCTGTTTTCAATTCAGGAGCAGTACGGACAAGGCCTGGTTTTCTGGCACCCGAAGGGCGGTATCGTCCGCCAGCAAATGGAAGATTATCTGCGCGAAGAATTGATCAGGCGCAACTATAGTTTTGTTTACACGCCGCACATCGCCAAGCGCGAACTCTGGCAATTAAGCGGTCACGAACAAAACTACGGTGATTCGATGTTCGCGCCGACGACGCTGGAAGAAACCGAGTTCCGCCTGAAGCCGATGAACTGTCCGTTTCACATCGGCATCTACAAATCGCAGCAGCGATCGTATCGCGATTTGCCGCAGCGTTATTCAGAGATGGGCACCGTGTATCGCGCCGAATTGTCGGGAACGCTCCACGGGTTGATGCGCGTGCGCGGATTCACCGTCGATGACGCGCACCTCTTCTGCACGCCTGAACAGATTCCGCGCGAGATTGATGACTGCGTTGACTTTGCCTATCAGGTCTTGAAGACTTTCGGGTTCGACAAGATTAAGTTCGAACTGTCAGTGAAGGGAAGCGATACCAGCAAGAACTATTTCGGCCAGGAAGAAGATTGGCAAAAGGCGGAGCAGGCGCTCGCTGCCGGTCTCGACGCGCGTGGCATCAAATACGACCGCGTCGAAGGTGAAGCCGCTTTCTATGGTCCGAAGATCGATTTCAAGATTGAAGATGCGATTGGCCGTTTGTGGCAGCTGGGCACCGTGCAGTGGGATTTCAATCTGCCGGAGCGGTTCGAGCTTGAGTATATCGGCGAAGACAATAAGCCGCACCGGCCCGTGATGGTCCATCGCGCGCTGTTTGGATCGATTGAGCGGTTCTTCGGGGTGTTGATTGAGCACTACGCGGGCGCTTTTCCAATGTGGCTGGCGCCGGTGCAGGTTGCCGTGCTGCCAATTACGGATCGCATCAATGAATATGCGGAAACGGTCGCGCAGGAATTACGGGCGGGCGGCCTGCGCGTTGAAGTCAACGTGCGCAGCGACAAGATCGGCGCGAAGATTCGCGACTCGCAGTTACAGAAAATTCCGTTCATGCTGGTGCTCGGCGACCGCGAGATGGAACAATCTCAGGTAGCCGTGCGCGAGCGAACCAAAGGCGATATCGGCGCGATGTCGCTGGATGAATTCAAGCAGATGGCGCAGCGGTTGGTTGAAACGCGAGCGCTGAACAATAACTAGTTTCAAGTTTCGAGTTTCGAGTTTCGA
>DNNE01000200.1:3104-4490 GCA_003487805.1 Blastocatellia bacterium | reverse complement strand
CTCTATTCGATCACCTCGTCGGTCCGCGCGAACAGTATCGGCGAAAGGTCGACCCCCGAGTGCCTTCGAAATCTTGAGATTGATGATCAACTCAAGTTTGTTCGGAAATTCGACCGCCAGGTCACCCGGCTTGGCACCTTTGAGGATCTTCACGACGTAGGTAGCCGCGCGACGAAAGTTATCAGCGAGATTGACGCCATAGCTGATTAGACCGCCAGCATCGACATGTTCGCGAAAGCCATAGACGGCTGGCAGCCGCGCACTCGCGGCGAGTTGGGCGATGCGTTTCCTCTCCTGGAAGAACATGCCGTCTACAAGCACGATGACCGCCTGCACATGCTCGTTCGACAATGCTTGCAAATACTCCGGCGGCAGAACGGATGAGCGCGAGATCGAAGTCACGTCGGTGGCGCAACTCGGTAGCAGTTTTTTTTGTTACGAAATTCCAGGATCAAGTTACATCTGCAACAGTGGAATCGCCTGAACCGCGCTACGCGCGCAACGCGCTTTCTGAATTTAAATTTAATCAGGCGTCTCTCGCGCGGATTTGAGCAACAGTGATGTCGAAGCCAGTAGCGTTTCTCTGGAGCGATTGCCACCTGCGATGCGTGTCGAGGTTGGGAGCGATAGTTCCTCAAGGAGGATGATCATGTTGCGTAAGACAGCGATCGCGTTATTGGCCGTTGCATCTGTTGGCCTGGCTGCGCCAACGATGGCGTTGGCTCGCGGCGGCGGTGGTGGTGGCGGCGGAGGCCACGGCGGAGGCGGAGGTGGCATGGGCGGAGGCCATGGCGGCGGCTTTGGCGGTGGCTTCGGTGGTGGCGGTTTCCATGGCGGCGGCTTTGGCGGCGGTGGCTTCCATGGCGGCTTCCGCGGTGGTGGCATGGCATTCCATGATGGTGGTTTCCGCGGCGGTGGTCGTAGATTCGGCGAATTTCGTGGTCGTGGATTTCATGATCGCGATTTCGGGCGCCGCCGCTTCGGATTCGGATTCGGTGACTACTATGACGACTACGCTGATTATAATCCGTATGGATATGGGTATGGGTACTACCCGTATCGGTATGGATACGGCTACCCGTACGCCTCCAGCTATGGGTACTACTAAAACAACGGCAGTTGCTATGTAGTTCGGCGATGCGTGCACACCACCACGCATGGCCGGCACCTGCAACTCCGTCAGGTGCCTGCCGACCTCAGCGCTCTCTCGCGCTGAGGTCACAGGCGATTTCGGCGGTTCGCTAATGCGTCAAAGCTCTAAGGTCCGTTCGACACGACGTTGCGATTGCGGGGACTATCAAGCTGCTGCATGAACCACCTGTTCTGCCTGGACAATCGAGCTTGATCGGTGCGGCTCGGTCGATGTCCGCTATGCCCCGATAGCGA
>DNNE01000200.1:1964-2805 GCA_003487805.1 Blastocatellia bacterium | reverse complement strand
ATGCCCCGATAGCGACCAAATTCCGCAGCGCAGCGGAATGACGCGATGTGCCACTATCGGAAGTCGGCGCGCCTACATTTAGCCTTGCTCTAAGCGCCTGTTTGGCGGGAACTGCAGAAGGAGGTTCTTCGTGCGTAAGACAAGAATCCTCTCGTTCCTCATCGTGTGCGCCGTTGCTCCTGCTTTTGCACAACGCACGCCGGAGCCTGACGTAGTACCCACTGAGAAAGTAATGCAATCCTTCGAGAAAGCGAAAATCACCCTTGCTGAGGCGATAAGGATCGCAGCGAAAAAGCACAAAGATGCGAAAGTCGTCGATGTAAGCTTTGACAGCCAGGCGGGTCAGTTGGCCTACAAGGTGAAAACCTATCAGGACAACAATGTGTGGGAAGGCGCTGTCGACGCTTGGACGGGAGAAATAATCAGTGAAGGGATGACCACGCCGGTATCCAAACTTGACGAGGAGGACCAGCTGGAATTGGCTGGCTCGCTAAAAGCTTCAATCGATCTTTCCACGGCGACTGCTCTGGCGGAAGAAAAAGGTTCTGGAAAAGCCATTAGCGCTGGCCTTGAAGAGACAAACGGCCGGATAGTTTACGAAGTCACAATTGTGGATAAGGGCGCAACGACCAAATTTGTGATTGACCCAAAGAGCGGCCAAATCAAATAGGTTGTCAGAGAACACGTTTGATTCAGACAAACTCTGGCGTTGCTATGAGATCGATCCGGCCTCAGCTTTGGGCGGCTTAGGGTCGATACCTCAAGCTGGCCTGAACTACGGCTACGATGTCCGATAGGGGTCAAACAGAGAAGAACTCGCTGCGAGCAAATGTCTTCCGGG
>DNNE01000200.1:0-1704 GCA_003487805.1 Blastocatellia bacterium | reverse complement strand
ACGGCTACGATGTCCGATAGGTGCCAAGAGCCGTCATCCATTCCGCGATGGCACCTTCGAAGACCGCGTCGTGACGAGTTCCATCGATCCTTGTCGTTCCTGGGTATAGAATCTCCGTCCAGGGGACACCGCCATGGCAACTTGGGCAGGGCCGTCTAGAACGCTTGCTCCATCTGCTGTATAGCGAGTACGCCAAGGACGGTGGGCCGCGAGATAGCCATGCAACCACACACCCGGTATGCCCATAGCGGCGGCGTCAACATCGCATATCAAGTTCTGGGCGAAGGCCCGCGAGACATTGTGTTCGTGCCGGGATGGATATCGAACATTGAGGTCTATTGGGAAGAGCCCGCACTCGCGCGCTTCTTTACACGGCTTGCATCGTTCTCGCGCCTTATCCTTTTCGACAAACGCGGCACCGGCCTGTCCGACCGAGTTGCCGACATGCCCGGACTTGAGGTGCGTATGGATGATGTCAGAGCGGTGATGGGCGCTGTTGGATCGGACCAGGCCACCCTCTTTGGCACGTCGGAGGGCGGACCGATGTGCGCTCTTTTCAGTGCGACTTATCCGGCGTGTACCTCGGCGCTGATCATGCATGGCAGTTATCCGCGCCGCACGAGAAGGCCGGACTATCCTTGGGGGCCGACAGACGACGAGAGCCGAGCTTGGATAGACCGGGTTCAACGCGAGTGGGGCGGCCCGGTCGGCCTCGATGAGCGCGCGCCAAGCATGGCTGGAGATGAGCAGTTTCGTCAGTGGTGGGCTCGGCTGCTCAGAATGAGCGCAAGCCCCGCGGCTGTGACCGCCCTCAATATGATGAATGCCGAAATCGATATTCGGCACATTCTTTCCACGATCCGGGTCCCGACCTTGATCCTCCACTGCCTGCACGACCGTGCGATCAATTTTGGCGCAAGCCGATACATGGCAGATCGGATTCCACGGGCGAAGCTGGTCGAATTGCCGGGGCTCGATCATTGCTGTTGGCTCAGTGACGCGGACACGGTCCTAGGCGAGATCGAGGAGTTTCTGACCGGCGTTCGACACAGTCTCGAGCCCGACCGCGTTCTAGCTACCGTCCTATTCACGGACATCGTCGGCGCCACTGAAAGGGCCGCAGCGCTTGGCGATCGCCGCTGGCACGACCTGCTTGACAGTCACCACAATTTTGTGCGCCGCGAACTCGCCCGTTTCCACGGCCGCGAGATAAACACGGCCGGCGACGGGTTCTTTGCTGCATTCGATGGTCCCGCCCGCGCAATCCGCTGCGCCTGCGCCATATCGGAGGGTGTCCAGCCGCTTGGGCTCAATGTGCGAGCTGGCCTCCATACCGGCGAATGCGAGGTTATGGGCAGCGAGATCGGCGGGATCGTAGTGCATACTGGCGCGCGGATCGCGGCGCTCGCCGGCCCTGGTGAAGTGCTTGTGTCGAGCACCGTTAAGGATCTGGTTGCGGGCTCGGGATTGAGGTTTAGTGATTACGGGATCAAATCTCTGAAAGGGGTCCCCGGCGAATGGCACCTTTATTCCGTCGGGCAATAACGGTGGATTTTCAGCCGGCCAGCAGTGGGCCAAAGTTCCACGCAAGATCCGACGTTCTCGATGGCCCCTTACCTGCACCCGACGCACATGACCGCCCAAACTAAACAACGCGTCTACGAAACTGAATGACCGCTTTGAGTCCTGACTGCGCCAAAAAAC
>DNNE01000124.1 GCA_003487805.1 Blastocatellia bacterium | reverse complement strand
CGCTGACGTCCGCTCCGCGGACTAACCCGATCCTATTGCTTCACCGCTTCAGTTCCAACCAACTCAACCGATTCAATCGGACGACCAGGCGGCGCTGTGCCTTTTATCTTCACCGTGAAGATGTATTTTTTCTTCACTTCAAATTGATCGGTCTTCTCGGTGTAAATTCGCAGGCGTTTGATCTTTGAAAGATCTTTCGCGTCCGTCTCGTCCGTCACCACGATGTTGTCGGGGATGCAGGGCTTGCATTGATTGGGCGGCGGACACGGTGGGCATTTGTAAAGATCCAAAACGTAAGCAGCAATTCTGAATGGGCCGACGACGTGTCTCCCAGCTTTTAGATCATCGAACGTCAACAGCGGCAGCGATTGATCAGAGGCTTCGCTCTTCTGAAGTTCCGTGCGGATTTGCGTCAGAATCTCATAGTACGCCCAGGCCGCGGGCGCATTCGCTTCCTGATGATGATCGGGTTTGAGAATCAGATCGCCCGTCGAGAGCAGGACCTGCTTCACGTCCGGGTTCTGTTTCACCTTTTCCCAGGTCGCCTCGACGATCAGTTTGTAATGCTCGCCGGGCACGGCGGGTTTGTATTCAAAGCGTCGGCCTTCAAAGCTCACCCAGGTGATACCCATCTTCGTCATGTTCGCGCCGGCCAGAGTGCCGGCAGCGTTGGCTTCAAACGCGACCATCTGCGCGACTTGATCGCGCGTGTACTTCCATTCAAGACCGGCAAACTTCGCACGCGGATCGTTTCTGTCTTCGGGATACTTCATCATCTGCCAGAAGCCTTCGAGACTCGCGTACCTTTTTCCATGAAAGACAAACGGTGTGGGCGCAAAGTTCGAGAGCAAACCCAACTCGTGACGCTTTGAAAGAATCACTTCGCCGTCCGCCGCTTCCTGCGGCATGATTTCCCAGTCCGGTTTTTTCGGATCGACGATAGCGGTCCACCAGTGCGCGGGATATCGCGGGTCACGCTTGATTTGCTGGGCGAAGACGGATGTCGCTCCAACCGCAAGGATAAATAGGATCAGTAAGTTTCGCATTGAATCAGGGCGGCTTTGCCGCAGCACATGGCGGTAAGGCTTTGCCTTACCGTACTGATGCCCTTTGAATCACCTCCGAGGCTACGCCTCGTAGATGCGGAGGCGGAGCCTCCTTCTCCTTTTAAGAACGGCGACGGTAAGCCGGAGGCTTACCGCAGTGTGCGGCGGCGCAGCCGCAACCTATAAGCGCGGACAAATATTAATCAGTCAGGATTAACAAGATTCACAGGATAAGGTTTTGATTCCTAATCATGTCAATCATGTAAATCCTGTCAGGTCATTATTCACTTCGCGTAATATCCCGGTCGCGCCCGCGTTTTCAAATCCGAATGAGCGGTTATTTCGACGTTCACTGTTCGCCATGAACCATCGCGCTTCTCATTGGTGGAGCGATAACCCAGACTGTACACCTTACTCAGATCTTCGATCACCTGTTCGTAAACGCCGTTTAAGTCTTCTACCTTGCGCGCGCTGTAATAGAGTCCGCCGCTCTCGTACGCCAGCACCCCCAGGGTGTTCCGCGCATTTTCATACGTTCGGCGTCCCATGTCACCTAAAAATGAGTCGCGATCCCGGTCTTCGGTATCGAGATAAATAGGGACGATCAAGGCATCATGCTTGCGAACTGATTCCAAAAGCTCCGCATAGCTAATCGACGATCCGGCTGTGCCGCCCTGTAGCGCGTTGTCCACACCATCGGTCATAAACACAACCGCGCGCCGGCGCGGAGAAGTCGCGGATCCCAGGACCTGATCGAGAGTAAATTCAAGCGCGTCCCACACGCGCGAGCCGCCACCGCCGCTGATTTGCTTTGCAGCCGAGAAAAGCTTCTCGCGGTCCATGGTAAGTGGCGACACAATCCAAAAGTCGTCGGCAAAAGTGACGATGGCAATGCGATCCGTGGGGCGCGCTGCATCGATAAATTTCCTGGTTGATTTGCGAATCAGGTCACGCTTATCAGCAGTCGAACCCGACAAATCGAGCAGCAGCACGAGATCGAAGGGAACCTCAGTCGTAGCAAAAAAGCTTATCTCCTGCGGATGCCCATCTTCGGTGATCGTAAAATCTTTCTGCTCGAGTTTCGCAACTTCCGTTCTCAGTTTGGTCGCGTAAATGCTGACGTTCAGACTGACGAGATTTGTCTCAACGCGCACCACGTCCACATCGTCGTTCGATGAAGCGCTTAATAATTCCGAGTCGGTCGCGCGAGCAATCGAGATCTGCGACTGATCAGAAAAGGAATTAGTCAGCGTCCCGGTTGATTTGATGAGCGGCAGTCGATAAAGCTTTTCCAATCCACGCAGATACTCTCGGAGCGGCGGCAGGTCGTATTGTTTCCGGCGAGCGTCTACGTGAATCTCGTCGGTGATGGGGAACAAAACCAGAAAGTCATTCAAAATCGTCGCCTGCGTTCCGAAGACTTGCTTCAGACCCGCATTCAAGCGGAGTCGATCGATATAGGTAGCGAATGCCGCCTTAGTGATCTCACCCTTTTTGACTGCCGCGATGATTACCGGCAGCAGATCGCGTTGCAGCTCCGACGTAGAGCTGTTTCGCAACAGGAAAAACGCGGCCCGCGCGCCCTCATCGCCAACCAGGTCGCGCGTGGGCCAACCATACTGCTTCACGATCGCACACAGATCGTTGGTATTCTTTTCGCGCGACTTTCTAATAGTGTCAATGAGTGTATTACCCGATTTGTTGTCGGTAACATTGTCCTGAAGGCGCTGCTGCTGCTTTGCGGAAAGTTTGATTAAGTCGTCGCTCAACTTCTTATTGAACGGTCGAGTGTCGTTCGCAGCAACCTGATCGCTGACCCGCTTGATTTCGTCCGCAGTTAGGCACCTGGTTTGGGCGAACGCGGAAGCCGCGGCGACCAGAAGCAGCAGGGCCACGAGGGGCGGACGAAATGGCGGGAGCAAACGACAATACATACTCTTCACTAGTGGGACAGTCTCAATCAGAGCAGCCATTCTTTGGTTAATACGATAAGGACGATCCACGAAACAACACGAAAAAGGCTAGTGTTTCGTGACGCTTCGTGTGATTTCGTGGATCGTATGCTGCCATCAAAACAATAGCACTTCCAAACGACGCCCTAACGATTTCTCAGAGGCTATTAGTTTATCTCGTTTGCCGTCGTGTATTTGCGCCGCGCACATCCGGCTTCAGATTGTCCACGAATAACTTCAGAATGCGCTTGTATTCATCGGCCCAACTCTCTTCCCGTTCAAAGCCGTGATCTTCGACTGGATAGGGTGCGACTTCCCAATTTGTCTTGCGCAGCTCGATCAATTTCTCGACCAGCCGCACCGTGTCTTGAAAATTCACGTTCGTATCCACCATCCCGTGGCAGATTAACAGCGCGCCTTTCAGTCCATTCGCGAAATAGATCGGCGAGCTTTGCTTGTAAGCCTCTGTATCGCTCTGCGGCAAATTCAGAATGCTGGCAGTATAGCCATTGTTGTAATGCGCCCAATCAGTCACCGGCCGCAGCGCCGCGCCGGCCGCGAATACATCGGGCTCATTAAACATCGCCATCAGCGTGATGAAGCCGCCATAACTGCCGCCATAGAGGCCGATGCGTTTCGGATCGACACCGTGCTCTTTCACCAGATAATTCACGGCATCGACATGATCAGTTAAGTCTTTTCCGCCCATGTGACGATAGATTCCAGTGCGCCAGTCGCGTCCGTAACCAGCCGAACCGCGATAGTCGATGTCAAAGACAATGAAGCCACGCTCCATCAACAGATGATGAAACATGTATTCGCGATAGTAAGAGCTCCACCAGCGATGGACGTTCTGCAAATAGCCCGCGCCGTGAACGAAAATCACTGCCGGCCCACCCGCTTTCCAATTCTGCGGCGTGTAGATGCGGCCGAAGACGGTCGCCCCGTCGCGCGCCTTGAAACTCGCAATCGGCGGATCAATCCAGTTGTAAGTGAAAAACTCTGGGACCGGCGAAGTCGTCACCGATTTTGTTTCGCTGACTTCCCTGGGGGTGAGCGATTTGTTCGGAAGCAGGTAGAGTTCCGGCGGTTTGTTACTGAACGATCGCACGTCCGCGATCATCGTTTCGTCCGGAGAGATATCAACCTGATTGTTTCCGGAGAGGCCGGTAATGCGGGTGCGCGCGCCACCGCTCGTCGACATCGAATAGTAGTGTCGTTCAAACGGGCTGCCTTCGCTGGAAGTGAAATAGAATTTTGTTTTGTCTGCTGAAAGCCGCACGTCTGAGACTTCGAAAGATCCGGAAGTTAGTTGCGCCGGCTCGCCGCCAGCGATCGAAACCGAATAAAGATGAGCGAAGCCGTCACGCTCTGATTCAAAATAAACATGAGTATTGTCCGGCAACCAACCGAGCGTGCCGGCGCCTGGTCCGTCAACCCACGCGTCGTCATGTACAGTCGCCAGCACCTTCGTCTTGCCGGTCGCCGGATCGAGCAGCATCACCCAACGATCTTTGTTATCGGCGGCGCGCGCCATGAGCACCGCGTTCTTGCCGTCCTCAGACCATTGCAGTTGCGCGAGCTGCACGTCGCGATCTTTCGCCGCCGGGGGCGTTTTGCTCTGTGACTCAGCCCGGTCGCCGCTGACTCGCGCTTGCTCCGTCGTATTCACTTCCGTGCGTTGCGTTGGAGGGGCGGCCATCCGTTGACCATGATCGACATTCTTTGTTTCGCCCGTCTCGGCGTTGATGATTACGAGCCGGGTACGATTCTGTGCGTCGCCAACTTTGGTGCGGCCGGGAATGTCTTCGGTATAACCCGACTCAGTCACGAAATTCGGAACGATGGTGTTCTTTGCTCCGGTGCCTGGTTCACTGATAGTCGCGATGACGAATTTCCCGTCCGGCGACAGGTTCAAATTGATCGCATTCTGACCCGTGGGGACGTTGAACGGTTTTCGCTGCTCGCGCTCTTTTCGCTTCTTCTCCTGCTCTTCGCGTTGCTCCGCGCGTTCACGCACGGCATCCAGCAAGCCGCGCTCTTCCTTTTTCAAAGCCTCCTGGCTGTCCGTTCCCTTCGGCGTTGCACTCGGCACACCGCCTCCACCCGCACGAATATCGGTTAATTGTTCAAGCGACCCACCATCCAACGACATCACGTAAAGATTATTCAGTCGCGCGAAATAAATATGCTTCTGATCGAAAGTGAAGTGCGGACTGGTTTCAGCATCGACGGTGCGCGTGATTTGCCGGCGAGTTCCCTGCGCGTGATCGTAAATGAAAATGTCACCTTCTTCGCTGAACACGGTCATCGTCTTGTCTTTCGACAACTCACCATTTGGCGGTGGCGCCTGCTTCGCTTCTTCGTCCGTCAAACGACGAAGTCCGGCGCCGTCGCGATTGACCGCGTAAAGACTCAGCTCTTTCAAACGCGGCTCGTCGGCTTGCTTCCAACGAAAATAGACGCGTTGACTGTCTTGCGACCAATAGACTCCGGTCGGCGGGTAACCTACGAGTCGCGGCCCGCGCATGATGCTGTCAACGGTAAGTTCGAACGGCTTCGCACTGGTGGTTTGTTTTTGGGCCGGCACAACCAGCGGCAGAGAGATCGATATCACACACAACGCAGCAGTTAGACGGATCAGTTTCATAGTTCTCATTTTGATTCGGCGAATATTCAGCATGCTCGGACGAGCGCAAGGTGTAAAGACTATGGATTGAAGGGCAAATCTTCAAGGCCGGACTGAGAATTTGGCGGCGCGCCAATCATTTGCCGCAGGCGCTCGCCTGGTTGTCTACCAAAATATCGGCCTTGACCCTAGCCGACTTTTGAGGCGAGGTCGCGCTCGCTCGCACAAATCAGTTTGGGCCTGCGGATTTGCCCACATCAGACCATCGGCAAACAGAACGCATTGAATGACAACCTGCACTTCATAAAGCGAACCACCTGCGCCGATCGCGCCGGCATCGACCGTCTTCGGCGGCGAAGAAGCTGAGAATATCTTCACAGTTGTTTTCTGATTATGACGCAGTCCGACCGCGCTGGCACCCGATTGCCGCTTTAACTCTTCGTGGGTGGTTTTGTCTTTGAAAACGTAGTCCCACGCCAGCCCCTTTATGTCTTTCGCTCCGTGATTGATTATCCTGGCTGAGTAAACATAGTAAGTAAGACCGCGGATTCTTCTCGTAATGTTTGGATTAGGAACTATGACGGGCATCGGATCGTTAGCCTTGCCTTCACGCTGAATCGTTTGACCGGGTCCGCCGGGGTCTAAAACGGTGCCGTTAGCAACCCTGGTCCATTTGGTGGAGACTATCTCCAGATCAGGGGCTGACTTAGGCGGATCCTGTGGCGGTGAAGCCGTAATGGTTAACCACGCCAACGCATAGACGATTTGGAGCGCGATGGTTTTCATTGTTCGTTACCAACCAGACTTGTTGTTATCACCGCCGCGCGTCGGGATGCAGCGTCAGCCTCACAAGTTCCTCACATGTTTTCGAGTCGGCATTCGCCGCCTTCCAGCCCGTACCGTCAGCATAAAGAACGCACTTAATTTCGATCCGTTCATCGAATGGCGAGCGGCGATCTTTCTTGAGCCCCTCAATGGTCGCGACCTTCGGCGGGCCTGAGCGCACCGCCCTTACCTCGAGCCATTTTGTCTTATTCAGATCGATCTTCTCAAAGGTATTCAACGAACGTCGTCCCAACTCTGCCTTGCTGTCGAGATCGTTGAATACGTAATCGAGGGCCATCGATCCGATCACCTTAGCTCCTTCATTCTTGATCTGAACATAATAGAAGTATGAGGTGCCTCCCGCAGGCCAAATGAATGGGCGATCAGGCACCGGTTCATTGGGCAGGCCCACGGGCGGTGGAGGTGGCCGGGGGTACTCCAGGCCGTTGGACGTATGCTTCTCCCATCTCCATTCGAGCACGGTCACGCCCGGCGGCTGATTAGCGGTGGTCGTCGTTTGCGTGGAAACGGACGCAACGCACAAAAGGCCCATGCAGAGACCAAGCAACAAACGCATGATGCGAAGCTCAAATGCTGCATTACTTGAATCAGCATGCTTTTGAGGTTGCGGAGAGGGCGATCTTTTACTTGCGGCCCGTCTTCCAGTTTTGCAGGTTATCGCATGCATTATTTTTGGTTTCGGGCTTCTGCCACGAAGCTCCGTGGGCGAACACCACGCAGCGAGTATCCACACGCTCTTCGTAGGAACACCAAACTATCGCAACTCTGGTTAGTCTTAATATCAAAGTTGGCGCCCCGAAAAAGGTGGGCGTTAATGGCGAACGAAGGGGCCAGGCGGATGAAGCGTGAACTTCACCAGATCGTCGCAGGTTTTCGGCTCATCGTCCGACGAACGCCACCCGGTACCGTCAGTATAAAGCAGGCACTTGATTTCGATTCGTTCATCGAATGGCGAACGTTGATCCTTCTTCAAGCCTTCGAGCGTAACCATCTGTGGGGGATTAAAGGGTGAATGTTCCAGGCGGATCCACTTTGTTTCACCGACGCTCACCTGCTCAAAGCTGCGGAAGGAGTGGCGCTTCAACTCATTCCTGGTTCCCGGATCGCTGAACACGTAATCCCAGGCCATCGATCGAACCTTCTTTGCCCCGGCGTTACTCACCTTGATCGAATAAGAGTAGCTATACATCAACTTTTCGTCATCGCGTCTCGCCTTATCCGAGACTTCGACGGGCACACTGACGTTCGTGCGACGCAACTCCGAGTTGTCGTGAGCGGCATTACTTGTCCCGTGTTGTCATCAACCTTAGGTGATGCAATCACGGGCGTACTCATGTCACGCCGGCGGACCTTTTCCCATTTGCACTCGAGCACCGACACGCCGGGCGGTTGATTAGAAGTGGAAGTCGATTGCGCGGAAATTGTGACGGAGCAAAATAAGCCCAGGCAAAAACTCAACAGCCATGTGCCGCGCACAACGCTCAGAAGTTGGAAGGATTTCGCCGCCATGGATTCAACCTATTATTTCATTACTGCTCTTTACGGGGCCGCGCTGCACAATGCGCAGCTTCTCACACGAAATTCCTTTTCTCTCCGGGTTCTCCCAGAACGAACCATCTGCGAACAGAATACATTGGATCGATACGTGTTCATCGAATGGCGAGCCGTTGGCATTCATCGATCCTGCGCTAATCACCTTGGGCGGTGAAGATGGTGTTCTGATCAGCAGTTTCTTTTTTTGATTGACGTGAATCTTTCCGACACTAAAGCCTGTCTGCCTTTTTAATTCGTTGTGCGTCATCGGGTCAGTGAATAAGTAATCCCAACTCAGGGCGTTGATGTCTCCGGGTCCCGCATTGAGTATCTCTGCCGAGTAAACATAGATCTGTCGCGGTGGATTAGTCCCAGTGACCTTGGGTGTCGGGTCAATTGACGCCAGCGGGTGCGTATCCGAGCGTTCGACGGTTTGACTGTTTGGAACCGTAGGCGGTGGCTTCGTTTTGAACACGAAGTGCACCCAACTCCGCGAGATGACTTGAATATTAGGCGGCCCGGCCGGTGTTGATGCTTCCTGCGACACTGCAGAGCCGCAGGCAAGCGCTCCAAACAACACCAGTCGGGCCAACGTTCTCACGCGATCCTAACTTTCAGCGAGGAAGTCGGTTTACATCTTGCCGGCCTTCATGTCGGCAACGCGCTTTTCAAAGTTCGCAGTGTTCGCCTTGTCGGCCTTGCCTTTGGCGATGGCTGCGTCGGCCACCTTGAGCGCATCATCCTTTTTGCCTGCGCCCCAAAGTATGTTGGCCTTACTCGAGAGGTTTCCAAAGGTCTCTTTGATCTTGATCGATTGCTCGACGAACTTCAACGCTTCGTCGTAGTTCTTGTCGCGATTTAGATACGTGTTCGCGACCTGAAGCGGCAGCACTTCGTTTGTAGGGTTGGCAGCGATCAGCGCATCGGCGTGCGCGCGCCAGGCGGCCTTAACGTCCTTTATTTCAACTGTGAAAGGAACGCGAACTTTCTCCCAACGAAGATTCACCGTGGCGGAATTGTCAGTGACCGGATCAAAGCTAAAAGCCAGCCATTCCTGATTGTCGTTGACCATCTGCGGCTTCGTCTTGACGCGCAGCGCGTCTTTCTTCTCGTCATACTGGAAGCTGCCCCATTGTCCGGCATCATTATTGAAGACGATGGTCCACTCGTCCTTGCCGGGGACCGTGTGCAAACTGTAGGTGCCGGCCTTTAACGGCTGTCCGTTGATCAAGACGTCATCGGTTATCTGAAACATCGTCGCTTCGTTCGCGCCGGCGCGCCATACGTGGTTGTAGGGAACAATCGGTTCGCCCGCTTTGCGGTCGTTCTGATTATCCAACGTGGCTTCGCCTTTGGCGCGCGACTCCATCGTGGCCGGGGCGTCGGCGAAAATCGTGCGGCCCTTCACCGGCGGACGGCTGTAGGTGATGGTGATGTCGGTGACGCCGATTGTCTGCATCACGCTCGCCTTCTGGCTGGGCCTAATCGGCTTGATAGCCAGCGGTGGTTGTTGTGCATTGACGTAAGCGGCGGAACTAATCGCAATTACGATTGCGAGAGTGAAAAAGGAAAATCGTTTGAGAGAAAACATGGTGGCACTCCTTGGGTTGTAGATTTCGCGCGCATTATGTAACGCGGCGATGCGAAGCAGCAAGCGGGGCGGTGAAGTCAGTACCGGGAGCGATAGCGACCGGGTTATCGGTAACCTGGGCGTTGGCTTCTGCTGATGAAAAACCCGGTCGCTATCGCTCCCG
>DNNE01000209.1:19097-20298 GCA_003487805.1 Blastocatellia bacterium | reverse complement strand
AGCGGCGTCAAGCCGCCGCACTCGAAAAATCATGAATCTTTCAGACATCAGACATCTTTTCGATTACACCGAATGGGCCAACGATTTGGCGATGGAAGCGGCCGATGAATTGCCGGATGAAGATTTGCTGCGCGACGTCGGCATCAGTCACAAATCTATTTTGGGAACGCTGACGCACATGGCGGGCGCGGAATGGATTTGGCTGGAGCGTTGGCATGGCCACTCGCCGGCTAAAGCTGAAGCGTGGTCCATGTGGACGCCAGAAGCATGCAGCGACCTGGCAACTTTGAATGATCGTTGGATGGAAGTCGTCTTGCGTCGCGCGCAATTCATATCCGCTATGGATGAAGCACGACTTGAAGCCGAATTACCATTCAAACTTCTCAGCGGCGATCCGAGCTCGATGCGTCTGGTCGATCAAATGCGGCACGTGGCCAATCACTCGACCATGCATCGTGGCCAGGTGGTCGGCATGATTCGCCAGTTGGGCATTGAACCACCGTCGACCGATCTGTTGTTCTATCTGCGCAGCGATATATCGCCGAAATAATGTTCCCTGTTCCCCTGGGAGAGGGTTAGGGTGAGGGCGTAAGTACCTGGACGAAGAAAAAGAAAAAATGGAGTCGCCGCAAACCCTCACCCCAGCCCTCTCCCAAAGGGAGAGGGAACTCTCAACCTGGCAGCGCGATGACTATTCGATCAGCACAGATCGCACACGTCTCGATGTCGATCTGATTCATAACTATCTCAGTAACGAATCGTACTGGGCGACAGGCCGTTCACGCGAAGTCGTTCAGCGGTCGATCGAAAACTCATTCCCATTTGGCATCTACAAAGGAAACGAGCAAGTCGGATTCGCGCGAATCGTTACTGACTACGCCACCTTCGCGTGGGTCGCCGATGTGTTCGTCTTGCCGGAACATCGGGGTCGCGGTCTGTCGAAGTGGTTGATGGAAATCATCACCGCGCATCCGCGTTTACAGGGATTCCGCCGCTGGGTCCTATCAACCAAAGATGCGCACGGTTTGTACGAACGATTTGGTTTCATCAAACTTCATCGGCCCGAACGTTGGATGGAACGGCCCGATCCAAATATGAAAGAGAGCCCGGATTATTGGGCGAAAGATACCGTTTAGAGTCGGGCTACTGCCCGACTGGCGCGCTAAACAATGAACAGGGAAATGGCGGGCAGTAGCCCGCC
>DNNE01000209.1:1001-18781 GCA_003487805.1 Blastocatellia bacterium | reverse complement strand
GCAGTAGCCCGCCTCTAAACGTTGGTAGATATTTACCTTGAGCAAATACAAAACCCCACTTGCACTGATCATTCTCGACGGCTTCGGTTATCGCGCTGAGCGTGAAGGCAACGCGATCGCCCAGGCCGAGATGCCTTTTTACCACGAGCTGCGCGACAAATATCCGCACACGTTGATTGAAGCTTCCGGTGAATGCGTCGGTCTGCCCAAAGGCGTGATGGGCAATTCAAATGTGGGCCATCTGTGTATCGGCGCCGGCCGCGTGCTGCCTGGCGACCTTGAACGAATCAATCGAGAGATCCGGACCGGCGAGTTCTTTCATAACCTGGCGCTCAATGCGGCGATCGACAGCGCGGTCAGCCACGATCGCGCGCTGCACATCATGGGCCTGGTCTCAGACGGCATGGTCCACTCGTCCCAGGAACACGCTTACGCTTTGCTGCGGATGGCGAAAGATCGTGATGCGCGGCGGGTGTTTGTGCATTGCTTTCTTGACGGACGCGATACTCCGCCTTCGTCTGCGTTGAAATATGTCCAGGCGATGCAGGACAAGTGTCGCGAGATTGGCGTCGGAGAAATTGCTTCGGTCGTGGGCCGGTACTATGCGATGGATCGCGACAAGCGTTGGGAGCGAATTGAACCTGCTTATAGACTGCTCGTCAACGGCGAGGGCGAGCGCACTGACGATCCTTTAGCGGCAATCAGAAAGTCTTACGAACGCAACGTGACTGATGAGTTCGTCGAGCCAATTGTCTGCCTGCGCGACAACGGCGCTCCCGTCGCAACGATCGAAGACGGCGATTCGGTAATCTTCTTTAACTTTCGCGCGGACCGTGCGCGGCAACTCACTAGCGCGCTCGCCGTCCCGGGCTTCGGTGATTTTCCGGAGGTTGATCGGCCGCACACGCACTTTGTCTGCTTTGCGATTTACGACAAGAGCTATCCGCTGCCCGTAGCGTTTCCGCCTGAGCAGCCGCGAAATATTCTGGCCGACGTCTTCGCTGCTAGCCAGGTCGAAAACTATCGCATGGCCGAGACGGAGAAGTACGCGCACGTGACTTACTTTTTCAACGGCGGCACGGAACGCGAGTACCCTCACGAGAAGCGCCTGCTCGTGCCTTCGCCAAAAGTGGCGACTTACGATCTGGCGCCGGAGATGTCCGCATTCAAACTTACCGATAAGCTGCTGCGCGCGATCGAAGGACGCGAAGCGGACGTCTTCATCGTGAACTTTGCGAACCCGGATATGGTCGGTCACACGGGTAATCTAGATAAGACCATCGAGGCTTGTCAGTACGTCGATACTTGTCTGGGCTGGGTTACGAAAGCGATGCGAAGCGCGAAGGGGCAGACTCTGATCACGGCGGATCATGGCAACGCCGAGCAGATGATCGATCCGAAAACCGGCCAGCCGCACACCGCGCACACAAGTAACCCGGTGCCGTTTCATCTAATCGACGAAGGTTCTGTGGGTGTGAAGCTGCGCGAAGGTGGAGCGTTGGAAGATGTGGCGCCGACGATGCTGGGGTTGTTGGAAATTGATAAGCCGGAAGAGATGACGGGAAGAGATTTGCGAGAAGAATAGATTTACCACAGAGGACACAGAGAAGAGCCTCGAACCATGTCCGCCGCAACCGAAATCATAACCGAACAAGCACGCCCACGGGCCATCTCGCTCCGCTGGATCATCAATGCCCGCGAAGATCTAATCTGGTTCATCGGATCTGTCGTGGCGAGTTACGCTTTGCTGATTCTGTACGTCACCGGAATCCTGCCGTTGATTCCGATGGTCGCCGGATGGGCGATTCTGATCGATGCGCCGCATGTCTTCGGCACTTTCTCGCGGACCTATTTTGACGCATCTGAATGGAAGACGCGCAAGCGCTTGATGCTGGGATCGCTGCTGTTCTTTTTGGTTGGTCCAACGATGGTCCTGCTGGGCGCGCGCTTCACTTTCTTTTTTATCGCGGCGCTCTGGGCGTACTACCATCTCGTCAAGCAGCACTATGGCTTCATGGTGCTTTATAAAAAGAAGAACAACGATCTGGCTCCCGTCGACAATGCGTTGGATCGCTGGCTGCTGATGTTCGCGTTCAATTATCCGTTCGTCGCCTTCATCGCCAACGACGAAAGCGCGATGGCGCGGGTGCCGGCGGTTCTGCGCGGCGGAGTTAACGCCGTCGCGACGATACTTCTGATCGGAACGATCGTTCTGGGGATTGGTTGGTTGCTGAGGCAAGTTCAGCGGATTGTTTCGCGTGAGCCGCTCAACGTGCCGAAATATTTATTATTAGCGGCGGCGATTCCGATGCATTGGATCGTCCTGCTGACGCCGATGCCTGTCAAGCCAATCGCGATCGTCGCGATTCTCACGATTTATCACAACCTGCAATATCACCGGCTCATCTGGTTTCATAATCAGAAATATGTGGAGCGACAAGGTACCGCGCGGGGCATTAGCCCGACCGTGAGGGAGGGCTCAGATCGCGCAAGCGCGCAGGATGCGCGCGCACCGCAGGCAGGGATGCCTGCGCTCCAGAAATACGGTCCAGCCGCATTCATCAGCCGCCGCCTGCTCTACTACATCGGGTTCGGAATCATTTTTGGTCTTCTCTATCAAGCACCGCGTCAACTCCTGGGCTACTTCGGATTGAAAGCGTCGCATGGGGTGCCGACCGCGGAACTACCCGTGCAGATTCAATTGGGAGTTGCCTTCCTTTGGGGCGTAGCCTTCATTCACTATTACCTTGATTCAAAAATCTGGCGCGTGCGTAGAGATGCTTCAGTCGGACGAGCACTAAGCATGAGCTGAGCGTGACGGCGGGAATGTTCGTATGGATGTGGTAAAGACCATAGTATTCGTTCTGTTGGGCTGGTTACTTGGGCTCTTGAGTCCACGAATAATCGAATCGATACAGCGACGCTATCGACGGACCGATCTCAGGAAGAGCTTGTTTATTGAGTTGGAAGGGTTGAGAGTCACTCTCGCTAGTTTGCTCTACGTGATCGCCTCCAATGACGGGACTGTCAATCGAGAACTAATCGAACTTGTCGAACCAATCATGCGTGAGGATAAGAATTTTCGGGAGAGCAAGCCGACTGCGGAAGTCTTGGGTTCACTGCTTAAGTTAACGGACGAGCAATTCGCCATCAATGTGGCTCCCAAAAAACCGACTGGCCCGATTAGCTTGAAGAAGATCTCAGTGCCCTTTCTAACATCACAGCTCTCCTCGCTATATCTTTTTTCACCAGAGTTTCAAAGGACTGCGCTCAAGATTTGTTCTAGGCTTGCAATAATCAATGAGGAAATAGATGTCGCGGCTTTCAATTATAAGAAGACGTTTGACAGACTTCCCCAGCAAGACCATGCCATCGTCGTTACAAACTTTATTCACTCTTATCGAAACATCTTCGGTCTGTGTCGCCCACTTATTGACGATGTGAATCTCTTGCTGTCGATGAAGAAGTAGTGAATTCTCGAATGGCTATCTGACTGATTGCAGTTTTCACTAGCCAAGGATTGTCTTGAGCGAATCCCTGAGCGAGAGAGTGTCAGGCTGTTTGAGTTGGCCCAAGGTTCGAATGATTAGCGGCTTTTCAATCGTTGTGAGAATCGGCTTGATCGTTGAAGCTTTGAGCAGGCCTGCTTCCTTCCACTCCGTAATGACAACTTCTCCAATTCTAGGAAGGGTAGACAAGTGGCCTGTTACAGCCATCAGGACAACGTCTGGTCTGGCAGTATTGTATCCATTAGAACTCACAACTACTGCGGGTCGCTTTTTTGTCGTCGTCTGATCGGTGAAAGGGAACGGAACGAGGACTACATCACCGAAGCTATAGGTTGTCGTATTCGGCATCGTTGGGATTGTCCCATACGTTTGCGAAGGCGGGTTCAGAGATCCTCGAGGCGGCCTGAACCAATGCCCGATCATCGTGACGAGCGAGGAAGTCCACGAAATTAACAACCTCCGCGATTTTATCGGGCGGCAGTTCCTTAATCTTTTCGATCAACTCTTTTTCTTGCATGACTTCGCCTCTGGATGCTTGCCGTAGTATAGATTGACCGCTGTCAGATTCCCAATTCCCATCGAGGATGACGCGTTTTAGCTTCCGATTTCGCGCTTATTTTGCCTGAATCACAGCGGTTGAGATTGGCCGTACGCTCTCTCTGCGCTGGCAAAAGTCTGCCACGACTTTGACGAACTGCGCCGGAGACTCAGCCGGTGGTAAATGCCCACAGTTGCGAAAGACCACCAACTTGGCATTCGGCATCTCGTCTCGAAGAGAAAAAGCGTCTTCCACGGGAATGTGATCGTCCTGGTCGCCCCAGACCAGCAGCGTCGGCCGGCGAATCAGCGACACTTCGCGTTGGATACGGTTCGCGCTCCAGCGTCGCGCGGTTCGTATCATCGCGCGCTGTGCGTTTGCGGTTGCCAGCAAGTGATGGCGCGCCGCCACCATTCGATCGTTGACCGGCTTACCCATGCGGCGATACATGTCTTCCATTCGTTTGCGCAAGATCCAGCGCGAACCAAGAAACAGCGGCGTGGCGATATCGCCGATGATCGGCAAACACGAGACGCGCAGCAGAAGGTTCTTTTTTGCGTCGTCATTGGTGACCGCGCCGACCAGGACTAACTTTTCCACGCGCTCAGGATAATCAAGCGCCATCGTGGCCGCGATTGCGCCCCCGTAGGACGCGCCGACGATGATCGCTTTCTTAATCTGCAAGCGATCCATCAATCCGATCATGGTCGCGGCCTGTTCGGCGATGGTGTATTGGGCATCTGCCGGCTTGTCTGAATAGCCATAGCCGGGCAAGTCGGGTGCGATCACCCGAAAGCCCTCGTCCGCCAGCGGCAAGAGCGTGTTGGTCCAAATCAAATTCGATGAGATGAAGCCATGAATCAAGATCATCGGCGGCGCTTTCTCGTCGCCCGCTTCCTGATAATGAATGCGCACCCCATTGACTCGGGTGAACCACGAATATTCGGGATTGAAGATGAACTCCAGACTGTCACGCCAATTGGCGTCGCGCGGCCGGGTGAGCAATTTCGTCGCCACGGCGCCGGCGACAAGACCGGAGAGTCCTGCAAAGAGGTAACGTTTTTTCATGGGCGAAGGAATGTTAGCAATTGATTCGTAGAGATAAAAGAAGAGGGCGATAGTTCCCGACTCCGTTAGGAGTCTGAATGTTTATAGATCCTTCGAACGAACCGTCTTCAAGCTCCTTTAGGAGCGTAATGCAAAAGCTGTTCATCTCGCTCCTAAAGGAGCTCGACGAATCAATCTGCTTGCGAGCTATAAACATTTCGCTCCTAGCGGAGCTTACTTATTCAAATCCGCTCGTTCTGGTCTTCCATTAATTTGCAAGAACCACCTGCGGGTGAACGAGCTTTTGCGTCTCATCGTAAATTCCCACAGCAGTCAACTCACCAGACTCATCACGCAGACGCACAGCCTGTCGATTGGGCCAGACTGTCTGTTCAACTTGCAGATCCAATCCATTCATCACGCGTCGAACGTCATCGGCGTTGAGATCCAAAGCCGGCAAATGCGCGAGCGTCGCATCGGCTGAAGTGAATGATTTTTCGAGCAAGCCCGATTCCGCCAGGTCGCTTAATTGCTCAAGTGTGTTCGCGTCTTCAATTTTGAACGCGCCTGCGCGCGTGCGGCGAAGTTCGGCAAGGTGTGCGCCGAGACCGAGTCGTTTGCCGAAATCTTCTGCAAGCGTGCGGACATAGGTGCCTGCGGAACAGACCACGCGCACCGCGAGATCGCGCGTGCCGTCCTCATTTTCTTTCAGCAGTTCGCCGTCGCGTTCAATGGTTTCAAATGCGCTAATCGTGACGCGCACAGACGCGCGCTCAATCTCTTCGCCGCGCCGCGCCAGCTCGTAGAGTTTTTGTCCCTTAACTTTTTTCGCAGAGTACATCGGCGGCGTCTGATCGATCTCGCCGCGCAACGATTGTATTGCGACTTCGATATCTTCCTGGCGAATGCTTTGCGTCTTTGCTTGAAAATCGTTTTCGCTTACCCGCCGGCCCGTCCGATCACCGCTGTCCGTCGCATAGCCGAGGCGAATCACCGCTTCGTATTCCTTCTCAGCGCCGCTCAGGAATTGCATCAGCCGCGTTGCTTTGCCAATCATGACGACTAATACACCGGTCGCGAAAGGATCGAGAGTCCCGGTGTGGCCCACGCGCCGCGTAGCGATGATCTTCCGCACACGTGCGACTACGTCGTGCGAACTCATGCCCGCGGGCTTGTCGATGACGAGCGTGCCTTCCATGAATCGATTGTATCTTCTGTCTACCTCTGTGTCCTCTGTGGTTAAATATCGAACATCTACCACAGAGGTCACAGAGGAAAACCAAAACGCGACGAGGAAGAAAAACCTCCCCTCGATCCGGCGAAAGCCCGCGAGCGAGTGTTCCAGCGCGCCGGCAAGTTGCTCGCCGCCAAAACTCGATCTGTTGCGGAACTTCGCGAGCGTCTAATGGAGGGCCGTGGTGCGACCAGGGACAATGTTGATGAAGTCATCGCGCGGCTGCGCGAGTATGGTTATCTCGACGATGCGAAGTTCGCGCAGAGCTACGCGTCCTTGCGCGTGCGCGAAAGACCAATCGGGCGGCGCCGGCTGGCGCGCGATCTGTGGCTAAAGAAAATCGATAAGGAGACTGCCGAGGTGGCGCTGGACGAAGTATTTGCCGCGACTCCGGAAGATGAATTAATCGATCGCGCGATTGCGAAACGAATTCGCTTGCGCGGCAAACCCAAATCAAGAGAAGACGCCAAGAAACTTTTCGATCATTTGATTCGACAGGGTTTCGCTTTTGAATTGGTCAGCGATAAGGTGCGCGCTCTGGCCAAGAACGAGGTCGATGAGACGGCGTAGTAGCTGACTAGTTTTCGATCCAGACGATCGGCGCCTTCGCATCCCCAGGTGTGGCCGGCTCGGAGGGCTTGGGCAACAGTGGTGTGATCTCGCCGCTTTCCGCATCGATGAGGAGCAACCACCCCGCGTCTCCCACGATCATCACTTTTGCCGACGACTTGATCAGCATCTTCGCATTGAGTGAAAACACCCGATTGATTGATCCCGGCTTTTGCTTCTGCAGGTTTGTCGGATTCAAATAAAATATTTCCGTAGCAGCGCTGGTCGGTTGTTCGACAAAGAAAGGCACACAACTCTGCGCGGCGTAGCCGACGAAACGACATTCCGAACAGGACGCGGGTGAGGGATCGAGCGTTTCAAAGTGATCGATGTTCTTTGCGATCAGCAGTTGGCCTCCGTCCGCCGGCCGCACGAAACCGTTGTTTCCTTTGGCGCAGAAGCTTTCGATAGTCCACTTCTTCGGTGTGTCATGCAGTTTTACCGCGTCGCCAATCGTGGCTACGGTCGTCGTGTTCGGCTTGATCGGCTCGCCTGATTTTGATTTCTGTTGCGCTCCGACAAAGCGATCAAACACCAGACGATCCGTCGCTATCCACTGGGCGCAACTCACCGAGCCGTTTGGGTCTTCCAGGATCAGTTTCGACTGTCCATTCAAATCGGATTCATACAGTTTCGTGGGGCCGGCTGTCGATCTCTGTCGGTAACTAAAGTGATTTCCGTCCGGCGCCCAGGCGAGACAGAAGCTGTCGCCCTTAACCAGCGATTTGACTGCGCCGCTGCGCAAATCGCGCTGCATGATTTCGTCTTTGGTTGTGTACAGCAGCCGCGTCTGATCGGGACTCGGCGCCGCTTCGAAAACTCCACCGGTAATTGTTGCCAGATTATTTCCTGCGTCCGCAGCGGTTAGTTCAGCCAGATTTGCACCGTTGGTCGGGTCGCCGCTCAAGAGCAACAAACGGCCGGTGAATTTAGGTGCGGTTGTTTTGGTTTCCTGAGTGCACGCACCGATAAGCGCGCTAAAGATTACGAGGATGGCGATGCGGCAAATTCCGAGTTGTTTCACGAGTTAATCAATAACTCAAGATCGACCGAGACTCAACCAGCCGCGGAGGGCCGGTAGTGTCCTAAATCTAATTTCCCTCTGTGTCCCTCTGCGAAAACCTCTGAGGTCCTCTGTGGTTAATTAACATTAGAAACATTTACCGCAGAGGAAAACCCGAGGTAAACGCAGAGGCCGCAGAATACCTTTCGGAATTTTCAAATTAGGACGACAGAATTACTGCTCACTTCGTTCGCTCGCTTTTCGCGTGCTAAACTCAAGATAAGTCAGCACCTCAGTCGTCAAACTCTCCGTAAAAACACGGAAACAACTGACAACTGACAACTGACCACTGACTTATGACTGGTAACGAAATTCGCGAAAAATTTTTGCAGTATTTTGAGCGGCACGGCCATACGCGTGTGCGCTCGAGTCCGCTTTTGCCCGCCGACGATCCGACGTTGCTGTTCACCAATGCGGGCATGAATCAATTCAAAGACGTCTTTCTCGGAATTGAGAAGCGCGACTATGTCCGCGCGTGCTCTTCGCAAAAATGTCTGCGCGCCGGCGGCAAGCATAACGATCTCGATGAAGTTGGTAAGACCGCGCGGCACCAGACTTTCTTTGAGATGCTCGGCAATTTTTCCTTTGGCGATTACTTCAAAGAAGACGCGATCAAGTTTGCGTGGGACCTTTTGGTCAATGAATACAAGCTTGATCCGGCGCGCATGTGGTTCAGTGTTTACGAGGGCGACGACGAGGTTGGTCCGGACGAAGACGCCGAGAAATTCTGGGAGCAAGTCGGTGCCCCGCGTGAGCGCATTCTGCGCTTTGGCCGCAAAGATAATTTCTGGCAGATGGGCGAGACTGGACCGTGCGGGCCGTGCAGCGAAATCCATTACTACATGGGCGCCGATCCGAACGACGCCGAGAATTGCGCCGCGAACGTCAACGGCCCGGGCGACACGATCACAGAGATTTGGAACCTGGTCTTCATGCAATTCGAGCGGAACGAAGTTGAGCCCGGCAGGTACACGCTGACGCCGCTGCCCGCTCCTTCAGTCGATACCGGCATGGGACTGGAACGGCTGACGGTTGTGCTGCAAGGCGTGAAGTCGAATTACGAAACTGATCTGCTGAGCAACGTAGTTGAGTTCACGGCGCGGCTTTCACAAGGAGAGTAAGAAAATGAGCCAAACGCTCGAGGCCACGATCGATACGAAAGGCAGAATTATCCTGCATGAGAATATCGAGCTGGAGAAGAACCGGCGCGCTCTAGTTACGATTTTGGACGAAGACCCAAAGATTGAAATTTTCGAAACGGCTTTGTTGAGCGAAAAATCGTTAGCGCAAGATTGGAGTACGCCGGAGGAGGACAAAGCGTGGCAGCATTTGGCAGAGCTTCCGTCGTGCTAGTCGAGTTTCCTTTTTCCGATTTATCGAAGACGAAACTTCGCCCAGCAGTTGTTTTGGCACAGGCTAACCAACAGGATTGGTTTTTGTGCCAAATCACGAGCAATGCTGGAATTGACGACAAGGCTATTGAAATCAAAGACACAGATTTTGTTACCGGCTCTCTGCGGCAGAAGAGCTTTGCGCGACCAGACAAGATTTTCACGGGTCATGAAGTTCTTATAAACCGTCGGGTTGGAATCCTGCGCGATGACGCAACTTCAAAGTTAATCGAAGTGGTAGTTTCGATTTTGAGGCAGAAGTAAGATCCATGAGTGCATACGACGATTTGGATGAACAGAAAAAGTTTGCTTGCCGCGTGATCGCCGACCACGCGCGCGCGACTGCTTTCTCAATCGCCGACGGAATTCTGCCGGCGAACGAAGGCCGCAACTACGTTCTGCGAAAGATCATGCGCCGCGCGATCTATCAGGGCCGCCACGTCCTCCTTGCCCATGCGGCATGGCATGAAGGACTCTTCTTTAACAAAGTGGTCAATTTCGTTATTGATCAAATGGGAGAAGCATACCCAGAGCTAGAAGCGCAGCGGGAATTCATCGTCCGAATGGTCAGACTTGAAGAAGAAAGATTTGCCTCGACCCTAACGGTAGGTCTACAGAAACTCGATGTGTTTCATGCGAGTCGCCGGACTAATAGAGCCCTGTTCGAAAACCCTGAACGATACGACGTTCTCACGAGCGAGGATTGGAAAGAACTTGCGAAGCTCTACGACACGTTTGGAACACCACGCGACTTAATTCGCATTAGTTTGGAAGAACATGGCTTCACGATCAGTGAAGATGATTTTCTTCAAGCGTTCGATTCAGCTCTTCAGGAACTTCAACAAAGTGGCGCGAGCGAAAGAGTCGAAGGCAAGGCGAAGTCAAAGCCGGTCTATGCGAGTATCGCCAGTCGCGTGCAGTCTCTATTCCAAGGTTATGAGACCACGCGGGTTGACGATGTGAAAGTGTTGGCTGTGATCCGCGGCGATGAAGAAGTTTCTGATTTGAACGAAGGCGACGAAGGCGAAGTCGTTCTCGATCAGACGCCGTTTTATGCAGAGAGTGGTGGGCAAGTTGGTGATGTCGGGCGCATGTGGGGCCCGCCCGCTACCGCAGGCGNNATCCCGTCGGCATCGTCACCAAGTCGGCTCTGATTCGTCGTGACGTTGATGTGCTGCAAAGACTTTCGGCAGAGGCCAGCGTCGGGGTTTACTTCTCGATTCCGTTTGCCGACTACGCCACCGCCCGCGCCGTCGAGCCCTTCGCCCCTTCGCCGAATGCGCGTTTCGAAGCGATGAAAACTTTGGCCGCCGCCGGGATTCAGGTGGGCATTGGCATCGCGCCGACGATTCCCGGATTGTCGACCGACATTCCGGGCCTCTTGCAGCGCGCGAAAGACTGCGGCGCCACGAAAGCCTTCATCAACATGCTGCGGCTGCCCGGCAGTGTCGCTCCTTATTTCGAAAAACGTCTGCGCGAGAAGCTGCCGACGAAAGCCGACCGCGTGCTGAATCGCATCCGCGACGCGCGCGGCGGCCGGCTTAACTCCAGCGTCTTTGGCGAACGGATGCGCGGCAAAGGCCAGTACTGGGAAGCGCAGCACAAGTTGTTCGAAGTTTATTCGAAGCGGCTCGGGTTCAACGAGCATCGCGTCGGCAGCGAGCGCCACACGAGGATCAATACTTTCCGTCGGCCCACGGCGCAGGGCTCTCTGTTCGGGTGAAGTCAGAACGGCCTGCGGTAGCGGGCGGTTGTCCAAGAGGCGAGTTAATCCCGCGACTAACCGCCCGCTACCGCAGGCGGTTCTGACCTCGTTGCGACGGTGCTCGATACCCATTCGCCGGCGCAGGGCTTGATCGTTCACAAGGTTAAAGTCGAGAAAGGAACTTTGAAGGTTGGCGACACAGTCACGGCTGAAGTCGATGTAGAAAAACGCGATGCCACGCGGCGCAATCATACGGCGACGCATCTGGCCCATGCGGCTTTGCGTGAAGTCCTGGGCGGTCATGTGAAGCAGGCCGGATCAGTCGTCGCGCCGAATTATCTGCGCTTTGACTTCAATCATTTTCAGCCGCTGACTGAAGAAGAGATCAAGGAAGTCGAGCGGCTGGTCAACGAACAAATCCTGCGCAACGTAAAGGTCGACACTGACGTGATGCCGGTCGAAGAGGCGATGAAGTCCGGAGCGATGGCGCTGTTTGGTGAAAAGTATTCGGGCATGATGCGCGTGTTGACGGTGCCCGGCTTTTCGAAGGAACTTTGCGGCGGGACGCACGTGCGCGCGACCGGCGACATCGGCGTCTTCAAAATCACCAGCGACGAATCGATCGCGTCCGGCGTGCGGCGGATTCGGGCCGTCACCGGCGTCGACGCTTACGAACGTTTTCGCGAAGACGAAGAGATCATCAGCGATGTCGCGAGCAGTTTGCGCACGTCGCGCGCTGAGCTAACAAGTGTTATTGAAAAACTACAGGACGAATTAAAGAAAGCCCGACGTGAAACGGAAGAGCTGAAACTGAAGATCGCCAGCGGCGCAATCAGCACCTCAACATCGAATGGCGATGAAGCGCGCGACATTAATGGCGTGAAAGTGCTCGCGAAAGAAGCGAGCGGACTCGACGCCGCCGGTATGCGCCAACTTTCCGACACGCTGCTCGATCGAATCAAATCGGGTGTGGTTGTGATTGGACGCGCGAACGATGGCAAAGTCTCGCTCATCGTGCGGACGTCAGACGATCTCACCAGGAGAGTTCCTGCCGGGCAAGTCATCAAAGAACTCGCGCCCATCATCGGGGGCAAGGGCGGCGGCAAAGCCGACATGGCCGAAGGCGGCGGCAGCCAACCTGAGAAATTGAGCGAAGCTCTTGAAGCCAGCTATGGTGTGATCGAAAAGATGCTGAAGTGATCATCCACAGATTACGCAGATTACACACAAAAGAATAGCCACAAAAAGGCACAAAAGGCACAAAACAAAATCAGGGAAAGATCGTGTGCAGATAGTTCACGTACTGCTTCCTTTTTGTGCTTTCTGTGCCTTTTTGTGGCTATCATTTTTCTTGATTTCTAATCAGTGAAATCTGTGCAATCTGTGGAGAATATATCCTGCGTCTTCAAGTGCTCCGGCCGCACCCCAATCCCAATCAAACGCGCCGGTATTCTCCGCAGGATCGGAAACTTCCTGAACAAGCGAAGGAACCATGGAGCACGCACGGTTTGCTGGCTGACCAGCATCGTGCTCAATATTCGTTCCTGCACTTGCACTTGCGCCCATTGAGTCACCCGCGTAGGAAACTCGCGCCGCCACTGCAGCTTTTGCAGATGACTCAACGAAACATAATTTTCAGAAAACGGGCGCGCGAGGATGTTGGCGGTTGCGACTGCATCCTGAATCGCGAGATTGATTCCCACACCGCCGACCGGTGACATCGCATGCGCAGCGTCGCCGATGCACAGAAGCCCGGGTCGATACCACTTGCGCAAACGATCAACTAAGACGGTCAGCAATTTGATCGGCTCCCAATCGGTCAGTTCATGAACTCGATCTTTTAAGAATGGCGCCACGGAAATAACGTCAGCGCGAAATGCTTCCATTCCGCGTAGTTTTATGTCGTCAAAAGCCCCTTTGCGAATCACAAACGCGCACTGCCAGTATTCGTCGCGATTCAGCATCACCAGAATCTTACCGGGCACAAAGCGGCCGAGGACCTGGCCCGGATCGCTGGACTTACGCGAAACCCGGAACCAAAGCACGTCGATCGGAGCTCCTAAGCTTTCGACCTGTAACCCAGCGTGTTCGCGAACGATTGAACTACGTCCATCGGCGCCAACCACCAGTGTCGCGCGCACTTCCATATCTCCGTCAACCGTTGTTGCTTTTACTCCCACGACGGTGTTGCCTTCTTCGACCAGCTCCGTGACTTCGGCTTCCATCATCAAATGAAATGCCGGATAACGGGCGGCCTGCTCCTTGATGAAATCCAGAAAATCCCACTGCGGCATAAAGCCGAGAAACTTGCAGTGCGTCGGCAAGTGAGTCAGATCGGCGAGCGGAATAAATTCATCGCCGATCTGCCCGCCGACTTCTCTGATTTCCTGATGAGGACGCTTGAGAAACTCTTCGATCAAGCCGAGTTCGTAGATAACTTCGAGCGTGGAGGGATGAATCGTATCGCCGCGAAAGTCGCGAAAGAAATCAGCATGCTTCTCGAGCACGACCACCGGGACGCCCGCGCGCGCCAGCAGAAACCCGAGCATCATTCCGGCTGGGCCACCGCCCGCAATGCAGCAGCGCGTGCTTACTTGTCGTTTGTTGAGTTCCAAGTGGTCAGAAAGTACGAGCGAATCACTTCGTCGTCAAGGCGTTTCGATGCGCTGAGCGCTGTGCCGGCGACGGAGTTTCAGGAATTAAGAAGCCTCAATTTGCTGGGAACGCGGACGTCCCCGTCCGCACCGCGCCGACAGGCGCGAAGTGTTTTCTTAGATAAGATCATTTCGCGCTTCACGCTCAGTGCGGACGGGGACGTCCGCGCTCCCAGCATTAGGTTCACGAAACTAAACGCTCTGGTCTCCGTAATAATTCAATCAAACGATGCGCCGGGATTTGAGTCTGGAGGCAGAAGGCTATAGAGTCTTGAGTTCGAACCGCACCCGGCCATCAAAAATCGCAAAATTCAGGAGACAAGAATGAGAAGCTTTAAAGCAATTGTTTCGTTATCACTGGTCGTCGCGTTCAGCGTCACGGCTACATTTGGCCAGGCGTCTCACTACGACGTTGCGGGCATGGACACAACAACGTCGGCCTGCGCGGATTTCTATCAATATGCGAATGGCGGATGGCTCGCTGCTAATCCGATTCCCGCAGCTTACTCGGCGTGGGGCGTCGCTAATATTCTGAACGAGAAGAATCGCGACGTGGTGCACGACATTCTGGAAGCTGCCGCGAAGAACACTGCCGCAAAGAAAGGCAGCAACGAGCAGAAGGTCGGCGATTATTACGCCAGCTGCATGGACGAAGCGAAGGTCGAGGCCGACGGTCTCAAGCCTATCCAGGCGGAACTGGATTTAATCAACAAGGTCACCGATCAAAAGTCTTTGCAGGCCGAAATCACGCACTTGCACAGCTACGGCTTCAACGCTCTTTTTGGATCGGGATCAAACCGCGATTTCAAGAATGCGTCGGAAACCATCATCGGCATCTTTCAGGGCGGGCTGTCATTGCCGACGCGCGATTACTATCTGAAAACCGATGACCGCTCAAAGTCGATTCGCGATGAATTTGTTAAGCACGTCGCGAAGATGTTCGAGTTGATGGGCGACGATTCCGCCAAGGCCGCGAGCGAGGCCCAGGCCGTGATGGCGCTCGAGACCAAACTGGCCGGAGGCTCCAAGGCCCCGGTTGAGTTGCGCGATCCTGAGAAGATCTATCATCGGATGCCGATGACGGCGGTCAAAGACGCGGCGCCGGCTTTTGACTGGATGAGCTACTTCCAGACGGTGGCCAACTCGAAAGCTGACGTTAACGTGGCCACGCCTGACTTTTTCAAAGTCATGAATACCGAACTGACGGCCACGTCGATCGATGACTGGAAGACTTATCTGCGCTGGAACATCATCAATCGCACGGCTTCGGGTTTGGCGGCGAAATTCGTGGACGAAGATTTCCACTTCAAGGGCACGGTGCTGCAGGGCTCCTCGGAAAATCTGCCGCGTTGGAAGCGCTGCGTGGCCGGGACTGACGGCGCGATGGGTGAAGCTTTGGGCGCAGTTTATGTGCAGAAGGCATTTCCGCCCGCCGCGAAAGAACGCGCGCTCGCCATGGTCCGCAATTTGGAAGCTGCGCTCAAGAGCGACATTGCGATGCTCAGCTGGATGAGCGATGCCACGCGCAAACAGGCGATCGTGAAACTCGATGCGTTCCTCAACAAGATCGGCTATCCCGATAAATGGCGCGATTACTCAGCGCTGAACGTGGATCGCAGTTCGTATCAAACAAACCGTTTCCGCGTTGGCAAGTTCAACGAAGACCGCGATTGGGCCAAGGTCGGTAAGCCGGTCGATCGCATGGAATGGGGCATGACGCCGCCGACCGTTAATGCTTACTACAATCCGCAAAACAACGAGATTGTGTTTCCGGCCGGCATCCTGCAACCGCCTTTCTTCGATCCGACGGCTGACGATGCTTTGAATTATGGCGGCATGGGTTCAGTAATCGGTCACGAAATGACGCACGGGTTTGACGATCAAGGTTCGAAGTACGATCCGGCCGGCAACCTGGCCAACTGGTGGAGCGAAGCCGATTTAAAGGCGTTCAAGGAACGCGCGGGATGCATCGTCAATCAGTTTAATAACTTCGAAGTTGAGAAAGGCCTGAACGAGAATGGTTCGCTGGTACAAGGCGAATCGATCGCTGACCTCGGCGGCCTGGTGGTGGCGTATGCCGCGTTTCAAAAAGCAATGGAAGGCAAGCCCCGCACAAACATCGATGGCTTTACCCCTGACCAAAGGTTCTTTCTCGGTTACGCTCGCGGCTGGGCCACCAACATGCGGCCCCAGTTGGCGCGAGTGCTGGTGCTTCAGGATCCGCATCCGCTGGCCAAGTTCCGCGTCAATGGACCACTGTCAAACATGCCGCAGTTCGCTGCAGCGTTTCAATGTAAAGACGGCGATGCGATGGTGCGGCCTGAGAAAGATCGCTGCGTGATTTGGTAGCTGGTTTTCTGGCGGGTCGTTTAGAGGCGGGCTACTGCCCGCCTTTTTCTTAGCTCCCTAGGAGCCGGATGTTTATAGACTAGATCTCCGAAAGATCATGATCTCCTTTAGGAGCGAAATGAAGACGGTGCACATTTCGCTCCTAAAGGAGCTTCGCATTATTTTGAGACTACTTCCTATAAACATTTCGCTCCTGACGGAGCGATGATGGTCCGTGATCTCAGTTGCGGCCCTTGTGTCAGAAGCCCGACCGTGAGGGCGGGCAACATATAGATGCGATACCTTAGTTTCAAAGGGAAGCGCGCGGGCATCCTGCTCGCGCTTTCTTTTTGTCTCGCAATCGCATCGTGTACCCGGAAGCCTAAATCGCAGATCGATCCCAACATTTACGCCAAAGAGATCGAGCAATGGCATCAGGAGCGTTGGAAAGAACTCAACAATGAAAGTGGTTGGCTCACGCTCATCGGACTCTTCTGGCTAAAAGAGGGTGAGAACAAATTCGGCAGCGACCCTGACAACGACATTATCCTGCCGAAAGAAAAAGTAGCAGGGCACGCCGGAACGCTTTCGCTGCACAATGGGATTGTGCGGATCGACGCAACCCAGGACGGGACGACTGTCGATGGCAAGCCGATTAAGTCTCTGGATCTTAAGTCAGATGCTGACGAGCATCCGACAATCGTTCGGCTTGCGTCGGTCAGTTTTCAGATCATCAAGCGCGGCGACAAGTTAGGCTTGCGCGTGAAGGATTCACAAAATCCCGATCGAGTGAACTTCAAAGGCACCGAATTCTATCCGGCCGATCTAAAGTGGCGGCTCGATGCCCAGTTTGAGCGGTACAATCCGCCCAAGCCAATGCCGATTACGAATGTGCTGGGGATGGAGAGCTCCGAAGCGTCGCCCGGCGCGGTCAAGTTCGAAGTCAATGGCAAGGAATACCGGCTCGACGCGATCACTGAAAAAGATGAGCCGCGTCTGTTCATAATCATTGCCGACACAACGAGCGGCAAAGATAGTTATCCCGCCGGACGATACTTATACGTTGACCCGCCGGATGCTTCGGGTCACCTGATCATCGATTTCAATAAGGCATACAGCCCACCATGCGCGTTCACAAAATTCGCGACCTGCCCGCTGCCGCCCAAGCAGAATCGCTTGCCATTTGCGATCGAAGCGGGCGAGAAATACCGGCCGCATCCTGGCTGAGACAACGAGAGATGCGTTTGTAAAAAATTGTAAATTCAGCGCTTGTAGCCACCTCATCTTCTTGCTCGGCGTTATAATGCGCGCCACATTTCGGAGTAAGGGAGATTCAAAATGATTTCAGCCAAACGCGTTTCGCTCTTTGCAATTTCTGCTCTCATAATCTCGTGCGCAGCGTCTTTCGCTTTTGCACAACAACCTGCCAAAGTGCGCCTGCCGCAAGCCAGTCCGTCAGCCACTGTGTCGCAGACTATCGGAATTACTGACATCGCGATCACTTATCACCGCCCGGCAGTGAAGGGACGCACTCTCTGGGGAGATATCCCTTCCGAGAAAGTAGCTGCGCTTATCAAAGCGAACTCAGTCGCTCCGACCGCTGAGGGTGAGGGAACCGTCGATGGCGCGCCCGGTACGGGCAAGGATTTCCCGATGGCGCCCTACGGCCACGTATGGCGCGCCGGCGCGAACGAAGCGACGA
>DNNE01000209.1:0-715 GCA_003487805.1 Blastocatellia bacterium | reverse complement strand
CGCCGGCGCGAACGAAGCGACGAAGTTCACCGTGTCCGACGACGTGCTGGTGCAGGGGCAAAAACTTGCAGCCGGCGCTTACAGTCTTCACATCATTCCCGGCAAGGAAGAATTCACCGTCATCTTTAACAAGACCGCCGATCAATGGGGCAGCTTTCGCTACGATGCGAAGCAGGACGCGCTGCGCGTGAAGACGAAGCCGGTCTGGCGGAGCGATTCACAGGAACAGTTGTCTTACGAAATTCCTTCGCTGACACCTAACTCAGCACAGGTAATTCTGAGATGGGAAAAGGTTGCGGTGCCATTCACAGTCGAAGTGCCCAATCAGGACGCGCTGGTGCGTTCGAAGATCGATGCGGCGGTAGCCGCGAATCCGACCGACTGGCAAGTACCATTGGCCGTCGCGAACGCGTATTTCCAGGATGATAAGTTCGAAGACGCGATGGTTTGGACAGACAAGTCGATCAAAGTGAAAGAGACATTTCAAAACCTGCGCACCAAGGCTAACCTATTAGTTAATATGGGCAAGAAGCCGGAAGCGATTACGGTAGCGGAGCAGGCCGTCGCGCGTGGTAAAGCCGAGGGCGCTGATACCACGCGCTTTGAACAGTTTCTTGCCAATCTTAAAGCCGGGAAGATGTAAGACTGGCGGCCGGTTTTGCCGCGTTGGCGTGAAGTGAGCACCCGGGGGGCGGGGGGCCCGGGGGTTTCTCCG
>DNNE01000088.1:13808-15251 GCA_003487805.1 Blastocatellia bacterium | reverse complement strand
GCCCCGAATCAGCGCCACAGATTCAACCCGCTACTTAACTCTTGCAACTATTTGTTTCCCCCTCTCTCAAAGGGAGAGGGCTTACATGGTCTCAACGCACCCGGATGTGGTTGTAATTGTCCATGGTCGTCGTGTCGGAAATGATCACTTGATCGCCTTCGCGCAAGCCGTTCAGGACCTCGATCGTGCTGACTGAACTGCGGCCCAAACTGACCTGTGTGCGCGTTGCTTCCTGGCCATCTTCGCTTAAACGAAACATGCCGACCGTTTGTTGTCCCTGTCCAAAAGCCGGTCGCTCGACGTACAAAACGTTTGTCAGACGCTCGAGCTCGATCTTTCCGTCAACGCTTAGATCGGGACGCGCGCTCGAAGGCAGTGGCCCGGTAAACGTAACGTCCACCGTAAACGTTCCTTCGCGCGCCGCGGGATCGATACGCGACACGCGACCCTCTATGACACCGTTGCGCGTGTCAACCACTGCGGTTTGACCTTCCTTCACGTCTTTGATTTGCGTCTCAGCGACCTTCAGCTCGGCCTTAAGCGACGCCGGGTCGGCGATGCGCGCGAGATTCAAACCGGGAGTCACCTGTTGCCCTTCCTGCACGGACACCACTTGTAATACCCCGTTCGTTCCGGCACGTACCTTCAGCGCATCGACCTGATCTTTTTTGAGTTTGGCCAGTGCCTGCAGCTGGTCAATCCGTGACTGCTGCGCGTTGACCTGGGCCTTAATCGATTTAGCGCTGATGGCCAGCCGTTGCTGCTCAACCTTTAGCCGGTTCGCGAGATCCTGGACATGCACCCGCGAAATCTTTAAGAGCAGATCCGCCACCAGACCCTGCTTGGCCAGAACTTCATCGGTATCGAGTTGTAACTTTGCCTGACTGTATTCGGCGTTGATGCTGGCAATCTGTGACTGCTGGGTCATGCCGTCGCTTTCCAGGTGCACTTTCAAATTCTCGGCTTCAGCCTGTGCAGTTTTGACCTGAAACTCTGCGTCGATTGCCTGTTGCTCCATCTCTGGATTCGAAAGCTCGACAATCACGGTGCCGGCGCCGACTTCAACACCCGCCTGAATCAGAATCTTTTCTACGCGGCCGTCCGCGGGCGCGGGAATCCAACGCGTCACCTGGGGAACCAGGGTTCCGTTCCCACTCACTTCGCGCACCATCTGACCGCGCTTTACCGTCCCAATGACCGTGGTTGAGCGATCCAGAGTGGGTGCCGCCGGTTTCATTTTCGCGAGGCCATAAGTGATGCCACCGATCGCCGCGAGCCCGACAACGATCAAGACGCCGGTACGAATACGCTTTTTCAACTTGGATTTTTGGGTTCGTTTGATATCCATAACTTCGAACAACTTCGGGCCGGCGTTCCCCGGAATGTCACGGTACAGAACCGGTCGCGCCAGCGACTGGGTTTTCCTTGAGATTACCCGCTTGC
>DNNE01000088.1:0-13488 GCA_003487805.1 Blastocatellia bacterium | reverse complement strand
TTGCTAGCGCAAGCGGTTCCGTATCGGAGCCAGCTCGCGCGCAGCTTTACAATTTTCCGTCGCAAAGAGAATCAAGGCTTGTGCCACCCGCCTCAGGACAGACGCATGGATAAGGCACAAGTCGATTTGTATGAAACTACTGAAGGATTAATGAGAGTCCGGTTGTTTATGGCGAGCTGTTGGAACTTACTCTGGATGGCATCGGACGAAAAAGGTCTCGCTTGCGGGATGTGCTAGTCCCATTTTCGCAAATCGATCTGCAATTAGATGGAGGTCAATTCATTATTGTCGAGGTTGCGTCGTGATCGTGACCGAGAGTCTCTGCTCTGCGAACCTGCGGAGCAGGTGAAAGCATAAAGCCCCAGGGGCGTAAGCCCCGGGGCACCGCGATAAAAGAAATATTGAGCTCGCGGAGCGAGCGACAGAGATCAGAATCCAGGGAGACGACCGAGCGCCGAAGGTGCGATCTCGGCTACTTCTTGCGCGCGCGTCGAACAGATTGCTTTGGTTCAGTGTCCGTCAGCGATTCTCGCCTGGCTCGAAAACCGATTGCCCGCGCTTTTCGCCTGGTTGGCTCAGTAAAGCCTCTAATCGCCGCGATGATCGAGACGATCGCTTTGTCATGCGTGCCTACTTTGGATTCTAGTTCGGTCAACTTGTCGGCTAACTGTTTGTTAGTTGCAAGCACTTCACGCAACTTAACGAACGCGCGTACGACGAACACGCTCATTTGAACGGCTTGCTTACTGTTCAGGACATTGGCAGCCATGATCGCGCCGTGTTCAGTGAAAGCGTGAGGCAGGTAGCGACGACCGCCGTATGAACTTGAGGTCGCATTTTGCGACCTCAAGTTAGGAGCACCCAAAGGAGAACTGGTCGCAAATTGCGACCGGTTAGTGAGGCCGGCGGAACTTGAGGTCACAAATTGTGACCTCAAACTATCCTCAAACTCAGAGCGCGTCAGAATTGGCTGTGTCCAGGAGTGAGCTAAGCAACAAAGGATCGAATCACACCGGGCGCGACACGAACTGGGCTAAGCTAGCGCATGGATTGTCTCAGGCGGCGCGCAATTTGATGTTAAGAGGAACGAGCTCTGATAAGTTCGTCACATCAAGCAACGCCAGGACTTTGCCCCCGTCGTCGACGAATTCAACTATGCAGCCGGCGGGATGGTGCCCATTCTGTTCGAAGACTTCCACGACGGTACCCACATCGCCTCGTTTGAGACCGGCCTCCGGTTTATCTGCCAACAGGGCCACTACTCCCAGGTTTCTGATTCCGTCCATGTGATTCTTCCTCATTTCACATAACAGCTTACCAGCCGCGGAAAGTCGCTGCCATTTTCGATGATCCAAACCGTTCTGACAATAGCGGTCCGTTCGTGAAAAGTAAGCGGGGCGTCAATCACGTACTTTTGACCGAAGGGTGCGAGCTCGCCAAGTGCGGCGTCGTAGTGCTCTGCGATTCTGAGCACTTCAAGGCGCAGCCAATCCGCATCGACCTGAGTCAGTCCCAACGCTGCTCGAAACACTCTGGCCTTGTTCCCACCAGACTCATGCTGGGGATTCAGTGAATAGTCACAAAGCTTCGCCGGTTCCACCACCGCCTTCTCTGAGTTTGGGAGTTTCATTGCAGAGTGACGAGAATCCTAGCAGCCTGATCAAGTAAAAGTTTTTGCTATGACCGCCCTCTGCTCTTCGCTCTTTCCCCCCTCTGCTTTCTGCCCTCTGACTACTGACCTCTGTTGAGGCCCGAAGGGCGGTCATTCAATAGCCATGGCCGTCAGGCCGTGGATCACAACAGAAAGAGGGGACGAAGCGCCGAAGGTGCGACATTAACCTTTGGGAATAGTGTCGGCCCTTCGGGCCGTGGGGAAATTAATTGAACTCGATCCACGACCTAACGGTCGCGGCTATTAGCTGTCGGTCCTGCGGACCTCGCCGGCAAATCAATCTCCGTCGTGCTGTCGCGCTATTTCTGCCGCCAGGTCCCGCAGTTCGGATTTCATATCATCAGACTGCTCGTCAAGTTTCTCTGCCTGCATTTCAAGCTTGCTGACTTTCGACGCAACATCGGTCGCCTTCCCGGCTTCAAACTCTTCCATTAATTGGTGAATGCTCACCCGCAACTCGTGGACATTTGCGTGCAATTTAGATCCTGCCTCGTCAGCGTTAGAGGCGTGCTTTGCCAGCATCCCAGAGCGCTGATTGATGCGGCAATTCGCGGTCAATAGAAGCAAAGTGAAGCACATTCCTGAAACCAAAAGTTTTCTTCTCATACCTCTAACCCCTTCGCGACTCTCACGAGTCCGGAATTATCACTGCTCACCGTAGGCGAGCTTATCCATCACGTCGGCAAACTTTGTCCAGGCAATGAGGCCCTACCGTAAGCAAACACAACCAACCGAATGGCTCTGCCACTCAGATGCGCGGTAAGTCTCCGGACTTACCGGCGCGCGAATCTTTTTTTCAAAGGGTCTTCGACCCGATAAGGAGTTCACGCTTGCGGCGCCAGTCTTGCAGGAACCAGGTGGCTCCGAATCTCGGATAAAGATACTCCGCTTAACCACTTTCGTATCGGGACCAACTGACTGCATCGAACCCAGGCGTCGTACCCGCTGGCCATGACAAGCGATCTCTCGACGAGCTCCTCCGGCTTCTCGTGGAGGAGAACAATAGTGTTACTTTGTCTCTGGTCAAGCCACGTGTCCAGTCGGAAGTTAATGGGTGCGTCACCCCATCCATAGCCTGACATTATCATTAGTTCACACTGACTAAGCAGCTGGTGAAAACGGAAATGCATATCCGCGTAGATCCCTCGCTGGTAGGCCACAGCTTTATTAATGCCTGACAAGAACGACGGTCTGCGAAATATCGGTGTGAGTTGTCTTCCCCGCCCATCCCTGATTTCTTCATTGTCGGCACCGAGAAAGATCGCGGGTTGTGATCTTCCATTCACAGGGAAGGAATACCAATTCACCGAGCCGTGGAGCTTGAGAATTCTGACCTTAGAGTGGTCGCTGTCGTATATCCCGTCAGCATACCAGCGCACATCGCCGTCGCGTTCGCCGAATCCGTCTACGAGTTCTATCTTCTTTTGCATCAGGAACTGCTCAACGAGCGTGTCGTGGTTGAGCGTGACAATACTCAACTGCTCAATCCAGCTTGCGGTTGCTAGTTCGTCAATAAGGTCGAATCCGGCCATCATTTTCGGTCGAAGCTCTCCGGCCACAACCGATTCAATAAAGAAACATGCTTGTTCGGCGAGAGAGGCCAAGTTGCTCATCCTTGCCATCGTGTCTTCACCTATGAGTAATACACCTGATTGGCGCTCAATGATCTCCATCAATGGCGTGACCAGAGAGTTGTCAACCAGCCCGTTACCCCAGAGACTTATCTGTTGGCAGAGATAGAAGAGATCTTCGTATGTCGTGTTAGTGCCGCGAAAGATAGCTCCAGAGCTGCTTTTATCCTGGGATGAATAACCAACGCGCCCGATGTCGCGTTCGTCGTGTTCGCGCAACAACTGCAGGAGCTGCCGGACTCGAGTTGTTACATCCGCAAATTCCAATTGCGGATCAGGCTGAGGGCCGGGACTGAATTGGTTGTAGCTAGTCTGATGATACGCTTTACTGAAGATCGAATCTGTTAACTCATCCACCTTAGGAAGACCGGACGGTACGGAGACTCCCGCACCTAAAAAGAAAATCAGTTTCATAGACTTTAGCGACTAACCATTTTGACTGTTACCGGATCGAGTCCCTAAGCCGCTGCTCTAAACTGCCCACTCTCACTTTGCTGCCAGACGCGGCCGCAGAGTCGCTCGGCGAGATCGTTCGTATCCTGTTCCGTGAATGGCGGGTGCGGTAAAGAATCGGAGAATCGAAGGCCTGACCCCGGATTCTTTGCTCAAAGATCAAAGCAAGTGACAGACAAAGAGTTCTTTGCGCAATTTCGTGTGCTTTCGTGGATCTCAGCTCATCAGTATCTCGAACTCTTCAACTGAAGCACGAGTTGGACGATCCGTCTTATCGAAGAGGTTTCGCACGCCTTCATCCCTGTATGAAGCGAAAAGGAACCGCTCAGCGATTGAGACAGTTGTGCGGTTAATGGTCCGTGCGTTATCAGGCCTCACAAATCGGCAGCCGGCGTTGATTTTCGCCTCGAGAATTGGCACTCTTGAATCTTGGCAAAACAGTATTGCAGCCTTAGGACCAACAGGCATAAAGATTTCAAAGAATTCTGGCCCGGTGAATCCTGGGGGAGCCCCTACCGTTGTGGCAGGAACGTCGGACGTGATGAAGGGAACATCTCTAGACCGTAGAATCTCAACGCGCCTTACCATTAACTCAAGGGCGATTTCCGGTGCGCGTGAGAGAGCTTCTAACATCGAAGCCTTTTGCAATCCAGAATACGGTCTTTCATCCTTTGGAGGTGGGTCGGTGAACGTGGCCCCTAATTCTGCCGCTACGTCGCGCATCATTAGGATGGCTTTTTCCCGGTGCCCGCGTTGCATGGCTGGTGTACGTACATACTGATAAGCGCTAAATAACGCGAGCACATACTTTTCCTCGCGAGTCAGTTCTATACCTGATTCTGATTTGTTAATACGCCTTAAGAGCGGTGTCACGGCTCCTTCAAGTCGCGCCAAGGCCGTTTCGACTTCGAGGGTGGGTTGGCCGCCGGGCTCAGCAAACGTATAGAGGTTGTGCTCCTTCGCGATATTAATGATGTTGATTTGAATAGGTTCCTGCCGTCTTCGGTAGACCCAGACAAAACTTGGCTTCTTCGGATCTTGGAACGATCGCAAAAAGGTCTTGGGTACGTAGTGCTGCTTCATAACCTTTACTGACTATCGTACGCTCTAACTAACGGCTCACATCGCGATCGGTTTGCGATTTTGCATATCATTCGTCCGCCACCGTATTGTTTTTACGAACACCGCGAAAACTCAAGTGCATACAAAACCCGGGACTGGATCGCAAGATAGCAGGCCCAACCCTCGTCTCGCTTTATCAATACTCACCGATCCCGTTGATGAATACGTCCACGAAGTTGAGAATCTTCTGCGTAATTCTTTCGATGATCGGCCTTCGCTCTAACACCTTAGGCTTTCGCTCCAACATCTTGATAATTACATCAGGCATCGGCTTTTGCTCGGTGAATAAATAATCCGCAATGATCTGTTGGAGATCCGCGGCCTTGATCCCTTCCTCCAGGCATAGTCGTTCAAAGGCCTCGCGTTGTTTCTTGGTCCAAAACTCATCGAATTCATCGCCAATCATATCCGCATCGGAGATGTTCGGCATATTGCTGTCGATGAATTCCAATATAAGTTCCCGCTTGCTTCTGAGCTTTATCTCGCTACTCAGAAGGTCGGCGATTTGCTTCCTGATCCTTTCTTGTTCCGCGGCGCCTTTGCCGTAGTAGATGGCAAGTAGCTGGAGGATGTATCGAACGTTAATTTCGTCGCGATGGATTAACTCGACTTCGAAATCCACATCGTCGAGTATGGAAACCTTTTCCTTGTTCGTTGCCGTCCGAACTTTGTCGTAAAGATCGAGATACTTGCTCTTGTAATCCTCAAACTCCTGGCCCGTCATTGCCAACTGCGTGAAGTCGTAATCGGCGAACGTCACGAGTTGATTATTAATGCGCATCAAGTTGCGAAACGCCTTTATGAACCTAAGCTCCGCTTCTTCATCCACAAGGGCGTCAACACTGCTCACGGTCGGCGCAATTGCCTTCAACTCCTCTACACCTTGGTTGAATTTTTCAACCGTCACTTCCAACGGTTCAACTATGACTTCTTCGATCGCATCTTCGTTCGCAAAGAGGGTTATTGCCTCATCCGTTGCCTTCTTCAGGTTACGGAAAGCAACAATATTTCCCTGCGACTTCATTTCGTTCAGGATTCGGTTGGTTCGCGAGTAAGCCTGAATAAGGCCGTGATAGCGAAGATTCTTGTCGACGAAGAGAGTATTAAGGCCAGGGCTGTCGAAGCCCGTCAGGAACATATTAACGACGAGCAGCAGGTCCAATTCCTTATTCTTAGCTCGCCGCGCGATGTCGTTGTAGTAGTTGTAGAACGATTGACTATCTTTGGTCGTGAACTTCGTATTGAACAGCGCGTTATAGTCCGCGATAAATTCTTCAAGCTTGTCGCGACTGTGCGGGCTTACCTCATCGAACCCCGTCATGGACTCGGGCGACTCAAACATATAGCTGCCGTCCGCGTCCGGGTCGTCCTCGTTCACGCCGTAGGAAAAGATCGTGCCGATTTTTAACTTGTGCTCACCGGCTTCCCTCTTACTCTTGAACATCTCGTAATACTTGATCAGCGACGAAATACTTCCGACGCACATCATCGCTGTGAAGTTGCGATTGTGCGTCTTGCGGGCGTGGTGCGCGATAACGTAGTCGGTGATCTTGCCGAGACGCTGGTCTGACTCGAGGAGTTCGCTCGTGTCTATCGCTTCCACATCGATATCGAGATTGTTCTTGCTGTCTTTCTTTTGCTTGTACTTACCTACGTATTCGATCGCGAACTTCAAAACGTTCTCGTCCCGTATGGCGTCTGTGATTACGTACTGGTGAAGCTGTTCGTCAAACAGGTCCTTCGTCGTGCGTTTGCCGAGGTCATTCTTGATGGCGTTCTCAGCAAATATCGGCGTGCCTGTAAAGCCGAACATCTGAACATTATTGAAGTAGTTCTTGATCCGCCTGTGCGTGTCGCCGAACTGGCTCCGGTGGCACTCATCAAAGATAAAGACCATTTTCTTATCTTTGAGCAGTTCCATTTTGCCCTGATGATACTTTTTTGAAATCGCGGTGTTCAGTTTTTGAATTGTCGTGACGATCAGCTTTGTGTTGTCGGAAAACTGGCGAACGAGTGCCGCCGTGTTGTCCGTCCCGTCGATGCTCCCGGCCGAAAAACTGTTGAACTCCTTGGTAGTTTGGTAATCCAGGTCTTTTCGGTCGACGACAAACACGACCGTGTGAATATTCGGCATATTCATCAAGACCTGGCTTGTCTTAAACGAGGTAAGCGTCTTTCCTGACCCAGTCGTGTGCCAGATGTAGCCGTTTCTTGTGCTGTTTTTTACGCGGCCGATGATCGCTTCAGCGGCATAGTACTGATAGGGTCTCAACACCATCAGGACCTTAAATGCCTCGGCCAGAACCGTGTACTGGCAGATCATCTTCGACACGTGGCAGCGGTCGAGAAATACGTTGGTAAATTCCGAAAGCTGCGATAGGCGTGTGTTGTCGGAATGTGTCCAGTAAAACGTCTGTTTAAAGGATTGCTGGCGATTGTTGGCGTAGTACTTTGTATTGACGCCGTTCGAGATGACAAAAAGCTGTATGTAACTGAAAAGCCCGTACGACGAAGTGTAAGAATGCCTTTGATAACGGTTCGTCTGATTGAAGGCTTCCTTCAGCTCAAGCCCGCGTCGCTTCAGCTCGATCTGGACAAGCGGCAGGCCGTTTATCAGAATGGTCACGTCGTATCGATTCTTGTAGGTACCCTCTGCCGAAACTTGTCGCGTCACCTGAAACTGGTTCTGGCACCAATTCGCAACATCGAGAAACTCTAGCCAGATTATTTCGCCGTTGGTTTTCTTGTATCGAACCTTGTCACGAAGGATCTTCGCCCTCTCGAATACGTTACCCTTGTTCAGATGATTGAGAATTTGCTCAAAGCCGGAGTCGGATATTTCGACTTTATTATGCTTTTCTAACTGCGCTTTGAGATTGGTAAGAAGGTCGCTCTCGTCACTTATTTGAACATACTCGTATCCGAGATCAACGAGTTGCTTGACCAGGTTATCCTCTAATGCTTGCTCGGGCTGCGTTGACATTACAATTCTGGTACACCCTCGAAGATTGTGTCTTCAAGTAACTCTTCCGCTTCGGTCTGATAATCTAGTAATTGCTCGCAATACGAGACGTTGTCTTGATCAAACAAGGCTTTACTATAACTCAATCCCGGCATCGGATTCTGGCGGTCTAGAAACTCATTGAATTTGTCGTTGTCCTCATATTTAACTACTTCAGTGAAACTCAAATCGATTTGAAAAAATTGGTCCAACATGTAGAAAGCTATGCCCTCAGTCATATGCATGATGAGCTTTGAAAATTGCGCATAGCTGGCCAATTCCTTCGGAGCGATTTTCCCGTGCGATATGTCTCCTCGTTTATCCCGAATTTCTCCTATAACCTGCACCACTCCGACGGATCGTCGCACGAATTCAGCTTCCATTGTGGGATTACGCTGGGCTAACGCAGCGAGCGCTTCCCGAAAGAGATCCTTGAACACCTTTCTGTTTAGGACCGCATCTGTTTGCGCAGGATTAAGAGCCTTAAGAATCGTTTTCGAAATTCCTTCGATCAGCGACTTACAGCTCTCGATACAAATGTCGGGCTGACTGAGAACATTCTGCTCGATTACCTCTATAACCGTTTCGTAATAAGAGAAATGTCCAAACTTCTCGCTGTTTTCATGGATTAGAGTCTTAACTAGTTGCATTGCTACACAAACATTTGCTGCAAGAGGCCCTTTTTGAAAGTTCTTAACCTCTCTGCCTGCTTGGTTACCAATTCAATTCGTTGATCCACGGCCGAAAGAAGCTTAGCGATTTTTATCTGCTCTTCTATTACAGGAGTCAGGACCCTACACTCGGAAATTTCACCTAAATTGATCTTTTTCGGGAACGCAACGTGTAGCGTCCGCCGATGAAGTTCCCGCTGAAAAATGTGCGACTTTATGAACTGATCTAAATAGGGCGAACTAATCTTTGAACTCTTTTTGATTAAGGCGAGACTAACGTAAAACGAAGCTTTAACATCCCAAGATATGTATTTTGACGTACCAATGTCCCCAATTCGGGTCATTAGGATGTCGCCTTTCTCGAGCACGACGCGTTTCTTTTCACTTTCGTAGACTTCCTCGGCAATATATTTTGTCTCAGAAAAATTGTTGGAAGTTACATGCTCTACGCTGTAGAAAGGCACCCCAGACTCCTTATAGTCCGGGGTCATGTGAGTTCCATCGTAGATTTTGCATAACGTTCCAAGAGGTGATTCACCCCAATCCGGAAAGTCGTTGCGGTTGTCGTCTTTGAAGCGAATCTCTCGATCGAAGATCTGCTGCAATAAGCCTTTCTTGTATTTGAAAAGGAAGTCCTTTTTCCTGGCAAGCTGCGAAACCTTCTCATCCACCGCCGAAAGAAACGCCGCGATCTTTTGCTGTTCAGCCATTACAGGAAACACGAGAGGCAGCTTATGCAATACACTTCCCTTAATTCCTTTGGCAGTGCTTCCGGTCGATTTTTCGTTTAATAACTTCTGAAACGACTGGCTTAGCAGAAGGTGCTTTAAAAAGTCATTCGACAGTACACTTTCTTTGCCTCTGAACTTAATAATTCTCTGCGCTAAAGCAACGTCAATACGGTCAATAGTCGCGACATTTCCCAAAGGAGCTTCGGTCGTAATAAGGACATCACCCAAACGCGGTCTACCTCTGCGCATTACCTCGTCATAGAGCTCCTTCGGGATGTATTCCTTTGAACATTCGTAATCAATGTGACCAACTTTTACATTTTTCGCGGTAACCAAGAAAACGCCGGACTCGCTTTTAGGCGGAGTCTTACCCCGATAGTCCACGTGGGAAGTAACGTCGCCGATTTTCGCCTCTGTCCAATCACCATCGAACGCGCGAAATCGCAATGCTGGGGTCTTTTGTGTTTCTGATTTCATCTAGAAAGGCGTTGAGATGCCAAGCTGCTTACAACAATCGGCGATGACTCGATCGGTTTCCGCAATCGCGTCTTCGAGTTGTTTCAATTCTTCTGAAACCGTCTCGAGAGCGACTTGTTCTTGCTCCTCAAAGGTGTCAACGTAACGAGGAATATTAAGGTTGTAATCGTTCTCCTTTACCTCATCAAGCGTAGCGACGTGGCTGTATTTTTCATGAACCGACCGCTCCTTATAGGTGGTGACAATTCGGTTGATATCTTCCGCGCGCAGGTAGTTTTGATTTCCCTGCTTCTCAAACCCCTGGCTCGCATCGATAAAAAGAATGTCATTGAAGTGTTCCTTGCATTTCTTAAATACAAGAACGCAGGTCGTAATGCTCGTGCCGTAAAAGATATTTGCGGGGAGGCCTATAACCGCGTCGAGGTAATTGCGGTCTTCGATCAGGTAGCGACGGATGTGTCCCTCGGCCCCACCGCGAAAGAGAACGCCGTGCGGAGCAACAACCGCCATCGTGCCGTTCTCCGCCAAGTGATGAATCATATGCTGAATGAACGCCCAATCTGCCTTTGAGCTGGGAGCAAGTCGACCATACTGCGAGAAACGATCATCACCCAGGTGTAAGGGGTTTGCTGACCAATGAGCGGAAAACGGTGGATTCGCTACTATCGCCTCTGCCCTGAGATCCGGGTGCATGGGCCGCTCCAGGCTGTCCTCCTGCTTTATGTCGAACTTTTGGTAATTGACACCGTGCAGGATCATATTCATCCGCGCCAGGTTGTACGTTGTTCGGTTCAATTCCTGCCCGTAGAACCTGCCGACCTCTTTTACCTCTCTCGCGACGCGAAGGAGCAACGAACCCGATCCACAGGTTGGGTCATAAACCGTTTTCAGTTTCTCTTTACCGACGGTAACCAGCTTTGCCAGAACCTTAGAAACTTCCTGCGGCGTGTAAAACTCGCCCGCCTTTTTTCCGGCACCCGCGGCGAACTGCGCGATCAGGTATTCGTAAGCGTCCCCAAGAACATCTGCTTCGGTATCCTCGATTCGGAAATCTATCTTATCCAGATGCGCAAGAACTTTTGAGATGAGTTCGTTCTTGGCCGCCTCGGTTCGGCCCAGTTTCGTACTAGTGAGATCAAGGTCCTCGAAAAGGTGATCAAAATCTTCCTCGCTCTCCGTTCCCATCGTGCTTTGCTCGATGTTGTTCAGAATGCGCTGGAGGTCTTCAAGGATAAACGTATCGCCGTGCTTTCCGTTTCCATTGCCCCGGCGTGCCACGGACGAGAAAAGCTCCGACGGTTTTAGAAAATATCCGAGTGACTCGACGGCCTCTTCGCGGATAGCTTCCAGGTACTGCTTTCCTTCCGCTGAGCTTTCGTCGATGGCTTGATAAGTTATGCCGTCGGCTTCGAGAATGTCGTTGGCATACGCGTTCATTTTTTCCGAGAGGTATTTATAAAAGATGAAGCCGAGAATGTAATCGCGAAACTCATCTGCGTCCATCTTGCCGCGTAGAGTGTTCGCGATATTCCAAAGCTGCTGTTCCAGTAATTTTCGGTGCTCTTCTGCCATCGCGATTTCCAGTACCCTAACTCCTACTTGATGGATTCTCCAGACTGCGCCATGAGAGATTCGACGTTCGACATTCGGAGGAACTTCGCAAACAGCTTCGGGACGCTTGGGATAATTCGTTGCGAATAGTGCCACAACCGGGGCGAAGAGCAAAGAGGGAGCGGCAAAGAGCGAAGGACCAAGAGCAAGAAGAAAAAGCGGTGAGGCTTTCGAAGCCTCGCGGCAACAGACGTCGGCAGAGATCAACTTGTTTCCGGTGGTGGCTCGGACGCGCGGGCTGAGGAATCGTCGGGTGAATCCGTTGACGAAGGATTTTCTAACGGTCTTAGCTTTGAAAGTTCACAGACGGCGATCATGCCTTGCCACTGACCTTCGAGCCGGCGGACAGTCGCGTAACCATCCTCGTGAACGATTTCAATTTCCACGAGCTGATCGTCGGGTAAGAGGGCGCGCGTGCCGGCTAAGTTGTGTTTGCTTTCCATGGCAGTAGGTCAGAAGTCAGAAGTCAGAAGTCAGAAGTCAGTAGACAGAAGTCAGAAGTCAGAAGTCACGAAGTCAGTAGTCAGACGTAAGTAGTTAGCACACAGAGGTCAGTCGAAAGAAGAGCGGCGAAACGTCTTACTGGTTCGCCGCATAGATTACGAGTCAAGAGCTACTTTTTTGGTGTAGGAGTGCGGACGCTTTCGAGGTCGTACAACAGTATTTGAATTTATGAAGTTAGCAAGCGAACCAGCCCTTCCTGCTCGAAGTGCCGGTCAGTTGTGAGTGCTCGGTCTCACTGCGTTCGCGCATCAAGACAAAACTGACAGCGTCGCAGAGCGAATATGTCTTGTCGGGACGATGTCGCAGAAGTTCGACGCCACGGCGGTGCAACTCTTCGTTAACCCAGACGATCTCGACCGAAGCATCCTCCAGGATTTCTTCGCTGAACGCCAACACCTCACCGCGCGGCAACCCGCGCACCAGACCCAACGCCACATATTCCGCGAGTATGTAGCTGGTTGTAATCCGCCGCGGATTATTACGGTATGTCTCGTTGGCTCTGAGGTGACCCTCGTCCTCTTCGCTATACAACGCGAAAAATCCGGAAGTATCTATCAGCATCAGGTTTCGGTTTCGTGATCATCTGCGTAGGCGCGAGCCAAATCTGCATCAATTTTCTCATTGTCAGAGCCGTTCGGATCGCCGCCCTTATACATCCCGAAGAAAGTCGTGATATCGGCCTTGCGCCTGGGTTTTTCGGTCGTCTTGCCGGAAAGTTCGTTGAGGATTAACGCGGCTAACTGTTTGCGCTCGTCCTGCGTCATTGGACGCACGTTACGACGATAAAAATCTTGTACGCTATCTTCCATGGTTTTCAGCCCTCCTCGCTGTAACGAACCAACAGAGTCCTTAAGTATCGAGCAGCATTAATCATGGTCCTCGTGATTATCGGCGATTGTGCGGGCAATGTCGCGGTCGATACTCTCATTGTTCATGTCCGTGGGATGGCCGAGACTCACCGATCCAAATAGCTCCTCGAGCGCCCCCGGCTTGCGCTCACCATTTCGGCGCGGGACTGAGCGTTGAAGTCTTAGAGAAGCTTCTTCCTCAGGCGTGCGGTCATGCCTTAAGGCTTCTTCGACCAGTGGCTGATAAACCTCTTCGGGAACAGTAACCGTGAGTTTGTGGTCCATGGTGCTCTTCGACTCCTTCGCTCGATTCTAACGCGATAGATCACAAAACCTCATCGGTGGAAGCTGCAATCGCGCGTTTGTCCTCGGGCTTGATAGATATTCTAACGCACTTGTCTTCGCGATGTTACTGGTTGCTTGTACACGGTAGGATTCCCATGCTTGACTCACCTATGAGGCAGCCCACAGGGCTGCAAGATAGTAGCCGGTGGTCGTAGACCACGGGAAATCAATTCAATTGATCGTCGGCACCCTTAAAGGGTGCGAGATTAGTAATGGATTCTCGCGGGACCAGGAGCTGGCGCCCCTTCAGGGTGCGACTGCTATCACTTCGTACCGGTGGTCTCTCCCGATAAATCGGGACTCCGACCACCGGCTACTTTCTCGCAACCCTGCGGGTTGCAAATACGAGCGCCGTCCCAAAGGGAGAGGGAGAATGCCTCACCCCAACCCTCTCCCAAAGGCAATAATATATTTGACGAATC
>DNNE01000019.1 GCA_003487805.1 Blastocatellia bacterium | reverse complement strand
CTCATGGCCGAACAACTCCGAGGCGATCAGATCGCGGGGGATGGCTGCACAGTTCACGCTCACGAACGCGCGGGAGCTGCGACCCGATCGTCGGTGAATGGCTCGCGCAACAAGCTCTTTGCCTGTGCCGGTTTCACCCGTGATCAAAACTGTGGAATCGGTTGGCGCAACTTTGGAAATGCTCGAGAGAACGGCTTGCAAAGCAGGAGAGGTTCCGACAATTTCCTCAAACATCGAAGTCTCATCAATCTCTTCACGAAGAGCGGCGTTTTCCCGCTGCAGTCTCTCCTCCGATCGCTTGCGATCCTCAATGTCGGTACACGCGAGGTACCACCGAACGAGCTGTCCCTGGCCGTCGCGGACCGGGTTGTAACGAACCAGAAACCAGCGATATGTCCCGTCGCCCTTTCGGAGCCGCAGGTCCCACTCGTAATCGGCCGGGTGCGCCGCAGAACGATCGACAAACGCGTTGACTCGATCGACGTCGTCCGGATGCACTTCAGTCAAAAAACTTCTCGTGCGCCATTCCTCAAGGGAGACGCCGAGATAGGCGAGCGCAAAGCGGTTTGCATACAGGCGCTCACGCCTGGGGCCCACCAGGACGATGATCTGGGGAGCGAGATCCAGCATCTGCCGGAGTTCTGCTTCCTGACTCCGGACCTTTTCCTCGGCCGTCTTCCGCTCGGTGATGTCGGTTACCGCCCCAATAAACTCGCGCTGGCCGGATGCGTTCTCTACAGCGTGAGCGATCGCGTGGATGTGCTTGACTCGCCCGTCAGCCAAGAGCAAGCGATACTCATGTTCGAAGTCAATGCCAGTCTGGGATACGCGATCGATGACCTGTTGTGCGAGGGCCCTGTCCTCAGGATGTACGCGCTGTACCACTGAATCCACTGTTGGCTTTAGAGTGCTGTCGTACCCGAAGATGCGATAGGTTTCGTCTGACCAGACAATCTCTCCGTCGTCAGGTTTCCACCCGAAGCTACCCGTGTGACTCAGCCTTTGGGCCTCGGCCAGATAAGCCTCGCTTCGCCGGATCGCTTCTTCCGCAACTTTACGTTCGGTGATATCCATTATCGCGCCGAGAACCTCTGCGTTGCCTGCCTCGTCCTTATAGCAATGGGCCAGGTTGTAAATATGCTTTATCGAACCGTCCGGCATCAGCAACCGGTGCTCATAATCAAAGTCATCTCCGCCCAATCCCGCACGCTCAATGGCATCGGTGACAAGACCCACATCCTCGGGATGAACTCGCTGTAGAATCAATTCGGGCGTCGGTTCCGTCCCGGGTGCGTATCCATAAATCCGAGCCGACTCCTCGGACCAAAATATCCGCTTCGTACTGACTTCCATTCCGACGCTGCCGACGTGGCTCAGTCGTTGGGCTTCTGCCAAACAATGCTCGTTACGCCGGAGGGCTTCTTCGATACGCTTTCGGTCTTCGATGTCAGTGACAACGCCATACCATTTGATGATGTTTCCATCCTCAGTTCGCAATGGAAGGCCGCGGTCCAAATGCCATCGATATGCCCCGTCCGCCCGGCGAAAACGAACCTCGCTTTCATGAGGTTCGCCGGTGGCAATGGATGCGCGCCATCGGGTTTCGTGCGCCTGAAGATCATCGGGATGGATTGCTTCTCGCCAAGCTGACCCAGCCGTTTGTGCCGGCGTCATGCCCGCGTACTCCACGAATCGGCCGTTTACGTGAGTATTAGAGCCATCAGGCAGCGCCACCCACACTATTGCCGGAATAGTATCGAGGATGTCTCGAAGCTCTTGCTCGGCCCGCTTCCGTTCTTCAATGTCGAGATTGACCCCAATCCAATACAGAAGGGTTCCGTTCGCATCCCGCACAGGATCCGCACGACTGAGGAACCATTGATACCCGCCTTCGGCGTTACGAACTCGAAAAGTCCCCTCAGCGGCGCAGCCTGTGCGTAAGGAAGTTGACCACACATTACGTGAATCTTCGTGATCGTCCGGATGCAATAAAGCGATGTGATAATCCCACTCTGCGCCAGTATCGATGCCGAAACGGAGAGAATGGTCTTTCGGTAGTCCAAGGTAATCTGCAGTTCGTTCATTCACGAACGTAAGGGCGCCTGATGGGACGGCGTACCACGTCTGTGCCGGAATCAGATTAAGAGCGAGCTGTAATTCCGCGCCAAGCGGCAGCCGCTTCTGAGCGACGCTATCGAAGTGATCAGATGAGCCAACCGTCAGCGGGTCAAGACTCACCGCCGTGGCTCCAGCTTGATGATTTAAGGAATCGTCTTTCAAAACCCGGCCTGCACCTCCTTAGATTGATCACGCTTCTTAATAACTCGTTCGCATCGCTACGACGCCGCGCCCGAAGTAACGGTCGGCTTCCGGGAGTCTAACAGCATTGCTATGTGTTCCCGATCATCGAACAGGAATCAATCGCGCTGCTAAACCCCGCTCACCAGAGCGATACGGCTATTCACACTTCGCATAGGTTTCTCCTGGAAGTTGGACGCTCGTCGCAGAACACAGGGTTTAGCTGCAATTCATTAGTGATGAAATCGCTCCTCTTACTTTGGAGCACTGTCTGCCGCGATCGCTTCCGGCATTTCATTCATTGTTTCAAGGCTGACGATTGTTTCCGAAGGAAGTTCCAGAATTGCAGCCTTGAGATTCTCGCGAAGATGTTCGACTGAAGATGTGCCGGGTATCAGCAGAATGTTGGGTGAGCGCTGAAGAAGCCACGCCAGTGCGACCTGCATCGGCGTGGCTTCCAATGATGCTGCTACCTGATCAACCACTGAGGATTGTAACGGGCTGAATCCTCCCAGTGGGAAGAAGGGAACATAAGCGATGCCTCGCTCTGCGAGAGCGTCGATGAAACCGTCGTCATTCCGATGTGCCACGTTGTAAAAGTTTTGGACGCAGACTATTTCCGTAATTCTCTGCCCTTCTGCGAGTTGTTCTGGCGTAACGTTGCTGAGACCAAGGTGGCGAATCAAACCTTGATGCTTGAGTTCGGCCAGCACGGTCAGCGGTTCCTCGATCGATCCCTCAGATGGTTCGCTGATCCCGCCAACGCGGAGATTGACGACGTCAAGTCGCTCAAGTCCGAGATTCCGAAGATTGTCATGAACGCCGTCGATGAGATCCTGACGCGAAAGCGCCGGAGCCCATGATTTGTCCTGACCACGGCGGGCGCCGAGCTTGGTTACAATTACCAAACCACTTGGATACGGATGAAGGGCCTGCTTGATGATCTGATTGGTCACGTGCGGGCCGTAATAGTCGCTGGTGTCGATATGATTGACGCCAGCGGTAACCGCTTCTCGCAGAACTGCGATTGCAACGTCAATGTCACGCGGTGGCCCCCACACTCCGGGACCGGCAAGTTGCATCGCTCCATAGCCCACGCGGTTCAGAGTCATCGACGTGCCAGGGAGCGTGAAGCTGCCGCCAAGGTCCATCGGCTTTGTCATTTCGGTTTCTCCTCTTAGTGTTTCGCACACACTCGCAGTCCGTCGCTGAAAGCCTGGCGATGCCCAGAATGCGCACCTTTTGCCGTGCTGCGCGAGATGTCAGTCGTTCGAGAGCGAACGCCTGAGTAATCACCGTTTCGTTCGTCCGGTGTAATCTTCTTCCAGATTGCAATGATTGGACAAGGAGAAACGTTGTGTCAGGAATCGAAGGCAAGGTAATCGTTATCACCGGCGCCAGCAGTGGAATAGGCGAGGCAACTGCACTACTGGCGGCAGAACGGGGTGCGACGGTCGTACTTGGCGCGCGGGGATCCGATCGGCTTGAGGCTCTCGTTAACCGCATAACTGCAGCGGGCGGCGAGGCAGCTTATGCGCCAACAGACGTAAAGCGACGGGAAGACTTATCCAACCTGGTCAGATTGGCAGTTGACCGTTACGGCAAGCTTGACGTGCTCGTCAGCAATGCCGGCGTGGCGCCAATTTCCCTTCTCGATGAGATCCGTGTCGAGGATTGGGAAGAGATGATCGACGTCAACCTCAAGGGCGTTCTGTACGGCATTGCCGCCGCGCTGCCGGTTTTCCGCAAGCAGGGTTTCGGACACTTCGTCAACGTAATTTCGACCGCTGGAATTCAAATTACACCGACCATGGCGGTCTATGCCGCGACGAAAAACGCGGTGAGCACGATCACCGAAGGCTTGCGTCTGGAAGCCGGCGATAAGCTGCGAGTGACGGGCATTTCTCCGGGATTCGTCAACACGAACCTCGCGGACTCCATGACAAATCCGGAGGTCAAATCTCAAATTAATGATCAGATGAACAAGATGGCAATCCCGCCGGCGGCGATTGCACTTTCCATTGCGTTCGCGATCGAGCAACCGGCTGAGGTTGATGTGAACGAGATAGTTATTCGGCCTACCGCGCAGGTCTAAGTCCCCCTCTCCTCCAACGACAAACCACTTTGACAGCAGTTGCCCGCGTTGTAGATGATGGGCCCCATTCTATTCTCGATAATCGGGCAAAGGCGCAGCACAGTAACTAGCGGAGGACACTATGAAGACCCTATTCAACACTGCTTTGATAATCGTCGCCATCACCTCTTTGGCCTATGCACAGGAAGGACGAGCGCGGTTGTCGCCATCGGAGATCAATTCACTCGCAAGCATTAACGCAGGAGCAGGAACATCGGGAGTGAACGGGATCCAAACTCGCATGCTGAAGGGTGACGCCTCAAAACCTGGCAGCTACACCATTCAGTTGACCATTCCCGCAAATGTCAGAATACAGGCCCATACTCATCCCGACGATCGCGTGGCCACCGTTATTTCTGGAACGTGGTACATCGGCTACGGCGCGAAGTTTGACGAGGCAAAGTTAAAGGCCTTAACCGCGGGAAGCTTCTACACCGAACCGCCGGGTGTCGCACATTTCGCGAAGACCGGTAACGAACCGGTCGTGCTTCAGATCACCGGTAACGGGCCAACTGGAACAGATTATATTGAGGCAGGCGCTGCAAGCGTTCCGGCAAAACCAAACTACGAATCACTCTTCGCAAATGTGAATGGCGTTCGCATTCATTACCTTAAGTCCGGAAACGGCAAGACGCCGCTGGTGCTGATTCACGGCTTCGGTGACGATGCGCGGATGTGGCTTCCTCTATTCGCGGATTTTGGCAAAGACTACACAATAATTGCTCCTGATTTGCGCGGCCTGGGCCAATCGTCGAGAGAAAAAACTGGCTATGACAAGAAAACTGCCGCCGCCGATATCCATGAGCTGGTTACGAGCCTTGGGTACAAAGATATCTATCTCGTCGGTCACGACATCGGCATGATGGTGGCCTATGCTTATGCCGCGCAGTTTCCCTCCGAGGTCAAAAAGCTCGCCCTACTGGACGCGCCCATCCCTGGTGTAGGCGATGTTTGGGAAAAGATCTACACGACTCCCGCGCTTTGGCATTTTCATTTTGTGAACAGTCCGATGGCGCTTGAATTGGTCAACGGGCGCGAGCGCGTCTTTCTCGAGCACGTCTGGCAGTCATTCGGCGGCGACCTGACGAAATTCCGAGAAGAAGAAAAACGCATGTACGCGCAGAGCTATGCTCAGCCCGGCGTAATGCGTGATGCATTTGAATATTTCAAAGCGTTCGAGCCAACAGACGCTGCTGACAACCGCAATTTTGCGAAAACAAAACTGCCAATGCCTTTGCTTGTAATTGAAGGTGAAAAAGGAATGAATGGTGTGCTCGCAATTCAGGCTGCGCTGATATCAGACCACGTCAAGGCCATAAAATTCTCTTCAGGCCATTGGCTGATGGAAGAGAAACCGGCCGAGACATCGGCAGCTTTGAAGGACTTTTTCGGTAATTGATCCGGATGTGTGGATCTGCTTTGGGGCTTGATTAGAAGCGGGCGATTGAGTGATTGCCCTGCGACATTCTGTTGGTCATCCGGGATCGCAATCTTTATCGATTCAGGGTAGTGGTACAGGTTGACTCC
>DNNE01000128.1:14626-15301 GCA_003487805.1 Blastocatellia bacterium | reverse complement strand
GCTGCAGCGCGCGCAGATCGACAACGCTATAGAAGACATTTGACGCTGGGAGCGCGGACGGTCACGTTGGCAATGAGCGCGAAGCGCGAAGTATTTCTTCAGATACTGATCTTAGGAGAAGCTCACTCATGAAACCGCTCACCATCTTCTTTGGCCTTTTCCTTTTGCTCCTGGCCTATAACTCGGCTTCATACGGTCAGGGCACTTCCAAGTCGCAAACCACTGCGGGTACCGAAAACTTATATAAGGGGACTGAAGTCTCTCTGAAGGCGCGCGTGACGAAAAAGCCCGAGCCGAAATACACAAAGATCGCCAAGAAACATCAGATCACGGGGACAGTCGTAATCCGCTGTGTATTCTCTAAGACCGGTGAAGTTACAAATATCCATGTCATTTCCGGTTTGCCGGACGGACTAACAGATCGCGCGGTCGAGGCAGCAAAAAAGATCAGGTTTATTCCAGCAACGAAAGATGGCCATCCGGTATCCATGTGGATGGAGCTTCAATACAACTTCAATCTTTATTGAACTCTCGACGACACGACCGGCAACCTTTCCTCTCCTGCTTAAGTTGCTCTGTGTAGGTTTGCAAAATCCTCTTCGTTCCCATTAACTAACTACTGACAACTGACGGCGGACAACTGACTACCGAAAATGGATCCATCCCGCATTCGCA
>DNNE01000128.1:0-14291 GCA_003487805.1 Blastocatellia bacterium | reverse complement strand
CACATCGATCACGGCAAGTCGACTCTGGCTGATCGTCTGCTCGAGCTGACCGGCGCGGTGACCGGCCGCGAGATGGAAGCACAAGTGCTTGACGATATGGACCTGGAGCGCGAGCGCGGGATTACGATCAAGGCCCACGCGGTGCGGCTGGATTACACGGCGCAGGATGGACAAACGTACCTGCTGAATTTGATCGATACTCCCGGTCACGTCGATTTCTCGTACGAAGTCTCGCGTTCGTTGTCTGCCTGCGAAGGCGCTCTGTTGGTTGTCGACGCTTCACAAGGAGTCGAGGCGCAGACGCTCGCGAACACTTATCTCGCCATCGAGAACAATCTCGAACTGATTCCCGTCATCAATAAGATCGACCTGCCCGGTGCAGAACCGGAAAGGGCACTCGAGGAAATCAAACACTTTATTGGCCTGGAAACTCACAACGCGATCCTTACCAGCGCCAAAACCGGTGAAGGGGTTGCCGAAGTGCTGGAAGCGATTGTCCGCGACGTGCCATCGCCGAAGGGTGATGCGAACGCGCCCTTGAAGGCATTGATTTTTGATTCATGGTACGACTCGTATCGCGGCGTGATCGTTTTGTTTCGCGTGATCGACGGCGTCATTCGACCGGGAATGAAGATTCGCTTCATGACCGCGGGCCGCGACTATCAGGTTGATACCCTGGGAGTGAATCGCCCGCGACCGACGCCCATAGATCATCTCGGCGTCGGCGAAGTTGGATTCCTGACTGCTTCAATAAAAACGGTAGCCGACGTGCAGATCGGAGATACGATTACCGAAACTGCGCGGCCCACAACTGAGCCTTTTCCCGGCTATCAGGAAATCAAGCCGATGGTTTTTGCGGGACTCTATCCCGTGGATACAAACCAGTACGAAGAGTTGCGCGATGCGATGGACAAGCTGCGTTTGAATGACGCGTCGTTCTTTTACGAACCGGAGTCTTCGACCGCGCTTGGTTTTGGATTTCGCTGCGGCTTTCTCGGCCTGCTTCACATGGAGATTGTGCAGGAGCGTCTGGAACGCGAATTCGATCTCGATCTGATCACCACGGCGCCGGGCGTGCGTTATTTGGTGACTACGACTGATGGCAAGGTCACGCAAATCGATTCGCCGGCAAAGATGCCCGATCCTGGCCGGCTGGTAAAGATTGAAGAGCCGGCAATCCGCGCGACGATCCTGACTCCGGAAGAGCATCTGGGCGGAATCCTGGCATTGCTGGAAGAAAAGCGTGGCTCGCAAAAAGGCTTTGAGTACATCACCGCGAATCGAGTGATGCTGACCTACGAACTGCCTTTGAACGAGATCGTGCTCGATTTTTATGATCGCTTGAAATCAACTTCGCGTGGGTACGCTTCGCTCGACTATCACCTGGCGGGTTATTGGGAAAGCGATCTCGTGAAGCTCGACATTTTGGTGGCCGGCGAGCCCGTCGATGCGCTCTCGCTGGTTCTTCATCGCGATACCGCGGCCGCAAAAGGCCGGGCTCTGGCAACCAAGATGAAGGAGCTGATCCCGCGCCAGCTTTTTGAAGTGCCAATCCAGGCCGCCATCGGCGCGAAAATAATCGCGCGCGAAACCGTGAAAGCGATGGGCAAGAACGTGATCGCGAAATGTTACGGCGGCGACATCTCGCGCAAGCGCAAGCTCCTCGAGAAGCAAAAGGAAGGCAAGAAGCGGATGAAGAAAGTCGGCCGCGTAGAGATTCCGCAGGACGCTTTTCTGGCTGTGCTGAAAGTGAATGAGTGATGATCGCCCTTGACGCGTCCAGTTTTTCGTGGCTAATTTCAACGCATGAAAGAGATCAACATCAGTGTTGACGGTCAGGTGGAAAATCAATGAGCAAGCTAGAGACAGACCTTCTTCGTCATGAAACAAGCGACAGCGAAAATGTCTTGAGCCGTTTGATTGCCGAACAGGGCGTTACGCCAATCGGCGATCTTAGGGAGCTTGCCGCTTTGTGGCCCGCCGACGACGATCCGGATGCTTTGATGAACTTCGTTCTGTCAGAACGACAGACGAGACTGCAACTCAATGCTGAGGATCAGCACACCAAATGAGTACGGTCTTACTCGACACGACCGTCGCCAGCTTGCTACACCCAAAGAAAGAAGACGAATGATGCGTTGCGTGTTCAGTACGAGACGCACATGGAAGGCCAAATTCTGGCTATCAGCTTTCAAACGGTTGCCGAGCTGTGGTCGTGGGCAGAAGAGAACGATTGGGGAACCACGTTGCACATAAGAAGTAGTTCGCTGCATATAAGTAGCAAGGTGACGGATGCCTAAGCCAAAGCTTTCGAAATCCATGACTGTTGAGCAATTCGACAATGGATATTGGTATGCACTCGAGATAAAAGCTTTCGCCGATGACATTGGTATCCCAGCAGCCTCGAAACTTCGCAAAGATGAACTCGAAGAGTTGATCAAACATTTTCTGCGAACCGGCCAGGTAAAGAGCTCGGAGAGGAAGACTCTCACCCGGTCGGGAATCAGAGACGGTGATAAAGGACTCAATCTCAAGCTTCCCGTGGTTAGCTATACCAACGATAAGGAAACAAAAGATTTTATTGAGACTGAAGCGTTGAAGATTGCGCCACAGCAAAAAAGGAAATCAGGGGCACGCTATCGACTCAACCGTTGGCGAGAGCAGCAGATCGATAGTGGAATCAAACTTACCTACCGAGACCTGGTCAGAGAATATGTCAGATTGAATCAGGTTCAGGGCAGTTTCCCTCAGGTTAAGACTCCGTCGGGCAGATACATAAATTTTCTTTCCGATTTTCTGGCTGGCGAAAAGAACGCAACCCGGGCGCAGGCGCTGAAGGCCTGGGAGCAATTGAAGAAGGCCGAAATTCCGAAGAACTATCGAGAGTGGAAGAAGAAGTACGGAAAGTCGGGCGCGTAGAGATTTTGCAGGAGCGTTTCTGGCGGTGTTGAAGGTGAATGACGAAGGTCTAGCCTAATCGAACTCGGCATCGTCTTCTGAATCGCTGATTTCCTGCGCTACCAATTCTCGCCAGGTCTCGATCGCATCAGCTTTTGCGCCCGTTAATTTCAGTGCCTCACTGACCGCTCCCGTTTCTTTTTTCAATTCCGGAAACGTCAGCAGCAACATCGCCAGATCGCGCCAATCGGTTCCGGCTCTTGGTTGGCCACGACGGGCGTGATAAGCGATGACCTTGTGGGCGATGAGTTCGGGCGGTGACATCACCAGCACGTCCTCGATTCTTTCCGCATGTGGAAGTGATTCAGCTGTGCGCACATCAACCAGGTGACGGTTGCGTGGTTTCTGAATTTGAAACAAGCGGTAACCTTTTACAGCGCCGATCACGTGATCGCTAACATCGATATGAAAACGCTCGCTCAAATATTCGCGCAGCTCTTCGGCGAGTTCAGTCGCGCGGGTGGAAACCAGATCGATATCCTGGCTCATGCGCGGCTCGCTCACGTAGGCGTTGACCGCTTGCGCGCCAAACACAACGGCATCGTCGCGCCCGCGTAAGAATTCGAGCACGGCATCATGAATCGTCGCGAGGGGAAGTTGTTCGCGCATCGCAAACTCCTCAAATGTAAGGGCTCCGGCATTGAGCATGGAGCAATGATACGCCCTCAGCCTTACTAGTCCAACATAATCGTTGGGCGACGCGGTGCTTCCGTACTCCGTTTCTTTTCCACTGGATTCATGCTAAAACCGAACAAATTTGCTGGAATGTTCAGCCTTCGTGTGGAGATCGTGAAATGAAGTCGACAGCCTTCGTGTTCATATTTGTCTTCTCAACAACCATCCTCGCTCAACAATCCGACCCGATGAAGATGCCGGAGCCCAAGCCGGTGGAAATTTATTCCGGGCTTGGTTCGTGGCATCACGCGACCTCGACAAAGAATCCAGAAGCCCAAAAGTTTTTTGATCAGGGATTGCGAATGACCTATGGCTTCAATCACGAAGAAGCCGTGCGGTCGTTCAAACGCGCGGCGGAACTCGATCCGCAGATGGCCATGGCCTGGTGGGGTGTGGCTTACGCGCTGGGACCAAACATCAATCTTGATGTCGATCCCGATCGCGAAAAGTCGGCGTATGACGCGACGCAAAAAGCATTAGAACTTTCAAAGACCGCCCCCGCGAACGAACGCGACTACATCGCCGCGCTGACGATGCGTTATTCAAACGATCCGAAAGCCCATCTGAAAAAACTCTCAGCGGATTACAGCCACGCGATGAATGATTTGATGAAAAAGTATCCCGACGATCTCGACGCGGCGACGCTTTACGCAGAGAGCATGATGGATTTGCATCCGTGGCAGCTTTGGAGCGCGGACGGAAAGCCGAACGAAGGCACCGAAGAGATCGTCGCGGTGCTCGAATCAGTCCTTAAGCGAAATCCGAATCATCCCGGTGCGATTCATTATTACATTCACGCTGTCGAAGCCTCGCCGCGTCCCGAGCGCGCGCTCGCCTACGCGCCGAGCCTGCCAAAGCTAATGCCCATGGCCGGGCATCTCGTGCACATGCCGGCGCACATTTATGAACGCGTGGGAAACTATGACGCGGCCGCGCGCGCGAACGTCGATGCTTCTGCCGCCGATGAAGCCTATTTCAAGGCGACCGGTGTGCAGGGCGTTTACTCGATGTACTACGCGCACAATCTGGATTTTCTGGCGATAGCCAACAGCATGCAGGGTAATTACGCGCAGGCGATCGCGACAACGAAGAAGTTGGTCGAGTTCGGGGCGCCTATGATCAAGATGATGCCGATGATCGAGCCAATCGCGGCCAAGAACCTCTTGATGTGGGAGCGCTTTTCGAAGTGGGACGAGATCATGAAAGCGCCGCAACCCGACGCTTCGATGCCGGCGACGTTGTCTTTCTGGCATTGGGCGCGGGCGATGGCTTTTGTTTCACGCGGCGACTCAGGCAATGCGGAGTCGGAAGAAAAAGCGTTCCTGGACACGGCCAAATCTATCCCCGCTGACTCAATGTCTTCGTTGAATCCGACGAGTAAGGTGGACGCGATTGCTGACAACCTGCTGCGAGCGCGCGTCGCCGAAGTGAAACACGACAGGAACGCGGCTCGCGATTTCTTTAATAAGGCCATCGCCGCGGAAGACGCGCTCGCGTACGATGAACCGCCGCAATGGTTTCATCCCGTGCGTGAATCCCTCGGCGGTTTTCTTTTGCGCAGCGGAAACTATGGTGAGGCTGAAAAAGTCTTTCGCGCCGACCTGGAGCGAAACCGAAACAGCGGGCGATCGCTGTTCGGTCTGATCGAGAGTCTGAAAGCTCAGAAAAAAAATGTTGACGCGGTGCAGCGCGAATTTCAAAACGCCTGGAAGAACGCCGACACGAAATTGAGCATCGCTAGTTTGTGAGAAGCGGTTCCGCCACAGAGACACCGAGAACCGTTAGGAATTAGGCGGTGATCGCTTATCTCTATTTTCAGTCTCGGTGACTCTGCGCCTCTGTGGCATCCAATAACTTTCTTTATCAGCCTCAAATATCAAGGCCAAATTGAATTCAGCAGCGCCGCCAGTCGATAACCTCCCCAAGCCACGCGCTGTTGAGCAATCTGCACGCCCTTTGTCCGGTACGCTGCCGAGGGTGTCGTTCCCGTCTCCATTCCGTTGTATGCGACGTCTTTCGCCAGCGCGAAACTCTCATCCGCCCATGACTGAAAGTTGGTCGGGTCATTCAGTTTTATGGCGGGATCGCTGTCCGGGTTTGCGGCGACTATTTTTTTCGTCGCTGCCGCAACCTTGGCCAGCGATGGGGGCACGAATTGTGGTGGAGGCCCCTCAGGCGGAAAATTCCGTAGGCCACCGTCCCAAAAACTGTGAAGGTTTTTCGCGCCGCTGATCATGACAAAATTGCCGCCCTGGTCGCCTTCTCGCTGATCTTTCCTGACTCTCGTGGCGCAGTGAAGTGGTTGATGAACATCGCCAACAAAGTGGATGATGAAACGCAAAGCTTGGGCGCGCGCATTATCGTCGGAGCTGGTTCTAAGTATGTCTACGTCACGGTTCAATTCAGTGATGATGTTTGGCGTCGGCAAGGGAGGCAATGCAGTCCCGTCGTCTGAAAAAGGAGTGTCGACGAAGTGAAGCGGCCCGAAATTCTGCGGATTCTTTTTGTCGTACAACTCCTTGGCTGATCTGAGGTCGTCGAGCCAGTGCGCTGCATTGACGAAGTCTTTGCTTTTAGCCGTCGCTGCTGCCACGCTAGCCTTACTCTTGGCCGACAGCTTTGGTTGCGTACCGTCTGCCAGTTTGACCTTAACTTTGATGGCCAACAACTTCGCCACTTCTGCTTTCGCGTGCGAGTTGAGCCGAGCGAAGGCGATCTGCGCCACCATCATGTGCCCGCCGGCTCCCCAACCCAAAGAGAGTGAGGGCATACACAAAATGAGGCAGGCAACGCCAAGCGCCACCGTCGTCCTGAACAATCGTATTCGTTGCATATCAAGATCTCCTTTGTTGAGCGAAGAGTTCGAGTGGAACATCATGCAAATTCTTGCGCAACTTCTAACGTGCCATTAATGAAAAATTTCTATCACATGGGTTTAAGCTCTTGTCAGCTTATAACTTGCAGAGCGCTTTTCAGAAGGTCGTTTCCCTCGCTTAAAACCATGCATCACGATGTTGAGTTCTCGCCGAAAGGAAATCGTGCTACAAACTGAAACCTATGGTTAGCAGCGAAGTGCAGCCGTTATCAAGACGCCCGGTAAAACTGGTAACTATTTTCTGTGACGGCTCAAGTCTCGGTAATGGCCGCGAGGCGACGCGCGCGGCGGCGGTGGCGTTGCTTGGTTACCAGGGACTTTGGCGCGCCTTCGGCAATTACCTTGGCAACGCTACTAATCAACAGGCTGAGATTGCCGCGGCCGCGCTCGGACTCGAGGCTCTCAAGGAACCTTGTCGCGTGACTGTACACACTGATTCGCGTTACGTGATCGAGACAATGAAAGGAAATTTTCGCCGTAAGACGAATCACGATTGGTGGAAGCGTCTGGATGAAGCGACGAGCCGGCACCAGGTCGATTGGCAATGGTCGCAAGGACACGCCGGTCACGTGATTCAGGAAGCAGCTGATCGCGCCGCGCGCAAAATCGCCGCGCTCGGCCATGTCGAGCCGGCGGTACTTCAGGATGCAGTGGATAGGATTGGCGTGATTGAACCGGGCGATGATGATGGGTCCGATCTGTTTTGACCAACACTAAGCCGGGGACAGTAGCCGCGCTTGCCACCACAGAGATCTCTGAAGTGGCCTATTTTGGGATTCCCCAATCCAGGTAAGACGATCCACGAACTCACACAAAAAGCGTTATTTTCGTGCCGACTTCGTGTGATTTCGTGGATCGTCATTGCTGAGGGAAAAGACCACACGAAACCAGGACAGGGCATCCCCTACTCTCGCTTTCCATTCCATCCGAAACTATAATCAGGCAACCGGTAAGTCCAGCGTTACTTCTCAATCGAACGCACATGGCAAGTCATTCACGAAAATCAATCAGGCGGTTTTGTCTGGCGGCGATCATTGCCGCCTCAGTTTGCGCTGTGGTCCGGACGCAAACCGCCGGTCGTGGTTGGGAATGGCAGAACCCCCTGCCGCAAGGCAACGCGATCAGCTCGATTCGTTTCGCCGGAGACAAACTGCATGGCTGGGCCGTCGGCGCAGACGGTGTGATTCTTTACACCGCCGATGGCGGATTCCGCTGGGAGAGCCAACCGACTCGTCTGGTCAACGCGCTGAACGGATTGTACGTGCTCGATCGACAGCACGTGTTTGCCGTGGGCGCGCGCGGGCTGATTTTAGAGACGCGAAACGGCGGCGAGAAATGGACTGAGATCAAAACGTCAGCAAAAGATCATCTCTATTCGATTACTTTCGCTTCAGATGATCGCCGGCACGGATGGACCGTCGGAACTTACGGCTGCATTCTTACAACCAGTGATGGCGGCGCGTCGTGGTCCCTCCAAAAAAGTTCCACGCGGGCGCATATCTATTCAGTTTCGTTTGCGAACAAGAACGTCGGACTCGCGGCCGGCGATCGCGGAATCATCCTGCGCACAAACGATGGCGGCAAACATTGGAAAGAAGTCGTGCGGCTTTCGACGCTTCCATTTACCGGGGTAACTTTTGTTAACGACACGCGCGCAATCGCTATCGGCTATGGCGGCCGCGTACTCCGGAGCGAAGACGCGGGCGTCACATGGGAGCCGAGTGACATTCTCATGACTGAAGATTTGCTCGCGATTTATTTTTCGGACGAGCAGCATGGTTGGATTACGACTAACAACGGCACAATCCTGAGCACGAGCAACGGTGGCAAGCTCTGGCTGCCAACCAGCGTGAAAACAAATCCGCGTTTGGTGACCGTTTACTTTGCCGATGCGAACACGGGCTGGACCGCGGGCGGCGATGGCCTGGTTTTACGGAGCGAAGACAGCGGTGTCGGCTGGTTGCGTCTGACTGAAGGCAGCCGTGATGACCTGTCGGATATTTCTTTCATTGACGGATCGCGCGGATGGGCCGTGGGCGCACGCGGAAAGATTTTGATGACGCGCTCAGGCGGAAAGCTCTGGACGGCGCAGCTCTCGGGCACCACGGTGCACCTCGACGCAGTTACGTTCGTTGATGAAAAGAACGGATGGGTGGTCGGCGATCGCGGAACGATTCTGCACACGGACAACGGCGGCGCGATCTGGCTTAAGCAGGAAGCGGATACGACGCAGCAACTGCTCGGCGTTTGCTTCCTCAATGAGAAGTTGGGCTGGGCGGTCGGCGCCAGTGGCTACATGCTGAAGACTGAAAACGGCGGCGAGTCGTGGCTGGTCCAACCGGCAAAAACGAAAGCGTGGCTCGAGGACGTTAAGTTCACCGACGAGAAACACGGCATCGCGGTTGGCTCAGGCGGCACGATCATGCGCACCGAAGACGGCGGCGAGAACTGGAAAGATGTTTCCGTAAACCTGAAAGAATGGCTGCATGCGGTCGCTTTCGCGGATGCCGGTCGTGGTTACATCGTCGGCGAACGCGGGATCATTCTGCGCACGGACGATGGCGGCAAAACCTGGAAAGATTCGGAAACGAATGTGAAGAGCAACCTGTTCGCGATTGCGCTCGCGTCGCGCGACGATGCGCTGATCGCCGGCGATCAAGGGGTGGTGCTGGCGACGGATGACGCCGGCGCAACCTGGCAGAAGCAAACGACCCTGACCAGCTCGACGCTCTTCGCCGTCGCTTATCGCGGCGGACCAAACGCATGGATCGCCGGCCGCGGCGGCGCGATTCTCCGTCGCACAACGGAACTCGCAACAGTCAAAATTCCCGTGCCCAAAGTCGGCGGCTCCGGCGAACGCGACGCGCCTAAATTAAAAGGACAGGAAAACACTCAGCAGTTGAATTTCGATAACGACGACATTCCCAAAGCCGTGCCGCCGGTGAGGAAACCGGTGAAGCCTTGATTGGCCAGCAACGCGTCCTTTTTCGGGATTTTTGACTCCTACCAGACTTTGTTGGCTCATAACTTTTCGACTACTAACCAGGGAGTTTGCCATGACGGATACGAACGATGAACTCGCCGGCAACTGGCAAGGCCAAGAGGGCCTCGTGCAAATTACATCGGACAGAACATTGATCTTTGGCGGCCAGACTTATATGTATGTTGCGCAGAACAACGTCCTGACTATTGTTCCTTTGGCCGGCGCCTTCCAGATTCCGTATCAACTAACGGGCGACACCCTAACACTCAACGTCAACGGCCAGGTAAACACCCTCACACGGGAACCGACGACCGGGCAAACCCACGGTTCCACGAGCGTCAAAGGATCAGATTCAGATTCTGCTCGAGGAGCCGCAGCTTCGAACGCCGCCATGAACGCCTTTGCGGGTGTGTGGGTCGGCGAGGAATCATCCCTTGATCCACAGTATTATGTGAGGTTCACACGTTACTTGACCCTCTACCCTGATGGCTCAGTGGGCTTTGATAAGACAGAAGGAGGCGCATCCAGCGTTCAGGTTTCAGAATGTCGTGAACACTTCAGCTATTTCTCCTCGGGCCGAACTGGAAATCAGCAAGTGTGGGGACAGTGGATGACCGATGGAAGCATTCAAGTCCATTGGAAGAATAACAGTATCTGGCAAGGGCAGTTCGATTCGGCAAGTGGAAAGATAATAATGTTCGGCGTAGGTGTAATTGAGGAAGGCTCAAACGTCTCATTCGAGAGACAATGATCCTGTCCCACAATTTCGAACGGATCCCTCGTCACGCACCCAGAATTCTCTTCGCCCTGACAACTTCAGGAATGTCCGCATCTGCGTCTTTCCATACTTGCAGGAAACGTTCGTATTCAGTCCGGGCCTGATCGCGTTGGCCTTTTCCTTCATAAGCCTCCGCGAGGTGATAGTGCACCAGCGGATAGTTGGGATTGAGTTTCAAGACGCGTTCGTATTCCGCAATAGCTTCATCAAAGCGGCCCAGTTCCAGATAAGAATTGGCGAGGCAGTCTTCATAAGCATCGAAGTTCCACACCGGCGCTCGATGCTGCAACGCTTCCTTGAATTTTTCAATGGCCTCCGGGCCTCGGCCGCTTTTGAGTTCAAAACTACCCTGAAAATAAGTCAGCTCTCGCAGGTTACCCCTTGCGCCTCGGTTTGTGATTCCAATCTTTTCGAGTGTCTGTTTGAGCTTCTCGGCGGCAATCAAGTCGCCTTTCGCCAGAGACGTAACAAACAGTTGGCCGCCGCCGGCTTTGTAGTAACCGAACGCCTGCCTGGCAGTTCGCTCCGCGTCATTGATCCGTCCTCGGGATCGTTGAATGACGGCGATGCCTGAGTAACCCCGCCCGCGTTCGGCCGTCGAGGGCGCGACCTCAATGTAACGCTGAAATTTCTGAAGCGACTGTGCGTAACGTCCGGTTTGATAGAAAGTATTGGCGAGATGAATGACGCTCACTTCAAAGTCCGGCTTTACTGCCAGCGCCCGCTGGTACTCATCGATCGCGTCTTGATAACGCCCGGCCCATTGATAACCCAAACCCAGACTGTCGTGCGCGTTCGGCTCTTCCGGGGCGAGCTGTACGTAACGCTGATACATCGCAATCGCTTCGTCGTGCCGTCCCAGTTCCGAATAAACACCGCCTAGCGAGTTGTATAGTTCCTTCGCTCCCGGATCGATGACCAGCCCCTGCTTCAGAATTTCGATCGCTTCGTCGTGCTCGTTCTCTCCGCGGAGCAATCGGCCCAAACCGCGATACGCTTCCACTTCGAGCGGATAACGGGCCACGATCTCCTGATACGATCTGATGGCGGCGGCATAATCCTGATTCGCCAGCGCATACCAGGCTGCGATATTGAGTTTGTCTTTTTCACTCAACCGGTCGGTGAGTTTAAAGGCCTTCTCCAAATATGGTTTGCCTTCTTCCAGGCGCCCCCAACTCACCGCATAGGTGTAACCGATGCGCGCGTAGGCCATCGCGAAATCCGGATCCAGCGCAATCGCTTTTTCCAGCAAGGCGATAGCTTCCGGGTTGCGCGCCGCTTGCGCCTTCTCAACACCCAACGAGTAATAACGATAGGCCGCCAGGTTGTTCGTCATCACGCTGGTGAGGCCTGAATTCGCGGTTTGATCAGCGGCACCCAGATGAGAAGCCAGCTTGATTGAAAGTAAATCCACCTGCGTGAGGATTTGCGCCGGTTGGTCCACGACCAGTCGCTCAGCGGCGAGCAGTTGGCCATCACGAGCATCATGAAGCTGCGCATCGATTCGTATCTGCTCACCCAGACGGGCAAAGCTACCCATGATGAGAATCGTGGCTTTACTTTTTTGGGCGATGTCTAGCGCCTCTTCCAGCCGAATCTTTTCTGATGATTGGTGACCCGTGCGATCAAGCAACGTGTGCAGCTGCTGGCGGCTGAGGATGGTCAGATTCTTTGAGCGGGACAGATCGGTGATCAGCATGTCCGACAGACCTTCGCGCAACCAATCAAGATCCGCACTGCCCGACTGATTGTCGAAGAACATCACGGCCACCGATCGCTTACCGGCGGTCTGCGGCAAGGTCACAGTCGACAGCAATTGGAGAGAGCGTCGTTGCCGGATCAGGTATATCGTCGTTACGGCCGCGGCGATCAGGATGATTGCGACCGAAATGAGCATCGCTCGTTTCCCGATCCAGGCTTTAGCTGGGGCGACCGGCTGTGATTCATCCGGCTTTTCAGAGACGCGCGGTGTCGCTTCTGCTATCGCGCTGACTTCCTCCACCTTGGCGATAAAACGATAGCCAGCCCGGGGAATGGTCTTGATGAATCGTGGATTGCGCGAGTCGTCACCGAGGACTTTGCGAATCTCGGCCAGACATTGTTCCAGGGCATTATCCGTGACCGCAGTGTCTCGCCAGACATGGCCGATTAATTCTTCCTTTGTGACTAATCGCTCACGCTGCTCCAGGAGATAGACCAGGACTTGAAAGGTCTGTTGTCGCAGGTGGCGTTCTTCACCGTCACGCTTCAAGCAAAATCGCGACGTATCAATTTCAACGCCGTCCAGAAGATAAAGCGTTTTGGCCTGCCTGTTCATACGCCTTTGGACTAATAGAAAGCAATTTCAGCTGAATTTCAGTGTTCTCTCAGGACTTCGGCGAACTCTTTGTGGGATAAGCAGGCTCGCTGAAATTAATTTCACCAGAGTATTGCGGCGAAAATGCCCCGCCATTCTCAGATGGACGGATTATACAAGTTTCGTCGCCAGCACAAAGCGACTTCAGAGTTGCGTCACCAATAACCAAACATGCACCCAAAATCGCCGTCGAGTTCAGGGAGGAAAATTCAGATGAAGCCACGAAGAGTAATTACCCTTGTTTTCGCAGTTGCCGCGTTAACCGCGTTGGCCGCGGGCACCCGAAAGATGATCCCGGAAAACGCTCTAGTCCAAAGTACGGTTTCAGCCGCCGGCACTAACATGGCACCGATTGCGGCTGGGCTGGTGCTCACACCGCAAGGAAATCTCGAATACGACACCAATCGTCCGGGTGCTGATTACCGCAATTTCGAAATTGCGCAAGCCGATCCCGCGATCTGTCGCAACGAGTGCGCCAGCGATTCAACCTGCAAGGCTTTCACTTATGTAAAGCCCGGTGTCCAGGGAGCAAGAGCACACTGCTGGCTCAAGAGTGACGTGACCACTGCGTCAGCAAACACTTGCTGCGTTTCCGGGATCAAAAGCGGGGGCAATTCGAGTAGCGGTCTGGAAGTCAACGTAAATCGGCTCGGCGGAGACTACCGCGACTATGAGTTGGCTGACAATAATCCAAATCATTGTCGCGACGACTGCATGGCTGACTCCAGATGCCAGTCGTTCACTTTTCTGCGCCCTTCATATCGGGGACCAAACGCGCATTGCTTTCTTAAGAACAGCGTACCGGCGGCGACTCAGGAAACCTGCTGCATCTCAGGCGTCAAGGCCGGCGGCGGCGGCGGATGCCGATCGGAATACACCATGAATGCACCGTCATTGGTGGGGGTCTACCAAAAAGTAAACATTACTTTCACGGCTCCGGCCGACCACAACCCAAAAGGTTGGATGGGGATTTATGCGGCGGGAGCTACTCCCGGCAAGGATGGATACAACACTTGGGAATATGTTGGCGCCGAGCATCAGTGCTCGGGCGCGGTTACGGTCAACGGCGTGCCGGCCGGACAGTACGTTGTCTACTACTTTCTCGATGGCGGCTACGAGAAGATCGCTGCTCGTTCGAACCTGACCGTGCGGTGAATCGCGGCAGCTCTATGCACACACCGAAAGTAATTCCGGCCATCGCGTTAATCGCGATTCTCTCCTCAGCCTGTAGTTCGGGTGGCTCGCGCGCGGACATCAACCGAAACGCCGCGAGCCCCCGGAGCGAGGACCAGCGTCACCGGCTTTACGCAGCGGCGCTGGCCGCCAGTGATTCACCGCTTGATAGTCAGGAGTTCAAGAGCGTCTGTCGCGCGATTGGCATCTTCGATGTCAATGATCGGCCGAACGACCAATATTCAGATTTTGTTGGTGAGCACGTTCGTTGGACCATGGATGCAAACGGCAAGCAGTTCCGCTTAGAAATCGATACGAAAGACAAAGCCCGTAATTACCTAAGCCGCTATTTCAAGCAGTAGCGAATAGACCTGTCGGGATCTGCTCCGATCCAGTTTAGCGTAGTGTCCTATTGTGTGTTGACGGGGCACTAGCCCGACCGTGAGGGAGGGCTCAGTTGCGATTCGGGCCGGAGCCCTCCCTCACGGTCGGG
>DNNE01000193.1:3773-6702 GCA_003487805.1 Blastocatellia bacterium | reverse complement strand
ACCGTCTCGGATGTAGTGGAATAAAGACGGTCTTGGGACTTCGGTCTTAGGACTTTGAAAACAAAGCAAAGACCAAAAGCCAAAGACCAAAAGCCAAAACTTATGCTTAACGAAAAAATCAGAATCAGGCTCAAGGCTTACGATCACCGGGTGCTGGATCAATCGACGACCGAGATCGTTGAAACTGCGAAGCGCACAGGTGCGCGCGTGGCCGGGCCAATTCCGCTGCCAACCGTCAAGAACAAATGGACGGTGTTGCGTTCACCGCACGTCGATAAGAAGTCTCGCGAGCAGTTTGAAATCAGAACGCACAAGCGTCTGATGGACATTCTCGATCCAACACCTCAGACCGTCGATGCGTTGATGAAGTTGGATTTGCCCGCGGGTGTGGACGTCGAGATTAAGGCGTTTGGAAAAAGCTAGGAGATTGGCTCATTTTCTGATTGTTTCATTGATTCATTGAAAACCTGCCCATGAGCAATGATCCAATGAGTCAATGATTTAATGAATCAATTACTGACATGATTAACGGAATCATCGGCAAGAAAGTTGGCATGACGCAGTTGTTTGCTGCGGACGGTACGGTTACTCCGGTCACGGTGATCAAAGCCGGGCCGTGCGTCGTTGTGCAGAAAAAAACTGCGGGTGGCAAGGATGGTTACGATGCCGTGCAGTTGGGCCTGGTCGAAGATCGGCCGATCAGATTAAAGAACGTTAACAAGCCGATGCGCGGTCACTTCGAAAAGACCGGTGGCGGAATTCCGCCTACCCGGATCTTGAAAGAATTTCGTCTGACGGCATCGGATGAGGCCACGAATGTTGGCGACAAGATCCTCGTCGATCAGTTTGCCGACGGCGACGTTGTCGACGTGGTTGGTCAATCAAAAGGCCGCGGTTTTGCCGGCACGATCAAGCGTCACAACTTTAATCGGGGCCCTGAGTCCCACGGTTCGATGAATGTTCGTGCGCCCGGATCGATTGGCCAGTCGGCCTATCCCTCGCGAGTCATCAAGGGCATGCGATCTTCCGGCCACATGGGCGATGAGCGGGTGACGATCAAACGGCTGACGGTCGCGCGCGTCGATGCGGAAAATAATTTGTTGATGATTCGTGGTGCAGTGCCGGGCGCCAATGGAAGCGTCGTAGTCGTAAAGAAAGCGGCGCGACAGCGTAAAAACGCAACAGCGTAGGAAGTATCAAGACAAACTCGGAGTTTGTTGAGACGGAGGTTCCGTTTATGCCAACAGCCAAAGTTCTGGATTTAACCAGCAAAGAGGTTGGCGAGATCGAGTTACCGGAAGTGATTTTCGACGTGCCGCTGAATGAGCCGTTGATTCATGAGGCGGTGCGCAGCTTTCTTGCCAACCGGCGGGCTGGTACTTCGGCGACCAAAACGCGCGGCGATGTTTCGGGCGCGGGGCGTAAGTTGTGGAAACAGAAAGGCACGGGCCGCGCGCGCATCGCCAGCTTGCGCTCGCCACTTTGGAAGGGTGGCGGCAACGTGCACGGGCCGCAGCCGCGCGACTGGTCCTATAACTTGCCAAAGAAGATGCGCAAACGAGCGATGTGCTCGGCAATTTCCGAACGCTTGCGCGAAGGCAACTTGATCGTGGTCAGTGAATGGGCGCTCGAACATCCGAAGACTCGCGAGTTCCTCGATACGATGGGCACGTTGAAGCTAAACGGAAAAACGCTGATTGTTGATTCGCTGAAGAATACGAAACTGATGCTGGCGTCGCGAAACGTGCAGACTGCGAAGGTGGTCAACAGTTATGGCGTGAACATCTATGATCTTATCAACCATCAAAAGGTTGTGTTGACGCCCAGGACGGTCGAGGAGTTGGTCGGCATCTTGAAGCCGAGGGCGAAAGATGACGAAGAGGTTTACCAGACCCGTCAAGACGGAGAAGAAGTGCCGGGCCAGCGCGTTCCGGAGAACAGAGGAGCAGCAGTCTAGCGATGCGAACGGTTTGGGACATTATCAAGTCGCCGGTGATTACCGAAAAGGCGCTGGTGGCCAAGGAAGAGTCGCAGGATCGGCGTCAGTTGCTGACGTTCCGTGTCGATCAACGCGCGACCAAGCCCGAGATTAAGAACGCGGTCGAGACGATCTTTCAGGTGAAGGTTGATCAGGTGCGCACCGCTCAGTATCTCGGCAAGATGGCGCGTCGGGGCCGGCATGAGGGGCGTAAGCCTTCATGGAAGAAGGCGTTTGTGACGCTGAAGGCTGGCGAGAAGCCAGTTGATTACGGGGAAGCAGTCTAGGAAATTTCAGATTTCAAATTTGAGATCTGGGATCAACAGTTATGGGTATCAAGAAGCTAACACCGACATCGCCGGCCCGGCGCTATCAGACTTATCTGACGCGGGACGAATTGACTGTGGGAGCGATCCCGGAAAAGTCTCTGCTTGAGCCGAAGACGCGAATTTCCGGTCGCAACAATAATGGCCACATCACGGTGCGGCGTCGGGGCGGCGGCCACAAGCGCTACTATCGCATCATCGACTTCAAGCGTGACAAAGACGGCGTAGCCGGACGCGTGACGCAGATTGAGTACGATCCGAATCGCTCGTCGAACATTGCGCTGGTTACTTACCTTGACGGCGAGAAGCGTTACATCATCGCGCCCGTAGGCCTGGAGGTCGGCAAAACGATCAACAGCGGCGAGGATGCTGACATTCTCCCGGGCAACACTCTGCCGATCCGGAATATTCCGTTGGGGACGCAGATTCACAATATTGAACTGCGGCCCGGCAAAGGCGGACAGATGGCCCGCGCCGCCGGATCGTTCGCACAGTTGCTGGCCAAAGAGGGCAGTCATGCGCAGTTGCGCATGCCTTCAGGCGAAGTTCGGCGCGTGCCGGTTGAATGCCGCGCGACTGTGGGTCAGGTGGGCAACGTCGAGCACGAAAACGTTTCGTTGGGTAA
>DNNE01000193.1:0-3408 GCA_003487805.1 Blastocatellia bacterium | reverse complement strand
AACCCGGTGGACCATCCGCACGGAGGCGGTGAAGGAAAAACTTCCGGCGGGCGAAATCCGGTGACCCCCTGGGGCAAGCCGACCCGCGGATATAAGACGCGCCACAACAAGCGTACGAAGAAGATGATCGTCAGAGATCGGAGAGTTAAATAAATTGATCCATTGAATCATTGGTTCATTGAATCAATGAAGAAATGAATCAATGAAAAAATTGTCTTATGCCACGTTCAGTTAAAAAAGGTCCCTGGATTGATAAGGGCATTCGCAAGATGGTCGCGCGGGTGCGCGCGGGTGGTCAGCGGCCGCAGGTGATTCGCACCTGGTCGCGGCGCTCGACGATTACGCCCGAGATGGTTGGGTTGACGTTCGGCGTTCATAACGGCAAGCGGCACATTCCGATCTACGTTACCGAGAATATGGTCGGACACAAGCTGGGCGAGTTCGCTCCGACGCGAACGTTCAAGGGCCATTCAGGAACCAAGGCTGAGAAGGCAGAGAAGACCACCAAGGTCTCCGGGCCGACTTCAGCGCCGGCGCCCGCGGCCTAAGAGGTAAGTACCGCCTGCGGTAGCGGGCGAGTAAAAGATTATGGAAGCAAGAGCGAGTGCAAAATTTCTTCGCGGGTCGGCCCAAAAAGCGCGCCTGGTAATCGATATGATCCGCGGCAAGAACGTCAATCAAGCGTTGGCGATTCTGCGGTATTCAAATAAGCGGGCGGCGCTGGGAATTGAGAAGTGCGTGAAGTCGGCGATCGCGAATGCGAATGAGTCGGCTGAGAAAGCCAACGTCTCAGTGGATCCGGACGATCTCTGGTTGAAAGCAGCGTACGTCGACCGGGGGCCAACGAAGAATCGCCGGCGCGTTCGTCCTGCGCCTCAGGGCCGTGCTTATCGCGAGCGCCGGCACTTTTGTCACGTGACGGTTCTGGTTTCGAGTGACAAGCCGGACGCTCAGGCAAAGACTGACGCCAAACCCGGTGAAGTGAAGACAGCAGTCAGCAAGAGCGCGAAACGCGGCGGCGCGGCGGCGGCCCCCAGGGCAAAGCGTACGGCGCCAAAGAGCGAAACGCCGGCGGCTGAAGATAAGCCGCAGAAGAAAGCGGGCAAGCCTGCCAGCAAGACAGCATCGAAGTTGGGCAGCGCTCTCCGAAGAAAGAAGAAGACGGACGAGTAATTTTGAATCTTTGAGATTTCAAATTTGAGATTTGAAATCTGAAAATGGCAGATTTGAGATTGGAGTAACTATTGGGCCAAAAAGTTCATCCATACGGCTTTCGCCTCGGCTATAACAAGGACTGGCATTCGCATTGGTTTGCGAAAAAGCAGTACGGCGATTTTCTGATCGAGGATCTGAAGCTGAAAGCTGAGCTGAAGCGACGCTTCACGGGCGCCGGCGTTTCGCACGTCGATGTCGAGCGAGCCGCGAATCGTCTGAAGATCATCATCTACACCTCGCGGCCCGGCATCATCATCGGCCGTAAGGGCTCGGAGATCGACAAGCTGAAGGGTGACATCTCTTCGCGCACCGGTCGCGAAGTACTCGTCTCGATTCAGGAGATTCATAAGCCCGAGCTGAACGCGCAGCTGCAGGCGGAGAAGATCGCGGCCCAGCTCGAGAAGCGCATTGCTTTTCGACGCGCCATGCGAAAAGCGGTGGAAGAGTCGCTGCGCTTCGGCGCACAGGGAATCAAAGTGAAGGTCAGCGGTCGTTTGAATGGCGCCGAGATCGCCCGCAGCGAATGGCACTTGCAAGGTCAGCTGCCGCTGCACACGCTGCGCTCTGACGTTGATTACGGATTCGCGGAAGCGCACACCACGTTCGGCGTCATCGGAGTGAAAGTTTGGATCTATCGCGGGGTGATTCTGGATGCGAATGCGGCAATGGCCCGCGGCACGGGAACGGATCCGATTAACGAGACGCGCGGTCCAGGCCAGCGCGAAGGCCGGCAACGTCCAGCGCGCGCGCGCCGGGACAGACCAGAAAGGCCGGAGAGATAATCGAGATTTTAGATCCCAGATTTGAAATTTGAGATTTTGAAATCCGAGAGATTGAGAAACAGCTATGTTGATGCCGAAGAAAGTTAAGCATCGTAAGCAGATGCGCGGTCGAATGAAGGGTGTCGCGAGTCGTGGCAGCGCGATCAGCTTTGGCGAATTCGGATTGAAGACGCTCGAGGCCGCCTGGATAACTGATCGGCAGATTGAAGCGGCGCGAATCGCGATGACGCGTCACATCAAGCGCGGCGGCAAGATTTGGATTCGCATGTTTCCCGACAAACCGGTGACAAAGAAGCCGGCCGAAACGCGTATGGGCAAGGGAAAAGGCGCGCCGGAATATTGGGTGGCAGTGGTTAAGCCGGGCCGTATCCTGTACGAAATCGAAGGCGTTGATGAGAAGACTGCGCGCGAAGCGATGAAACTGGCGTCACAGAAGCTGCCGGTCAAGACCAAGTTTGTGACCCGCGCCGGGCAAGAGGGAGGCGCGATCTGAAATCTCAAATCTGAGATCTCAGATCTGAAAAGCAATGAAGAGACGGGAAGAAGTAGACAAGTATCGCGATATGGCGAGCGAGGATCTGCAAGCCGAGGTCGATCGTTTGAAGGAGTCGCTGTTTCGCTTGAACTTTAAATTGGCGTTGGGCGAAGTCGACGCGATCAAGAAGATGCGCCAGGACAAAAAATCGCTGGCGCGCATTCGCACCGAATTCCGCCAGCGTGAAATACAGGCGGCCAAATAGAAGAAACGAATTGAAAGCCAATGTTTAGACGAAAGAAAACGGAAGAGCAGTCGGAAGCCCCACCGCCAATCGAGGCGAATGAGAGCGCGCCGATTGCAGAACCAACCGCATCGACCAGTGAAGCGGTTGCGGCTGAGCCCGCGGCGAGCGCCGGGGCGGATACGGAGGCCGTAGCCGAAACAGCCGCAGTGGGTCAGTCAGCGCCGGCGGCGACGGACAAAATTTCCAGGACACGGCGTGGCAATCGCGTGCAGAAGGTGGGTACCGTTTCCTCTGACAAGATGCAGAAGACGGTGGTTGTCCGAGTTGATCGTTTGGTGTTGCATCGGAAGTATCGCCGTTACGTGCGGCGCACCTCGAAATTCATGGCGCATGACGACCTGGGATCGACGACCGGCGATCGCGTGCGCATCGTTGAGACGCGGCCGCTGTCGGCAAGCAAGCGTTGGCGCGTAGTTGAGATTGTGCAGAAGGCAGCCAAGTAGCATTGCCGATTTCCAATTGCTGATTGTCGATTGGGAATCTGATGTGGCACCCAGAGGTTTTTATTGAGCAGAGCCAATTGGCAATCGGCAATTGGCAATTGGAAATGAATCAATGATACAGATGCAGACCTCTTTGGAGGTCGCGGACAATTCGGGGGCGCGGCGCGTCGAGATGATTATGGGCAT
>DNNE01000072.1 GCA_003487805.1 Blastocatellia bacterium | reverse complement strand
AATCCCACTCTGCGCCAGTATCGATGCCGTGCCGGATAGGATGGTCTTGCGGGAGACCAAGGTAATCCGAACCTCGTTTATTCAGGAAAGTGAGCCCACCGGAGGGCGTGCAGTACCAGGCGAACGCAGGAATCAGATTAAGAGCGGCTTGTAATTCTGCTCGAAGCGGTGGATGTCTCTGAGTGTTATCTACGAAGTCACCCATGATTCAGTCTGGCTTAAATCAAAATAAGATTATGGCTCACCTTGCGAAATGTCGATGCAGGTCAACATGCATGGCATTGTACGCCTCCATTTTGAGTGGTCAAAAACATCAGAGCTGAATGTCGTTTAGCGAGAGTTGTCGAGCGAGTACTGCGGCTCAAATTGCTTGAGCCCCTTTGGGTAGGCTGTAATAGAATTTTCCCTGCATCTTCCAGGTACTAGGATTGAATTCCCGACGCGCTCCACATCCAAGACAGACTCGGTATGTCTGACCCTGGCTGGAGAATGGCCGACTAAGTTCCGTATGCCAACAGCCAAATACGCGACTGAGCCAGCCACTACTCCTAATGTTCTCTGATTGCCCGCTTGTCTCACGAATCATTGGAGTACTCGCACTAGACAATTGAATCAGTTCCATCGCTTCAACACCTCACGTTGCGCGCAAATCATTGCGATGGAGGGAGTGCGAGCTTCACAATCTTCCCCTGACGAAAAATGGTGATAACTATATTTTCTCCCGATTTCACTTTGGCGATGTTTGCGTAGATGTCGTCGAAGCTTTCTGTGGTGGCAACGTCAATTCCGTTCACTCCCAGAATGATGTCTCCGCCCAGAATGATCTCTTCTCCTTCGATTGACGCGCGCAGGGTTCCCGGTCTTAGTCCACAGCGCTCGGCAATCGATCGTTCCGCAACTCGTTGAACCAGGACGCCCGCAGGTTGCGGAAGGTTGAGTGCTCTGGCGAGACTGCCATCGACCCGAGAGCCTTCTATCCCTGTCCAGAATGGTTTCTGCTCCAGCAGCAGTCGTCGTGTTGTGTTTGACGTTGCGGCAAAAGCCAAACCTTCCGACCCTCCTGACTTGCTCATAATGCTGCTCACAATTCCCACTACTTCGCCCTTCAGATTAAACACGGGACTGCCGGAGTTACCGCCATTGATGGCCGCGTCGGTTTGCAGGAATTCAATCTTCGCAGTGTTCTGACTTTTATCATTCAGAGCGTGACGCCCACTCACATGACCTGCCGTCAATGTGTTACCGATGCCGTAAGGAGCTCCTACCACGAATATCTCATCCCCAACAGCAGTCTGGTCCGAATCTCCCAACTTAGCCGCCGTATAATTCCCTGGACTGTGGTCAAGCTGGAGCAACGCGACATCGGCGGACAATGAACAGCCAATAACACTCGCCTGAATGAGTTCACCTTCTGATAACTCAACCGTGATCTTATCCGCTGATTCGACCAGGTGCGCCGCCGTTAGGACTCGGTCATGCGAAATCAGCACTCCCGAGCCCAACCCGTTCGAACTCGTCAACCCCTGCTGCGGAAACGGCGCCAGTCCGAGCTGCTCCGTTCTTACGATCACGACTGCTTGCTGAACCCCGCGGAAGGCTTCCCGAAGTTGCTGGCCATGACTATGCGTATCCCAAGCCAGGACACAGATCGCGAGAGGTAACAGCGCTGCTCGAACCACTCGCAGGGACCGGCTTAGGTGTTTAGAAATCCTTGCATTCTTTTTTTGTCTTCTCATCGAGTTCACCGACCCACTCAGCACGTTCGCTTTACCAAGTCTTTCATCAGACATCATCCGGTTCGACGACCTACTTCTTCACAAACGTAATCCTCGTCCCGTACTTCCGGCCGACGCCGTTGAAAAAGCCGCCGAAGTCATCGCTGGCCAGGTTGTTCTGAAAGTCGCGGGGATTGAAGTGATTCGTGAGATTGAAGACCTTCAGACCGAGCTCCACTCTGTATTTGTTGAATCTTCCCGGGAGACTGACAATCCTCACAATCTGCAAGTCCATCGAGGCAAACTTCGGAAAGCGCCCGGCGAGATCCCGCGGCCCGACAAAGTTCCGGTCCTCATCGATGATCGAATAAGGGAAGCCCGTGCGGACATCCAGAACCGGCACGAGCGTGATTCGATATGGAACGCGGAACTCACCACGGAAGAGAAAGCGGTTCGGCACGTCCCAAGGCAGCCGCGAGCGCTCATTGGCCTGGATTATCGGGTTCTGGAAGTTACTAAAGTAGGAATTGAAGTCGTTCAGATCGCCTTGCGATGAGGAACGGACATAAGAAGCCGTAAAATCATCGTTCTCGCGGAATTTGTAACGCGCGGTAACCTCCAGTTCTCGGTAGCGCGAGCTACCTGAATTGTCTACTCCGAGAATGGTGCCGTGACTCCCCGCGTCGATCGGGTTCAAGATAAACTCGCGCCGGGCTTGGCGCTGCTGGTAACCAACCCGCACGAACAGATTCTTCAGCCACTCGCGATCAAACTCGATGTTCCAGTTGACGCTGCGTGGCGTGCGAAGCTTCGCACCCGTAAACTCAAAACGCTGGCGTTCGGGTGAGCCGATAATTTGCAAACCATCGGGCCCAAAGTGAGTCAGGATTCGATCCTGCAACTGAGAAAAGGTCGCGACGTTGAGATTGACGTCGTCATAGAAGATCCCAATGCCACCACGGACCACAGTGCGTCCATCAACCCGCGGCAGAAATGCGAAACCGATGCGCGGTGAAATATTGTTTTCGCTGGTAACGTTGTCGCGGTCATAGCGAACGCCGTACTCAATGGTCAGCCGGCGATTCAGAGTCCACTTGTCCTCTAAGTATGCGAGAAACTGTGTCTTATTACGGCTGAGCCGGCCATCGCCCTCATAGTTGATTTGTTGGCTCCTGGTCCCGTCGGCTCTCAGAATGCGCACGGCATTGCTGGTGTTGCGCCCGTCGAAAGTAACGTAACTGACTCCGCCGCCAACCTTCATCAAATGCGTGCCGGCAAAATTTGGCCCTTCAAAACTGTAAGTTTCCAACGCCTGATAACGTTTACTTTGCCGCGCCTGCTGGTTGAAAAAATTTCCTGAGTTCCCGTCTGGCGCAAAATTCATCGGCGCACTGCCCGAGCTGGGAAAGACGTCGGCGTCGAACTGCTTGAGGCTGAAAGAAGATTCGAGCATGGATTTGCTGTTGACGATCCGGCGCTCGTTTACCCCTAACAGGAAGCCGCGCTGCTTGAAATTCGGAGTTACCTCCTGATGGTTGAATGTATTCAGCCCGACATATCGCAGCTTCTCGGGAAACAAAGAGAAGGTAGTCGTCAGGTGGTTCTTATCGTCGATGTCCCAATCAAGTTGTGACACGGAATCGAAGCTTTCGAGGTCTGTATCGCGGCTTAGCGGTGGCAGATTATCGACAGGAGTACGCACATAGCGGTATTCGAACGATTGGAAAAACTTCAGCTTGTCCTGCATCAGCGGACCGCTGAAGGTGACCCGTGGCGTAAAAGCTTCGACCCCCATAAAAGAACCACCACGACGACGTGGCCTTGGGAAAAAACTGGTTGCGTTGGCTTGGAACTTATCTGATCCCGATCTTGTCTGCACCGAAGTGACTGCGCCAGTAAATTGACCATACTCGGCCGAGTAGGGATTGGTCAGTACCTCGACCGACTGCACCGCTTCGATAGGCAGGTTAATCGAAGACTCGCCGGTAACCGGGTCGGTAACGCTAGCGCTGTTAACGATCATCCCGCCCTGGCTGGAGCGCGCGCCCTTCAGATTCAACATCCCATCGGGTCCTCTGACGACTCCTGGAACCAGCGGAATAGCATCCTGAAATCGCTCGTTCACCAGCGGCAAGGTCTCGAGCTTGTTCTGATTGAATGAAACGGGAGGAGCCGTGTCGGAAGTGTTCAATCCCTCGCCGTCAGACACAACCGTGACAGTAGCTGCGACGTCTGCGACCTCAAGCGCAATATTCTTGATCGTGGTCGCGACGCCGCTTATGGCGACGGTTTCGGTGTGCTCCTTGAAACCGTTAAGAGTCACGTGCAGCGTATAAACTCCGGCGGCAAGATCGGTAAACTTGTACTCCCCTTGATCGTTGGTGACTGTCGAGCGCGCAGTCTGAGCTGCGAAGGTTGATATCAGATTCAAGCTCGCACCCGGCAATCTCTCACTAGCTTCGTTCGCGACGCTGACAGTGCCTTGAAGCTCGCGAGTCTGGGCTGTCACAGAGTTGAGCGTGGCGCCCTGGCCGAACGTGGCGCCCCACCATGCCGGCGCCAGCGCCAATGCCATTAACGTAACGAGCGATGTTGCTAGTATCGTCAATTCAGTTCGGGTAATGCTGATTCTCATCTCTTTCTTTGCTCTCCCTCATTTTTTCGCTGCTACAGTTTGCGCTGCTTAACATCGCGTCTGGTGAAACTCACCAGAACTGCTCAGCTTCCCATCTCCAAGTTGCGCTTTGCTTGTCCCCCGGGCCTCCTGGCAACGGAATAGGAAACTCACCCCCCTACTTGGTCCACAACCGTTTGGTGGTGACCTTTTTTTGAGAGGCGGGAAACGCTCTTGTTAACAAACAACACGCGCAACTTAACTATTGGATTTTACGTGGAAAGGTGAGAGCTGTTTTCCGGATTCCTGCTTGAATGTTCTTACTCTTGTGGTTATGCGTGGACTATTGCGCGAGGGAATCTGCTGGGCGATAAGCGGCGGGAATTACGCGCGTACACCGTCGAAAGTTGAGAGGCCGAAACTCTGTTCACTATCGAACCTACGCGTCGTGCAAACTTCAGCGATTGAAAGCTCGTTCTTCGTCAGCAGAATCTTGGCTTCCACCTCAACGTTCGTTGAGGTAACGATGAATGCTCTTGCCGGTAGATACCCTGAATGCTCGCGCAAGTCTCGCCGGCTCGATGCCAACAGCCCGAGCGATCTCTTCTGTCGAGATATTCCGATCCAGGCTCTGGTTTATGTAGTCGAGTGTCGTCTCCAGGAGATATTTCGGAAATCCTCCAGCCTCTTTGGCGGTGCACGTTTCTTCCGCGTAGTACTTGACGAGGTGTGTGGCCAAAGTTTCGATCAGTAAGCTCACGTATTCCTCAGTGCCACGACCGCTCGTCAGCTCTTCCTCCAACTGATAAATGGTTTGCTCGGCCAGCGGATCAACCGCGCCCAAAACCGGGACTATCGTCGGCGGTCCGCCGACTTCACTAGCAGCGCGGTCAATTACAGATGGGCTGAGATGCAGTTGTAGAAATTCGCAGGGTTCGACGTTTGCTCGGTCGATTGAAAAGCGGTACGGCGCTATCGTCATGTCGCCGCGAAGCAGCGTTACTCGAGTACGCTTTTCGCCGCACCAAACTTCAACTGTTGACGGGCCTTCAAGTTGAATCGAAATAGAGTGCATGAGGAAACTCTGGGGCAAAACAGCAATGCTCGATTGCCGATGGTGCTCAAATGCGAAGTCGACACGTTGAAGCAATCTGTTCCCTGTCATTGGAGGCATCATTGACCCCATTGTATTCGACACTGTCCCGCTCGGCTTAACTCTCGTTCGATGTCGGCAATTTACACTTGGTTCGATTCGTCGACCGCTCGGCCGATATCGTCTCACTCTGAGTCACCCGCACTCCGCGCTGATCACCCTTCATAAAAGCAAAAGGTGGTGATCCTGAGCAACTGCAAGCAAGACGAGAAGACGTCACTTTCGTTATGTTCGCATTTCCATTCAGAAACCATAAGAAAAGAGGCAAGCAGTTGAAGTCACAGATCAAAATAGTAAAGCGGAACCGGGAGACCTTTCCGACTGATCGCCCGGCGCCGGTCGAACCAAAGTCGGTTGAACAGAGCGCAGGCGAAATCCAAATCGTCATTAAGAACTGGATTGCCGAGTCGAGACAAAGTAAGCGCAACCAGAAACCGTTCTCGTCACTCTTCACTCTTCCCTCTCAGGTGAAGAGCACCAATTAAGAGTCATAAGACGGCCAGGTTATCAGACAACCCAGGTCTACCCTTTATCAAGAATTTCTGGCTGGGCTTTTAGTTGCGAGGAGAGTCACCCGCAGATGGTGACTCGCGCCTACACGTAAATTGTGAGCGCGAATCTTCCACCTAAGGTTAAAAGCTTCATCTGGCCTGGTTCTTAGCCTTTTGTTTTTCGGCGCTTCTAGTGTCTTTCAGGAAGCGCTGAATCAAGTCCTTCGCAGCGCTATTAACCTGTTTTTCTGACTGACCAATTCCGTTGACTGTGTCCTTCACCACACCTCGCCAGACGAGTTCCTGAGTTTTGCTATCAATGATGTCGGCCATCACGCAACCCTGCGTGTAAGTATAGGTCGAGATATCAGGCCCCCGTCCCCATCGCCAGCGATTGCGATAGGGAATTCCGTATCCCCAGCCCCAACCCGGGCCATACCCAAACCCCGTGCTGTTAATTTCCGTCTTCTCCTTAACCCGAGAATAAAAGGCCACGATAAAATCCGGACTGTCCGAGGCTTGAGTAAATCCATTCTCTTCCAGTTGGACTGTGAGCGCTTTCAGAATCCTTTGCGCTTCGATGGTATTTGTAGCTAAGCGATCCCGGCTGTCTCGCTCGGTCTTGAACGAAAAGGTGTGCAACCGAGAAAAATCGAAATCCTTCTGGTAGTCCGACTTAGTCGACGAGCCGAATGCTGCAGTTAAAGCAGCTGAAAACAGCAGAACGGTCAGAAACGTTTTGAATACTTTCATTAAAGGTCTCCTTTGTAACGATCAAACTTGCGATCCGACTGAGAAAATCTTTTCAGTCGAATCGCGCTTAAGGACAGCTTAGTGGTGAGACGCGCTAAACGTCTTTCGGCTCGTTGTCGGGTATTTTTAGTTTTTGCGTTTCGTGGTCGGACTGGTCAATGGGCACGCCTTGCTCAATGCCAAGGGTCCAGGAAGGCGGGTCGCTTGCTGGAAAACTATCGTTCAAGGTCTTATCAATAACCTCTTCACTCATCATTCCGGGTCAACCTCAATCTTTGCGTCGCCTCGCCACTGTTCGTATCGTGCCAACTCGATAATGCGGACGATATCGCAACCAGTCTTTTCATTCTTTGCGGAAACCTGCTGATTTATAGCCGACGTACCACTTTCTAATAGGCGGGTAGTTTCGGGATCACTGCACACCAAAGAAAAGAATTTCGGCGCAACGTTTTGAAAGATTGATCGTGCCACCTCCCGATATTCTGAGGTTGCAAGAAAGAACTTCGCGTATCGAATTTCAGCAATCGTAGGAACCTTTAGGGAGGTAGCTAATGTCGAAGAAGACCAAATGTGCGCACGAGAGTTGTAAGTGCGTGGTTGAGGAAGAGTTTTGCAGCGAGTATTGCTTAGAGGCTCGCGGGGTCACCGAACTCGGATGCGGGTGTGAAGATCCGCCGTGCATTGACCAGCTCTGATGGATGTTACGTCGTATGTCGTGACATATGGCGTTTGTGATCCCCAATAAACTGCGGATCGTGATGATGGGAGGAAGTCAAGTGGGAGCCACCGCGCTACAGCGTAAGCAGTCAAGCTTTGGAAGATGAAGGTGTGGTTCAAAGTATTGTCAACCTGTGGAGTTATCCTTTCGCTGATTTCGCTTTGGACGAACAACGTTTCCGCCCAAAGTTCGCGACATTTGATTGACCCGAAACTGTCGCCTGATTTCACGCTGCTGCCGAGGCCGGTGACAGAACATTTCGTGACCGTCGACGGACTTCGCGTTCACTACATTGAATCCGGAACGGGTCCAACAGTGGTGATGATTCACGGAAATGCCGGCAGCGTCGAAGACTTCGAGTTTGGCGCCATGGATCTATTGGCTTCCGATTATCGAGTTGTAGCCATAGACAGGCCCGGCCATGGAGGCAGCGATCGGCCAGCCGGGAAAGTAACCGTTGAAGCGCAGGCAAAACTTTTGCATCGCACACTTTCACGGCTTGGCATCCATGAGCCGATGCTTGTAGGTCACTCGTGGGGAGCCTCGCTGGCGCTCGCTTATGCACTGCATTATCCCGGCGACGTTTCCGCGATCGTTTTGCTCGCCCCGGCTGCATATCCTGATGCTGGCGGAAACAGATTGTTAGGGGCGACTTCAAAAATACCTCTTATCGGCGACTTGAGCTTTGTTCTCGGACGTGCGGTGATGGGCCACCACATGATCAGAGCGGGTCTCGCCCGAGCATTCTATCCTCAGTCTCCGTCGGATCGATACGTCAGACTGGCCGACTCTCTATGGTTACGTCGAAAGCAACTGAAGGCCTACATAGAAGATGAAACCAGCTTGAATGATAGTCTGAGAAAAATGGGTAAGCGATACCACGAGATCAAGATTCCCGTGGTGATCGTGACAGGCGATCGAGATCAGATCGTATCACCTGACCAAAATGCTCGCCTGCTTCACGCGGCTATTCCCCACTCGCAACTAATTGAGTTAAAGGACACGGGTCACGAGATTCCCCAAACCAATCCACAGAGCATAGATGCTGCTTTGAGCATGATCTCTCAATCATGGACCGCTGCTCAGCGAGGAGCATGGTGAGCCGACATTTTCTGCTGTGATCGAGACCAGTAATTCGTCGTTCTGCATGTCTTCTCTGGTAGTCGCTTTCGCTTCACCTAATCGAGTATCAGTTCGATCACTGGTTCATCTCCGAGGCAACTGTGACCCTTGAGGCTGGGGAACCTTCTACGACCGGCGCATTTCCTCCATTTGGGCTTTCTTTCGCCACGCTTTGTTCGACCGAACGACTTTCAAAGTAGCTCTCGTTTTCGGATGGGAACAGGCCTGCCTTCACATCATGGTTGTAGTCATTAAGCGCAGTCCGAATGATTTCGAACGAATTCGCGTACGTCCTCAGGAACTTCGGCTTAAATCCTGGATTCAGGCCGATCAGATCCTGATACACGAGGACCTGCCCGCTCACGCCGGGACCCGCCCCGATGCCGATTGTTGGGATCTTTAGCAGTTTCGTCACCTCTCGCGCAGCTTCAGTCGGTACGCATTCAAGCACCAGCGCGAAACATCCAGCACGCTCAAGCTCACGCGCCTCGGACGCAAGAATCTTGAATGCAGCGTCGGTGCGGGCTTGCACCTTCATGCCGCCGAGCGCGTGGACTGATTGAGGCGTGAGACCGAGATGGCCCATCACCGGCACTCCTGAGTCAACAATGTGCCGAACAATCTCAGCATGGCCATTAACGCCCTCAAGCTTGACTGCATGAGCACCTGCGCTCATCAATTCGTGCACCGAATCCATGGCCTCTCTCAATCCTTTGCGGTAAGAGAGAAACGGCATGTCGGCGACGATGAACTTGGACGAAGCACCCCTGGCGACGGCGGCAGTGTGCAAGGCCATCATTGAGGTGGTAGCCGAAAGAGTATTGGGAAACCCGTGCATCGTCATGGCCAGGCTGTCGCCGACCAGGATGCAATCAACGCTCGACTCTGCCACCGCCCGTGCGCTGGAGTAGTCATAGCAGGTGACCATTGAAATCTTTCGTCGTTCGTCCTTCATCTTTTGAAACTCGAGCACGTTCATCACCGCACCAATCCTTTCCGCTTGCTACCTCGCATCAAAATAAATCTTCATTGGTTTCATGCATGCGATCAGAACAATCGCCAAAGCTGCAACACATGCGATCGCCAGATAACCGTCGGCATAGGCGAGTGTGTAGGCTTGTAACTTAACCTGACCGCCCAGCAATAAAGCCGCCCGTTCTTGCGCTGCCTCCGCTCCGGCAGAACCAGGAAACAATCCCTGTGTGAGGAGCTGCACGCGTTCGCTGGTTAACCAATTTCCAGCGTCTACGTGCAAGCCAATCATGTTGGAATGGAATTGTTCGCGGACTGAGATCAGTCTTTGCATTAGCGCCGTGCCCGCTTCTCCGCCGAACAAACGAATGCAATGGATGAAAGAGGCATAAGTGAGCACATTTATCGGGTTAGAAAGTGCACCGGTATCAAACGCATTTTGTACGAAGGAGCCAACCAGTGCAGTGAAGCTCAAAGCGAGCCCTAATCCGATCACAATCTGCGAAATTAGGAAGTTGTTACCTGACCAAGCGCTGGTTAGTTGAGCATTGATCAGGCAGGCGATGGCCACCACCGTGAAGCCCGCGGCAAACACTAGTCTGTTATCGAACCGCCGCATCAAGCGCGCCGCTATGACTCCGCTGAGTACGAGAGGCAGGATCAACCATAGCAACACGTATCCGGTTTGCAGGGGTCGATAGTTTTGCGTTACCGCCAGGACAGCCGGCAGCAGTAGAGCGATTGCCAGTAGGACGAAGCGAAAGCAAAACAGGCAGGCACATATGAGGGCGGTGTTCCGGTTAACCAGGAACATTGGATTCACCAACGGATTGGGTGAAAGCCACCGGCGAATCACCGTCACGACTAACAAGAAACCTGCGGTCACCAGCAGCCCAACAATCACGCCCGAGTTCAGCCAATTCAATCGTTCACCTTGATCGAGGGCGCCATAGATAAGACTCAAGGCCAGGCTGCCATAGAGAAAGCCTCTCCAGCTCAAGATGGGCTTAGGCCCCGAACGCGGCGGCGGATTTGAGATGGCCAGGTAAATGCAAAGCATCATCAGCGGCGTTAGCAGCGCGCTTTGCCAGAAGATCCAGTGCCACGACAAGTGTTCGACGTACCAGGCTTCGAGCGAGGTGCCAACGCTAGTTGCGCCAACGATGTCCATCGAATAGATGCCGATCGCATAAATCACGTAGCGCATCGGCAAAGCGCGGAGCGCGTAGCTCAACGTCAACGGATAAAACGTGCCCGATGCAAGGCCACTTATCACCTGTAAGCAAAGCATGATTCGCAGGTTTGGAGACAGAGGCAAGAGGAGCGAACAAAGAACAAAAACTGTCCCCGAAGAGAGCAGCACGCGTCGTGGACCAAGCAAACCACCGAGATAAACGGAGAATGGACCCATAAACATCAGAGCCATGTTGTATGCCGTGGGGATCCAACTCGCGTCGTCGATTCCCAGACCCATTGCACCCCGAAGATCCGGCAGACCAACAGTGATCAGACGGCCGTTCAACGTAACGATGCCGGCGCCGAGGAATACTCCAAGAGTTCCAACATAGGGATTTTGACTGAGCGAAGCGATGAGCTTTGCCAAATCGGGGCGCGGGCTTTTGAACGTCAGTGTTTCCACCCGTTGGCTCATAACGCGCCATCCTCAGGCAGCCCGAAGGGCTGGCAGATAGTAGCCGGGGGTTGAGCGCGCCTTAGCGCGCGATACCACCGGATTAGATCGAAGAAATTTTTGTGACCCCGAAGGGGTCATAGACAAAAGGCGTTGCACCCCTCCGGGGTGCGAATTGCTTTTTCTTGCTGTCCGGGGGTCTCCGCTTCGCTTCGACCCCCGGCTACTTTCTGACAACCCTTCGGGTTGTAAATCGCTCAGTTTAGTCATGACTCGCGGCGTTCACCTACTTTTCATCAAACTTTACTTTTGCCGTTGGTTTTGATCTTCGCGATTACGGACATGCCGGGACGAAGTCGCTCGGCCAGTTCGGGACTAGCGTCGAGGGCGATCTTTACCGGAATGCGCTGAACAATCTTTGTGTAGTTCCCCGTGGCGTTGTCCGGTGGCAACAGGGCGAATTGCGAGCCGCTGGCGGGAGCAATTTCCTCTACGTGGCCTCGCAGAGTAACGCCCGGGAAGGTGTCTACGGTTATCTCTGCTCCGTCGCCTTTACTAACATTTGTTAGTTGCGTCTCTTCATAATTCGCCTGCACCCAGATGGTATTGTCAACCAGCGAAATAACTTGCGTGCCCGGTGAGACCAATTGTCCAATTCTCACCTTTCGCTCACCAACTATTCCATCGGTGGGAGCCACGATGCGTGTGTACTCAAGATTCGTCTGCGCAACTTTGAGCGCTTCCTGTTTCGCCTGAAGGTCTGCCAGAAGTTGCTGTTCCTGCGCATCCAAGACTGCGCGCTGTTTGATCTGTGCTTCAACTTCCGCCGACCTGCCTGACGATTGGGCCCGCGCTCGCTGCCGTTCTGCCTGGCGCGACGCGACTCCAGCGTGGGTTTTTGACAGATCTGCTCGTCTGCTTTCGAGATAGGCGCGCACCTGCGCTAACTCTGCTTTCCGACTATCGAGGATGGCTGCAAAGCGTTCCTGATCTGCGACCACCTGCTCGAGTTTCTGTTTGGTGGCGGAGCCCATTTCAACCAGAGCTTCCTGACGCTGCCTCTCCAGTCGAGTTCTTTCGGCGTCGGCCTGTGCCGCTGCGACCGCTGCTTGGGCATCAGGAATCTTCGCTTGCGCGGCCTGGATGGAGGCTTGCGCATTGGCGACGTCAGCCTCGGCGCCGTTGATCGCGGCACCGCTTTGCGCGATGTCCGCACTGGCGGCCTCAGTTCCAGCTTGTGCTTGCAAGATTCTCGCGTTCTGTAATTCTTTCTGTTTCGCATTGTTAAGGAGGGCAGCTTGTGCGGCTGCCACGCCGGCTTCGGCTTGCGCTACCTGGGCCTTGAAGTCATCGTCCTTCAACTGCACCAGCAGGTCACCTGCCTTAACGTGCTGATAATCGGTGACTGCAACTTGCGCAACCGTGCCGGAAACACGCGTGCTTAACGGAGTAATATCCGCCCGCAAAAAAGCATCATCCGTTTTTTGGGTACTGCCACCTCCGACGAAGCGATTCCAACCATCAGTAATTCCAAGAAGAATCAGGGCGGCCAGCAAGAGAACCACAACAGGTACTAACTGGAAGTTAATTCGACGCTTCGCGCTCGGACTATCTGCAGTGACATTCGCCGTACTCTCTTCCGCCGGTGCGACTTTGGGAGTTGTCATTTCAGCTCGATCGCCATTCTGCGAAGCAGGCTGTTGGGTCCCGGGTTTTTCTTCGACTACGCCCGTCTTCTTATCTGTGGCCTGTTGCGAAACGCGTTGCTTCTCAGTAGCCATGCTATTTGTCCTCTCCGAGCGCTTTCTCAAACTCAGCCTTGGCCGTCCAAAAACCCAGTAAGGCCCGTTGATATTCATGAGTTGCTTCAGCCAAAAGTGCTTGCGACTGAAGTACGTCAGATAACAGCACCGCCTGGAACTTGTAGCGACCAGTGCTCACGCGCAAATTTTCACTCGCCGAACTCTCCTCCAGCCTGGCTACCCGCAGGGCTTGAGCACTCTGTTGCAGCTTTCTCAACCTATCGCCCACGTCGATCAGAACCTGGTCCTCTTTTTCCTTTAGGCCGTTCTTTGCTTGCTCAACCGCCTTATCTTTCTCGGAGAGTTGATGCTTTTTTCGACCCCAGTCGAAAAACTCCCAACTCACCACGACACCCACATTGGCGAAGTTCTTCGGAATCACGGAAGCGTAGTTGCGCGGTGTTAAGTAAACGAACCCGGCACTTACGTCTGGTATGTACTCGGATTTTTTAGCGCGCCGATCCAGTGTCGCCTGTTCTATGACCAGTCTTGCCTGTTCCAGTTCAGGCCTGCGTTCGAGAGCAATCTTTCTCGCAGCGACCAGGTCGGTTTCGAAGGATGTAAACTCCGGAACACCCGCAACTTCAAACGAAGTATCCACAGCTCGACCCAGCAGAGTGTTCAATTGCTCCTTTTGGGTGGCTAACTGGTTGGTTAACTCAAGCTGTTCATACTCGACTTTAGCCAGTCGTGTTTGCACGACGAGTAAATCTGCTTTGAGCGACACCTGCTGAACTACGTAATCGCCCGTTACTTTGTCCAATTCCTTATAGGACTTGAGGGCTTCTTCCACACTGCTCAGTGCGCTCCTCGTTTGCAGAATCGCGTAGTAGGCCTTCTTCACCAGATCGACAGTTTCATTTTGCTGTTGACGCAGCTTCGCCTGCGCTATCTCGCGCGAAACTCTCTGCGACTTGATGCTGAGTCCGATTCGGTATTGCTGAGTCAACGGCTCGATTGCGGAGGCAGCAAATATGGCCGTCACTTTGCGGCTGTCGTTTAGAGTAAAGAAAGGACCGAGACCGGGAAACAAGTTGTTCGCGGGATTCGGCACCTTCAACTCGTTGTTGGCCAGATTGCTAGAGACTGATGTATACGCATGCAATGAAGGAAGGCGGTAGGTCTTGGCCGCCGAGATATCCTCGTCAGCCCTCTCGACCTCGAGCTTTGCGATCTTCATCGCATGATTGTCGTGTAAAGCCAGAGCAATCGCCTGATCAAGAGTAAGCGACTCACCAGAGACAGGCGCAGACTGTTGCGCCTGAACAGCGACCCCCGCCAGAAGTAATAGGAGCAAAGCGAAAGCCGGGAGATTCAGTAGTCTCACGGACATAAATTCCTCAATCTTTCATTGCCGGTCACTCAGGAATTCTGAGTTGGCAGTTACATTCACATACGATTCATCATCAAAAGACTCACCTCATTTGACCCTTAGCAGTCTAGTGATCAGTGAAATTGTTTTCTTTCCAAATTTCGCCAGAACCTACTCGATTTTGCTTTGCTCTCTACCCTTTTTCCTTAGCGTGAGGAGGACGGAATCTTTCAACGAGCTGCGAAGCAGTGGGCAGAGTTAAGCCCAAGGCGAGGCTTTGCGAGCCTTGGG
>DNNE01000006.1:24258-38281 GCA_003487805.1 Blastocatellia bacterium | reverse complement strand
CCCTCTCCCAATGGGAGAGGGAGCAAAGACATAACAAATGGCTGACGAAGCAACCAGAGATCGAGTTCGCGCGCTGGTGCGTGATGTGTTGAGCAAGACGATGCCGGACTCAGCAGATCAACATACGGCGCAGCCGAAGATGGCGGGCAGTAGCCCGCCTCTAAACAATGCGCAGTCAAACTCCGCAGTTACGCGCGACGAATCGGCCAAGGTCGTCATTACGGAAGACGATGTGCGCGGGCTCGAGCGCGGCGCAATTCTACGAATCGCCGAAGGCGCCCGTCTGACCCCGCTGGCCGCCGACATCGTCAATGAAAAAGGGATTGAATTGGTTCGCCGCGTGCCGCGCGCGGGATCGAATCAACATAAAACGATCGCCGTCGGGGCGGATCATGGCGGTTATGCGATGAAGGAAGAGCTGAAAGGCTTTCTCGCAGGACTCGGTCATCGCGTCAACGACTTTGGAACTGATTCTGAAAGCGCGGTCGATTATCCCGACTTTGCTCATGCAGTCGCGCGCGCAGTCGCTGATCATGCGGTCGACGTGGGAATTGTGATTGACGGCGCGGGCGTCGGCTCGGCGATGACGGCTAACAAAGTGCCGGGCGTGCGCGCCGCGGCCTGTTATTCACCTGAAGTCGCACGCAATTCTCGTGAACACAACGGCGCGAACGTACTGACTCTCGGCAGCAAGACGATTTCAAACGATCAGATGCGCGAGATCGTGCGTGCCTGGCTTTCGACCGAACTCACCGAAGATCGCCACCGCAAACGCGTCGGCAAGATCGACGCGATCGAACGGCAGTATCAACGGTAACTCTCAACAGTTTGGGGCGAAGCCGTGGAAACGGCTATCATGGCGCTAGCTTCTGCTATCTATCACCTCGCTGAAGCGAGGTGTGAATGAAATCATGCCCTATTCATCCAACGGCGATTTTGAACAACTGGTCGAGCAGATCACCGATGTGATCTATGCGCGCCTGAATGGCGAGCATTCCGATCAGGAGCAGATGTGCGGCTGCACGTCCGAGTGTTTTCATCGCTGTCCTGAGCGCATGCATCGGGTTGTCGATGCCGGCGCGGCGCGAATCGGATTGGTTCTGGGCCAGACGGCGTCTGCGCGCGATTGGGCCAGCTTGATCGACCACACTTTGCTCAAGCCGGACGCGACCCAAACCGAGATTAAACGTCTGTGCGAAGAAGCCGCGCAATATCATTTTGCATCCGTCTGTGTGAACCCGACCTGGGTGCGCGCGTCTGCCTGTCATTTGCAAGGCAGCGGCGTTCCCGTCTGCACGGTGATAGGTTTTCCGCTGGGCGCGACGCTGCCGGACGTGAAAGCTTACGAAGCCCGCCGCGCGATCATGGATGGCGCGCGCGAGGTCGACATGGTCATCAACGTCGGCGCCCTCAAGAGCGGTGACGATTGTCTGGTCGAGCACGACATTCGATCCGTGGTTGAAGTCGCGCACGAATACGATGTGACTTGCAAAGTGATCATCGAGACGGCCTTGTTAACTGACGATGAAAAAGTGCGGGCTTGCCAGGCCGCCAAGAATGCCGGCGCTGACTTCGTCAAGACTTCGACCGGATTCTCGAAAGGCGGAGCGACTGTGGCCGACATCGCTTTGATGCGACGGGTAGTCGGACCGGAACTTGGCGTAAAAGCATCAGGTGGCGTCAAGAACATCGATGACGCGCGCGCGATGGTCGAAGCCGGTGCGACGCGAATCGGCGCCAGTGTCGGAGTCAAGATCGCCCAGGAAGCTGCCGGCGTCAAAGGCAACGGTCGCGGCTCGTTGGCATACTAACCATAGAAGTACCAGATCTTTCGGAATTGCAAATTGAAAATTGGAAACTGAAAATTGCAAATCTGCTCTCCGCGCATCGTGTCGCATTCGAACACTGTCGCCCAGGGCGCAAGAGCAATTTTCGATTTTCAGTTTCCAATTTTCAATTTTCAGTGTTCTTCTCCTGCTGATCGCGCTCAGCATAACTGCTGTCGCCCAAACGCCGACACCCAGTCCAGCGAAGACTCCTACGCCTCCTGATGATGTTGACGTTCTCCGCACTGAAACCGATCTCACCAACCTGCTGTTCACCGCGACTGACAAGAGCAATCGCTATGTCACCACGCTTCAGCAGAACGATATTCGCGTGATCGAAGACGGCGTGCCGCAGACGGTCTTCACTTTTCAGCGCGAGACTGATCGGCCGCTGGCAATAGCGTTCGTCATCGACGTAAGTATTTCGGAAGAGCGAACGCTGCCGGACGAAAAAGCTGCCGCGCGCAGTTTCATCGAAAGCATCATTCGCTCTGAGAAAGATCAGGCTGCAATCATTCCGTTCGAAGGTTACGCGCACCTCGAGCAGCCATTATCGCGGGACGTGCTTTCGATTTATCGTGTGCTCGAATCCGTCGAAGTTGCTTTTCCGGCTTACAGTGGAGTTGCGCCTGCGATTGGCGGCGTCGTCTCCGGCCCCGGCACGATTAGTCCGCCGCGGGAAGGATCGACGGCGATTTGGGATGCGATTGCGGTTACTTGTAGGAACGTCTTGCGCCGCAGCTACACGCAACGGCGCCGCGCGATCATTCTGCTTACCGATGGACAGGACACCAGCAGCCGGCTCTCGCGAGCAACGGCAATCGATCAGGCGATTGAAGCCGAGACGGTCGTCTATGCGATCGGGATTGGCGACAAAAAATACGACGGCATCAACAAGAAGGTGCTCGACGACATCGCCGAAAAAACCGGCGGTCGCGCGTTTTATCCAAAAAAGAGCGCAGATCTAATGGCGGCATTTCAGGAGATCGAGCAGGAGCTGAGGTCGCAGTACTTGCTCGCTTACAGTTCGACGAACAAGCAGCATGATGGCAAGTTTCGTTCGATGAAGATCGAAATCGCGAATCCGACACTGGCGAAAGATAAGCTCAACCTGCGTTACCGGCCGGGATACTTTGCGAAGAAGGACGAGTAGTTTGGTTTCTTATTGTCGAATCGTTCTCTCGATCCGCCGATCCGGCACTAACCACATCACTGCCACCAAGATGTACAACGCGCAGGCCAGCCACGATCTCACCAGTGCGAGTGGAATCGCGACCAGGTAAATCACCACCGAAATCTTGCCCTTAAAGTCTTCCCCCAGCGCGGTGGCCAGAACTGAATCAGGCGTGTGAATCGATAGCAACGCGCGCGTCAGGATGAAGTAGGCGATGGCCGAGCACAGCAGAACCACGCCATAGAGCGCGACCGGCAATGCGGCGAAATGATTTTCACCCATCCATGCGGTCACGAACGGAGTCAGCGACAACCAGAACAGCAGATGCAGGTTGGCCCACAGCACCCGGCCGTTCACGTGCTCGACGACCTGCAGAAGGTGATGATGGTTGTTCCAATAGATGCCGATAAAAACGAAGCTCAGCAGGTAGCTGAAAAAGACCGGGATTAGCGGCCGCAAAACCGGCAGAGTCGATCCGGTGGGCACGCGTAACTCAAGCACCATGATTGTAATGATGATCGCGATCACGCCGTCACTGAAGGCTTCAAGGCGGTTGCGGGTCATGTGATTCAGTTGCTACTGTCCCGAAGTCGCCGCGGCAATTGACTGCAACAGCGCCTTCAATTCGCTGCCATTGACCTGGTCCAATCTGAACATTCGCAATTGAGGCGATTTGCTCAGAGCGTTGGGAGAAGTGCGCTGCAGGCATCGCCATGACTGTCGAATGTTTTCGACCAGAAATTGTTCATCGGTCGTCGCGTCGGTGATGAATTGCACTTTCTCCAAAGACATTGCGTTGATGAGCTCGTTTATTTCAAAGATGCAGCCTCCATTTAGCCGCGAGAAGCCGCGCAAATCCATAAAGACAACATCAGTGTCACTAACCAATCTATCAAGGACCATTCGCCAGGTATTGTCGTGGCAGAAGAATTCATTAACCCGAAAACGCCCATCGTCGTCTGGACGAGTGTCCATTTCTGCGACCTTTCGATCGAGCGTCGTTGCGTCATCGATGAAACGTCGCCCCAGTTTGCCGCTGAGAAAGTCCAGGAACTCGTGAGGCTCCAGGTTTTCCGTAGCCAGATCGGTCCCCGCAATTAGTTGTACGCTGCCGGCATATCTCCAATACATCGCCAACCACCGGAACAAGCGCTGGCTGCGTTTGCCGAGAGAAAAAACGCGCAGCACCAGCAGCTTGTGATTGACGCCGGACGAGGGGCGAATGAGACGAAGTCCGGCCAGGGAAACAACCTTGTAAATCAGAAAAGCGAAAAGTCCTGACAATGCCCACAGTCCGTTGGGCGACAGTTCGATCGACATCACTACGCCAAACAGTAACCAGATCGTGTCAACCGCAATTGCGTGGTCGCTGGTCTTTTTCGACTCGTAACGCTTACGGATCCAACGCAGCATTAGCCAGCCGACTGGCGCCGCCAGGACGAACCCCAGGAGGCTGAGAGCGACAAGAGTTACTTCCGCGCCTGGTCCAAGTGTTGCGGCCAGGCGCATCGCAGCTTCCGAACTGCCTAGTAACAAAAGGGCAAACAGCGCCCCAAACGCCGACACCATCAAAAAAATCAGCACGAGTGGTCCAACCGCGCGAATCCGGCGGTTAAGAAAGGCCAGCAGGATCAACGAAGCGGGAACGTCATAGAGAAACCACAAGGTTGCATGCGAGGACCAGTTCGATTCCTTGCTGACGAGGTTCATCGCTATGGCAATCCCCGCCAGAACAAGAAAGTAAAGAAGCACAACCGCGAGCTTGGTGCGGAAATTCGCCGCCGCCACGATATTGATCGTCAATACTGCAGGCCATGCGAAAATCCAAAACAGCGACACGAATCGGCCCGGCAGGAACTCGTTGTCACCCATGCTGAGCAGAACGGCGGCCGCCATAATCAGCGCGAAAGCGCACCCGGCGAGAACGTACACCGAGGCCACGAGCCAGGGAGTGCGCACCAGCTTTCTGAAAACTGTCTGATGCGGCGCTCGATGAAGTTTCCGGCTATCGACGAATTGCAATTCGGGAACCGGCAAAGATACCTGTGGCGCCGGCGTTGGCGCGGCGGCGTTCGGCGGGTTCGTGCCGCGACGCATGGATTTCAAAACCGAGTGTCGATAGAAAAGAATCAAGCCAATCGAAATGGGCCAGGCAAAGGCCGTGGCTACTAACAGGATGAAAGCCATCCAGACGGTAGCGGCCTTTATCGATTGAGTGATCTCGTCCATGGACTGTTTCTACCGGGGCAGTAGCTCGACCGTGAGGGAGGGCGCTTACATCACGGTTGAGATCCCGATACGAGGTAAGTCGATCCACGAACCAACGCGAAAGGTTTTCCGTTCCGATTTCGTGTGATTTCGTGGATCGTTCTGGTTCACGTGAAAGACAACACGAAACGCCTTCCCTGACGGTCGGGCTACTGCCCCGGAGAGCTGTGCTGAGCGGCAGTCGCCACGGGAGGAGTGAAGTGAAGCTCAAGCGCATCCCTGAGATTTTCAAGAGCCTCGTCCTCGGTTGTCCCCTGGCTCGCCACGTCAACCTCGACACACTGCGCTACGAACCATTCATCTTCTTGCCAAAAGCTGGCGGTGAATTTTGTTTCACTGATTGATTGCTTCATGTATGCACTTCTTCCGCATAATACGCCGCTTGCGTTGAATATCAAGAATCATCTTATTAATTGGGCCCATCCCAGAGTACTCCGCAGTTCACCTTGAAAGCTCATTCGCTTTACCTATATCCTCGCCTTACTTCAATGCCATCCAGACCCAATCTTCTGGCGGTTATTCTTGGCGGTGGCGCCGGCAGCCGTTTGTTTCCGCTGACTGCGCAACGTTCCAAGCCGGCGGTGCCGCTCGGCGGAAAATATCGGCTGGTCGATGTGCCGATTTCGAATTGCATCAACTCAGATGTGATTCGCATGTTCGTGTTGACGCAATTTAATTCGGCGTCGCTCAACCGGCACATTGCGACCACTTATCGCTTCTCGCCGTTCGCTGATGGTTTCGTCGAGATACTGGCCGCGGAACAGACTCCCGAACGGCCCGATTGGTTTCAGGGGACTGCCGACGCGGTGCGTCAGGTGCTGCCGCACATTCGCGATTGGCGCATTGACACGCTGCTGATTCTCTCCGGCGATCACTTGTACCGGATGGATTATCGAAAGTTTCTCGATCGGCATTTCGAGACGAACGCCGACATCACTGTTTCGGTGATTCCGATTCCGGCCGATTCAGCCGGCGAATTTGGTTTGCTGAAGGTCGACGACGCCGGCCGCATCATCGAGTTTCGAGAAAAGCCGAAAGGTGATGCGCTCGAAGAAATGCGGGTCGATACCACGTCGCTTGGCCTAAGCGCAGATGAGGCGCGCGCCCGGCCGTTTCTGGCTTCGATGGGCATTTATGTTTTCAAATACGATAAGCTGGAAGAGGTTCTGGCAGAGGACACCGCGCGCCTCGACTTTGGCAAGGAAGTCATTCCCGGCAGCATCAACAAATACAACGTACAGGCTTATCTTTTCGATGGATACTGGGAAGACATCGGGACTATCGACGCATTTTACAAAGCTAATCTTGATATGGCTTCCGCGATTCCACCATTCAATCTGTTCGACTCTGAAGCGCCGCTCTTCACCCGCGCGCGTTACTTACCGCCCTCAAAATTCAACAGTTGCGAAATTCGCGATTCGATCATCAGCGAAGGCTGCATCATCAACGGCGCGAAAATCAATCGCTCGCTGATTGGTCTGCGTAGCCGGATTGCCGAGGGCACTTCAATCGACGCTGCCTACATGATGGGCGCGGATTACTATCAAACTCTCGAAGACATGGCAGGAGATGGAGAAGCCAACCGGCCGCGCGTCGGTATTGGCGAGAAGACAATTATTCGCCGGGCGATCATCGACAAGAATGCGCGGATCGGTAAGAACGTGCGGCTGCTAAATGAAGCGGGGGTTGAGAATGCCGACGGGCCGAACGGCATGTACTACATCCGCGACCGCATCATCATCGTGCCGAAGAATGGATTGATTCCGGATGGGACCGTGGTGTAAATCCTCCGTGACGTCTGTGGTTAGATTAATTTCACCACAGAGGTCACAGAGAAAGCTCGCTAGAAAGTCGCTGAGAAATCCTTTTTCAGAACAGGCGGTTTATTAACAGGCTGCGTATTACTCTGCGCGCTGGCATTCGCTCCCGGTTGGAATACATAGCTGTCGCGCGTTCGGACCACCAACTCAGGTTGATTCACCCGCACTTTGATATTGCGACGCTCGCCGGCTTGCGGCGCCTTTCTCGGATAATAGCCAAGACTGTATTGCCGCCGCAGCTCTTCGGCTACCGATTGAAAAGCAACGCTCAGGTTCTGTTGTTCGGCGTCGTAGAGTCGAGCGCCGCTCACGCGTGCGAGATCATGCAGGTACTGATCCGCTATTTGATATTCGCCGCCAGAGTTGCCTCCGCCCCCGCGACCAGGCCAGCCTCCGCGTCCGTTGCGCTGACCGCCGCCGCCGGGATAACCGCCACCGCTCGGATAGCTGCCACCACCGTTAAGAATGGCGCCGAGAATATCGAAAATGCCACCACCGCCACCATTGCCGTTCCGATTGTTACCGCCGCCGCCGCCGCCGCCGTTGGGATAATTTCTCCCACCGCCTCGGCGCGAACCGCCGCCGCCAAAGACACCCATGTCACCCGACGTGTCGTACTCGACCGGATAGATCAGGTCGCCCGATTCTTCGGCGTCGCGAATGTTGTCCTCGGAACGCGCATGCTTACTGGTCGTATCGACGCCGTCGGTAAACAGCACAATCGCCTTGCGTCCATCAATCCGACTAAGCTCCTTGTTAATGACTTGATCCATGGCGTCGTAGAGCCGAGTGCCGGAACCGATTCTGGTTTCGAGAATCGCGTTACGGAGCACCGATCGATCACTGGTTGGTTGGGCCAGGACGCGAATCTTATCGTCAAATGAAACGACCATCACTTTGTCATCCGGTCGCAATTGGTTGACGAAAGCGATCGCCGCATCCTGAATCTCTTCGATCTTGTAACGGGTGGACGCGCTGGTATCGATGACCAGGGCCACCATGAAAGGTTTTTCCGTCGAAGCAAAATACGCGACCTTTTGTTCCACACCATCTTCCCAAACGTGAAAGTCATCCTTCGTCAGGTTCGGAATATATTTTCCGTCGCGATCCATGACGCTGACAGGGATGCTGATAAGAGTCGTTTCGACCTTCACCACATCGCCTTCGCCAACTTCTTCGGGGCCGGCATCCTTCTGCGGCGCCGTGGGTTTTTGTTCATTTGAATCGCGGGTCGCTCCGCCGAGCACCGGTGGCCGCGTCGGACGCGTTGCTTCAGAAGAATCAGTCTGCTGCTGCGGCGAAGATTGCGATTGGCTCGGCTGAGGCTGCTGCTCGGTTGACGGCGCGGCGTTAACGCGACGCGGGCGCGACTGAGAATTGGCGGTTTGCACAGCCAAAACAGTTAGCAGGAAAACAAGCGAGAGGGCAGTGAACTTCTTCATGGTGTAACTCCTATTCGGGAGACAAGTGCCGGCGAATCTGCGCGTGGTAAGGAAGAGACTTCCTGGCCTGCCGCGGTTTGATGCGCGTCAATGCATGCGCAGTTGCAGCGCAAGCAGTTAACTTGCCGACGGTCCGATAGAACTGGACGGAGACGCATCTGTAGCTGATCGATCGGTTCGGAGAGAGATAAATTGGGGAGAGAAAGCCGAAACTGACCAGGAGAAGATAACACCCGCGTTCAGCGGGAGCAAGCCTGAGACCTATGGGATAATCGCCTCATCTGAGGAGAGCACAATGACTGGAGCGCAAGCGTCCTCGCTTGCGTGCATACCCAGGAAGCAACCGGGACGGTTACCAGTCTATTGCCCCGTACTCAGATTGATGGCGTTCCAAATAAAGGGAAACGTGCCCCATGTCTGGCCGCGATGCTGTGGTCGAAAGGCAAAGAGCACTATGCGGCCTTTCCCCATCGTCATTTCGGCCAGCGCAATCTTGTCTTTAATCTTGTCTTCGCCACGGAGCCAGCCGGACCTGAGCACGTCGTCTTTAGCATAACGAGCGACGACTTGAACCTTGTTGTCGGTTGCTTCGAAAGCTGAGCTGCTGATGAAATAAGCATCGGTGTCTTTCGACATAGTCCGAGCGATCGGATTTGCAGTGTCCACGTTGAGCCGCAGGACCGATCCGGGACAATAGAAATCTGATGACCGCACACCGGCCAACACATTACGCAGAGGAAGTTTCATCTGGCGGATCACGGCTGCACATGAACCGTCAAAGCAAATCAGCGTTCCGCCATCTTCAACGAACTTCGAGAGGTTCGCATAGCCTTTGTCGCTGATCCCACGCGCAGTCTCTCCGGGAGTGTCGCTGTCAGGATTGGCGCGACTCTGTTCAGATGGCAAAACGATCACATCGTAAGTTGCGCGCGGATTGGCGTTGTTGACACTCGCTTCGTTGAACGACTTGTAAGGGACATTGAAAGTATCGAACACATAGCGCGTCCAACCTTCGTCCATGTTTCCCGCGCGCGAGTTTTGATAGATGCCGACGCGGACACCTGCTTTGATCGGATTTGGAATTGGCGACTTGTCATTGGCCCATAGCTGTAACGCGAGATCGCGCCGCACATCATTTTCAGATTTGATCAGCGTCAACTTTCTTTCATTAGCGGCTTCGCGAACGGACATCACGGCCGGCGCGTCCACTCCCATAGACATGGGAAGCGTCCATCCTGCGACATCGTATGGTCGCTCAGCTTCACCGGTCGCCGTCGTGCGATCGGGATAGACTTGCGGCTCGAAGAGCGCGAGCACGTTCTGCCGGTAAGGTTGATTCAGAAAGATGATGTAACTTCCGGCGGGAATTTCAGTGTTCGCCGCCATCTGGGGTAGCGCGGTCACAATCTGTTTGACCTTCGCGCCTCGCTCGTTTGTCACCGTCGTTAGATTTTGTGCGCCGGTGATGCCGTGCAATTCATGATCGAGGCGATAAACTTCCACGCCCTGCTCGACCAGCGTTCCGATCATCTTCGCGACATTCTCGTCGCGGCCCTGCCCCGCCGGAATCAAATACGCGATCGGCTCCGCGCTTGATGATGACGCGAGGTTTGCTTTTCCTAATTCATAAAAGTTTCGCAAGTAATCGCTGCGATAGTTCGACGCCAGCGACAGAATCGAGTGACACGCGATCAATTCCATCTGCATGATGTCGCGCGGATGCCACGCGCCGCCGGGCCAGGGGTTGGGAAAATTTGTGGTCGCTTCAATCGCGCTGGCCATGCCGCGCGTGCTCGAGCGGGCCAACTGTTCGCGCGTTACGTTGCCTGGGGTCATGATGCGCGCGCTTGATGCTTCCGTAAGAATGCCGATCGAATTGTGAAAGTAAGGCGCGGTGCGAAAGCCGCCATGCCACCACGTATCGTAAAGCGCGTTCGTGAGGATCCCTTTGAAGCCGGCAGCGGTCACGTCCGCCGCTATCTTGTGACCGATAAGGCCGACCTGTCGCAGCAATAACGCCGCGATGTGCGGATTCGCCGGATCATAAAAAGGCGGGACGAAAAACCTCGAGCCATTCGATCCCTGTTGATGTATGTCGTAAACAATTTCGGGAAACCATTCTTTCCAAAACAAACGGGTGATGTTGCGCGTCTCTTTCAGATCAAGCATGAACCAGTCGCGATTGTCGTCGTGACCAGCGTAGTGGTGGTAAAGCTCAGGCGGCTCGCGACCTTCATTCGGAGTGCCGAGGGTCTTGCGATACCAATCAGCCACGATGTCGACGCCATCAGGGTTTGGCGAAGGGACCAGAATCAGAATCGTATTGCGCAGGATCGATAGCGTGTCTGCATCATTCGCGGTGGCCAGGTTGTATGCGAGTTGCGGCGCCATCTGCGAAGCGACAATCTCAGTTGAATGAATCGAACATGAGATGACCACGACTGTTTTCCCGTCGCGGATCAACTGATCACGCTCGGCATCAGTCGTGACTTTACGCGGATCGGCGAGTCGCGCCTGGATGGCTTTGTACTTGTCCAGATTGCGTATATTCTCGGGCGCGCTGATGAAGGCGGCAACCATCGTGCGACCGAGAGTCGACGTGCCGATGGTTTCGACTTGCACGCGATCGCTGGCTTTATCGAGCCGCGATAAGTAATCGGTGATCTGTTTCCAATCAGCGATGGTTCGATCGTCGCCGGGATTGAAACCAAAGACTGATCGCGGTGAAGGAATTGAGCTGGGAGTTGCTTGCGAGACCCTTCGTTGGGCACGCGCCGGGCTGGAAAAAGTCAGCACCGTCGATAACACGAGAATCACGAGCGCCGTAGGCGCGAGATAGTTATAGTTAGACCGATACATTCGGGCTTCCTCCACCAGATTTCGAACCACGAAGAGAATGAACCCGCCCGCTACCGCCGGCGGTACTGACCTCGATCCGAAGATGTCTGATCAAAGCGCCGCGAAGTCTAGCACAAGACGTGGTCCACACATTGTCGGCGTCCTGCTGTTCGCGTGGTCGTGGTTTGTGGCTGGCGCGCTACTATTAATCTTTGCGCCGCCGGTGTTGCTGCTCGGGATTCTCTGCAAGCGGCAGAATTGGATTTACTGGTGGGCCAACTGGGGCGCGCGCAATTGGCTGCGCCTGACCGGGGTGAAAGTAAACGTCACAGGCCGTGAGCTTCTCGAACCAAATCAAGCTTACGTTTTTGTCGCCAACCATTTCTCGTACCTCGATGCTGCGCCGTTGTTTGCTTATACGGGTCACCGCATGGGGATGGTTGCCAAGAAGGAGCTGTTGAAGGCGCCGATTCTCGGAGTTGGCATGGGTTACGTCAACGTGATTGCGATCGATCGATCGAATCGTGACCGGGCGGTTGAATCATTAAAAATCGCTACTGAGCGTTTGCGATCAGGAATTTCATTTGGGGTCTGTCCGGAAGGTACGCGTGCGCAACCTGGAGAAATGCTGCCATTCAAAAAGGGCGCGTTTCACATGGCGGTGCAAGCAGGCGTGCCGATAGTTCCTATTGCTTTGAAGAATTCAGATGTCCTGATGGGGAAGGGAACCGGCGAGGCCTGGCCGGGCACCATCAACATGGTGATGATGCCGCCCGTGGACACTTCATGGGTCAAGAGCGACGACGATCTGGATGCGCTCGTGCAACAGGTTCAAAATTCCATCATGCACGAGTTGGGCATCGAAAAGCTCTCAGTCCGTCGCGCGACAACTACGGCTTCGGCTCCACAAAATCGTACGTAAGTATCCCTGAAACTTTGACCGCAGCGCCGTCGACAATCATCGGCTTGAATCGCGCGCCCATCGCGGCTTTTTCCGCCGCCGCTCGCAAAGCTTCCGGTCCAAAACTCGCCTGAGCTGAAACTACTTTGCCGGTTTCATCTACCAGAACCTGAACCTGAACGGTTCCGGCTGCGTGACTCTTCCGTGCTTCATCCGGATACACGGCCTTCGGCAAATCGATTGCTTTGCCATTGAGAAATCCACCTTCGGCCGGCGCTTTTTCTTCAGACGAACTTTGGGTGTTCGCTGGTGTTGGGGCTTTCGGTGAAGTCGGCTGTGTCTCTGGCTTCGATTGGGGCTGGGTATCGGGCTTTACCTGCTCCGGAGCGTCGCCGACTTCGGTGATCGTGACTGTGCCGCGACCGACCTTGAAGTCCGTGTATTTCACGCGCATGCGGATACGAAAATCGGTGCCATTGTCGAAGACGAGATCATCATCTGCATACACGTACGTGGGAAACCAGAACTTGCCGTCGATCTGTTCGCGATAGGTTTCGACGGTGGGAAATTTGTTTTTCTTCGTTTCCGGGCCGGCTTTTCCTTTCGCTTTCACGATCTGCAAGTCGTGATCGTCGACCCAGATGCGTCCGACGAACACGCGGTCTTTTGATTTCGGATCGGGCATCACTTTTGGCCCGACATCGAACACGTAAAGATCGAGTTCATCAATCCGTTCCTTGCCGACGTACTTAAAATTATAAAGAGCGGCTTTGGCCCCTTCGAGCGCAAACGGATTGACGCCTCCCAGGTCTTCCAGATCTTCGTTGGTCATCGTTGCGCCTTGCAGGCTCGGCATCGGAAAGAAGTTGATCTTTTCGTAACGATTGCCTTTGTCGTCGAAGGTGAAGTCGGACACGCGGTGATATTCGCCAACCACCTGGCCACCCATGCCAATCTCCTGAATCAACGCATCGCGCTTGAAGAAGTATTGGTTGAGCGCGTTGCGAAACTCAGTTTCCTTGGCGGTGAACCGGCGAATAATGTTGTCGATCTGGGCCTGGGTCAGATTGGCTGAGCCGGCCGTCGTCGGCGCCTTCGCATCGGCGGTGGTTTGCTGGGCGAGGGTTAAGTTTGCGGTCAACAACAGTACTGCCGCGCAAAGCGCGATCTGAAGTGATTTCCTGGTAATCGGCGTCATTTCCAAGTCCTTCCACGAGGCAAGAGGCGTAATCGAATTCAAGAATTATAGCAGCAGAAACAAGTTAACAATCTTTTCAGATGAAAGAAAAGGGACGACTGTTGCCACGGGTCCGCGCTATATCCATGCTGGGAGCGCGGACGTCCTCGTCCGCATTGACGCGTAGCGCGAAGACAATTATCAGGACTTTGAGAAGTACTTTCGCGCCTTTCGCTGTGGTGCGGACGCGGACGTCCGCGCTCCCAGCTCTCAGAACGCGATTCTTCCAAAATTGGGTTATTGGGAGTCTTTCCGGCCAACTTCGCTTTGTCCGTTGTTCGCGCTAAGATGTGTGGTTTGCGAGGCACGCGGATTTTTCGACTGTGCGGCCCGCGGCGAACCAGGCAATGACCCAGGAAGCTATCGAAGTACGGGGCGCTCGCGTCAACAACCTCAAGAACATCTCGTTCTCGATCCCCATAAATCAAATGACGGTGGTAACCGGCGTCAGCGGGTCCGGTAAATCCTCGCTGGCGTTCGATACTGTTTACGCGGAAGGCCAGCGCCGCTACGTCGA
>DNNE01000006.1:20986-23956 GCA_003487805.1 Blastocatellia bacterium | reverse complement strand
CGCCGCTACGTCGAGTCGCTGTCCGCGTACGCGCGCCAGTTTCTCGAGCGCATGGACAAGCCGGATGTTGATGAAGTGCGCGGCATTGCTCCCGCGATTGCGATCCGGCAAAAGAATTCGACGCGCAATCCGCGCTCGACCGTCTCAACTCAGACAGAGATTTATGATTACCTGCGGCTGCTATATGCGCGCATTGGCATGACGATTTGCCGTGTTTGCGGCCGCGAGGTGCATCGCGATTCGCCTGAATCAGCCGCGGATGAAATTCTGAGCGAACTCGCGGAGGGCACGAGATTCTACGTCTTGTTTCCAGCGAGTGCCGGGTTGCAGGTGTCAGAAGCCAGACCGTTAGGGAGGGCAACTACTGAAGGCAACAACGGCCGTAAGAAACGCGGCAAACGCGAAAATGAAAGTTCGCTTGCAAGAGTTGCGCGTCAGGCAATCACGGCTCACCTCATGAGTCTTATGCAGCGCGGCTTCACACGCTTGCTGCACGAAGGAAAACAGATCGATCTGTCGTCATCGGATGATTATCCTCGCGACGATTTCGACGACGTTTACGCGTTGGTTGATCGATTGGTTGCGCGAGCGGATGTCCGGCAGCGACTGGTTGATTCTTTAGAGACATGTTTCCGCGAAGGTCATGGCCAGGCAGTAATTGAATTGTCAGTGGGTACGCATGCCTCCGGCATGCTTTCTGATCAGCGCGCCGGAGACGCGCGTACCCGCCTCAGATTCTCCGAGCGTTTTGAATGCAAGTACGACGGCACAATTTACGCGACACCCGAACCGCGCTTGTTCAGTTTCAATAATCCGTTCGGGGCGTGTCCGACCTGTCAGGGCTTCGGCAACACGATCGGTCTCGACCTCAACCTCGTGATTCCTAATCCCGGCCTGAGTTTGAGCGAAGGCGCCATCGAACCCTGGACCAAACCTCAATACGATTGGGCGCAGGCCGAGCTGAAGCGCTTCTGCAAAACGGAACGTATTCCGATGAATGCTCCGTTCAATGAACTCACTCGCCCGCAACAACGCGCAGTTATCAACGGCAAAGGCGAATGGCGGGGCGTTCGCGGATTCTTTGATTGGCTCGATACCAAAAAATACAAGTTGCACGTGCGCGTTTTTCTGTCGAAGTATCGCGGTTACACGCTGTGTCCCGATTGCGAAGGCAGTCGCCTGCGCCAGGAAGCGCGCGATGTGCGGGTTGGCAATCGGACGCTGCCGGAAGTTTCCGCGCTTTCAATCAAAGACGCGGCCACGTTTTTTGATGCGCTGGAGCTGTCGGCTGAGCAATCGGCAATTGCTGATCGCGTACTGTTTGAGATTCGCCGCCGGCTAAAATTTCTGGTTGAAGTGGGATTGGATTACCTGACGCTCGATCGTTTGGCCTCGACCCTGTCCGGAGGTGAAGCGCAAAGAATTCAACTGGCGACCAATCTCGGGTCGTCGCTGGTGGGGGCGCTCTACGTTTTGGACGAGCCGTCGATTGGCCTGCACCCGCGCGACAACGATCGTCTGATTCGCTTGCTGCACAATCTGCGGGACATCGGCAACACGGTGCTGGTGGTCGAGCACGACGCTGACATGATGCGTTCCGCGGATCATATTCTCGACATCGGCCCTGCCGCCGGCGAGCTGGGCGGGCGTTTGATTTATGAAGGTGATTTTCCGGGTCTGTTTAGCGAATCGCAATCGCTGACCGGCCGTTATCTTCGCGGTGAAGCGGAAATCAAAGAGCCGAAGCATCGCCGCGCCTTGCATTTGAGGCGTCTGAAAATTCGCGGCGCCAGCGAACACAATCTCAAGAACATCAACGTAGATATTCCGCTGAGCATGTTGGTCTGCGTCACCGGCGTCAGTGGTTCGGGCAAATCGACTCTGATTCACGATTGCATTTACGCGGGCCTGAAGAAGCAAGCCGGCGAATGGCAGGGCCATGTGGGTGCGTTTCAGAAACTGGACGGAACGCAACACGTCGACGAAGTGATTCTGGTGGATCAATCGCCGATCGGCCGCACGCCCAGATCGAATCCGGTTACCTACATCAAAGTGTACGACGCGATTCGCGAAACATTCGCGAACACGCGCGAGGCACAATCGCGCGGATTCGATCCTTCGCACTTTTCATTCAATGTGCCGGGTGGGCGCTGCGAAGTTTGTCAGGGCGACGGCACGGTCACGGTCGAGATGCAATTTCTCGCGGACGTCGAACTTGTCTGCGAAGAATGCAAAGGCACGCGTTTCAAGCAGCAGGTCCTCGACGTGCGTTATCGCGGCAAGAACATTCACGACGTGCTGGACATGACAGTGCGCGAAGCGATCACCTTCTTTCGCGACATAAACAAGATCACAAATCGTTTACGCGTGCTGGATGAAGTGGGCCTGGGCTATCTCCGTCTGGGCCAATCGGCGACCACACTGTCCGGCGGTGAAGCGCAGCGCGTGAAACTCGCGGCGCATCTCTCGAAACGAGCGGGAGCCAAGACACTCTATATATTTGACGAGCCGACGACCGGGCTGCACTTCGACGACATCAACAAACTGCTGGCCGCATTTCGGGCGCTGATCGATGCAGGCGGATCGCTGCTGGTAATCGAACACAATCTTGATGTGATTAAGACCGCCGATTATGTAATCGATCTAGGGCCGGAAGGCGGCAATGCCGGCGGGTACGTCGTCGCAACTGGAACGCCCGAAGAGATTATGAAGGTGAAAGAGTCTTACACGGGAAAATACCTGCGCGAATATCTGGCGCGGTCGAATGGTCGCACGCGCCTGGCTTCGTAATCCGGATACAAGATGAAAGGCTTTGCCCCAAAAGTCGATCCGATCTGGAACGAGCCAGTTAGTACTGGGAGCGGGCGCCCTCGCCCGCCCGAGCGTGCGCAGCACGCTCAATCTCAAACTTCTTGACGCTGTAACTGTTTCGCGCTTCGCGCTCATAGCGGGCGAGGGCGCCCGCGCTCC
>DNNE01000006.1:0-20685 GCA_003487805.1 Blastocatellia bacterium | reverse complement strand
GAGGGCGCCCGCGCTCCCAGTATGAGCTTGTCTCTTTCCGCTCATACCACTTTTTGGGCAAAGCCAAGATGAAAGCAAACCACAAAGCTACGAAGGCACAAAGGATTCAACTGGTAATTAGGAATCGCGTTCCTACCTTTCTGTCTTTGTGTCTTCGTGGTAAATACCTAATCGACAGGACTCTATGACACTCAAAGACAAAATCATTTCCGACATGACGGCCGCAATGAAAGCGAAAGATGCGGTTCGGACTTCTACTTTGCGCATGGTGAAAGCCGCGATCATGAATCGTGAGAAAGAGGGCGCCGGCGAGCTGAATGATGATGATGTGCTGAAGCTGCTGCGGTCGCAGTTGAAGCAGCGGCGCGATTCCGTCGAACAGTATCAGAAGGCCGGCCGCCTGGATTTGGCCGACAAAGAACTCGCTGAAATTGCCGTCATCGAGTTTTATTTGCCGCAGGCCGCTTCCGAAGCAGAGATCGAACAGGCCGTCACCGATGCAATTACCGAAACCGGTGCGACGTCGATGAAAGAAATGGGCGCGGTGATGAAAGCCGTGATGGCCAAACTCGCGGGCAAGAATGCCGATGGCCGGCTGGTTAGTGAAACCGTGAAGAAGAAACTTGCGGGCTAGATCGTGCGATCGGCTGAGAACTAAAGGGCGTCGATCCACGAATTCACACGAAACAACACAAAGATGATATTCGCCATATTTTGTGTGGTTTCGTGGATCGTTTTGGTTTCTGTCTCCACACTGGCCCTGCGGGTTTCTTCAGCAATCAACGTGTCGAGATGGAACCTTACCTTGACGCCGATACGTATCACCTAAAGCGAATCGATTGATCGCGTAGCGAAGCAGTGATAAATGAACGATTTGATCAGCTGGTTCGATCAGGAATTTGCGCGTCTGGAGCACGCCTGGCGCGAATTGATCCAGGCGACGGATGATGAGCGTCTTTACCAAATTGATAGCCAGCAGAACCTGTCGGTTGGCGAACGAGTTTTGAAAAGCGCGCGGATCGTCGAACAGACATTCGGTGGGATCACGGTGAACCTTTGGGACGATCCGTTTGAGTGGACACTGCCGGAAACGCTCAGTACGTCGCAGAAGCTACTCGCATATCTTGACGAAGTTGAAAGCGCGCGGAGACGCGGATTTGCGCTCTTTCAAAGCGATCAAGACTTGCTGAAAACGATCATGACACCGGCGGGGTCAACGCAGGTCATGTCTTTATTGCTGGACACACTCGTGCGCGCACGGCATCATCAACTCAACGCGGAAGAGCGTTTCAAGAAGACGGTGGCGCACTAAAATTGGTTTCGTGTTGTCTTTCCCTGAGCAGGAACGATCCACGAAATCACACGAATTGGGCACGAAAACCGTTTCGTGTGAATTCGTGGATCGTCTTACTTGGCATGCAGGTCTCCAAAATATGAACACATCAAGAAGAGACCCGCGTTAGAGACTATGGCTTCTGTAATTCACGAGTGTTAGAGTACCCGCGATCCGTCTTTGATTCGCATTACTAACTGTTATCAGGCTGAGGTCTCTCCAAAATGTTTTGCCCCAGATGCGGACAACAACAAGCCACTGATTCAATGCGGTTCTGTTCGCGGTGTGGTTTCGCGATGGAAGGCACCATGCACGTTTTGGCTCACGGCGGCATGTTGCCGGCCTATCAGTCGCCGCCGGGAGAGAAAACGATCTCAGCTCGTCGCCGGGGTGTGAAGCAAGGCGCTTTGTTAATGCTGATAGGCGCGCTTCTGGTTCCTGTGTTTGGAGTGATGTCAGGGTTCGCGCACGGGAGATTGGAGAATGTGTTCGCCTTCTTTGCCGCGATCACGGCGATCATCTGCTTTGTCGGTGGGCCGCTCCGCATGCTGTTCGCCGCTATCTTCGAAGAAGGCGCACCGCCACCCCAATTCATGTCGCAGCTAAATTACAAAGTGCCGGCTCAGGCGATTCCGCAAGCTCGCGTCTCAGCTTTGCCACCGGCTCCGGCCGTGAATCCTGCCAGTCAATGGCGGCAGCGGCCTCAGACTGCCGAGCTTAATCCGCCGGGAAGTGTGACCGACAGCACCACCCAGTTGCTCGATCGCGAACCACGTAAAGAGTGACCTCGCGACCTGTAGCTGAAAAGCACAGCTCACATACAATCAAAACATGATCAAGAGCGATGATTCGCGCGCCCCGACCTTAGCTGATCGATTGCGCGAAAGAATCACTGCCGCTGGTCCAATGACGTTTCATGACTGGATGCAGGCAGCGCTCTATGACGAGCGTGATGGTTATTACCGGCGTCGCGGAAGAATTCGACAGGGTCGTGCGGGCGATTATCGTACCGCGCCGGAAACGAGTCCGCTGTTTGCGGCGACTTTCGCGAACTATTTCATGAAATCGTATTTCGACCTGCACGCGCCGGAGCGCTGGACGATCGTTGAAGTTGGCGGAGGTCGCGGCGATTTCGTCCTGGGAGTCCTCACCTCGCTGCAAATGAACTTTCCGAAAATCTTCGCGGCCACTCGCTATGTGATCGACGAATTGAGTGACGACGCGAGAGAGCAAGCCGAAGGAAAGCTTTCTGAATTCAAAGATCGAATTGAGTTTCGCTCACTTTCAGAAATCAATGAACCGTTCGGTAATGCAATCGTCTTTTCCAACGAATTACTTGACGCGTTTCCGGTCCATCGTGTGATCGGTCGCCGTGGTGCGTTGCGAGAGCTCAGAGTGAGCGTGAACGAATCAGCTAACTTCGTTTGGGTCGAAAGCGATTTGGAATCGCGCGTCGCTGAATACTGCCGGCGAATCCAGCTGCAACTGAGCGAAGGACAAATCCATGAAGTGAATCTTGAAGCGGAGGACTTTGTGGCGCGCGCCGCATCATTGATCGAGCGAGGTTTATTAATCACAGTAGACTACGGAGCTGAACGAAATGATTTGCTTTCTGATCCCAATCGACTCTCGGGAACGTTGAGGAGTTTTCGCAAGCACCGGATTAGTGAAGATGTGTTGTCGCAACCTGGCGAGCAGGACCTGACAACAACTGTCGACTGGACGCAGGTGGGGGAAGCCGGCGCGCAAAACGGATTGGAAACGTTGAGATTCGAACAGCTCGACCAGTTTCTGTTCAGCGAAGGCGCGCCGGAAGCAATTGCGTCGATCACCAGACGCATGACCGATCACATGGAGCTTTTCAACTTCAACGCCGGCGCGCGCGAAATGATTATGCCGGACGGCATGGCTGCAAACTTTCAAGTCCTGGTGCAACGAAAAGAGCCATAGATAGTCAGAGCCCCAATTCAATTTTGAGTCGAGAACTCGGCGAGTCACCGGGTGTTTGAAAAACCTGGACTCTTCATGACTTCGGCAGCATACTCTGCTATCACTACAAGGCACTTTCACCTCTTTACCTTCTGAAAGGAGTTTCCTATGACAAATGATCCAGGCCTGGCTGGCGACACTTGTTTCTATATGGAAGCGGTATCTGGCGACGGAGGAACACATGATCCCGCCGGCACATGGTGGCTAAGCCCTGACATCCAGTTGACCGGTCCTGTTTCCGGTCCCGACAACGCGGACCCCGGACAGACTAATCCAGTTGTGGTCAAATTCCATCGAAAGTCCGCCAATACAGATTGCAACACCCCCGGTGACGAGAGTATTACGGTCCAGCTTTGGGTCGGCAATCCCTCGCTGGCAATGGCGCCGGACAATCAGGCGAGCACGTTTATGATCGCGAACATCGGCTCTCCCATGCCGGCTCCGGGGGCCACCGGCACACAACAGGTTGATTGGAGTGTCCCGTCGGGATTGCCTCCGGACAATCCGCAAGGTTCGGGTCACAAATGTCTCATCGCCAGATGTTTTCCAGACAGTTTGTCGCCGAGCAACTCGAACTTTTTTCTGCCGGATGACCCGCACCTGGCGCAACACAACATCTGCATAGTTCCATGCCCTGAAAAGAAATTGAGTCACCATCAACTCCATTTCAAAGTCTCTACCCTGAACCCGGGCCGCGAAAAGCGAGCAAGACTGCGGGCAGTGTTGGACCTAAAGCCAAGAGAGTTTGTGGGGCGCACGGTGCTGACCAGGTTGAAGAAGGTACATGGTTTTAATCAGCTCGCCACCGCGGCACCCACGCATGGATTCAAGTTCGATCTAGCCGCTATTAGTCCGAGCAATGTCCACGACAATTCACAAGGTGGGCCTCATCCGAATTTCGAGGCCGAGGTCACGCTTACTAATCACGTCGTGCACCTTGACTTCATCGCGGATTTGACGGGAACTCAAGCCGGCGATGCGTTTATCTATCATTTGACGCAAACCGATACCGCTGGACATCCGCAGGGCGGATTGACACTGGTGCTGGTGAAATTGTAACGGCTTCTGCCATCTCAGACGGGGCGATTGGCTGGAGCTGATCGCCCACCCATACAGCGGGACTGCAAAGTCCGCGTCGATTCTTCCGTAGTCCTAAGAAATTAGTTGACAAATCGATTTGCCGCGCGTATAAGTCCTAAACGCTTAGGAGACCAGACCGAATGCCGCGACCTAAAAGTGAAAATCTGACGCCACTGGAATTGGAAATTATGCATGTTCTTTGGGCCGAAGGGCCCGCAAACGTGCAGTCGGTCCAACAGCATTTGCCGCGTGAGCTGGCGTACACGACAGTGCAGACGATGCTTAACATTTTGCATCGCAAGGGCAAAGTTAAGCGCACGTTGAAAGACCGCGCTTATATTTACAAGCCGGTCGTCAGCCGTAGTCAGGTGCTCGGGCAACACGTGAGTGACATCGTTGAGCGCTTGTTTGGCGGTTCGGCAGAGAGTCTGGTGATGAGCCTGATCGAGACCAAGCACCTCACGCCAAAGAAGCTGGCGCGTCTTAACAAGCTTCTGGAAGAGGAAGGTAAGAAATGAGAAACATCATGCAGGCTGTTCTCACTTTCTTGCTGAATGGCGTTTGGCAGATAGCCGCAATCGCACTGTTTGCGGTGCTCGGAAACTATTTGCTGCGTTCAGTGACGCGATATCGTCATATCGTTTGGGTTGCAGCCCTGGCGTTGTCGCTGCTGCTGCCGTTGGTTTCATCCGTGGCGTTTCAAACGTTCGAAACTACGCCCGTTGTTACCAATCGCGATCAGATTAGAGAGCCCTTAGCGATCGCACCGGCGTTGCCCGAATTGATGCGACCGGTTGCTAAACCCGTGACTTCCGGCTTCCACGTGAGTGGGAGACTCGCGATTGTCCTGTTGGCGATTTATTTGCTGGTCATCTGCTATCGAAGCGCGAAGCTGTTCAGTGCGGCACTGAAAACCAGGACAGTAAAGCAGGGCGCATCGGAGCTTACGCCGGAAGGCAACCTGAGCAAAATCATCGAGCGATGCCAGCGAGAGTTTGGGGTGAAAAAGGTCCGGTTTCTTAGCTCTCCTTCGCTGCCGGCGGCAGCGACGCTGGGAATTTTCCACCCCCTGGTGATCCTGCCAGAGGAACTACTTCGCGCCGGTGATGACAACGCGCTGGCAGCGGCTATTGGGCACGAGCTGGTCCATATCTCGCGTCACGATTACCTGCTGAACTTGATCTATGAACTAATTTTTCTTCCCCTGTCGTTTCATCCGGCCGCGGCTTTGATCAAGCGACGGATAACTCAAACCCGAGAGTTGCGTTGTGACGAATTGGTTTCCGAGCGGTTGTTGCATCCGGAAGTCTATGCCAGATCGCTGGTTCGCCTGGCTGGATTGGCGATGCCGTTCACGCGTCGCGCGCAAACTATGATCGTCGGCATTTCTGATGCCGACATACTGGAGGTCAGAATCATGTCATTGCTTAAACAGAAACATTCAAATTTGCGCCGGGCGGTTTTGGGATTGATGCTGGCGGCCGTGCTACTGGCAATTCCGTGTGTGGCCGCCGCGGCGTTGGCAATCCACTTCAATATCGACTCGCCGTTTGCGAATGTGGCCGGTCAGGAGCCATCGCGTGAACTTCAGGAGAAGCGCCTGGTCGACGAACGCAAGGCCCAGGAAATCAACGCGCGCTGGGAAAAGGAGACGGCGGAGCTGAAGCAACGCATCGCGACTGAAACCAACGCCCAAATCAAAGCTGATCTGGAAAAAGCGCTGGCACAGCGAGAGAAAGAAAAAATAACCAACGTTTATACGGTCGATGGCGGGGGCTATGCCGTCTCATTCCGAAAGAATGAAGACCCAGCGCGGCTAGAGCTCGAGCGGCAAGAGCGTGGGTGGGAAGAGAAGCGAAACACTGAACTTGCTCGCGCGGCCAAGATATCGATGGACCAGGCAATTCAAATCGCTACCAGCAAAGTTGGCGGCAAAGTTTTGGAATGTAGTCTGGTCGGCGAGCATTGGGAAGGTCCCGGAGAACTCGCAAAACCTGCGATGGTCCTTTATCACGTCGTGATTCTGTCGGGTGATGAAGCAAACCCGGTAACCATGCACGTGTTGGTCAACGCGGTCGACGGCAGCATCTTTCGAACTGAAAAACAGGAACGGAAGACTGAAGCGCCCTACATGAAACCTTACATGCAATCGGACGAACCGCGAGTGATCGAGGGCGGCGTACTAAATGGCAAAGCAGTAGCTTTGCCGGTGCCCGCATATCCGGACATTGCTCGCAATGCACGCGCGGAGGGTAGCGTTCAGGTGCGAATCATGATTGATGAGGGCGGAAATGTGATCGAGGCACAAGCGGTCGCCGGTCATCCATTGTTACGGGCCGCTGCGGTGAGTGCCGCTCGCCAAGCCAAGTTCAGCCCCACGCGTTTAAGCGGCGAGCCGGTGAAAGTATCCGGCGTGCTGACTTTCAACTTCCTGGTTCAATGATCTTCTTCCCCCGGATGTGCGGTTGAATTTAGACGCCGCACTCTGTGCGGTGATCTGAACCTGGCGGAGGGCTCCTCCAGGAAAAAAAGAAGGCGGCCAGAAATGGCCGCCTCTTTGTTAAATAACATACTAAGAGTCAGCCCGGCTTGCGCGCCTTCGTGTGGATTGGTCTTGTGTCCGTGTTTTTTCGTGGTGTGCTTTGCTAACGAATCAAGAAACACCAAACCACGAAACCACACGAACCGGGAAACACAAGACACGAAGATTCGGTTGATGAGTCAACTCTCGTATTAATTTTTTTGTCTCAAGAATGCGAGAACAAGTCGATTTGCGTGCTAGAGTAGGCGGCGAACCAGGACTCCCCGTTTCACTCTCAGCCAACTCAGGAGACAGTAATGAGTCACCTCCGCTCTGCATCGTTGTTCCTTCTTCTGCTGTGCACTTTCGCTAACGCGCAAACCGGCGCACCTTCTGCCGCAAAGCCAACCCGCGAATCTGTAGCGCCTCGCGAAATTGATCCGGAAATCCAGCAGCGGCGTTCGATCGCCTTGTCCGCGCTGCAATCATTGGCGATCGAAGCGCGCAGCTATCGCGATGAACCTCTTCGCGCGCGGGTGCAAGCCAGAGTCGCCGATGCGCTCTGGGATCAGGACAAGGAAGGTTCACGAAGTTTATTCCGCCGGGCATGGGACGTTGCCGAAGGATTGGAAACAGGAACTGCGGCGGCGACTGCGTCAGCGCCGGGAAGGCTAGCTCAGAATCGGCCGGCCCGCCCGCGCGCAAACCTTCGTCGCGAAATCCTGCAATTGGCAGCTCATCGCGATCGCGTCCTGGGCGAGGAATTTCTCCGCAGGATGAACGCCAAAGATCAGGCTGCCCAGTCAAACGATGCAACGGCCAACGGCTCTCAAATGTCTGCGGCTGAGACGGCTGAGAGACTTAACCTCGCCCGAAGTTTTCTGACAGCGGGAGAGGTTGAGCGGGCTTTGCAATTTGCGGATCCAGCTTTGATTCGAACGACGGACGCAGCGATAAGTTTTCTGACATCGTTGCGCGAGAAAGCCCCGGCTGCTGCCGATCAGTTCTTTGCCCGCTTGCTGGCCGCGGCCGCCGCGGACCCGGCCTCAGATGCAAACACCGTTTCGCTCTTGACTACATATGCCTTCACGCCTTCGATTCACCTGGTCGTATCACCCAACGGCTTCCCTTCGAGCATCGCATCTCCTCCCGTTCCGCCACCTGATCTAGCTCCGGCCTTACGGAAGACCTACTTCCAGGTTTCGGCTAACCTTCTGTTGCGTCCACTGGCGCAAATCGATCAATCGTCGGCGGGCAGGTCCGGCACTTACTTTATTGCGACGCGTCTGTTTCCACTGTTTCAGCAGTTCGCTCCTGAGCTGGCGCCGGCCATCAGTGCGCAGATGGTAGCGCTCGGGCCCGAAGCCGCTCAGGCGACTGCAAACGCCGGCGAGCGCTCGGTAAATCGGGGCATGGATAACGGAAAGCGGGACAGCTACGAAGACGAGTTGAAAGATCGTTTGGATCGAGCGCAGGGATCGGATGCGCGTGATCGTGCGTACGCTTTCGCAGCCATGCGGGCAGCCGAAGAAGGGGATCAGCGGGCGCGTGAGTTTCTCGATAAGATCGACGACCTCGACACGCGCGCCGGGGTGCGCCGTTTCGTTGACTACAATTTTATCCGCAGCCTTCTGCAGCAAAAGCACGCCGATGAAGCATTGGCGCTCATTCGCAAAGCGGAACTCAATCACACGCTGCGGGCCCACTTCATTACCCAGGCGGCGGCGCTGCTGGCCGATAAGGATCGCGTGCGAGCGATTGATCTGCTTGATGAAGCTTTGACGGAAACGCGGCGTATCGATGCCGGAACGGCAGATCGCGCTTATTGCCTGGCGGCCTTGTTGGCCCAGTTCTCAAAATTGGATAAGGTTCGGAGTTGGCAATTGCTCAGCGAGACGGTCAAGGCCGCGAACGCGGTAGCCGATTTCACCGGAGACAATGGACGCACGTCACAGTTACTGGAAGGCAAGTTTAGTATCAACATGACTACCGAACTTGCGTCGCCGACTGCCTTAACGGATCTCTTTGGTGGTCTGGCGGAAGATAATTTCTACCAGGCGATCGATGCGGCGCGGACCTTTTCGGGTGAAGCGCCACGGGCGATGGTGATGATTTCGGTAACGCGGAGTGTGTTTGAAGAGAAGCGTAATAAGTCGGTGAAGCCTGCGGCTCAATAGCCCTGCCTTCGACGCGTAGCGTCGTCATGAGTTTAGCCGTGGCTTTCAAGCCACGGTTGACGATGGGTGTTGATTATTTCGTCGCGTTAGCGACGAGTGAACCTCAGCCGTAGCTACGCCACGGCAATCTAATTCCGCGTTGACCTTTCCCGGCCTTGAAAGGCCGGGCTAAATTCACACGTCGCTCCGCGACGCATTGTCGACTTCAAGGCAAGGCGCTACCGACCCGACCCATCCGCGATCCGATACTTTTCTTTCTCCTTCTCTTTCTGCAGATAGGGAATGCCTTTCTCCATCCACTCCGGTGCCGGCGCGCCTTTCAAAAAGTGATCGAAGAACTCCTGCAACCGATGCGTATAGTCCCTCTGGTTAATTCGTTTGCGCAGCCCGTGCTTCTCGCCGTTGTAGCTGAACATGTAGACCTCTTTGTTCATGCGGCGCAGGCCTAAGAAGAACTCGATGCCCTGATACCATGGCACCGCATCGTCTTCGTCGTTATTGATTAAGAGCAGCGGCGTCTGAACTTTGTCGACGTGAAACAACGGCGAGTTTTCCAGATAGCGCATCGGATATTCCCAAAGGCTCCCGCCGATTCGCGACTGTGAATGCTCGTACTGAAACTGTCGCGGCAGACCAGTGCCCCAGCGAATGCCGCTGTAGGCGCTCGTCATATTCGCGACGGCGGCGCCCGCTTCCGCGGCCTTGAAGCGATTAGTCTGCGTCACCATGTAAGCGATCTGATAACCGCCCCAACTGTGTCCCTGGATGCCGATGTTCGCCTCGTCAACAAAACCTTTATCGACCACGGCTTGAATGGCGGGCAAAACGCATTGCAAGGCACTGCGTCCCGGATAGCCGGTCGTGTAGACGATGTCCGGCATGAAGATCAGATAGCCGTTGCTGACGTAGTAAGTCGGATTGATCGAAGTGCCCGGGCCCGGATTTCGGAAAGCATGCAGACCCTGGGTGAGCCGTTCGTAGATGTAAACGATCATCGGGTACTTCTTCTTAGGATCGAAGTTCTCCGGTTTAAGGAGCAGACCTTTTAAAGCCACGCCATCGGTATTCTTGAACGGCACCAATTCGCCCGTGCCCCAATTGAATTGCGCACGCTGTGAGTCGCCGTTGCTTATCTTCTTCGGGTTGCGGAAGCTCGCATCAGTGATCCAAATGTCCGGGAACTCATCGAAGCGCGATGCCGTGAACATCAGCACGTCGGCGTCTTTGGCTTTGGTCGGATTGTTGTAATCCTTGGCGCCCATGATCAATTTTTCCGGCAAGCCACCATTGATTTTGTCGCGGTAGAATCCTGAATCACGCGTGTCTTCGTTCTCTGCATGCAGCAAGAGCGGTTTCATCGGATCGATCGAACGTTCTTTTGGATCGAGCCGCACGTATCGAAACTGGAGGTGATCGCGGCGGCCCACGCCATCCGTCAGGTTCTTTGCCCCGCTGCCGTCGGGCGAGACCTGCCAGACATCGAAACGATCGTAAATCAGCAGGTCATGATCGTCTTTGGTCCAACCGGCGAGCCCGTAGGAATTAGGCACCTCCGGTGTGTCGTTATCTTCGTTGAAGAAATGAACGGGCAGGTTCTTCGTCAGGTTGACGGTTGCCCCGCCGGGGATTGAGAAAGAGTTCCAATCCTTGCCGTCAAAATAGATCGCATACTTTGCGCCCGGCGACATCGAGACATTGCCGCGCTGTTTCTGAGTCACGAGTTTGCGGGTGCCGTCTTCGGCGCTGACCACGTAATAGTCAGTCAGGCCGGGATCGTAGTCGCTGATGACGCGATAAGCGCGATTGTCTGATCCGATCGCCAATCGCCCATCCGTCGAAGGCGCAAGTGACTCCATCTTCTCGTCGGCGAGTTGTACGAACTTCTTATCTTTGACTACATAGACCGCGCGATACGATCGCTGCCGGTCCTGCTCTGCGCGAACCTTCTGAATCGGCTGAATGTAATCATCTTTCCAGTGCCATAGATCGACGAGAACTTTTTCATCTGCGGGAATGTCTTCATCGGCGCTCTTCTCAGGTTCCGGCGGCGGCGCAGCGCCGAGGAATAGCCGGCTGCCATCAAGTGAGAAACTCAGGTTGGCTTTGTCGCTCACCACAAAATCTTTTCTGAAGCCAGGCGAAGAATTGGAAACGATCTCGGACGCCGAGGCAGGTGCGTTGGAAGATGCATGATTGCGATCAGTACCCTGGGTCACGGGCGCGGCACTGCCCCGTTCCCAGAGATAGACTTTGAACTTTGCCTGCTTTGATTCCTGATCGTCGCGATCGCTGATGAAAGCCAGTTCGGTTTGCTCTTCGTCCCAGGTGAGCTTTTGATATTTGCCTTTGCCGGCGAGCAGTGGCGTGGGCGCTCCTTCGGTCTGCGGCGTTATAACGTAAACGCCGTTCGTCTCTTCATTTCTAGATGAGACGGTGAAGGCCAGCGTCTTCGCATCTTTGCTGAAACTGTAATCGAGCACATCGTTGAAAGTGCGCTCAGTTCCCGTCGTCGTATTTCGCACGATCAGATCAGTGCCGTACTCTTTCTTTGGACCACGTCCTGCTGGTCGCGACTGCGGAGCTTCCGCTGCAGTGTCAGTCTCTTCCAGATTTTCCGATGATGGCGACGTGGGAGTTTCTTTCGGTGCTGCTCCGTCTCTGTTCGGCGATGCTCCCGGCTTTGCTTCCATCAAGTAAGCGATGAAGCCCCCGCCCTCTTCCGGCGCCTGAAAATTCTTAACTCGATCAATTTTCGCGACCTGGCCACTGGACAGATCCATGATGCCGAGCGCGTTCCTGGGCATGTCGTCCGGCTTCTTTTTGTCTTTCTTTGCCTTGTTCAGTTCAGCTTTCGCCGGCTCAATGCTGAAGACTACAAAGCGGCTGTCAGCGGTGAATGCCGGACGCGCCAAACGTCCCTGGGCCGCAATCAGCTCACCGAAATTTGGTGTCGAATCGTCCGGTGGCGGCGCCGGCGGTCGATAACCACGCGCAGCGCGCCACTCAGTTCCGGCGGTGACGTTGCGCACGACGATCTCGCTGTCAGCGTCCTGGGCCATGTAGGCATACGCGACGAATTTTCCGTCACGCGAAATTTGCGGTGATTGAATCGAATGCCAGGCGTCGTAATCCTTATGGGTAATCGGGCGCTTCGGCGCCGCGGGTTGTTGCGCAGAGACTCGCGCGAGCGAAGTTACGATTAGCGCAACCCCAAGGATGAATGACACGAATGGTCGCGATGATCTAATTATTCTCATGGCTCACTCCGTTGTTTTCTTTACGTTCCAGGCGAGGTCGGGTCTTGCGGCCCACAGTCTTATCACAGGCGACGCGGATGTCAAGGGTCATTTCACTTGTGTGGTGACCGTTCCTTGTAACGCAAACTGTTAGTTTGCGCGCAAGCTAACAGCTTGCGTTACCCTAAGAACAGGAAATTACACAAATTTGTGCGCACGACTGTTTCTGTAACCAACGTCTTTGCGAAGGCGTTGATATCTGTGCGACCATTAGACAACCCTGCAATAACTGATTGTCGTCGAGCCCCCGGTCGCCCATCGCGGGATTTCGTTGGGCGGGCCTTAACAGAGCGCGATGGAAGAACACATCTCAACGGAAATTCCGAATCGATCCGTCGGCGGAGACGCCGCGAGCCCTGGTATCAGCAGTCCAGCCCGCGTCGAGACCGCGACCGTCAAGCGCCCTCGAAAGACGCGGGCCCGCATCATTCAAATCGTTAGCGTCGTGGTGCTGGTTGTTTTGCTGATCGTTCTTTGGAGATTTCTCGGCGACCGAGCCGCAGCGCCAGCTGGCGCAGGCCGTGGTGGCCGCGGCGAGGTTGTCCCGGTTGAGGTGGCGCCGGTAACTCAACAAGACGTTCCCATCCAAATCAAAAGCATCGGCAACGTGGAAGCGCAGTCAACAATAGCCGTGCGATCGCAAGTTGAAGGCACGTTGATGAGCGTTGGTTTCGTGCCCGGACAGGAAGTCAAGAAAGGCGCCGTGCTCTTCATGATCGATCCGCGTCCGCTGCAGGCACAACTCAGTACGGCCGAAGCAAACCTGCTAAAAGCCATGGCCGCGGTGCGCCAGGGAAACGATATTGTCGCGCGTGACGAAGCGACCGCCGCCAATGATCGTGTCGGGGTTGCACGCGATCTGCGTCTGATTGAGGGCGGCGTAATTCCGCGTGAGCAATACGATAATGATGCCGCCAAATTGCGAGCGGATGAAGCGACGGTGCGCGCCGATCAATCGTCGGTCGCAAACCTGCAAGCTGCCCAGAAAGCGGAAGAAGCGACGGTCGAAAACGCGCGCGTCCAACTCAGCTACACGACGATTCGCGCGCCGCTCGCCGGGAAAACCGGCAACCTCGCGGTGACTGCTGGTAACCTCGTGCGCGCAAACGACACGACGGCGATGGTGACGATCACGACTTCGTCTCCGATCTACGTCACCTTCTCAGTTCCGGAACGCGATCTCGTTCGCATTCGCCAGTCGTCGGGCAAGGAAGGGTTGGTGGTGCGGGGAGAGATTCCCGGTGATGAATCGAATCCCGTGATGGGAAAACTTTCGCTGGTCGATAACACGGTCGATCCGGCAACCGGAACGGTCAAGCTGAAAGCAACTTTTATTAATGACGATCGCCGGCTTTATCCCGGCCAATTCGTGAACGTGGTGATGACCCTGGGAACTGCAATGCAGGCGATCGTAGTTCCAACTCAGGCGGTGCAGGTTGGGCAAGACAAATCATTCGTCTACGTGGTGAAGGCTGACGGCACGGTTGAAATCCGAACCGTAAAGTCAGGCACAACGATGGAATCGATGACCGTGATCGAGGATGGATTGAAACCCGGCGAACAGGTAGTGACTGATGGCCAACTGCGACTCGTACCCGGAGCGAAGGTCCAGGTCAAAGGACAAGGTGGTCGAGGCGGAAATCAGGGTCAAGGTGGAAATCAAAGTGGGCCCGCGGCAGCGCCGGGCGCAGATCAAAGCCCAGGCGCGGGACAAGTCAATGGCGGCGGACGGCGCGGTGGCGGCGGGAATTCGAATCAGTAGGCGCGGCTCTGCCGCTCGATGTGCGGAAAGGCTTTGCCTTTCCGACCTCTCTTTCAATCTATCTTTCTGAGGCTGCGCCTCAGAAACTTTCGAGGCGTAGCCTCAAAGTAGTTTTCTTAATCTCCCCCACTGAAAGGCTGAGCCTTTCCGCACATCGGGTGGCGAAGCCACACACGATTCAATGTCTGAACTTTTTATTCAGCGCCCGATCACGACGACGCTCATCATGGCCGGCATCGTGCTGTTCGGCTTTATCGGTTATCGCGCGCTGCCCGTAAGTGACCTCCCGAACGTCGATTATCCAACCATACAAGTTACTGCCGAACTGCCGGGCGCCAGTCCGGAAACGATGGCTTCGTCGGTCGCAACTCCGCTCGAGCGGCAGTTCTCGACGATCGCCGGTCTGAACACGGTCAGCTCAACCAGCACCCTTGGCAATACGCAGGTCACCCTGCAATTCGATCTTAGCCGGAACATCGATGCCGCCGCGCAGGATGTGCAAACAGCGATCGCGCAATCCTCGCGACAGTTGCCGACCGGCATGCCGAATCAGCCGACGCTGAAAAAAGTCAATCCCGCCGATCAGCCGATTGTCTATTTGATGGTGAGTTCGCCGACGCTGCCACTGTCGAAGGTGAATGAGTACGCCGACACGACGCTGGCGCAAAGACTCTCAACCATCAGCGGCGTCGCCCAGGTGCTGGTCACCGGCGAACAAAAGTATGCAGTGCGCGTGCAAGTCGATCCTTCGGCGCTCGCATCGCGCGGCATCGGCATCGACGACGTGGCGACTGCTTTGCAGCGCGGCAATACGAATATGCCGGTCGGCACGCTTTACGGCATTCATCAAAACCTGACGGTCCAGGCTAATGGTCAACTCACCAACGCCGAAGAATATCGCCAACTGATAGTCGCCTATCGAAATGGCGCGCCGGTGACCTTGCGCGATCTTGGCGACGTCGTGGACAGCGTCGAGAACAACCGCCTCGCCAGCCGCTATAACGGCCAGCAGGTCGTGACCTTGACGATTCAACGTCAGCCCGGAACGAATACGGTCGCGGTCGTCGATGCCATTCGCAACTTGCTGCCTTCGTTTCGTCAGCAACTGCCCGCTTCGATCAAGCTCGACGTGCTCTACGATCGATCTGAATCGATTCGCGAATCCGTCAACGACGTGCAGTTCTCGCTCTTGTTGGCGATCGGGCTGGTCGTGCTCGTCATCTTTCTGTTCCTGCGCAACGTGCGCGCGACTGTCATTCCGACGCTCGCGCTGCCGACCTCGATCGTCTTCACCTTCGCAATCATGTATCTGTTGGGATTCAGTCTCGACAATCTTTCGCTGATGGCCTTAACGCTGTCCGTCGGTTTTGTCGTCGACGACGCGGTCGTAATGCTTGAGAACATCGTCCGCCGCATGGAAGAAGGCGAAGGCGCGATGGAAGCCGCACTGAAAGGTTCGCGCGAAATTGGTTTCACGATCGTGTCGATGACAGTTTCGCTGGTCGCCGTTTTTATTCCAGTACTCTTTCTAAGCGGAATTCTCGGCCGTCTCTTCCGTGAATTTGCGATCACCATCAGCGTCGCAATTTTAGTTTCAGGTTTTGTTTCGTTGAGTCTTACACCGATGCTTTGCAGTCGTATTTTGAAAGCATTTGGACATCAAAAGCATGATGAGTCAGAACCGCCTGCGGTAGTGGGCGGGCCGGAAGATGCGGGCAAGGATGCCCGCGCTCCAGTCGCGGTCCAACACGGAAAATTCTGGGAAGTCACCGAACGCGGCTATGAATGGCTGGTGGGTGGATATCGCTGGACCCTGCAGGTTGCTTTGGAGAATCGCGGATTGACGCTGGCGATTTGCGGCGTGCTGTTTCTGGTTACGATTGCGCTCTTCTACATTATTCCGAAGGGTTTCATCCCCAACGACGATACCAGCCAGATTGTCGGCTACACCGAGGCTGCCGAAGGCATTTCGTTTACTGAAATGTCGCGGCATCAGGAGCAGATCGTCGGTCTGATCCGCCAGGATCCAAACGTCGTCGGGGTGCTATCGACTGTCGGTCAGAGCGACGTCAGCGCGGCCAGCAACTCCGGAAACATTCTGATCATTCTGAAGCCGGTCAATCAACGAAAGAAAGATGTCGAAGCGATCATCGAGGACCTGCGGCCGAAGCTGGCATCTGTTCCGGGCATGCGCATCTATTTGCAGAATCCACCGCTGGTCCAGGTGGGGGGTCAGGTCACCAAGAGTCCGTATCAGCTGACTCTGCAAGGTCCGGATCGCGATGAGCTTTATTCCAAAGCCGACGAGTTATTAAAAAAGCTCGCCGCGCTTCCTCAGCTGCTCGACGTCACCAGCGACATCCAAACCAAGAATCCACAGCTCGACGTTGATATCGATCGCGACAAAGCGTCAGCCGTCGGCGTTACCGCGCAACAGATTGAAGACGCGCTTAACGATGCGTACGGGACGCGGCAAATCTCGACGATCTATGCGACCTCGAACGAGTATCAGGTGATCATGGAAGTGAAACCTGAGTACCAGGAGGATCCTTCCGCGTTGGGGAAACTCTACATTCACTCGACGACCACGCCGGGGGCGGCTAGCCCGGGCGTGCAGGTGCAGTCATCTTTGGCGCAACCGTCCCAGGCGATCACGAATTCCCAGCAATCCCCCGTGGGTGTGAACGGGCCGGCGCAAACAACCACAACCGGCCGCCTGGTTCCGTTGAGCACGGTGGCGACGTTTAAGCGCAGCATCGGCCCGTTGCTCGTGAATCACTTGAGCCAGCTTCCCTCAGCCACGATTTCGTTCAATCTGCGCCCGGGCGTGTCGTTGAGCGCGGCCACGGATCAAGTGCAGGCGCTGGCCAAACAGACTCTGCCCGGCACGATCACCACCAGCTTCCAGGGCACCGCGCAAATCTTTCAATCGTCGCTGCAAAACCTGACGCTCTTGATGCTCGTCGCCGTGCTGGTGATTTATCTGGTGCTGGGAATTTTGTACGAGAGCTTCATTCATCCGTTCACGATTCTTTCGGGGTTGCCTTCGGCGGGACTCGGCGCTCTATTGACGTTGCTGGTGTTTGGACGCGAGCTGGATGTTTACGCTTTCGTGGGTCTGATCATGCTGATCGGCATCGTCGAGAAAAACGCCATCATGATGATCGACTTTGCTTTAACTTCGCAGCGCGAAGGAGGCAAGCCCGCGGAAGAAGCGATCTTTCAGGCGTGCCTGATCCGCTTTCGCCCGATCATGATGACGACCATGGCCGCGCTGATGGGCACGTTGCCGATCGCGCTCGGCTGGGGCGCGGGCGCAGCTTCGCGTCGTGGCCTGGGCCTGGCAGTTGTGGGCGGACTGATGGTTTCGCAGGTGGTGACGCTCTATCTGACACCGGTCGTCTATTTGTATTTCGAGCACCTGCATGAGTGGATGCAGCGCAGACGAAAAGCCCGGCAGGGTGACGTGTCGGAAGCCCGCGCGTAAGGAAGTCTTTTCGTGTGATTTTGCAATACCGCTTCGTGTGATTTCGTGGTTTGTTCTAATGCCAAACCAAAGACCGAACCACGAACTCACACGAAACGTAGAGAGGCCACTCTTGGCCAACTTCGTGGTTGTTTGCACCTGAGACAAACCGACGATCACGAAACCACACGAACGATCTGAGATCGACTGTGAAGACCAACAATAAACATCGCCGCGGAATTTCTGAACTCTTCATTCAGCGTCCGATCACGACGACGCTGGTGATGGTGGGCATCGTGCTGTTCGGGCTGATCGGTTATGCCGCGTTGCCGGTCAGCGATCTGCCGACCGTCGATTACCCCACGATCAACGTCAACGCGAGCTTGCCGGGCGCGAATCCGGAAACGATGGCCGCCTCGGTGGCGACGCCACTCGAACGAGCATTCTCAGGCATCGCCGGCATCGATTCGCTCAATTCAAGCAATTCGCAAGGCTCGACTTCGATCACTTTGCAATTCAATCTCAGCCGCAACATCGACGCGGCTGCCCAGGACGTGCAGACGGCCATCTCCTCGGCGCTGCCGCAATTGCCGCCGGGAATGCCGAACCCTCCCAGCCTGCGCAAGTCGAACCCGTCGGACAGCCCGATTCTTTTCTTTGCTTTGAACTCAGACGTGCTTTCGCTGCCGCAGATTGACGAGTACGCCGAGACTTTGATCGCGCAACGTATTTCGATGGTTGAAGGCGTGTCGCAGGTACAGGTTTACGGGGCGATGAAGTACGCCGTCCGCGCGCAGATGGATCCGAATGCGCTCGCCGATCGAGGCATCGGCGTCGACGATGTTGACACGGCGATTCGCAACGCGAACCCGAATACGCCGACGGGAACGTTGTACGGCAAATTCTCGAACATGACGGTCCAGACGAACGTCCAGCTCGACAATGCCGCGCAATTCAAGACGCTGATTGTTGCTTATCGCAATGGCGCGCCGGTCCGTCTCGAAGAAGTGGCGAACGTTCTGGACAGCGTCGAGAACAACCGGGTCGCGAGCTGGTTCAATGGCCGTCGTAGCGTCACTATGGCCGTCCAACGCCAGCCGGGAACCAACACCGTCGCGGTGGTTGATGCGATCAAAGCGCTGATTCCTCAGTTCAAACAGCAACTGCCGGCGTCCGTCAATCTCGACATTCTGAACGATCGCTCGATCTCGATCCGGCAGTCGGTTGATGACGTGCAGTTCTCTTTGCTGCTGGCGATGGGCCTGGTCGTCATGGTGATCTTTCTGTTCCTGCGCAACGTGCGTGCGACGATCATTCCCACTCTGGCCCTGCCCACTTCGATCATCGGCACCTTTGCCGTCATGTATCTGCTGAAATTCAGTCTCGACAATTTGTCGCTGATGGCTCTGACGTTGTCGGTCGGGTTCGTGGTTGACGATGCGGTCGTAATGCTTGAGAACATCGTGCGCCGGATCGAGGGCGGCGACACAGTGATGGAAGCCGCGCTCAACGGCTCGCGCGAAATTGGCTTCACGATCGTGTCGATGACCGTATCGCTGGTTGCGGTCTTCATCCCCGTGCTTTTCATGGGTGGAATTCTCGGCCGCCTGTTCCGCGAATTCGCCATTACGATCAGCGTCGCGATCCTGGTCTCCGGCATCGTGTCGCTGACGCTGACGCCGATGCTCGCCAGTAAACTTTTGAAAGCCAAGGACATTCGCGCCAGCGCGCTGCACGAAGGTACGGGCAAACCGGTGCGCCGCCGCGGTTGGTGGGGATTCACTGAGGGTATTTACAACCGCGTGCTGCAGTTTTATGAGTGGACGTTGCGCGGCGTGCTGCAGCATCCGTTGTTCACGATTACGATCAGTTTGATTCTGGCCGTCTTCACTTTTTATTTGTTTACCGTGGTGCCAAAAGGGTTCATTCCCAGCGGCGATACCGGATTGCTTTTGGGCAGCACGGAAGCCGCGCAGGGCATTTCGCTCGATGACATGATCAAGCATTCGAATGTGGTGACTGAGATCATCAAAAAAGATCCGAACGTGCAATCCTACGCGTCGACCGTCGGCGCGGGCGGTCGCAACAGTGGCGGCAACAGCGGGACAATTTTTATCGGTTTGAAGCCTTTGAAAGAGCGGGTTAGTGCCGATGACGTGATCGAAGAGCTGCGGCCAAAGCTCTCCCGCGAACCCGGTCTGCGCGTGATCTTACAAAACCCACCCAGCTTGAATATCGGCGGCGGCTTTGGGCGCAGCACTTACCAGGTGACCATGCAGGCGTCCAGTAATGCCGAGCTGATCGACAACGCTCCCATCCTCGAACGAAAGATGCGTGAGTTGCCGCTGCTTCAGGACGTGAACAGCAACCTGCAAGTCAACACGCCGCAAATCAACGTCGCGATCGATCGCAAACAGGCGGCGGCGCACAGCGTGACGATTGCGCAGATTCAAACGGCGCTCGGCGATGCGTTTGGCTCGCGACAGGTTTCGACGATCTTCATGCCGACCAACGAGTATCAGGTGATCCTCGAAGCCAAGCCTGAATTTCAAAGCGATCCAACTGCCATGGGCCGGCTTTACATTCATTCGACCAACGGCAGATTGGTTCCGTTGAGTGCGGTGGCGAGTTTTTCTACCAATGTTGGCCCGGCGCAGGTTAATCACTATGGCGAGATGCCGGCCACGACAATTTCATTCAATCTCAAACCCGGCGTATCGCTGAGCCAGGCGACGGCCGAAATTCAAAACACCGCGAAGCAATCCTTGCCGGCTACGATCACCACGACCTTCCAGGGATCGGCGCAGGTCTTTCAATCGTCTTTGCAGAATCTGACGCTGCTGTTGCTGGTGGCAGTGTTGGTAATCTATCTCGTCCTGGGAATTTTGTATGAGAGCTTCATTCATCCGCTCACGATTCTTTCGGGACTACCTTCAGCGGGCCTGGGAGCGTTACTGACTTTGATGATCTTTCATCGCGAGCTGGACATCTATGCGTTCGTCGGACTGATCATGCTGATCGGCATCGTGAAGAAGAATGCGATCATGATGATCGACTTTGC
>DNNE01000005.1 GCA_003487805.1 Blastocatellia bacterium | reverse complement strand
GGCGGCGTAGCCAAGTGGTAAGGCAGAGGTCTGCAAAACCTTTATTCATCGGTTCGATTCCGATCGCCGCCTCCACAACCTCTGGATCGAACTCACGAATGATCGAAAGAATGGAGTGTCCGAAGTTACGAAGCTTTGAGGAGATTCCTTATGTCGAAATGGATCATCGGTACGCTGCTTTTCGTGGTCGCGACAGTTACCTGGGCCCAAACAAGAAAATCCGACCCCAGGCTTCAATATGTTGGAGCAATCTCGATCAATTCTGCTAATCCGAAAGCATTATCTGGTTGGTACACCGAAAAACTTGGGCTCAATGTCAGTTCCGAATATCACGGGATCTATTACGGCTCGTTCAGTACGAAATCAGGCGATTTCAACCTCGGAATTCATCCCATTCCCGCGGGAGCTAAAGTAGGAACTCCAAATATCTCGATAACCTTCCGAGTCTCGGATTTCCGGTCATACACCGCCGATCTCAGGAGCCGAGGGTTGGTTCCGATCCGCGAAGAGAACGACGCGACTGGGCACTTTTTCACTCTTAAGGATCTCGACGGAAACGAGGTCACTATCTGGGGCGAGTAAGCCGATCCTACGAAATAGTCTGGTTATGGACGCGTTGAAGGCTTCGTGATCACAATCGATTTATTAAGCGGATTCCTCGGCTGCGCCCTTGCGCTGACTTTGATCGGCGCCACGGCCGGGCCAATCTACTTCTGCCTCCTGTGCTTTCTGGGCCAGCAGCAGGTGATCGCGCATGGCATCCCGGGCTGACTCTGGATTTCGATCGCGGATGGCGCGATAAATCTTCCGGTGCATCTCGGCGGACTCTTTCAAGTCATGGGCGCGCCTGACCGTCTTGCGCCGCGCATCCAGGAGCACGGCCGCGACCATATTCATCAGCGCTGTCAGGATTCGATTGCCGGAAGCGGCAGCTACCATCTGGTGAAAACTCATGTCGTGTAGCAAATATTCTTCCGGCTCATCGAGCGAGGCGTACATCCCGGCCATTTCTTCCGCCAGCGAAGCCAACTGATCACCCGGCTCAGCCGCAAGGCCGGCAATCGACATCTCCAAAGCTCGCCGCGCTCCGAACATTTCTTTAGAGGTGAACCCGTGCAGCGAAGCCATCAGGCTAAGAGAACTGCTGTCGAGCACCGGCGATTCGTCAGCCTTTACGACGAAAGTCCCCGCGCCCTGCCGTGACTCCAGGACACCCACGGCGGACAGCGAACGGATCCCGGCTCTCAAAGTGGGACGACTTACTCCGAGCAACCTTGCCAAATCTCGCTCCGGAGGTAAGCGGTCGCCAGATCGCAACTCGCCACGATGGATCATGCTCCGTAGCTGAGTAACAACTTCTTCAGAGGTTTGACCGCGACGTTCCGGCTCGACAGTTTTGAACTTTGCCCCATCTGAATCGGTCATACCATTCATACCCTTATGCAACCATCGATTACCAATTCTGGCGATCTTTCCGACCCTCATCTACCGGTAGGTGCAAATTGAATAGCGGTATTCTAGACGATTCAGCGCCGCTTGTGAACGACTTATTGGTTCTGAGATCCGTCAAAGGTATGACCAGAAGTGTCGAAGCTTGATTGTCGTCGCCGTAACCGGCTTTGGATCGATTGTCGGTCCGGTTTGCGGCCAGAGCGTACCAACTCCGGGAACCAGAGGTCGAAACGATCCGGTGCAGCGAGACTTGCAGCGTCGATTTGAATCCGAAGCGATTGAGAGCGCTTTACCTGCGCGTCCCCGGCGCCTGCGACACCCTTATTCATCGATTCCGATCGCTGACCACACCACCAACAACTCATCGACAATTGCGTGAACTCGCTTGAAATGGCAATGTAGCGGCGTTAATCAGCTTCGTTGGCCGTTACTCCGCTCGTAACATGTGGAGTGCGGCAAGACGAAAACGATTTCAAGAGAAATGAGAGATAACCGCATGCCCAAGATGATCGAGCAGAGTCACAAAAAACACCGTCTCCTGATGCTGTTGTTGCTGCTTCAGTTTTGCGCCGTGATGGCGTGGGGCCAGAATTCGGTCAGCATCAGGATGAACGTCGACGCGACGGACGCCGCCCGCAACGTTCTGCACACTACGCTCACAATTCCGGTTAAGCCGGGTCCGCTTTCATTGTTTTATCCGAAGTGGATTCCCGGTGAACACAGTCCCACCGGACCAATCAACGACATGGCCGGCCTGCGTTTAAGCGCTAACGGAAAGTCGATCCCGTGGACGCGCGACGCGGTAGAGATGTTTGCTTTTCACTGCGAGATTCCGGCGGGAGTCAGCGAGCTGGAAGTCGCCTTCGACGATGTCTCTCAGCCTGGCACCACGATGAGCGCGCGGCTGGCCCGCGTGAAGTGGAACCGCGTGCTGGTCTATCCCCGCGGAATGAATAGCGACTCGGTTCGCGTGACGACGTCGATCAAGTTGCCGGGCGGTTGGAAGTTTGCGACTGCGCTGCCGGTTCTGCGAGAGCGGCGTGACGATGTCGAGTTCAAAGAAGTTTCGCTGACCGAGTTGGTTGATTCACCGCTAATCGCCGGCGCAAATTTTCGCAAGGTGACGCTCGCCTCAGCGCCTTTGTTACACGAGATGGACATTGTCGCGGACACGCCTGCCGCGCTCGAAGTAAAACCGGAGACGTTGCTTGGCTGGCAGAATCTGGTGAAGGAAGCGAACGCTTTATTTGGCGCGCGGCATTATCGCAGCTACCGTTTTCTCTTGACGCTGAGCGACATCGGCGGCAGTGAAGGCCTCGAGCATCACGAATCCAGCGAAGACGGCGTGGGTGAAAAGGCTCTGAGCGATCCGGGCCAGCTAATCGATATGGGCGATTTGCTGGGCCATGAATACACTCACTCCTGGAATGGCAAATATCGCCGGCCCGCGGATCTCACGACTCCGGATTTCGAACAGCCGATGCAGGGTGATCTGCTTTGGGTCTATGAAGGCTTGACCGAATATCTCGGAAAAGTTTTGCCGGCGCGCAGCGGTCTCTGGACGCCGGAGAATTTTCGCGAGTCTGTAGCCGCAGTGGCTGCGGAGATGGACAATCAACAGGGGCGCAAGTGGCGGCCACTCGTCGATACCGCAACCGCGGTGCAGTTTACTTATTCTTCGCCGCGCGCCTGGATGAATTACCGGCGACGCGTGGATTATTATTTCGAGGGACTGTTGCTTTGGATGGAAGCCGACGTGATTATCCGCCGGCAAAGTCAGGGCAAGTTGTCGCTTGATGATTTCTGTCACAAATTTCACGGCGGCCCCGACACCGGACCGATGGTCAAGACCTACACCTTCGACGACATCGTGAACACGCTCAACGAGGTGGCACCTTACAATTGGCGCGGGTTCTTGAACGAGCGCGTCAACATGATCGCCGCGCGCGCACCGCTGGGTGGAATTACAAACGGCGGTTGGAAGTTGGTCTACAACGAGACGCCAAACGAAGAAGTGAAGTTCAACGAGCAACAGCGCAAGTTCATGAACCTTACCTATTCGATCGGTTTAATTTTAAGCACGGAAGGTGTTGTGCTTGACGTCAATCCGGACCTGCCGGCCGCAAGAGCCGGACTGGCGCCCGGCATGAAAATCGTCGGAGTGAATGGACGTGCCTGGTCGGCTGATGCGCTGCATGATGCAATCGCGGCGACGAAGAATGCCGCGACGCCGATCGAATTGCGCGTCGAGAATGGCGGCTTCCAGGAAAACTACAAAGTAACCTATCGCGGCGGCGAGCGTAACCCACATTTAGAGCGCGATAGCTCACAACCGGATGTGCTCGGTGAAATAATCAAACCGCACGCGCATTAGGCTTTGCGCGCTTTCGTGTGGCTTGGTTTTGCGTTTGTGTGATTTCGTGGTCGTTCTTGCAGTCGAACCAGCGAGAACTGACCACGAAATCACACCAAACACGGAATCACGAAAGACACGAAGGCTAAGGGATGTGATTCGGCGGCGGGCAGTCCTATTTCACCGCTCAATTGTTGCTTTCAAGATGTAATCCAAACGCGGAAATTCGCGTTTCAAAAACTCATTGCCGCCGTTGAAAACGGGGTCTTGTTTTCCCGCGCGAATTCCACCGCCCGCTGTTTCTCCGTATTCAGAGTAGAGTGCATCCGCTACCTCCATTCCTTCAACTACCTTCGCGATCGGCACGAAGGGTTCCTTATCGAAGTTCGCAGAATTGTCTCGCAGGTTGATGAACACTTGCGTCGTTCGTCCATTTGGATCCTTGAAAGCAAACGCGACTGCGCCGCGCGTGTTTGACTCCACGCGAGGGTCGTCTGGAATCGTGCGATTCCGCCAGAGCTGCGCGAGCTTTGGATCGCCATTGATTCCGAACTGCGCCCACGTTCCCGCTCTGACGCGAAAGACTGCCGCCTGATCATAGAAGCCGTGTCGCACCAGATTGTAAAAACGATCGACTCCGTGTGGCGCCCACGCTCGACGCATTTCCAAACGAATGACACCCCTGGTGGTTTCGAGTCGCACATGGCCAACATCCGGAGCCCGTCGATTCATCTCGGGGTTATCGGGTGATAGGAGCAGCCGGCGATCTCCTGGCTGGACCATCAGCGTGAGCGCGCAAACTAAGAGTATGACTTTCCACATAGGCGTTAATTAAGCTTACATGAGAGAGTAGCGCAAATTGTTAATTTGCGTAGTCGCCTATTAAATCATTCTGTCATTGAATCATTGATTCATTGACTCATTGACTCATTAATTCATTGACTCATTGAACCGTGGACTGTATTAAATGATTCAATGAACAAATAATTTCATCGCCTAATGAAGACCGCCGACAATAATTCTCCTCACTATCGCAACTGCAATCTCACCGAAGCTATGTGTGGGATCGAAATCACTGTGCGGCCCGACGCAAGCCTGGACATCCGCGGTGACAAAGACGATCCATTCAGTCGCGGCTACATCTGCCCCAAGGCCGTCGCCTTGCAGGACATTCACTACGATAAAGATCGGATCAAACATCCCGTCCGTCGTACTCAAAATGGTTGGCAACGCATTGGATGGGACGAAGCTTTTGACGAAGTTGCGCAGAACCTCAAGCGCATCAACCGAAAGTACGGCAGGAATTCAATCGCGACGTATCTTGGTAATCCCACCGTTCACAGTTATGGCGCTATGTTGTTCGCGCCTGGATTTATCCGCAGCCTGCATACGCGGAACAGGTTTTCGGCGACCTCGGTCGATCAACTGGCCCATCACCTCGCCGCTTACTTAATGTTTGGCCACCAACTTCTTCTTCCCGTCCCGGATCTCGACCGCACAAAATTTTTTCTAATCCTGGGAGCGAATCCGGCGGTCTCAAATGGCAGCATGATGACTGCTCCCGGGATGGGTCGAAGGCTGCAGGAAATCCGGAAGCGCGGCGGCAAAGTAATACTCATCGATCCGCGCTTCACGGAAACTGCTAAGTTGGCTGATCGCCATCTATTCATCCGTCCGGGGACAGACGTGCTGCTACTGCTCGCGTTACTACACGTTGTTTTTGAAGAAGGACTGATCCGGCTTGGCCCAGTGGCCGCGTTTACTACAGGCATCGAAACGATCGGAAATCTGGTGGCCGAATTTCCTCCAGAGAAAGTCGCATCAATTACCGGAATTGATTCTGATCAAATACGCCGACTGGCGAGAGAGTTTGCGGCCGCCGAATCCGCGGTCTGCTACGGAAGAATCGGTGTCAGCACACAAGAGTTCGGCGGCGTTTGTCAGTGGTTGATTAATGTTTTGAATACGGTCACCGGTAATCTCGACAATCCGGGCGGCGCGATGTTTACGCTTCCGGCGTTTGATCCCGTGACGGCGCCAGAGTCAGTTGCGCCGCGAGGCAGTTTTGCCCGCTGGCACAGCCGTGTGCGAAAGCTACCTGAATTTTCCGGAGAACTCCCCGTAGTCACGCTTGCTGAAGAGATTTTGACCGAAGGTCCGGGTCAGATTAAGGCTCTGGTAACGCATGCCGGGAACCCCGTGCTATCGACGCCGAACGGCCGTCGATTGGATCGGGCGATAGCTTCTCTTGAGTTCATGGCGGCAATCGATTTCTATATAAACGAAACGACTCGGCACGCGCACATCATCTTGCCTCCAACCTCTTCACTCGAGCGCGGACATTATGATCTGGCCTTTCATCTGCTGGCAGTTCGCAACACGGCAAAATTCTCGCCTCCTTTGTTTGAACCAGACAGTGAGACGCGACATGACTGGGAGATCTTTGCGGAGTTGCAAACACGCATGGCCCACGATGGTGTGTTGGGCAATCTCCTGGGTCGCGCGAGCCATAAGCTCTCGAAGCGATTCTTCGGGCCTGAAAGAATTCTTGATCTGGGTTTACGGTTTGGACCTTACGGGAAGCTGAATCCTTTTTCTAACAAGTCGCGGGTTAAGCCTTCCTCTGTGCCCTCTGTGGTTAATGGCCTGACTCTACGAAAACTCAAACAAGCTCCTCACGGAATAGATCTCGGTCCGCTGAATCCTTGCCTGCCTGCGCGTCTGCGTACCTCTGACAAACGCATTGAACTAGCGCCGGATGTGCTGGTGAAAGATGTCGCGCGAGTGAAGACAAAGTTCGTTTCAGCGTTTGGAGTTCCGCCTTCAGGCGGCGATCTTCTACTAATTGGACGACGACAGCTTCGCAGTAACAACTCCTG
>DNNE01000007.1 GCA_003487805.1 Blastocatellia bacterium | reverse complement strand
CAGGACATACGTCAAGGTGCCTGGGGGCGCCGCAAAAGCAAACAGGTTACCTGCCATGTATAACGGTTGCTTGACATATCGGGCACTGTCCTGATTCGCAGCGTCACCTGGACCACTGACCTCTACATCCAGCTCACGAAAGTGCTCTTCACTAGCCGAATCGTCGAAGGTAAACATACTGAAATTTGCGGCGGGTTCTAAGTGAGAAGTATCACGCACAGTAACCGAATATGTGCCGTACCCGAGACTACGATTTAAGAATATTTCTGCACACGACCACCGGTCCGATTTCTTCTTGATCTGCATGTGGAGCGCCCCGCTCGCATCGGTCCACGCATTTTCAGCGTCGTAGAGGTTGTTCATGCCTCCTTTGACACTGTCAGTCATGCGAACATCCCAATCATAGCCGCTGAATTTAAGCGAGCCGGTTGGTGCTAATTGTGGCGTTCCCTCTCCCTTCACGATTGTCACGAGAGCAATGGAACCACCTTGGGTGGGTGCCACATCCATCGTGGGAGGAGGATGATAGTCCGGATCCACCAACAGCGCCGCATACTCAAATCCAAGATGAGTCTGTGTGCTCCACGTCGAGTCCTCTTTGATGGCGACGAAGGGAGTCTCAGGCGGATCGGGCTGCATCCACCATTGCCCGCTATGCGCATAAATAACAATCTGTTGTTTTGGTCGAGCGTTCATTGCTCGTCCAGAGATCGTGTCGAGTTTTTCTTTTCCACCTTGCGCCGCCGGCGGAATATGGGTGAACTCGATCGAGGGGCTCGCGCCGTTTTTCTGGGAATGACATCCATGACCCGCAAAACCTAGTCCCAAAATAATAAAGATGAGCGCCATTCCGAGCCTTCTTGGCGCAATGCGTGCTACCCACGCCGACGTTCCTTGAGGGTGCCTTTTTGCAAGCATGGTTTAACTCCCAGTTTCAGCTCTGACGATATGACAATTCAGTTACGTCTGTAAACGCCAGATCGAATTCTTGGACCACTCGATCGGCCATTTGGCAGCCCGCCTGAACACTAAACAAGCAGCAACACCGACCCGCGATGGGCCACGTGCCAGAAGGAGTCTCTTCTCTGTCCTCGGACGCAACCGTTGCCGAAGTTCAAGTTGAGTCCTTTGGGATCCTTCACCCCGGCGGACCTCAATAATCCGCTACGATGACGCTCGCGTCGCGAGGCACTTCCCGCTACGACACAACCTATGGAAATGTGGCGCCCAGAATTGAAGTTGGGCGGTAATAACGACCTGTTTCAGCGTCCACTCGTGATTATTTACCCATCCCTCAAAAGGGTGATGCGAAGCTAGCCTCATTTTGGGTTTTGCAGCTTAGCGATACTGGTTACCCTCAACCGTGCAGCGTCTCTACTCAATGTTTCCACAAGGCGGCCCGGGCTTGGGGCTTCTGCTCTTGAGGATAGCGACCGCCGCGATGTTTGTTTTGAATGTCATGCATCGCCTCAACTTTTCTTCGCCCGCTATTTACTGGGCGATTGTCTCCCTCATAGCCCTGATTTCGTTCTCGCTCTGTCTCGGCTTTTTGACGCCGGTCCTCGCCGTAGTTGCGTGCGCGACAGCTGTCGCAAATCTCTTTTTGCCCGGCCAGCCGGACAATTTCGTCTATATCTTCAGAACACTAACCGCGGCCGCACTCATCCTTCTCGGACCGGGGGCATATTCGGTGGACGCAAAACTGTTCGGACTACGCGTAACCATTGTCCCGCCACGCAAGAACACGCACTTGAAATAATTTGCGTTGCAATAAGTATTCCAGATTTTCATCAAGACAATCCTACGAATGCCTCGCGCTAATTGTACTCAGCGAGAGTAGCCTGGTGCTCACTCAATTTAGGTACGTTCGCCTCGCACCATCTAGGGTTTCGGGAAAAAACTCAAAGGAGCAAAATGCGTCCACATCGGATTCAACATGACAAACGGGTGTTTGAAACGAGCGACGTGAAAGAGAGCGACACAATGAAAGGCAGTCCAGAAACGTGTGATGACTGTCCGGAGTTTCGTCAATTGTCCGGGACTTCGGCATTCTTCTAAGTTCTCCTTGCATGATTCGCAATGACTTACAAACGGCAAAGTAATTGCACTGTCTCCTGTGCGAGGCTTCAAAGGAGACCCGATGTTAAGAATCCAGCGAGAAGCGAACGGAGAAGTTGTTCTCAAGATTAGCGGTCGATTGGATCGAGAGAACTTTGCCGAATTGAAAAACCTAATCGACTCAGAAGGTGGGAGTCGGCGCATGATCTTGGATTTGCGAGATCTAACACTGGTGGATCAAGAGGCTGTCAGGTTCTTGGAGCAATGCGATTCTAATGGCATCGAGCTTCAGAATTGCGCCCCATACATCTGCGAGTGGATTGAAAGACAAAGAGATGGAAAGTGATTAAGAAAAGGAGAAACGTCATGCTTGCGAAAATGCGTAGAGAGCAAGGTTTGTCGAAAACCCCCTTCTTTTTAGACCCCCAACTCAAATGTCCACGTGCCCAGGAGTTTGATGAGAAGCTTTCGGCTCGCATCGTTGGTCAGGAAACTGCGATCCACGATATGAGCGGTCTCTACCAGCTTTTCCTCGCCGGGCTCAACCAGACGAACCGTCCACTCGGCACGCTGCTGTTTCTTGGTCCTACTGGATCCGGCAAAACTCGCGTGGTCGAGGCTGCCGCGGAAGTTCTCTTCGGCGATCCCAGATCGATCATCAAAATCGATTGTGCGGAGTTTCAGCATTCGCACGAGATCGCCAAGCTAATAGGTTCGCCTCCGGGATACCTGGGCCATCGTGAGACCTCGCCGCTGCTGACTCAGGAGAACCTGAATAAATTTCACACGGACGATGTGCCGCTCTCGTTAGTTCTTTTTGACGAGGTCGAGAAGGCCTCAGATGCATTATGGCAGCTCTTGCTTGGGGTACTGGATAAGGCGACGTTGACGTTAGGCGATAACCGTCGCGTTGATTTTTCGCGCACGGTGATCGTTATGACCTCCAATCTGGGTGCCCGCGAGATATCGGACCTGGTGAAGGAGAAGATCGGCTTCGCTGCGGCAAACAAACCGAATGGCTTGCCTGAAGACGCGAACTACATCGACGAGAAGATCCGGCGCACAGCCATTCAAGCGGCCAGCCGCAATTTCTCTCCCGAGTTCATGAACAGAATCGACAAGGTGGTGGTCTTTCACTCTCTTAATGAAGAACACCTGCGCCAGATTCTCGAGTTGGAGTTGCGGGCGTTACAAGATCGAATCATGAACTCGGCTAATACAAAGTTTGTTTTTCAGTGCTCAGATGCGGTGAAAGAGATGTTGTTACGTGAAGGCATCGACTACAAATACGGCGCGCGGCACTTGAAGCGATCGATCGATCGCCTTCTGCTGCTTCCATTATCGAACCTCGTCGCTACCGAGCAGGTAAATTCTGGCGATGCCGTCTATGTAGATTTGAACGACGGTGGTAGCGATGTTGAATTCTCGAAACGTTACGATGACAGACCGATGAGCGACTCCCCCGTCGCTGCATTGGCAGCGAAATATGCTGGCGTCGTTGGCGCTCGGGCAAAAAATCAACCAATTGGGGCGACGGTCTGAAGCATCCGTTCGCAAACCAACGCATAGCTAAGGGGGGAGATTGAAATGGGTAGCGCAGCAACAGTTCGGTCAGAACAATCCGGTTACTTTCCGCCATCGGCGGCGATTCGTCCCGTGACGGGGCGGACTGCCAAATTTGGCGGGCGGCAGAGATTGGCAATCGCACCCACAGTGGTGAGCGATCTGTCATTGATCTATCCCGAGGCTGTGGTGGCCTCAAGCCAACCCCTTGGATGGCAGAATTTGCGCGCACTTGAGATGCGGCAGACGATCTCGGAATGGACCATGCCTCCGCTTGAGAATCACTGCATCGTGATCCAATTAGGGCCTGCCGTAGACGTAACGGCGCGGATCGGTGACGAGAACTTTGAGCAGAGTTTGGAGCCGGGAGCAATCATAGTGGTCCCGGCGGGCCTGTCGGTTGATTGGCAACAGGATACCCCAAGCCACACTCTGCATCTGTATCTCGATCCACAATTTCTGCGGACGACTGCCGAGTCGATAGATGTTGACTACGGTCAGGTTTCGATCGCCACTCAGTTTGGCATCAGAGACGAGCATCTACATCACATCGGCATGTCTTTGCGCCACGAACTCAAAGACTCGAACGTAATCGGACGATTGTATGCCGATTCCCTGGCTAAGGTGCTCGCGATGCAACTTGTCAGGCGATACAGCTATTTGAAGGTTTTGCAAACGAGTCGTGGCGGAATGGCGCCACGAAAACTGCGCAAAGCGATCGAATTCATCAACGACAATCTCGATCAAGAGCAGACGGTCACATTGGGCGCAGTCGCTGAAGCAGTCCAGATGAGCTACTTTCACTTCTCACGCGCGTTCAAACAATCGATGGGAATTAGTCCGAACGCGTATATGACTGAGCAGCGAATTGCGCGGGCCAAGAAGATGTTATCAGATACAGACCTGCCGATCGCTGACATCGCATTGCGGGCCGGCTTCGCGAGCCAAAGTCATTTTACGACCACTTTTCGCAAACTTGTCTGGACCACCCCGAAAGCTTTTAGGGATAGGCTATAAAGGAATACCTTCGAGAGGCCAGGTTTTTCATGAGGGGTCTTCACCGTTTCACTGTCCTGGTTGCCTGCGCGACATTTGTCTTGCTAATCGCCGGCGCGCTCGTTACGAGCCACGACGCCGGCTTAGCCACCAGCGATTGGCCACTCTCAAATGGACAGGTGTTCCCAAAGATGGTCGGTAATCTGTTTTGGGAACACGGACACCGTATGGTGGCGACGACTGTCGGGTTGCTCACCATAACTTTGGCTGTCTACCTGTTCTTAAGAGAGGAACGGCGGTGGGCGAGACGGCTCGGTTTGTTCGGTCTCATAGCAGTTATTACCCAAGGCCTGTTGGGCGGGTTGACTGTAAAACTAAATCTGCCCCTGGCGGTGTCTGCGGCCCATGCGACTTTGGCCCAATTGTTCTTTTGTACGACTGTTAGCCTGGCGATCTTTACTTCCAAGAGCTGGATGCAAGAAAAACTGCGCCTGGAAGAAAAAGGAATTGTCCCTATTCGGCGCCTTTGCTCTGCGGCAGTGGTGACAATTTTCTTACAACTAATTCTTGGAGCTACGCTACGTCACTCGGCGACCTGGGACCAACCATTGCCGGTAGAGTTGGTGATTGCGCATGCCGGAGGAGCGTTGGCTGTGGTCTTGACTTTGGGAAGTGCAGGTTCAATCTTGCTACGCCGCTACCAGGGCGAAAAGTTTCTGACCCGGCCAGCTGCCATCGCTTTGCTTCTGTTGGTTGTGCAACTCATGCTCGGCATCGCTGCGTATATGACGCGCCTTGCTTCGCCCAATGATCCGCAGCCGTTGAATCCAATGATTAGCATAACCGTTGCGCACGTAGCCTGCGGCGCCCTCGTGTTCGCGACGACGATCGTCTTGACGTTACGCATATTTAGGGTGGTTCGGGCTCCGCGCCACCAGGGTGAACTAATTTTGTCGGACCGCAGCGCATTCCGCCATTTCCAGCCTCCCATTAGGTACATCAGATAATCTTGATAATCTCACGCCTTATCGGTGGTAGTCAGATCGCTTCATGAACTTGCATTCAGCTTCAATTCTCTCGTTGTCATACTTGATGAAAAGACACCCCGCAAGATATGCGAGCAGCAGCACAACAAAAAACATGATCCGATCCATATTTCCTCCCTTGGTTCGTGTACCTCTTAGCTAGTTACACCGTATCGTCGACCGAGAGTACTAGGGGGACTCCTCGAAGTATTTTCGATGGTTGCGCGCGACTGCGGTCTCTTGCGCCAGTGGTCATTCACCTCGTTTCAGCAAGAATCTGCAAATTGCGGCAAGCACACGGAAGGTTGAGGACGGGTAGCGATGGTAACCTCTGCAGATGAACTGGAGCGAAATGAGAAATGATGTTGGATTTGAGGGGAAGACAGTTAATGAAAACCGCAACTCAACTAAGTGAAAAGCCGAAAGGCAATCTCATAGTGCCAACCGATTTGGAACGAGAGGGAGTCGCAGAGATATCGGAATCGCTGAACCTGTTGCTGGCCGACGTCTTTGCACTATACCTAAAGACCAAGAGCTTCCATTGGCACATTAGCGGTCCACACTTCCGAGACTATCATCTGCTCCTGGATGAACAGGCGGCGCAAGTCTTTGCGATGAGCGACGACATTGCCGAACGAACCCGAAAAATTGGCGGCAGCACACTCCGGTCCATAAGCGACATCAGCCGGCATCAACGACTGCGAGACAATGATGATACAAGCCTCGGCGCGCCGGACATGCTCGCCGAGCTGTGTTCCGATAATAGACAACTAACCGGGTTCTTACGTCTGACGCATGAGGTGTGCGACCGCAACGACGATGTTGCCACAGCGAGCCTGCTCGAGAACTGGATTGATGAGACTGAACGGCGGACATGGTTCCTATCGGCGGCGTTAGACGAGTCTTAAGACAAGGAGTTAGGTATGCCGACTTTTACTACCAAAGACGGAACCGAGATTTATTACAAGGACTGGGGCACGGGTGTGCCAGTGGTTTTCAGTCATGGCTGGCCGCTGAGCGCGGACGCCTGGGAAGACCAGATGCTGTTTCTCGCCGACCGCGGTTTTCGCTGCGTCGCGCATGACCGGCGTGGACATGGCCGCTCCAGCCAGCCATGGAACGGCAACGACATGGACACTTACGCCGAAGATCTGGCCAAACTTGTCGAGAGACTTGACTTGCGCAACGCAATTCACGTCGGTCATTCCACTGGCGGGGGCGAGGTGGCCCGCTACATCAGCCGGCATGGAGGCCAGCGAGTCGCCAAGGCGGCGCTGATCGGTGCCGTACCGCCGCTGATGCTGAAGACCTCCGCAAACCCTGGCGGCACGCCCATCGAGGCCTTCGACCAGATCCGCGCGGCCGTCCTCGCCGACCGCTCGCAGTTCTGGAAGGACTTGAGCGTGCCGTTCTATGGGGCGAACCGTCAGGGCGCCCAGGTCTCACAAGGATTGCGCGATTCCTTCTGGCTGCAAGGAATGATGGCTGGACATAAAGCGGTATTTGACTGCATCAAAGCTTTCTCAGAGACCGACTTCACTGAGGATCTGAAAAAGATCGACGTGCCGACGCTAATCCTGCATGGCGACGACGATCAGATTGTTCCCATCGCCGATTCCGCGTTGCTTTCCGCCAAGCTTGTGAAAAACTCCACGCTCAAGATCATTCCTGGCGGACCCCATGGAATGTGCGCGACGATGAAAGATCGGATCAATGCCGAGTTGCTCGCCTTCTGTCAGCAAGCCGGGCAGAAAGCGACATAATATCTTGAGGGAACTAAAGCGCCAGCGACTACGCCGAAGATCGATGTTGGTTCGGATGAAGGGGCGACGATGGCTTCAGATTCCAGAGTGCAAATTGTGAGCAATAAACCCAGTGATCTTATGGAAAGAATCTCTTTGCCTCCGATCCGAAATCAGTTTTGCCGGCATCACATTACTTTGATCAGCTTGCTGGATTTGGCGGTGCGAACCGCTTTAGCGGAGGTGCGTCCAACCGCCGCCCTCGATACTTCACCTCGCCAAATCTTTGATGACTCTGCCAATCAGAACGTGCCAGCGCAATCTCTTCAGCCGTGCGCGCAACAAAGTTCCACCACATGAGGATCTTTTCCGGAAAGGGAGGCCCGCCAAGTAGCAACACGCGACCTCCACCTCTGCTCTTGAATTCGATACTCGAGCGATTTGTCCCGAGATACCAGAGATTCATCGCGTCAATTGATCGACCATCGATCCCTGCATCGCCTGTCATTAGCAGTGCGGCATGCTCAAACGACGGGTCCAGGGGAAGTTCCAGGTTCGCAAATGCGTGCAACTCAATGTCCGCCCCGAGAACCGGTGAGAAATGTTTCGCCGGAGACGACCAACCAAGCAAGGACCCGGCAAAGAGGCTCACCATGCTGCCGGCCTGCTCAATGATCGGAACTTCGTCAATGTGCTGAAAAGACGCCTGACCGTTTCGATCGGCATCGGGAAGCGCAATCCATAACTGAACCCCTTGCAAGAGGCCGCTGTTCTTCCGAGGTGTCTCTTCCGCATGGGCAATGCCACCGCCGGACGTCATAACGTTGACACCACCAGGTCTGACTAATGCTTCACTACCGAGACTATCGTTGTGGACGACCTCTCCTTGCAGCAACCAGCTCACTGTCTGCAGACCGATGTGCGGATGTGGCGCGACGTCCATAGGTTTGGCGTCGCTGAAGGAAAGCGGCCCGAATCGATCGAGAAAACACCACGCACCAACCAGTCGCTTCTGGCGAATTGGCAGTGCCCTCAGGATTCTTAATGTCCCGAGACTGGTTTCACGCGCGGGAAACCCTTCGAACACTGATCCACGGACATCTGAAGCGTCGGATGTTTTCGCTCCTACCTTCGAATGGACCATGTTCTTTCCTCTGCTCGTCACGTCTTTACTCTGTTTGCGTCAACGATCATGATAGCAGCGAATCAGCGCGTTGCACTCGCTGCCAAAGCGACTCTCTGTTTCATTGATATCGCGACACAGCAGATTGACAAGAGTGTCGCGGTAGCCAGGGGCAATACCACCGAGCGCCTCAGTAGCAGAGTTCCAATCGCTGCTCCAAAGAACATCAGTACAACGGCGAGAAGGCGCCGGCCCCATCGTGGCCGAGTACCGCCGGCAAGTCTTGAATCGGCTGCGAGACCAGTAATGGTAAGGGTCAAGACCGTAGTCGTGAGATCGGGGATCGCCATCTTGCGAACTGTCGCGTTTCGAATTCCCATCGCTAGCGCAGTAAGCACTATGATTGAATACAATGGAAACGCACTTCCCGACGAATTACGGAAATTGAAAGCAGCGAGAGTTGCGACGAATAACAAAACGGATTCCATGATCAGGGCTGTTGTGATCCAATTCGGTCTCGCGCGTTCTGAAAGACGAGTGGCTGCGCGGCCGCCAATCAAGGCGCCGATCAGAAATGAAACGAGCGCGGTGAGCGAACGCGTTATCGAAAGCCCAGGTGCTCCGGCCACAGCGAACGCAAGGAAAACGACGTTGCCGGTCATGTTTGCCGTGAACACGTGGCCGAGTGCAAGGTAACTTATCGCATCAATCAAACCCGTGGTAGCCGTGGCAATGTAAAGCAATAACGGCAGCGTGAAATTGAGACGAGTCTCCGGCGTCATGAGCAACTCTCCCATCGCTAGAACTTGTAGCCGGCCCACAGTGCCCAGTAATTAAGGTTGCGTCCCGGCTGCGTGTCTTTAAGAAAACGACCTGCATAAAAAATCCCGTAATCGCCCTGAAACCAAAGGTGAGGGTTGACCTGCCAACGCACTTCCATGCCAGGCCTGTGTCCAACAAACCTTTCGCGACTACCGTCCGTGGCTCTAATTAAGGAGCCTGGTACTGAGTACACTCCGTCCTCAAGGCTTTGTCGCCATTGAACGATCCAATCGAAGGAGGCAGTAACGCTATGCGGGAACGTCAGGTCGAGCTTGGGATGGAAATCGATGAAGTTGACGGCGCCTGGACCGGTAGTCGCTAACACGCCGAAGTAGTTCCCTTTCGGAAATAATGGATTGAATGTTCCTAGTGTGTTCGGATTCGATTTCGGATGATCGCCGCTGGAAACATCTACCTTCACGCTGAAGCGAGGTTTCAGCGGCAGGTCCGTAAGCCGATAGCCATTCTCAGACGCCATGGTCCAGGCACGGATATTTGCCGAGCCAAATGAGCCGAATTGCCAGAGCGCCTCGTAGTCAAAGTCCCACCCTGGCCGTTCGGTCGCGATGGGCCGCGAAACTCTTGCGCCTACGCTTTGGCGTATTTCGCGGGCTGTGCCTCGCTGAAAAGTTGCATGCTTGCGATTCAGACCGAGGTAATAGGCATCCAGAGACGTACTCCTGTTAAGTGGCCGAGTCGCATACACACCCCAAAAGCCAACCTCGTGGTTGGGGACATTGTCGAAGAATCCAGGTTTGTCCACGTCGGGCCGCATTGCGAATCCGTCGATGCGCCAGGAGTTGATTTTGGCCATTACCTTGATGCCATCAAAGCTGAGCCGTACATTTGGGCCTTCACGCACGTCGACTAATCGGCCGGAGCCGTATTCCATCTCCTGCCGGCCCGCCCGAATTTTGATCCAGTTGCGGCTTCCGGCGGTACTAACTTCCAGAAACGCCGCCTGAAAATCGAGTTTCTTTTCGTCTATCGGACGTGGACCGCCCTGACGCGAGGAGTTTAGTCCGCTCTTGAACTCAAAGAAAGTGCGAACGCGTTTGCCGAGATGAACGTCCAACGAGAGCGTGTACCTCTGGTTGAGGTATCCGTTCATGAAGGGTTTCTGTCCCCAATTATCGTTTCCGATCTGCTCCCAAACCTCGCGGGCTTCTCCGCCGATCGTCACGTACCAATCATCAGCATTCTTGCGGAGTCGAATGTATTTGATTCTGTCCCAGCGATCACTGCGGAGACGCGGGTCGCGCAGAAAGCTCCAGTCCTCATCTTCGCGCAGTAACTTGTAGCTGCGATCCGGAGGCTTCGGCTCGGCCTCCTCGTCTGACTGTGCCCGCGCGGCCGTTGTGCCAATAATAAGAACCAGGGCCAAAACTAAAAGGAGTCGCTGAAACATGTTTCCTTCGCCGACTGTTTCTCAATTCGCGTCTCGTTCTAAACAGACATTATTTCTTAACCGTTGAGTGGATCTCGGCGATATAGCCTCCGGGGAATTGTACGAAGCAGGCTTGCCGCTGATCGGCTTGATATGGAGCAACCAGGATTGTTGCGCCGGCGCCTTTCGCTTTGGCGAGCGTCTCAGCCAGGCTCGTCACCTCATATCCGGTGACCTCGCGTCCATACGGATACGGAAGCTGACCATCCGTTACGAAGACTGTTAGCTTCCCAAAATTCGATGCGATACGGACCCTTCGATAGGTGTCGCGCGGTCGGCCAATCTCAATGCCCGATGCGCGATCATCGTCAGAGACAATGTCGCCCTTCGAAAAGGAGAGGAAGCTCCGAATGAATGAGTCTGCCCTATCGGAAGAAACATAGACACGATTCTCAGGAATCGTTTCGAGCGGCTTGTAGGATGGTGGGGTGGTATGCCAGTAAAGCTGAGTATATACGCCACCCGGCCATTGGATTATCGCGTCTTTTCCGATCGGATCGTCAAACGGAGTAACCACAACATCCGCGCCTGTCACGCGGGCCGCGCGCACCGCCACATCCATGTCACTTACCAGGTATCCAGTTCGCTCGACGCCGAACGGAAATGGAACCGGTGTCTTGTAGCCGAATACGGAAATCGACCCCACGGGCGTCAATATTAACTGTGAGATGGTGCTGCTTGGAGTTGGTGTCACGGTTGCCACAACTTGTTTGCTTGTCGTACCGCCGAAGATTGCTAAGACGCTCACAATGAAGCGGTCAAAGTCGTCTGCCGAGACGTAAACGTGTGTTGTGTCGTATTGCGGTCCAACGGCTACGTTAGGCGTCGCTGTCTGCTGACCAACAACGACGGGTACCATTCCAACGATCAAAAGAATCGTAAAAGTAGTCGCCGCTAATGCTCGTACTAATCGCATCAGAATCTCCTTTACTCACACGGAAAAAATCAGATCATCCTTAACTCAAATACTACGCGGCTGCCTCGATCGGAGGGCAAGATTCACCACTGAGATCGTCCAGTCGGGCTCCGTCAGGATGAGTTCCGCACAGTCGGTGCGTGAGCACCTGTCGTTTTCGAAAAGCGCGAAGCAGTTGGGCTCCGAGTTCGGCGCCTAACATCGGAGCGACCAGGTACACCCATAGTTTGGCTGTGTGTGCGGAAACAACTGCGGGCCCAAATTGGCGCGCAGGATTTAAGCTGCCGCCGCTTTGGGTGCCCAGCAGTGCAATCCCGAGCCCGATCAGAATTCCAACGAGCCATGGAACATTTGGGGCCAGCCTCGGGTTAGATAAGAAGTAACCAACCAAAAAGACAATCAGCCCCATGCCGATGAGTTCCGCCGCAAACAGCGCCGCCGCCGACCAGACGGGCGCGGGCTGAATGACGGCATACAACACCGGCGGCCGGACGACGACGGGACCCCACACTACGCGGGCCGCAAGCACGCCGAGTAACGACCCGAGCAGCTGCGCTACGATGTAAGGGCCTATTCCAACCGCGGGAAACACGCCGAAGCGCCACATCGCCAGCGAAACGGCCGGATTCATGTGTCCGCCGCTGATTTTGCCTGGCCGGCTAATTATTAATAAGGACAACAGCACTGCGACCAAGGCACCAATTAGAAATAATTGGACATGGATCTGCGGCAGCGCGCGAGAAATCGGCGAGGGGCCCACGACAAATCTTACGAACGTTGTGACTCCGAAAAGCAAGACGCACGTGAGAATCAGCTCAAGCATGCTGTGGCGAATCAACGTACCTAATTGAAGTTGCGATTTCATACTCATAAGTCGATATCAGAATGCGAAACAATCGCACCCAAGACTCCACATGCCCGCTTCACCCAAAACCCATCGATGCTTGTGAGGGGCCCCAGAATCGCTTGCAGCCTCGATTGACGACCGTGCGGCACGGGTCGACGCGCCTACGCTCGATTCCTGCCCTTGCTGATAGCCGCCGTAATGATTTATCGGCGACCAGTCCGGACTGACCGGCAGCGGCGGCGGCGCGTGCTTCGAGAATTCTCCCGACGCATAAACGACTTTGCCCCCGACCATGGTCAACACCGATTCGAGCCCTTTGATCTCTTCTTCAGGAATAGAAAAGTAGTCAGCCGAGAGTACGGCGAGGTCGGCTAGTTGACCCGGAGCAATCGCGCCCTTCTTGCCTTCCTCGGTTGAGAACCAGGAGCTGCCGACTGTGTAGAGCCGGAGCGCTTCCTGTCGATCGAGACGATTCTTTTCGGGATACAGGTTCAGACCGCCAACGGTATTACCGGTGATAAGCCAGTAGAGGGCGACGAACGGGTTATAGCTCGACACGCGCGTAGCGTCCGTGCCGGCGCCGACGGGCATACCCAGATCAAGCATTCTCCTGATCGGCGGGGTTCGCTCTGCTTGCTGCCGGCCGTAGCGATCGACGAAGTACTCACCCTGAAACGCCATCC
>DNNE01000194.1:20693-20866 GCA_003487805.1 Blastocatellia bacterium | reverse complement strand
GATGGGCCATTCGCCGAGACGAAAGAACTGGTCGCCGGCTTTTGGTTGTGGAAGTGCAAGTCTCTGGATGAAGCAATCGAATGGCTGAAGCGGGCGCCGTTCGAAGAAACCGAAGTCGAGATTCGCCAGGTCTTTGAAGCGGAAGATTTCGGCGCGGAATTCACGCCCGAGCT
>DNNE01000194.1:20151-20405 GCA_003487805.1 Blastocatellia bacterium | reverse complement strand
GGCGCGGAATTCACGCCCGAGCTACGAGAGCAGGAAGCACGCATCCGCGAAAAGGCAACGGCGCAAGAGAACGGTTGATGGCGACAGGCGATCTTAAACTCAAAATGTTTGAAGCCCCATAGGGACGGAATATTTATAGCTTCACGACCTCAAGACATTTTTTTCCAAGCCCGTTTGCGGGCGAAAGAATATTCCGCTCTTACGGACTATAAACACTCTTCACTTCATGTGCTATAAACATTTCGCCGCTACGC
>DNNE01000194.1:6664-19872 GCA_003487805.1 Blastocatellia bacterium | reverse complement strand
CTATAAACATTTCGCCGCTACGCGGCATAAAACACACTGCCATCAGCCACCACAATGGAGGTCTCCCCGATAACTCTCGAAGGACAACACGTGCGCCTGGAACCACTGACCCAGGCGCACGCGGAGCCTCTGATCGCCGCCGCCGGCGACGGTGAACTCTGGAACACTCAAGTCACGATCATTCCCGAACCCGTGGGGATGAAAGATTACATTCAAGCCGCGCTTGATGGACAATCTCAGGGCCGCGAGTTCCCATTCGTCATCATCAGCAAGTTATCGAATCAAGTAGTCGGCGCAACTCGCTTCTATGATATCTCGCGCGCGGACCGCAAGGCTGCGATTGGCTATACCTGGCTGGCGAAGAGCGCACAGCGGACACCCATTAACACCGAAGCCAAGTTGCTGTTGCTCACTCACGCATTTGAAACATGGAAATGTGTGCGAGTTGAATTAGTGACCGACGTGCTCAACGATCAATCGCGTGCGGCTATCCTGCGTCTGGGCGCAAAACAGGAAGGCATCCTGCGCAAACATCTCATTCTGCCAAGTGGCCGCGTGCGCGATTCAGTAATCTTCAGCATTACCGATGACGAGTGGCCTGAGGTGAAGGCGTCGTTACAGAACCGCTTGCGATAGCAAGCGGGTTTTTACCGAGAGAACCGCAACCGGGGGGTAAATGCGCAACGCGCCATGCACTGTCGGTGCCCGTTCGCGGGCTTTCGTTGGTAGTATCTTATTTTGACTTTGCGCATCTTTGCGTCTTTGCGTGAGATTACCTCTTGATGCAAGACAACTCACGCAAAGGCGCAAAGCCGCAAAGAAGAACCGCAAAGTAAGCCACTACTCTTTCGGTCCTTCGTTTAACTCTGATTCTCTGAACAAAAGATGAAGATATCATTCAGCCGCTATCTCGCAATCGTGCTGGGGATTCTCACGCCACTCGCCGAAACTATTCGCCGCTGGAGCACCTGGCGAGAGAACCCTCCGGCCTTGTTCGACGACTACATTCTGGGAGCATTTCTACTTTATGGAGCGTGGCGCGTCGGCAGAGATGCCCGCAGCGGTCAACGCTTCCTGGCGGCGGCATGGGCATTCATGTGCGGCATGGCTTACGGCAGCTTTTTCGAGCAGCTCCACCGCTACCGAATTGGCATGGCTGATCCAGCTCCGATCTCGTCTGGCTGGATTGCTTTGATTAAGGGCGTGGGGTTCGGTTTGGGAATCCTGGCGCTGGTATTCAGCCTTTGGCCATTACCGCAGAGCGAAAATTCACGAATCTAACCCAATCACTAAGAGTGATCATGAACCGGAGACTTTCAATGTGAGAGTTTCTGAATTTGATGTTGAAAGTACTCACGCCAACTCTCTGACAGAGCGCTCAGCTTCACAGCTCGCCGCATCGTCTCTAAATCATCTTTCTCAAAAGCATACAAACGAGTTACGTCCGCGATCGTGATTCCGTTTTCGTCTCGGCTTACGAGTTCGATCTCGTCACCGGCTTTGACTTCGCCTTCTTTCAGCACCGCAAAATAAAATCCCGTGCGGCGACTTTGCAGAAACCTCTTGATGATATCGACGCGCCCAAATTTGATTCCCAGCTTGTAGCAAGGCAGACGCGGTTCCGTCACCATCAACTCAGCCCCACCGACGCGAAAGCGATCGCCAACGTTGAGTTTGTCTTCAAACAAACCTTCGGTAGTAAAGTTTTCGCCGAACATTCCGTAAGGCAACTCCATCTCTGGCAGTTCACGTTTCCAAAATTCATAATGCTCGGACGGATAGCCGTAAACTGCTTTACTAATTCCGCCATGAACCGACAAGTCAGCCTGCCGGTCACCGTCAAGATCAAGAGTGCGCAGCATGACCGGTCCCGGCACCGGCTCCTTGAAGATGCCGGTTGCTACCGGCTCGCCGTTGTATTCCACGATGCGTGGCAGCCCGACGTTAAGAGAGATGACTTTCATTTGATCTTGTAAACACCACTCTCGGCTTTGTCCAAAGACTCGATTAGACGAACGCGGTACGGAACCGGTCGCGCCAGCCACCGGGTCTTTCCATTGAGATTACCCGCTTGCTGGCGCAAGCGGTTCCGTACCAGGTCGCCACTTCGACGCATGATTATTAGTAATGGGCAAACCAGCCCTTCTCAAGCGCCACGTTACGCTGAATTCAAGTACGCTGCACTGACCCGCTATTGATTTATCTAACTCGACGGCGTAAAAGTTTGCAGTCCATTTGGAGAAACCCATGAAAACTGCAACCGCCTTCCTGCTGTTCGTCGCCTTTGTCGGTTCATTTGCACAAGGCCCACAATCCGATCGCCAACAATTCATTCGCGCCGAAGGCCCGGTCATCGCGTTGACCCATGTTCGCGTGGTTGACGGCACCGGCGCAAACGCGCTCGAAGATCAGACGATAGTGATTAGCGCGGGCAAGATCGCGTCAATCGACTCAAGCGCGACTGCGCGAGTCGAAGCGAATGCCCAGGTAATCGATCTCAAAGGCTACACAGTCCTTCCCGGCCTGGTCGGCATGCACGACCACATGTTCTTTCCGATGGGCGGCAATCCGCCGATGTACTCGGACATGGGGACAAGCTTTCCACGCCTCTATCTCGCGCTCGGCGTGACCACGATTCGCACGACTGGCAGCGTCGCGCCTTACACCGATCTCGAAATCAAGAAGCTAATCGATACCGGCCGCATAGTTGGTCCAAAGATGCACGTCACCGCTCCTTATCTAGAAGGAGCCGGCGCATTCACACCCGTGATGCATCAACTCACCGGACCGGACGACGCGCGCAAGATGGTCAACTTCTGGGCCGATCAGGGCGCGACTTCATTCAAAGCTTACATGAACATCACCCGCGATGAATTACGCGCCGCCGTGGAAGAGGCGCACAAGCGCGGACTGAAAGTCACCGGCCATCTTTGTTCGATCGGTTATCGCGAAGCGGCTGAGATCGGCATCGATAATCTCGAGCACGGCCTGCTGCCCGATTCCGAGTTCGTTGCCAACAAACAGCCGGACAAATGTCCTGGCGCCGCGGTGAATGCAAGCTTGCTCCAGCTCGACATCAACGGCGCTGCGGTGAAAGAGACGATTCGTACTTTGGTAGCAAAGAACGTCGCGCTCACTTCGACGCTGCCCGTGTTTGAAGCTGGGGCCCCTCTGAGTCAAAACGGAATTGGAGCGTCGAGTGCAGTACTGAATCCTCGCATGCTCAACGTCATGAACACCGACGCGCGCGTGCGTTACCTGACGGCGCGTTCGCGGATCGCGGCGACCTCGACCAGCGCAACTCTGGTGCGCAAGTCGATGGATTTTGAACGCGCGTTTGTTGCCGCGGGTGGTTTGTTGATGGCCGGCCTCGATCCAACCGGCAATGGTGGGGTCGTAGCAGGCTTCGGTGATCTACGCGAAGTCGAGTTGCTGGTCGAGGCAGGTTTCACTCCTATTGAAGCGATCAAGATCGCAACGTTAAATGGCGCAAAATTTCTCGGCGAAGATTCACGCATCGGATCGATCGCGATCGGCAAACAAGCCGACCTGATGATCGTGAAAGGCAATCCTGCTACAAAGATCTCCGACATCGAAAACATCGAGATCGTCTTCAAAGACGGCGTTGGGTACGATTCAGAGAAGTTGATTCAAAGCGTCCAGAGTTTGGTCGGGATAAGGTGAGTTTGGAGTGCGCCGACAGACCGAAGCGACGACGGCGCTTTGGATCTCGCTTTCGCGACGACCAATCCAAAGCGGTGTCGCGCTTGCCACGCACCCAAACACGTCGAGGTCGTTTTCAAATACGGCGTCTGCTAGGACTTAACGAAATGATTCGATCCGTGCCCGGTTGCTTTCCCCGATAGCACCTTACTCTGCGGTCTTCCTTTGCGGCTCTGCGCCTTTGCGTGAGATCTCAACTCATGACGATTAGATTTCACGCAAAGACGCCAAGGCGCAAAGCCACGCAAAGTTCGAACTAAGCCCCGACCGTTGGAGAAGGCCTTGCCTGAGCAGGGCCTTCACTCCAAAAGGTTGAGATCGTTTCAAGCACGATCATCTCCAGCCTGCCGCTTGCGACTAAGGCTGTGTCTCTTGCGTCTTGTTACTTCCCGTCAGTCCGCGATTGATCAGGAGCTTCGCTTCGACACGGCGATTCTGCGCTCGTCCCGCTGCCGTTGAATTGTCGGCGACGGCCTCAGCCTTTCCATAACCCATCGGCGTGATAAAGCGACGCGCCGGAATCTTGTGATTAACCGTTAGGTATTCGACCACGGCTTCCGCTCGATCACGGCTAAGCCGCATGTTCTTGCTTTCACTTCCGGTTGAATCGGTGTGTCCTGCAACTTCGATCATATACCCCGAGGTGGCCAAAGCTTTCGTGGCAAAATCGTCGAGCTGTTGCCTGGCTTCCGCAGAGAGGACTGCGCTATTTACGCTGAAGTTGACCGCAACGCTCTGCTGGGTATCGTATTCGTCGAGAGCAGATACGCGCTCATTAACCTGGGCGACCTGTTGACGCGCCTCCTGGGCCACGGCGTACAGCTCATCCATCTGTCCGGCGATTTTTTGCTGGCTCTCTTCGACCGGAGTCACACGCGTGTCTGAGGTGATCGCCGCTCGCATGTCTGATTCGTTGAATCTAATCTTCTCGGCGACGATTTCGCCTTGCGCGTCACCACGCCCTTCCACTTCGACAATCAAACCGCGCAGCAGATCCGTAACGGGATATTTCTTGCCGCTGCTGAGAAAGCCGCCGTGTGTTTTGACGCTGGTGTCGTCTGAAATTCGAACCTGATAATCAGTGCGCGTGCGGTCGCGGATGGTAAAGGTGTCGGCGTTGCGCTCAATCACCACACCCTGAAACTTCATTTTGGAGCCGCTGGGAACCGGCCTGAAATTTGGCGCGGGCCCCGTGGTCGTCTGGCTGTCGGGGACTTGTCCGTGAATCGCCACGGCCCCCGCCATCAACAGAATTAGGCCGCAGACGAAACTCAACGATCGATTTCTAATACTCATTATTTCTCTCCTTAATAGAATGTAGGAATGCCTAATGACACTCCGATTGGATTTGCCGGGACTGTTACGGTTCCCGGAGAAATTATCCGGAGAGCAAACACACTAACTCTCTGGGGATGCGAGAATCATCGCGAAAGACGGCCCATCTCGATTGCAGTTGTGTTGTAATTTTTGATTGCGATTCGCGCGAGAGAGATATTCCATAGATCCGATTCGATTGGGGCAGTAGCCCGACCGTCAGGACGGCGTTACGCCAAGTCGCTTGGAAACGCACCTCCAGGAGAACTGCGAACGTAATCGCAAGCTGCGACCATCTCAGCTTGCAAGATCTGTTACTTTACCGATTCCACATTTTCCTCTAATATGCGCCGCCAATATGACGGCCCGAGCGAATTCATCGAAGCATTCGTCTCTTATTCCGACTGAGAAAATCGAGCGAGCGATCTATTTCATTCGCGGCGAGAAGGTGATGTTGGATCGCGACCTCGCTGACCTTTATGGCGTCGAAACCAAAATGCTAAACCGTGCCGTAAAGCGGAATCTCAGGCGATTTCCGCTGGATTTCATGTTTCAGCTCTCGGCGGAAGAAGCTTCCAGTTTGAGGTACCAAATTGGCACCTCAAAGAACACCCGCGGCGGGCGGCGTTACCTTCCTTACGTTTTCACCGAACAGGGCGTGGCGATGCTCTCAACCGCGCTGAACAGCGAACGCGCCGTGTTGGTCAACATCGAGATCATGCGCGCGTTTGTGAAGCTGAGACAAATGCTCGCGTCAAATTCCGAACTGTCTCACCGTTTGGACGAGCTCGAAGGCAAATACGATCGTCAGTTCAAGGTTGTGTTCGACGCGATCCGTCAACTGATGTCGCCGCCTGTTCCGGCTCGCAAACAAATCGGCTTTCGTTCGCGGCCAGTGAAGGAGTAAGTCCGTCATCAACGTGTCGGTACACTTACCCTTGCCACAGTCTGTCACAACTACGCACTGAGATCGCTCCTATCGATAGACTTCGCGACGATGTCGCACGCGATTGATGCGCACTACTCGAATCGTATCGGCAATCTCGTAAACCACTCCGTAGTCGCCAACGCGAATTCGCCAGTCGTTGTCGGCCCCGGTTAGTTTTCGGCAACCGGATGGGCGCGGATTCTTTGCGAGACCTTGGATCGCGGCAATCACACGGTCGTGCAAACGAACCGACAGTTTCTTGAGATCTCTTTCGGCGGCGCGTTCGAGGAAGACGCGATACATGCTTTATTTTCCGTTGCGTTGAGAAAGATATTCTTCGAGCGGACGATAGTGCTGCTTCTTGCGGCGGGCGCGCTTAAGCCAGGCAATGTCTTCGGCGTCTTCGGCTCGCTCCAATAATTCCTGGTAATCCTTGATGGGAATGATCACGGAAACGGGCTTACCGTTTCGCGTCACGATTTCCGGTTCGTGAGTGATGGCTTTCATTGGGATTAAATTAGCGTCCTCTTGTTTGCTCGTAAACCTCTGGCGTGATGATTCTTCTCTCGCCCGCTTCGCGCGTTTATTCAACTAAACGATTCCTGGTCCGGGGTGGCGCGCTGCGCGCTTACCCCAGGGCTAATCTCTATTACAACTCAGCTGTGAAGTCGCCCCCGCGTAAGCGCCCGGCTACTGCCCCGTTGAATGAAATCGCAGCGCGGTGCGCTCTCGCGCTTTCGCGGCTTCGATTTCTCGATCACGCGGCGGCGCATTGGTGACCAGCGAATCGAGTAGCTCGCTCGCTACCTTCGTAACCTGCTCAACGGCACTATTGAACGCAGGTTCGTTTGCTTTAGAAGGGTTGGTGAACCCGCTGAGCTTTCTCACAAACTGAATTGCTGACGCGCGAATCTCTTCTTCGGTGGCCGGCGGTTTGAAATTATGCAGAGTCTTGATATTTCGGCACATATCTCTTTGTCCTTATTCCTTGATGAAGCGTTATGAGGAAGATAATTCCTGGTGCGGACAAAATCCAGTCTCGGCGTTCCTCCGCAATGACGACAGTTCTTTTTGGAGTGCGGCGACTCGTCGCCGCTTTTCAAAGCGCTGACAGGTCAGCGCACTCCAAATCTGTGCTCTCTTAACTAATCAATCGCCTCCGTTGTAAACTCTCAGTGCTCAAAACCCCCGACGATTCTTTTGATTTGTTCTCGATCGGGTCAAAACTCAAGCTGCGCGGTGATCTCTCATGCGAACGCTTAAACAACTATTTGAAAACAATCGGGCATGGGCTGCGGACATGACGCGTCAGGACGCGGACTTCTTTCGCCGTCTGTCTGAGCAACAGTCGCCGCATTATCTCTGGATTGGTTGCTCGGACAGCCGCGTGCCGGCGAACCAAATTGTCGGCCTGATGGCCGGCGATATGTTCGTGCATCGCAATGTGGCGAACGTCGTCGTCCACACCGACCTCAATTGTCTTTCGGCGATTCAGTTTGCGGTTGACGTGTTGCGCGTCGAACACATCATTGTGTGCGGACATTACGGCTGCGGCGGAGTGCTGGCGGCGCTGCAAAACAACCAGCTCGGCTTGATCGACAACTGGCTGCGTCACGTCCAGGACGTGCGCGCGAAGCATCGTTCACAGATCGATTCTCTTGCAACTGAGCAGGAACAGCATGCACGCCTTTGCGAGCTGAACGTGATCGAGCAGGTTATCAACGTCAGCCAGACAACGATCGTGCGTGACGCCTGGGCACGCAATCAAACGCTGGCGGTGCACGGCTGGATTTATGATTTGAGCGATGGATTGTTGCGGGATTTGAATGTTTCCGTGGGATAAGACCGACACGACGAAGGTTCAAACATGAATCGCGCGCTGAATGACGCGCGTTATCTCGCCGGGTCCGCAATAATCAATTCCATCAAGTCGTCGCGTACGGCGAAACCCTGCCGGGCATACAGTCCGCGGCTGCGCTCAGTCGGCCAGAGTATTACGGCATGAACATCACGCGTCCGGCACCACGCGATCACTTCTTGGAGCAACCGCGACCCGACGCCCTTTCCCCGCGCGGATTCCTGCACATAAAAGTTCGTCAGATATGCGTGATTCTCGGACTCATCCCTGGGATTAGGAATCTTTTCAACCAGTTGCACCCACACACAACCGGTCAACTTTCCGCTCTGCTCGGTGACCCAACATTTCCAGCGGCTCTCTGCGGCCAGGTGTTCCGCCATCCAGGCCGTACATCGATCGAGAAAGTTTGCCTCGTTTTCGGTGGCGATGTCGATACCCGAACGGAACGCATACCGCAAGCGCGCTAACGACCGAGCGTCCGCTTCGCCGGCCAGGCGAATGGTGAACTCAGACTGGTGATTTGATTCACGTTTCATTAGCGCGAGGTTATTTGAGGCGCCGTGTTCGAGCAATTCGCACTAAGTAGTGACACTGATCGATGCGCGACTGATGTATCTACGCAACGGCGCGGTCCGTAATTTCCAGACCTCGATCGATAATCGCGAACGCCTCGCGCAACTCCGCTTCAGTGATACAGAGCGGCGGATTGGCGAAGAAAGTATTCCAACGCACGAAGGTGTAGAGACCCTCCTGGCGAAAGTACTTGCCGAGCGCCTGCATTTCGGGTGAGCTGCCGTTAAATGGGGCCATCGGCTCCATTGTCTCAACATTCCTTACCAACTCAACGATACCGAATAGCCCAATGTTGCGCGTTGCTCCCACCGATGGATGACGAGCTTTCAGATCATCGAGCAAGGCATGCATCACTACGCCCATGTCGCGCGCGCGTTCGATCAAGTTGTCCTCTTCATACACTGCGATGGTCGCCAGGGCCGCGGCGCAGGCGAGCGGATGACTGTTATAGGTAAGCCCGCCGTAAAAGACATTCTTCGCAAAGTGATCGGCGATTTGCCGCCGCATGCCTACCGCGCCGAGCTGCACATACGCGCTGGTCAAACCCTTGGCCATCGAAATCAGATCGGGCTCAACTTTCCAATGGTCCACTGAGAACCATTCGCCGGTGCGCCCGAAGCCGGCCATCACTTCATCAGCGATTAGCAGAATACCGAACTTGTCGCACAGTGCGCGCAGGCCCTGCATATACCCATCCGGAGGAATCAAAATGCCATTCGTTCCGACAACGGGTTCTACAATTATCGCGGCGATGGTATTCGGACCTTCGAGCTGAATAATCTCCTCAGTGCGGGCTAACACTTCATCAGCTGATTCTGTTCTCTTATCGACGCCATGGTAAAAATCGGGAATGCGAAAAACTCCGGGGATGCCAGGTTCGGCCGCCCACCGTCGCGGATCGCCGGTCAGGGTTAACGCGCCCGCCGTCCCGCCGTGATATGAACGATAGCGCGCGCCGATTTTGTGACGACCGGTGAAGAGACGCGCGATGCGGATCGCGTTTTCGTTCGCCTCGGCGCCACCGTTGGTGAAGAAAAAAGCATCGATGTCACCGGGTGTGATCTCGGCGAGTTTTGCGCTGAGGCGCGCCCGCACCTCTGTGGCCATAAACGGATTGGCGTAAGGGAGTACATCTGCCTGTGCTTTAATCGCGCGAACGACTCGCTCGTCGCCATGGCCGATGTTCACGCACATTAACTGGCTATTGAAGTCGATAAAGCGCTTGTCGTCCGGTGTCCAGAAGTAGATGCCCTTGGCCCGCGCGACGGGAATCGGATCCACCGCAGCCTGGGCGGACCATTCGAAGAGGGTGTGGCGGCGACAGAGTTCAACGATCTCTTCGCCGGTCATGGTTTCAGTTGTAAGCGTCATAGCCTTGAGATGCTATTAGAAAGTGGGGGCCTTTTACAACGAGAGAAGACGAAATGACCTTAAGTACACGGAGCATCTAGGAGTGCGAGTTAGAAATCCGTTCAGCCTGGCGTTTGAGAATGGCGACGAACTTGTTTGCGCGCACGTAACCGGCGTATTCAGCCCGCTCATCTTCAGTTAGCTCACCCTCAGTCGATTTTCGCGCGAGCTCTTCGATGCGAGCCTGCAGTTCCGGATCAGTGCGAAAGCCGATAATTGCGTCTGCTTTTTCCGGCAGCACAATCTCCATCACCGGTCGAATGCCGCGATCAAATGCCAGGCTTTCAGACGTTGTTGCCATGAGCGGAAATTAACACTCAGATCGGGGTTTGGCAATTCAACTGGGACTCAAGTCCCGACAGGGAGACTCGGGGCATTAGCCTGACCGTGAGGGCTCAGTTCTTCTTCGCGGCTTGCTCATATCCTATTTCCCAGAAGTACATATCCACGAGCTTCATAAGCGGGTAGTGCGTCCCGCGTCTTTTTTCGATGTCAGCTTGCTCCGCACGAAGTTCACCAAGATTCGCCAAGCAAAAATCGAGAACACGTTTGGTGAATCGATCATTGACGTCCGAGTACTTTAATCCTTCACGTTTAAACCCATCGATGAAATAGCGATCGCAGGCAGGCAAACATCCGAAAGTTCCGAGAAGGACTTTTGTGATTAAGGTCTCCGTCGGTTGAGCGGACGCAATGGCCGGAGCAAAGGGTTTGTATGCTTCTCTGACGCCTTTAATCAATTCGATAATCACTGGCACGAACTTAACGTCTGCTTCGCTCGCCCCCACATCCGCGTCCCAAAGCTCGGTAAAGCGTCCCTCTGCGATTAAGTCGATGACGCCTCGATGCACCGTGTACGCATGTTGAAGCAAAAAACTAGATCCGCGGTACATGCCCCAACTGGCAAGGTAGAACCCTAGTTGGAGCGCGGCTTGATCACGATCGAGTGATATGGCCCTGTTACTCCGAAAGTAGCCATAGCAATGCTCCCACGAACGGTAGCGATGATGTTCGCCGACTGCCGCGTTGCAAAAGGTCTGTATCTTCTGATGGATGCTCACTTTCACAACATCCTAAAGACCCAAAGGCGAAAGGCCTAGGCCAGTTGGACAATTCTGTCGCCCGCTTCGCAGGCTGGGAATTCTTTTCTTACCTGTTCCGGGGGTGGCGCGCGAAACGCGCTTACCCCCGGCTACTGTCTGTCACGGCTACGCCGTGAAAAGGATTCTACTTCCCACTATCCAAATGCCAGCCCGGATTTACCCATTGTCCTTTCCGGTTGACGAAGACTTCAGTCACCCAGCCGGAGTGAGTGCTGCGCTGTCCGCCTTGCTCCAGATCGTACGAATAGTTTGAATAGATAATCGCCGTGGGTCCATACACCTGTATTTCCGTCTTCGGAAATTCAAGCTTCAACAGCTTGCCGCCACTCTTTGCGAACTGGACTGAACCATCGAGAATTGCCTGGCGGTTGGACCAGTTCTTGTTGCCCCATTCAATTGCAATCGTCTCGTCCGGAATTAATTTTTCCAACGTGGGGCGATCGCCGGCGAACCAACTGCGCCACACCGCTTCACGCGCATCCAGCAGACGCTTCTTCATCTGATCACCCAAAGGCCGCGGCGTTGCCAACTGCTCTTCCAGCGATTCCTGATGCAGCCCGGTGTCGCTGCCGTTTTGAATCCACTTGCCGTCATTCTTAGTGTAGAAATCGCAGATTTGCAGCACGCGATGCGGCGGCGCGCCCGGCCAGTTTGATTCGACGTCAGCGACGAAGCAAACGAACGCCGCATCGCCTTTAAAGATCATGTCGAACTCGCGGAACTTGTAACTCTGCATCCCATACGGGCTCTTCGGATCGACCTGGTTCCAGTCCATATAGTCGTTGACGCCTTTTAGCATCCTGCCGGAGTTATCCAGATAGCCCAGCCAATTCTGCGCGTGCATCGCCCGCAAGGCCGCCGGGTCTTTCTTGATGAACGCCTGAAAGATGCTATCGATGTGGGCGCGAATCGCTTCGCGATCGGCGGCGCGATCGTCCTGGACGTGAGCGCGTGAACTAATCGTCGCAAAGAGGACAACGCCGAGAACGAACGAGAGAAATGAGAAGCCGATAGTCCTTAGAGTCATCGAACTAACCTCCGATTGGGTTGTAAATAAAGCTCAAGCGCGGAATGCGTTTGAAAATACGCGCGCGGGCCTTTGAGAGTTGCACCCGAGTCTGCCGAAGGCCGGCAGCATCGACCTAAGGGTGACGATGCCTTCTCCCGTGGCCCTTGCTGTTCTATATTACTCCGCGGTAACCAATCTCTTAATAGTGAGGTAACGAAAATGGCAGGACCTTTTATTGGAGAAATTCGAATGGTGGGTTTTAATTTCGCGCCGCCAGGTTGGGCCTTTTGTAACGGACAACTGATGCCCCTCAGTCAAAACACGGCGCTGTTCTCGCTGCTGGGTACAACTTACGGAGGAGACGGAAGAACGACCTTTGCTCTTCCCGATTTCAGATCGCGCGGTCCGATACATTTTGGTCAGGGCCCCGGGCTGTCGCTCAGAGAATTGGGAGAAATGGGAGGCGAGGAAGCGTCGGCGCTGCCCGGAGGCAGCGTTGAAATTCCCCAGTCTCCAGCTAACCCAACCGTCCTCTCTTACGCGCCTGCAGGTCGACCGGTCAACATCATGGAGCCGTTCCTGGTAGTCAACTTTATTATTTGTTTGAACGGATCCTTTCCCAGTCATTCGATGAATGAGAGTGCGCCGGATATCGCAGACGACTGATCGCGACCACCGCAAAACTCCGCCGGCGCGCCGACACCGCCTGAAGGCGGAAACTCCGAACTCTCGCTTTCGTAATGCAAGCCTGTTAGTTTCAGCACGAAGCTAACAGGCTGAGTTCGAGCCGTAGGCGCTATCCCTTATCGCTCTCGACGACAGAGAGAATATTTCCCGCTGGATCCTTGAACCAGGCGATCGTAGGACCGTTATTCCGGTGAATTCCCTTCGCGTCTGTCTTTATTTCGCCTTCATAGTGCTCGAAGTTCACACCTTTCTGTTTCAAATCATCCACGGCGGCCTCGATGTTGTTCACTTGAAAATTCAGGACCGTAAACGTCGCCGGTTCGTGATTCGGCTTCGGATAGATGAAGATGCTTTGCTGTCCCGGATGCAACTCTAATCCTTCCGGCGATTCCTTCACTTTGAGTCCCAGGGTCTGACCGTAAAACTGTTTCGCTTTTTCCAAATCGTTAACTGAGAAACTCGAGAACGCTTTGTTCGTTTCCAACATAGAATACCCTCCCGAAACATTCATAACCGATCGACTTCGCAAGTTCATCAGCTTCCGATTACATTTTGATTCTCGATCTACTTTAAGCCATTCATAACCACAGAGGACACAGAGAA